>NZ_JAMGBF010000063.1 GCF_023516615.1 Streptomyces panaciradicis
TTCGTCAGGGCTTCCTGGGCGACCCTGCGCACGGCCTGCGACGCCTCCGCGGGCAGCGGCCTGTGCTCACCCGTAACGGTGATCTCGGCACCGGCCGACGAACCGACGAGCGCCGTCAGGAAGTCCTCCAGCGGGGTGAGTTCACCGCGCAGCGCGGACAGCGCCTGCCGGGTCTCGTCGAGCCCGTCGCGGGCCATGCCGCGCGCCGCCACCACCCGCTCCAGGATCTTCTCCCGGTCGGCTCCCCGTTCGATGAGCAGCCTGGCCGCCTCCAGGTGCACGAGCTGCGCCGAGAGGCTGTGGGCGAGCACGTCGTGGATCTCGCGTGCGATCCTCGCCCGTTCCGCGAGCGCCGCCGACTCCGCCTCGGCGGCCCGCGCGGCGCGCTCCTGGGCGAGCAGCCGCTGAGTGTTGCCCCTGGCCTCGGAGTCGAGGCGCAGGGTGTATCCGGCGAGTGCCAGCCCGGCCGTCGTCGCCGCGGTGGTCAGCCACACGTCGTTGTTCACGGCGGCGTAGGCCGCGAGGGAGACCGACATCACGGGCACGGCGGCGGCCAGGGGCAGCCGCTCCAGGGCGCTGACGGCACAGCCGCACCACAGGACGAGAGCCGCGGTCCTGAAGCCGGCTGCCTCTCCGGCGACGGCGAGCCCCATAAGGGCGGCCATGAGCGTGAGGGAGGGCAGCAGCCGGTGGGCGAGGGTGGTGCGCCAGAATCCCCAGGCGACGGCACCGGCCAGGAGGACGCCCGATACGGCTCCGACCGCGCCCCAGCCGTGGACGTGGGTGTTGTCGTACGCGCCCCACAGCAGCATGCCGAGCACCAGCAGCCGTACGAGCCAGGCGAGCAGCCGCCGGGGCCGCGAGACTCCCTCGCGGCCCAGCGCCTCCCGGGAGGGCCAGTGGGTCCAGGAGTTCTCCGTCACACACGCTCCTTCGCGGCCGACCGGACCGTGTGGTCACCGTACGCCGGGGCCACGGCGGGTGCCGGGGAGACGGACTGGGACCGCCACAGGAGGATTCCGGAGCGGACCAGGAGCGTGGCCGCGAGGGCGAGGAGCAGGGCGGAGCTGTTCTGGTGCACACCGACTGCCGTGCCGAGCGCGAACAGGCCGACGCGCAAGGCTATGCCGACGATCCACACGGTCCCGCTCGCCTTGGTGCTCTTGCTCCACACCGTGCCGTCCGGCTCCGCCCATATGCGGGTGGTCCAGGCCCAGCCGGCTCCGGTGGCGAGGCCGATCAGCAGCTCGGCGCCGAGCAGGACGACGGACGCGATGCGGTGGTGGGCGTCGACGATGCCGGGCTCACGCACGGCGACGAAAGCGAGGACCACGGGAACGAGCCACCAGCGCCGTCCGGTGCCTATCGGCTGGGCGCGGAACTGGCGGACGATCACCAGAACCACCACGGCCGCGATCGCCAGCGCGTTGATCAGCCCGGACATCCTTGCCTCCGTGAGCGAAGAAGGGAGAGGCGACAGCGAGTGCTGTCGACGCCTTCGACGCTACGGAAATCCGCAGGCCGGCAGATCGGAGCAGGGGTGGACCGTGGGTGGATCGGCACAGGGCCGCGGACTCCACCCACGGGTGGAGAGCCCTGCCCACCACCCGAAACCGGGCGTGGGCAGGGCCAGGGGCCACGGGCCAGGGGCCAGCAGCCAGCAGCAGGTATGCCTACGCGTCGATGCGCGAGCGGTCCAGCGTCGCCGCGGAGCTGGAGATGAACTCCTTGCGCGGCGCCACGTCGTTGCCCATCAGCAGGTCGAAGACCGTCTCGGCCGCGTCCAGGTCGGAGAGGTTGATCCGGCGCAGGGTGCGGTGGCGGGGGTCCATGGTCGTCTCGGCCAGCTGGTCGGCGTCCATCTCACCGAGGCCCTTGTAGCGCTGGATGGAGTCCTTGTACCGGACGCCCTTGCTCTCGAATTCGAGCAGCTTGTCGCGAAGCTCCCGGTCCGAGTAGGTGTAGACGTACTTGTCCTGGCCCTTCTTCGGCTGGACCAGCTCGATGCGGTGCAGCGGCGGCACCGCGGCGAACACCCGGCCGGCCTCGACCATGGGCCGCATGTAGCGGTGGAAGAGGGTCAGGAGCAGCGTGCGGATGTGCGAGCCGTCGACGTCGGCGTCGGTCATCATGATGATCTTGCCGTAGCGGGCCGCGTCGATGTCGAAGGTACGACCGGAGCCGGCCCCTATGACCTGGATGATCGCGCCGCACTCGGCGTTCTTGAGCATGTCGGTCACGGACGACTTCTGGACGTTCAGGATCTTGCCGCGGATCGGCAGTAGCGCCTGGAACTCGGAGTTGCGGGCGAGCTTGGCGGTGCCGAGCGCCGAGTCGCCCTCGACGATGAAGAGCTCGCTGCGGTCCACGTCGTCGCTGCGGCAGTCGGCGAGCTTCGCCGGCAGCGAGGAGGACTCCAGGGCCGTCTTGCGGCGCTGGGCGTCCTTGTGCTGGCGGGCGGCGATGCGCGTACGAGCGGCGGCAACGGCCTTCTCCATGACGACGCGGGCCTGGGCCGCGGCGTCACGCTTGGTGGAGGTCAGGAACGCCTTGAGTTCCTTGTTGATCACGTTGTTCACGATCCGGCGGGCCGCCGAGGTGCCGAGGACCTCCTTGGTCTGACCCTCGAACTGCGGTTCGGCGAGCCGCACGGTGACGACGGCCGTCAGCCCCTCCAGGGCGTCGTCCTTGACGATGTCGTCCTCGGCCACGCGCAGCAGCTTCTTGGCGCGCAGGACCTCGTTGAGGGTGCCGGCGACGGCCGTCTCGAAGCCCGCGACATGGGTGCCGCCCTTGGGGGTGGCGATGATGTTCACGAACGACTTCAGGGTCGTGTCGTAGCCCGTGCCCCAGCGCATGGCGACGTCGACGTCGAGCTCGCGGGTGACCTGGGTGGGGGTCATCTGGCCGTGCTCGTCCAGGACCGGGACCGTCTCCCTGAAGGTGCCCTGACCGGAGAAGCGGAGGACGTCGCAGACCGGCTTGTCGCTCGCCAGGTACTCGCAGAACTCGCTGATGCCGCCGTCGAAACGGAACGACTCCTCGCCCTTGCTGCCGCCCTCGCCGAGACCGAACTCGTCACGGACGACGATGGTCAGGCCGGGCACCAGGAACGCCGTCTGGCGGGCCCGCTGGTGGAGGTTGTCCAGGGAGAGCTTGGCGTCCTTGAGGAAGATCTGGCGGTCGGCCCAGTAGCGCACGCGCGTGCCGCTGCGGGTCTTGGGGATCTTCTTGGTCTTGCGCAGGCCGCTGGCGGCCTCGAACTTGGCGTCCGGGCCGTTGCCCGCGAAGGCGCCGGGCACACCGCGGCGGAAGCTGATCGCGTGCGTGTGGCCGCCGCGGTCGACCTCGACGTCCAGGCGGGCCGACAGCGCGTTGACCACGGAGGCGCCCACGCCGTGCAGACCGCCGGACGCGGCGTACGAGCCGCCGCCGAACTTGCCGCCGGCGTGCAGCTTGGTCATGACGACCTCGACGCCGGACAGGCCGGTCTTGGGCTCGACGTCGACCGGAATGCCCCGGCCGTTGTCCCGGACCTCCACCGAGCCGTCGTCGTGGAGGATCACCTCGATGTGGTCGCAGTAGCCCCCGAGGGCCTCGTCGACGGAGTTGTCGATGATCTCCCACAGGCAGTGCATCAGACCGCGGCTGTCGGTCGATCCGATGTACATACCGGGACGCTTGCGCACGGCCTCGAGCCCCTCGAGGACGAGCAGGTGCCGCGCGGTGTAGTTGGAACCGTCCCGCTCTGCTCCTGCCAGCAGCGCTGTGGACGACACGGACGTTTCGGCGGTCACGCGGTTCGCTCCTCGCTGAATTTCAGATGGGGCCCTTTTGGGTAAGGGCGCGGCCTTGGTTGCCGTCAAGAGGGTACCGATGCCTGGTAGAGCCGTTGTCACGCCACCCTCGTGGGGAATCACAGCCTAGTCCAGGGTCGCATGCATGTTCGATCCCTCGATGGGGTGAAGTACACATCACGTTCCCTTGGAGGCATGAACCATTTAGGCTCCGGGCACGTCCTCATGAACAAACCGGCAAGCCAGCCGGGAGGACTGACGTTGACAGCCAGAGCGAACCCGTAAGACACACAGACACGTAATACGGCACATTCGCCGCCAACCGGCAACAGACGGCCGGCCTCGAAAGATTTTTTTCGAGGAAAAGCCCCGGGCGGGAACAGTTCGGGGCTGGTTGGATGTTGACCCTGGTACGACAGCTCGTCGAGCTAGAGAAGAGGCGACGTGACTACTGTTCTGACCCCCGCGAGCCCGCTGACGGCCGCCGATCGCTGCGACCGTTGCGGCGCGCAGGCCTACGTACGCGTTGTCCTGCTCAGCGGCGGAGAGCTGCTCTTCTGCGCCCACCACGGTCGCAAGTTCGAGCCGGAACTCAAGAAGATCGCCGCTGAGATACAGGACGAGACGGAGCGGCTGACCTCCGTTCCGGCGTCCGCAGTCGACGAAGAGCGCTGACACTTCGCGTTGACGACGAGCCGACATCCGGCACAGGCCGGCGGACGGGCGGCGCGGCCCCTGATTTCAGGGACCGCGCCGCCCGCGCTTGTGCGGGAGACCCCGCAAGGGCACCGTCAGCGGCTCTCCACGGCTCTTGGGGCGCCGCTCGCTCCCGGGGCCGCCCCGAGCGCCCGTACGACCTCGGACACGCGCGTGTAGACGCCCGGGCTGCCCGCCCGGCCGCAGCCGCTGCCCCAGGACACGAGCCCGATCAGCTTCCCCTGGGCCACCAGAGGGCCGCCGCTGTCTCCCTGGCAGGCGTCCCGGCCGCCCTGGGGCTCTCCGGCGCACAGCATGCTCCCGGCGACGTAGGTGCCCTCGTCGCGGCCCGGGTAGGCCTTCTCGCACTGTGCGTCGGGCAGTACGCGTACGCGTGCGGCGTGCAGAGTGCGCGCGTAGTCACCGCCTCCCGTGACGTCGCCCCAGCCGTAGACCACGGCGTCCGTGTCGGGCCGGTACGCCGGATCGCCGGCCGCGGCCATGGCGATGACCGGGCTTCCCGGCAGCGGCTCGGCGAGGGTGAGCAGGGCGAAGTCCCCCGCGTTGGTGGCGCTGTCGTAGCCCGGATTGACCTGTACGTCGCGCACCGCGATCTCCCGCCCCCGCTCCGCGAGCAGGTCCGTGCGGCCCGTGATGACCTTCAGGTCCCGTGCACGGTTCGGCGGCGACCCCAGGACCTCCTCGCCCATGCAGTGCGCCGCGGTGAGCACGGTCGTGGGTGCGATCGCCACGCCCCCGCAGAACTGTCCCGCGCGCGTACCCCCGAACCGGTCACGGCTGGACAGTGCCACCGTCCACGGGCTCTGGGAGATGTCGACCGGGAAGCCGCCCACGACGACGTCGGCGGGCGCGGGAGCGGCGGACAGCAGCGGTATTGCGGTCGCGGCAGCCGCCAGGATCAGCGGCCGGGTCAGCGCCCGGACAGACGGACGACGCATACACGTACCTCACTCTCGGTTGCCTTGGGAGACCCAGAGTGATCCAGCGCGTGGCGCGCCGCACCCGCGCGCCGACGCGACAAGGCCCGGTTCCGGGTGAGGAACCGGGCCTTGGGTGTCGTACAGGCGCGACCTAGTCGAGGTAGTCGCGCAGCACCTGGGAACGCGACGGGTGGCGCAGCTTCGACATGGTCTTGGACTCGATCTGGCGGATGCGCTCGCGCGTGACGCCGTAGACCTTGCCGATCTCGTCGAGGGTCTTCGGCTGACCGTCGGTGAGACCGAACCGCATGGAGACGACGCCCGCCTCGCGCTCGGACAGGGTGTCCAGGACGGAGTGCAGCTGCTCCTGCAGGAGCGTGAAGCTGACCGCGTCGGCCGGGACGACGGCCTCGGAGTCCTCGATGAGGTCACCGAACTCGCTGTCGCCGTCCTCGCCCAGCGGGGTGTGCAGGGAGATGGGCTCGCGGCCGTACTTCTGGACCTCGATGACCTTCTCCGGGGTCATGTCGAGTTCCTTGGCCAGCTCCTCCGGGGTGGGCTCGCGGCCCAGATCCTGGAGCATCTGGCGCTGCACGCGCGCGAGCTTGTTGATGACCTCGACCATGTGCACCGGGATACGGATGGTGCGGGCCTGGTCGGCCATGGCGCGGGTGATCGCCTGACGGATCCACCAGGTGGCGTACGTGGAGAACTTGTAGCCCTTGGTGTAGTCGAACTTCTCGACCGCGCGGATCAGACCGAGGTTGCCCTCCTGGATGAGGTCCAGGAAGAGCATGCCGCGGCCGGTGTAGCGCTTGGCCAGGGAGACCACCAGACGGAGGTTGGCCTCCAGGAGGTGGTTCTTGGCGCGGCGGCCGTCCTCGGCGATGATCTCCAGCTCGCGCTTGAGCTTGGGGGCCAGCTTGTCGGCGTTGGACAGCTTGTCCTCGGCGAACAGGCCCGCCTCGATGCGCTTGGCGAGTTCGACCTCCTGCTCGGCGTTGAGCAGGGGGACCTTGCCGATCTGCTTGAGGTAGTCCTTGACCGGGTCGGCGGTGGCACCGGCGGCGGCGACCTGCTGGGCAGGCGCGTCGTCCTCGTCCTCGTCGGACAGCACGAAGCCCGCGCTCTCGGTGCCCTCGGGCTCGTCGCCGGCCTTCGGGGTCTCCTCGAGAACCTCTTCCTCGATGACCTCGGCGTCGTCCTTCTTGGCGCTGGTCTTCTTGGCCGCCGTCTTCTTGGCGACCGTCTTCTTCGCGGCCGCCGTGGCCTTCTTGGCGGGCGCCTTCTTGGCCGCGGCGGCCGTCGGGGCGTCCTCCTCGACCGGCGCGTCGGCGGCGGGCGCCGCCGCGGGGGCGGTGGCGGTGGCCTTCTTGGTGGTCACCGTCTTCGCCGCGACCGTCTTGGTGGCGGTGCGCTTGGCCGGACTCTTCGCTGCGACGCTCTTTCGGGTGCGCTTGGGCTCTGCGGCACTGACCATCAGCGTCACACCCTCTTCCTCGAGGATCTGGTTGAGGCTGCGCAGTACGTTCTTCCACTGAGTGGCCGGAATCTGGTCAGCTTCGAAGGCCCGACGCACATCGTCGCCGGCGATCTGCCCCTCGGCCTTTCCCCGCTCGATGAGAGCCATGACAGAGACGGACTCGGCGATCTCCGGCGGGAGCGTACGGGATGTGCTGGCCGACACGAACAACCTCTCGGAACGTTGGAAAACGGCTTCCGGCCCCGTCCAGGACGGACAGGAGCCGACCGCCGGCTTGGGGGATTGGGCCGACGGCGCGGGCGGGGGCCGGGGAGATGCACAGCGCCGTGAACGGCGTCCGTATTCCCTCCTCGGCTGTCACCTCTTAGGTCATCGCGCTGTTCCCACGAGCGTTACGCCCAATCTGCGTGGCCCGAGTCACACCCCGTAACTGCTCAAAAACGGTCAGACAAGGGCAGAGACGGCCACTCATGCCTACTACCCGGGGTCGCGCCGTGAAACACACACCCCGTCGCACCGTCGGACCCCGCGGGATACCGGAGATCCCGCGGGGTCCGACGGGAGACGGTTCGCCGACCGGGCGACGCCCCAGGAGGGAGAGGCTTCCCCGGACGTGCCGTCCGCGGGTCGGCGCTCAGTGTTCACGCGGTGCGGGAACCACGCGCTCCACCTCGGGGTGGACGGTGAGCAGTTGACGCATGGCCGTCTCGGCCGCCGTGCCGTCGCCGGCGGCGAGCGCGTCGGCGATCCTGCCGTGGTGCGCCAAGGACACGTCGTTCGGCCGGTCACAGCCCGTGACGGGGGCGCCGGAAACCTGGAGGGCGGCCGACACGATCCCGGAGAGGTGCTCCAGCATGCGGTTGCCGGCGAGCTGGATGAGCAACGAGTGGAACTCGGCGTCGGCACGGGAGAACGTCAGGGCGTCGCCCTGCCCCATGGCGTGCCCCATGATCTCGACCATGTCCGCGAGCCGCTGCTGGACGTCCTCGCGCCCGTGTCCGGCGGCCAGGCGCGCGGCCAGCGGTTCGATGGTCCAGCGCAGCTCGCTCAGCTCGCGCCGCTGATCGTCGCGCTGCGGTCCGAAGGCCCGCCACTCGATGATGTCCGGGTCGAGAAGATTCCAGTCGCTGACCGGGCGCACACGGGTGCCGACGTTCGGGCGGGCGCTGACCAGGCCCTTGGCCTCCAGGACGCGGAGCGACTCGCGGACGACGGTGCGCGAGACCTCGAAACGCTGGCCGATCTCCTCGGGCACGAGCGGGCGGTCGGCACCCAGGTCGCCGGAGACGATCATCTGGCCGAGCTGCTGGACGAGTTGGCCGTGCAGCCCGCGCCCGCGGCTGCCCGCGGCACGCCGGCCCACACGGCCCAGCTCCTGGTCCGCGCTCTCCCATACGGGGGCTCCGACGCGGTCGGCCATCGAGGCCTCCGCGTAGGGGTAGCGGTCGAGTTCGCCCGGGCCGGCGAGACCGGAGTCTGCGGAGCGGGCGGCGGTCATCATGGTGTGCGCAAGGGTACTCACGGATCCTTTGTCGGCCTCGCCCTCAACTGCCTTGAGGTCTTTGGTGAAAAGCACACGAAAGGGTGATCGCTCACCCCGTCGCAATTGACGCCTTATCGGAAAGAAATGGGCTTTCCCTGGGGAGTTGTGCGCAGGGTGGGGCGAAAGCGTGCGAGATGGTCGTCATCGGGCCCTGCTGCGCAGGGTCGTGAGCAGATACGCGCAGAGCAGCGCGGTCAGCGACAACGTCAGAGCGCCGCCCACGGGTTGGACGAGCACCCGCGCCAGCACGGACAGATAGCGCTCTCCGCCGAAGGGCCACTGCAGCCAGAGCGTCTCGCGCAGCCGCAGCGGAAACCCAGCCGCGGTCCGCACTGACGATCCCTCCCAGACTTTTTGTACGAGGGGTACGACGACGACCGGTACGGCAAGCACGGCCGCGAGCCCCGCCGTGGTGGACCGGAAGATGCCCGCCGCCAGCACCCCGGCCCAGGCGCAGCCCACGAGAAGACCCATCCAACTCGCGCTCAGCGACGGCCAGTCCGCGGGAACCCGCGTGAGCTCCCGTCCGTATACGAGGTAGAGCACTTCGGCGTCGCAGCCGACCGTGAGGAAGGCCAGGGTCAGCGCGGTGACGGCGGCGACCAGGAGTTTCGCCGTGAGCAGCCCCAGCCGGCGGGGCACGGTGCCGCGGTCCGCCGCGAGTGCGGGGTGGCGGAACTCGTCGCCGAAGGCCAGCGCGCCGAGCAGTCCGGCGCCGAGCGCCGCGGGCGGCAGGGGCAGCTCCCGGGGCCAGGCGGCCAGCAGACGCGCCTGCGGCGTGTGTCCGATCCTGGCGAGCAGGACGGCGGTGACGGCGGACACGACGAGCACGACGGCCGCGGTGAGGAAGCCGGTGCTGATGCCGGTGGCTCGGCGGAGCTCGTAGCGCAGGGGGCGGAGGGGGCTGGGGGCGGATCGGACGGAGATGGGGGGCGGGAGGGGGGTGAGGGCGAGGCTCCGGGGGTCGGCGGTATGCGGCCTCGGCGCGGGGTCGGGGTCGGGGTCGGCGGCTGAGCGCGGGGTGAGGGTGAGACTCCGGGTGTCGGCGGTATGCGGCCTCGGTGCGGGGTCGGGGTCGGGGTCGGCGGCTGAGCGCGGGGTGAGGGTGAGACTCCGGGTGTCGGCGGTATGCGGCCTCGGTGCGGGGTCGGGGTCGGGGTCGGCGGCTGAGCGCGGGGTGAGGGTGAGACTCCGGGTGTCGGCGGTATGCGGCCTCGGTGCGGGGTCGGGGTCGGGGTCGGCGGCTGAGCGCGGGGTGAGGGTGCGGCTCCGGGTGTCGGCGGTACTCGGCGCGGGGTCGGGGTCGGCAGCCGAGTCGGTCGGCGCCGAGAGGGACGCTGCGGCTGCCGTTTCCTGAACTCGGTCGGGCCCGGCCGTGGCGTGCGGTGCGGTTTCGGGCTGACCGGTGACGGGGCGCTGAGCGGTCTTGTCGGTTCCGGTCGTGTCGTCGCCGCGTTGCGCGCGCGACCGCCCCGGCGCGTCCGCGGCATCCTGCTCCTCGGAGGTGGGCGCCCCCGCTCCGGGACCCATGTCACCGATCTCGTCGGCGAGTTGATGGACCAGGATGCTGTGGCGGAACGCCGTCTCGCCGATGTCGGCGCAGGTACTGCCGTACACGGAAAGGCGGTTGCCGCTCTCGCGGACGACCTCGACGGAGCGCCGCGCGGAGCGAGCCTCCTTGGCCAGGAGGGCGGCGAGGCGCGGGGCGTGCGGGCTGCGGACGGCGACCCGGGGGCGCAGCCGCGTGCGGGCGAACTCGGTGACGTTCTGGTCGGCGACGATTCTGCCGCGCTCCAGGGTGACGACCCGGTCGGCGTTGCGGGCGGCCTCCTTGGGGTCGGACAGGGTGAGCAGGACCGTGCCGCCCTGAGCCGCGTGGGCGCGGAGCGCGCCGTGCAGCCAGCGGGCCTCGCGGGCGGAGAGGTCGGCGGTCGGGTCGTCGAGCACGAGCGTGTGGGGGTCGGCGAGCAGGGCGCAGGCCAGGCCGAGGCGGCGGTCCATGCCCCGGGAGAGGGTGCCGAGGCGCTCGTCGCGCAGACTGACGAGGCCGACCGTCTCGAGGACTTCGTCGGCCCGGCGGACCGGAACGCCCGCGGCCGCGCACAGCATGCGCAGATGGCCGCGGACGGTGCGGACCGGGTGGCCCGGTACGTCGCCGAGCAGCACACCGACCTCACGCGACGGGTGGGCGATGCGGTGCAGTGGGCGGCCCCTGAAGTAGGTGAAGCCGCGGCCCTGTTGGAGTTCGAGCATCAGTCTGAGCACCGTCGTCCGGCCCGATCCCGGCGTGCCGAGAAGTGCGGTGACGTGGCCCGCACACGCCTCGAAGGAGACGTCGTCGACGGCGGGCGGAAGGTCCTTGCGGGGGTTGCTGGTCAGTCCGAAGGCCTGGATCACCCGCAGCAAGATAGCGCGCTATGTCCGTTTTTCCGGGCAGCGCGCGGCCACCCGACCAGCCGCGATCGGTCCGCTCGGAACCGTGTTCGCCGTTCGCTCCTCAGCCCGGTACCACGACGGCCGCCCCTGCAGGACGGACCTGCCGTAGGCGGGCCCGGTCTCACACTTCGGGGCGCAGCATCGGCGGGTTGAGCAACGTGGCACCGCCTGCCCGGAACAGCTGCGCCGGGCGGCCGCCCTGACGCGTGGTGGTACCGCCGGTGGGGACGAGGAAGCCCGGGGTTCCCGTCACCTTGCGGTGGAAGTTGCGCGGGTCGAGGGCCACGCCCCACACCGCCTCGTAGACCCTGCGCAGCTCGCCGACGGTGAACTCGGTGGGGCAGAACGCCGTGGCGAGGGACGAGTACTCGATCTTGGAGCGGGCGCGTTCCACCCCGTCGGAGAGGATCTGAGCGTGGTCGAAGGCGAGGGGTGCCACCGGTTCGCCGTCGCGGCCGTACCCGCCCTGCTGCAGCAGCTCCTCGACCGGCGCCCAGCGGGCGTTGCTGGCGTCGCCACCGGCGCGGGGTGCCGGCAGGTCGGGGGCCAGGGCGAGATGAGCGACGCTGACCACGCGCATCCGGGGGTCGCGCTTGGGGTCGCCGTAGGTCGCGAGCTGCTCGAGGTGGGCGCCGTTGTCCTGGGCGGGGACCGCGGGGTCGTGGGCGCGCAGCCCGGTCTCCTCGGCCAACTCGCGTGCTGCCGCCTGCGCCAGGTCCTCGTCCGCCCTCACGAATCCCCCGGGCAGTGCCCAGCGCCCCTGAAAGGGTGGTTCGCCCCTGCGCACCGCCAGCGCGCACAAGGCGTGGCGGCGCACGGTGAGCACGACCAGGTCCACGGTGACGGCGAAGGGCGGAAAGGCTGACGGGTCGTAGGGCATGCGGCGATCATAGTCGTCTGCCTGACGATAAACACTCCCTTCGTCGGCCGCTTCGGTGACTGATCCACTTCGTTCCGGTATGCGTCTCGCCGTCTGCTGCGGGCCGTGGCGCGGTGGCGCGATGACGTGTTCTTCGAGGTCACACCCCCAGTTGCAGTCCGTCGGCGGCTTCCTCGACCATCGCGAGGCCGAGCCGGCTGACCCTCACGGAGAAGGGGGCGCCGGTGATCCGCAGTCCCGTCAGAACGATCTCGCCGAGAGGCGCGCTGCGCACGGGCCGCAGCGTGACGGTGCCGGCCGGCGCATCGGGGCGGATACCGGCGAGCGTGGACAGCAGGAACACCCCGGCGGCGGCCGCGGTGGCCGCCGGGCGGCAGGCCGCCGGGTGCGGCAGGGGGGCACTGTCCTCGGTGCGCGCCACCCCCGCGTACATCTCGGGCAGGCGGTGGCCGAAGGTCTCGGCCGCCGCGAGAACGCCCCGGAGCAGGGCGTTCGCCTCCTTGTCGTATCCGGCGGCGGCCAGGCCGGCGACCGCCACCGCCGTGTCGTGGATCCGTACGGCACCGCTCCGGTGGCCGAACGGGTTGTACCCGGCCTCCTTCGCGCCCAGTGCGCGCAGCCCCCAGCCCGAGTCCATGGCCGGGCCGCCCAGCAACCGGGCGAGCTGTTCCGTCTGCACCCGGTCCAGGAGGCCGACGGCGAGCTCGCCCCCGCCGAGCAGGCCGGTGTCGAGGAGATGGGCGGCGCCCGACCCCAAGTACGCCATCGGGGTCCCGTCAGGGGCGCGGGCCGCCACCGGCCGGCCTCCGCCCAGGTCGTCGAACCAGAACTCCTCCCGGAACGCCCTGCGCAGCTCCCGCGCCCACTGCCGCAGTCCGGCGCCGCCCGGTCTGCCGCAGGCGTCGAGGAGATCGGCACCGAGCAGGGCCGCACGATGGGCGTGGGCCTGCGTCTCGCAGCGGACGGGGCCGCCGGGGTGGGGATCGCGCAGGTAGGTGCCGTCGCCGACGGTGTTCAGCAGCCAGGTCAGGCACCGCTCGGCCGCCGGTAGCAATTCCGTCGTGTCCCGCTCGGGGAGGCCCCAGCGTCGGGCCTCAGCCAGCAGTGTGGGGAAGAGCAGCGTTGCTTCGGTACCCGTGCAGCCCGGGGGCAGATGCGGCCCGGCGTCTCTGCGGGGCCCGGGAATCATGCCCGACTGCGCTCCGGAACTGGGGAGTTGGGTGCGTGCGAGGATCCGCAGGGTGCCCACTGCGAGCCTGGTGCCGAGGGGCAGCGTCATCCTGGCCGCGGCCAGCGCCTCGGCGGGGGCAAGACCGCAGCGCCACGGGGCTCCGGCCGCGAGATACGTGTCGGAGCGATGCGTCGGATCGCGCAGCAGCAGGGCCCGCAGATCCTCGATGCTGGTCCGCATGAGCCGGCCGATCCTGGGGTCGTCGCCCGACGCGCTCGCCGCCGCGAGCGGGCTCGTCGCGGCATAACCCGCGGCGCGGAGAGGTCCCGCCCCGTCGGGCCGCACCCGCAGCTCCACGCTGGTGCTGCCACCAGGCGGCAGCTCGAACTCCCAGCGCAGCAGCCCCGCGGAGGCCAGCGCGTCCGCGGGCGGCGGATCTGCGCTGACCGACGAGGTCCCGGTGGGGCAGGACCAGCGCAGGCCCGAGTCGTGGACGCTGGCGGGCAGCTCGGGGCCTCCGGTGCCGGACGCGATGGCGCTCAGATCGGCCAGGTCCGTGCCGAGGGCAACCTCCAGCGGGACGCGCAGGGGGCGCGGGGCCGCGCTGTGCAGCGTGATCCGCTCCGTCCCGTCGGCCTGCCGGACGCGCTCGACGACGACGTCCGGGTCGGGACCGGAGTGCGGGGAGACCCGCAGTGTGCCCACGAAGAGGGCCCGGTCGGCCGCGGTCATCCTGGCCTGGACGGCGAGTGGCTCACGACCGGCCACACGGACCTGGCAACGGGAGAGCACACGCCGGCCCGCACGGTAGAACCCGTCCAGCCCCTCGCCGTTCAGCTGCCCCTGCGCCGTGGAAATGGCGAGGCCCGGCAGGGCGATGCAGACGAGCGCGGCGTGGGTGGACGGCAGCTCACCCGAGCGGCGGGGCGGTGGAGTCACCGGCGCGGGGGCGCCTCGGTGCGCGGGTAATGCTGAGGCGGGCGTGCGTCGGGGACGGCCGGTCGGGGGTGGCGGGTTGCGTTCCAGTGGTGAAGGTGCTCGTGCGGGGTGGCCCTTGCCCGGCGGGAGGTCGCTGGTGAGGTCGGAGGGCGGGGGCCGGTCCTGGCGAGTGGACGGCGCGGCGGGGCCGTCGTGTCTGACATAGGACGAGGTCTGCAGATCCTCGCTCGTGAGCCGAGGCTCGTGCGGGCTGGGATGGTTCGAGGGCCTCGGCTGGTCGGCTGCGGTCCGGAGGACGGGCTCGGGCCCGCCCATGCGGGGACGATCGTCGGCGGTGGGCGGGGGCGGCTGGTGCATACGGTCGCTTCTTCTGCGCTCTGTGCCCCTTGGGCGTGTGCGGCGCCGGGTCGGGGCTCCGGACGGACGTGGGGCATGCGGCGGCGCGGCCCGTCCGGGCGCTCCGCCACTCAGGTGAACGGGACGGGACTCCCCCGGGTCACGGCCGCGTCGGACCGACCCAGCCGAATGGCGGTGCCCGCGCGAGGTGCCTCCGGTGCATCGCCTGTGCCGGCGGTATTTCGGTGTGCAGTTGCCCTCGTATCGGCAACTCGCGCCACCCGCATGTCTGTTGCTCATACCTCTGCCTCGCCGTCCCCATCCGCGAGGCGGGCGCTCCCCGGGTGGTCGTCGTACCCGCGTACGGTCCCCCTTCCGGATGTAGGCGGACGGGTGACACCCGTCGGCCCTGTGCGGGGACGGGTGACGCCGGTCGGGGCCTTGCCCGTCCGGGCGTCGTCCGTGGCAGGTGTCCTGGGGCGTGGAACCGTTGTGCCGCTGCCCCGGACAGCCGCCCTCGCCGAGCGCGGCCGGTTCACCGCCGTACGGCTGGACCGGGAGCGGCGTCGCGGAGGAGAGGCGTCCTCGTGGACCGGGGCCGGGCCGGTGGCCTCGGACACCGACTCTTTCGGGTCGTCGCCCTGCCGATGCGGAGCGGCGCCTCGGTCCCGGCGTTCCGCTCGCAGGCAGCGGCGGACCGATTCCGGGTCGAGACCCTCGTTGCACGCCTGGTGCAGAAGGCGGGCGAAGAGATAGTCGGGGTCCGCGCCCAGGGCCATGGCGAGGGCTTCGCGGGCCTCCAGATCGTCGCCGGTGGACCATGCGACCCAGCCGGCCAGAGTCAACGGGGCGGCCGCGTGTTCGCTGTAGGGGCCGACGCAGCGGCGGGCCAGAGCTCGCCAGAGCCGTAGGGCGGGGGCGGCTTCCTCACCCTCCATCCATTCGGCGGCACGGTCGCGGGTGGCGCGGTCCTGCAGGCCGAGGATCAGCGCCGCGGCCTCGTCATGGTCGAGCAGTCCGTCGTCGCGGAGGTCCGAGGTGAGCGCGCCGGTGACCGGTGGCGCCGCGGCCAGGCGGTGCATGATCAGCTCGGCCAGCCCGAGCGTCTCCTCGGCCACTGCGGCACGGTCGGCGGCGTCCAGGATCCTGGGCACCAGGCTCGTGCTCGCCGTGTCGAGTGCGATCTCCTGGGTCAGGGCGGCCCCTGTCTCCCAGGGCTGGAGCCTCGCGCGCAGTTCGCGCAGCGTGCCCCGGACCTGCAGGCCGGCGTAGGTGGCCGCGGCGGCGAGCACAGAGGTGCCGGGCAGGCCCATCGGCCGGCCTTCGGGCGGACAGCAGCCCTCGTCGACACAGCAGTACGACCAGAAGCGACCGTCGGAGATGCACAGGGCCTCGATCACCGGCACGTCGAGCTGTCCGCATTCGACACGCAGCTTCTGGGCCAGCGGGCGCAGCCGCTCCATGACCTGGCGGCCCGACTCGCCCTTCGCCGGTTCCTGGCAGAGGTAGGCGACCATCTGCTCGGGGCGGGCTCCTCGGCGCTCGCTTCCGGTCACCAGTCCGTGCGCCAGCTGCCGAGCGGCGGACGCCCAGTCGTCGACGCTGGTGGGAATGCCGAGCCGGGCGCGGCCGCCGAACCGGCCCCGGCCCTCCCTGTCGTGCAGGGCGACCAGGACGATGCTGTCCTCGGGTCGGTAGCCGAGGAGGTACGGCAACGCGTCGGCCAGTTCCGCCGGGGTGCGCAGGGTGACCTGGTGCTCGGCGCCGTGGCTGTCGTAGGCGGTCGGTCCGATGTGCGTTTCCGGCGGCAGCGGCCGACTGTGGGTGTCGTGCGGGGCGCGGTCCTCGTGTCCGGTCGCCCTGTCGTTTTCGGAGGATCCGGTGGTTTCGCCGTGGTTCGTCATGCGCAGACGATCTCGCGGATCACGAGGGTCCGCTTGACCCTGTGGATAAGTCCGACCAGGAACACGTCAACCCAACGCCAGAAACCCTCAACCCCACCGTCCCAACAACGAGTTGGCATCCCGCAGACAGTCATACCGGCCCTTCTCCGCACAGCCCCGCACCCGCTCGACCCCGCTTGTCAGTCCCGTCCTGTTTGATGGGACGCATGGAGCACACGAGCAACGCGGAACTCCGGGCCGCCGCCGACGCGGTCCTCGCCCGCCTGGTGGGGGACGCCGGTGGTACGGCCCGGCTGCGCGAGGATCAGTGGCGGGCGATCGAGGCGCTGGTCGCCGAGAAGCGCCGGGCGCTCGTCGTGCAGCGCACGGGGTGGGGCAAGTCGGCCGTCTATTTCGTGGCCACGTCGCTGCTGCGGGCCCAGGGCAGCGGCCCGACGGTGATCGTCTCCCCGCTGCTCGCGCTGATGCGCAACCAGGTCGAGGCCGCGGCCCGGGCGGGCATCCACGCCCGGACGATCAACTCCGCCAACACGGAGGAGTGGGGCACCGTCGAGGCCGAGATCGCCGCGGGCGAGGTCGACGTCCTGCTCGTGAGCCCGGAGCGGCTGAACAACCCGGACTTCCGGGACCAGGTGCTGCCCAAGCTGGCCGCCGCCACCGGACTGCTCGTGGTGGACGAGGCACACTGCATCTCCGACTGGGGGCACGACTTCCGTCCCGACTACCGCCGGCTGCGCACCATGCTCAGCGATCTTCCGGCCGGCGTCCCCGTACTGGCGACAACCGCCACGGCCAACGCCCGGGTGACCGCCGACGTGGCGGAACAGCTCGGTACGGGCGGCACGTCGGACGCCCTGGTGCTGCGCGGTCCGCTCGACCGGGAGAGCCTGAGTCTGAGCGTGCTGCGACTGCCGGACGCCGCGCACCGGATGGCCTGGCTCGCCGACCATCTCGACGAGTTGCCGGGCTCCGGGATCATCTACACGCTCACCGTGGCCGCCGCCGAGGAGGTCACCGCGTTCCTGCGGCACCGCGGGCACCCGGTGGCCTCGTACACCGGCAAGACGGAGAACGCGGACCGGCAGCAGGCCGAGGACGACCTGCTGGGCAACAGGGTGAAGGCCCTCGTGGCCACGTCCGCGCTCGGCATGGGCTTCGACAAACCGGACCTCGGCTTCGTGGTCCATCTCGGCTCGCCCTCCTCCCCCATCGCCTACTACCAGCAGGTGGGGCGCGCCGGGCGCGGTGTCGAGCACGCCGAGGTGCTTCTGCTTCCCGGCCAGGAGGACGAGGCGATCTGGGAGTACTTCGCCTCGCTCGCCTTCCCGCCGGAAGATCTGGTACGCCGCACCCTGGACGTCCTCGCGCAGGCGGACCGCCCGCTGTCCCTGCCCGCTCTGGAACCCTTGGTGGAGCTGCGCCGTTCGCGGCTGGAGAGCATGCTCAAGGTGCTCGACGTCGACGGAGCGGTCAGGCGGGTCAAGGGCGGTTGGACCGCCACCGGACAGCCCTGGAGGTACGAGGCGGAGCGGTACGCCTGGGTCGCGCGGCAGCGCAAGGCCGAGCAGCAGGCGATGCGCGAGTACGCGTCGACGACGGACTGCCGGATGGAGTTCCTGCAGCGTCAGCTGGACGACGAGGGCGCCAAGCCCTGCGGACGCTGCGACAACTGCGCGGGCGCGCGGTTCACCGCGGACATGTCCACGACGGCGGTGGACGCGGCGCGCGCCGATCTCGGCAGGGCGGGCGTCGAGGTGGAGCCGCGCCGGATGTGGCCGACGGGGCTGCCCGCGATCGGCGTCGATCTCAAGGGGCGCATCCCGGCCGGCGAACAGGCCGCCGCCGGGCGGGCGTTGGGCCGTCTGTCGGACATCGGCTGGGGCAACCGCCTGCGCCCCATGTTCACGCCCCAGGCCGCGGACGAACCGGTGCCGGACGACGTGGCGAAAGCCGTCGTGGGAGTACTGGCCGACTGGGCCAAGGGACCCGGCGGCTGGGCACCGGGCGTGGCGGACGCACAGCCCCGCCCGGTCGGCGTGGTCAGCGTCGCCTCACGCACCAGGCCCCGGCTGATCGGCTCTTTGGCCGCGCGTATCGCGGAGGTGGGCCGGCTGCCGCTGCTGGGCTCGGTGGAGTACACGGACGATGCGCCCCGACTCTCCCGCAGCAACAGCGCCCAGCGCCTCAAGGCCCTGGCCGGCGCGCTGACCGTGCCGTCCGCCCTGGCCGCCGCCCTTACGGAGGCCGGCGGTCCGGTCCTGCTCGTCGACGACTACACCGAGACGGGCTGGACGCTCGCGGTCGCGGCCCGCGCGCTTCGCCGGGCCGGTGCGCAGGGGGTGCTGCCCCTGGTGCTGGCGGTGCAGGGGTGACCCTCCGGGCACCGCGCATCGTGACGTACGCCCTTCCTCCTCACTGCCCGTGTCCGAACGATGCGCGAACGCGAGGTGAACGGTCGCCTCATGCGTCGCAGCCGTGAGCACGGGGTAGGGATATAAACCACGTACCGTCATCTTCCGGTCAGTGGCCCCAATTGCTCGTTGCCGCATCCAAGTTCGACAGGAAGAATTGAACTCCGCTCCCCGCACGGCTCGTCCGTGGTCCGGTAGGGCTCTGCTGCGGTGCGCGCTCCCCCGAATCCGACCTCGCCCTCAGTGTGGGCGCGTAGCCGAAGGGAGGACCGTGACCTTCGGATTCGCTCCGTCCTCCGCGGCGTCCACGTCGACGTCTGCCGACCTGTCCGCCGCATCCGCCAACCCTCTCGTCCGTATGCTCGAACCGGCCGAGTGGGCCGCCGCGGGCATCCCTCTGCTGCGCAGTCCCCGAGAGGTCGTCAGCGGACTGCACTCCCGGCATCGCCCCGGGCCAGCGACGGCGATCGTGGCCGTCCTCGACCAGGACGAACGGCTGTGCGCCAGCGCCTCGTTCACCCGCCGCCCGGCCCCGGCCGACGGCTGGATGTTCCGCAACGTGCTGCTCGCCCAGCTCCGTAGGGTCATCCCGCACGACCTGCGCCGCCGCACGCCGGTGCGCACCGCCGTGCTGCTGTACTGCCGTGACGGCGACGCGCGTTGGACCGAGGAGGACGGCGCGTGGATGTGGGGCCTGCGTGACGCGTGCACACTGCACGGGTTGCGTTGCGGGGCGTACATCACGTTGACCCGGGACGGCTGGCAGGTGCTCGGGGAGGGCCGTGGCGGGCGCCGCCCGAACGCCGATTCGGCACCGGAGCCCTTCGGGTTGTCCGAGGCGCCTCCTCCGCTGCCGCGTACCGGCGGCGTCGCCTCTGAGGTCCTGCGCCGCGCGGCGGCTCGCTGAAGCACGGGCCGGCACGGCCGCGCCATCGGTCGGCCGAACGCCCGCTCGGCGCGCTCGGCCACAGCACCGGCCGGCCCACTCGGCCGGCACGCCGCCTTCTCCATACGCCCCGACGGCGCCCGATCCCTCCGAGCGCCTCGGCGACAAGGACCCGTCCAGCCGTCCTACGAGCCCGGCCAACGCTGTTTCTCAGGGCACGACTTGACGGCACGCCGTCTCTTCGGACGCCCTGACCGCGCCCGACACGAGAACGCCCATCCGGTGGCAGCACCGAGGGCACGCCAGGGCAGAGGCACTCACGGAACAGCCCCCCAGGCAACCACGGAAAGCGCCCGGCGTGACGACGGACGACGGCACGCGCAGCTACGCACCCGCGCACCCGCGCACCCGCGCACCCGCAAGCAACCCGCGGATCACACGCCCCCGCACCCGCGCACCCACCGGGCCCCGCAGCAACAACCCTCAGCACGCACAGCGACAGCCCTCAAGCACCCACTGAACAAGCCCCACGGGCATCCCGGCCCCGACCCCGCCCCCGTGCACGCCAAGGGACACACCGTGCCGGTGCCGCCGTGGCGGCACAACCGTCACTCGGGGCGGCGTTGCCGACGTCCTCCGGACGGACCCGGACGGGGCCCGAGCGGGCTCAGACGCCCGCGCCGAGCACCGAGTTGATCTGCTGCGGGTCGCCGCAGACGATCAGCAGGGCACCTGCCCGGCCGTGGGCCAGCGGCAGCGCCGTCGCGGCGGTCGAGGTGTCTCCGCCGTTGACGGCGACCACGACGACCGGGCGCGCGGCGGCACGGGAAGCGACGGCGGCGTCCGCGTAGAAGACGTCGTCGCCCGCGTCGTGCTGGGCCCAGTAGGAGGCTTCACCGAAGGACAGTTCGTGGGCGGCCCACGGGTGCTGTTCGCCGGTGGTGATGACAAGTACGTCGCCGGGCGTCCGCCCCGAGTCCAGCAGCAGGTCCACGGCCTCTTCGGCGGCGTCGAGGGCGCCTTCGGGCGAGGCCGGGATCAGCTGGATCTGCGGGGACGCCGGAGCCGCGGCGGGGGCGGCCGGGGCCGAAGGCCCGGGCTTGGCCGCGGTCACGTCACGCGACGTACGCTGCGCCGGCGCGGTGGGCCGGAGCGGACCGGGGCGACCGGGCCGTGGCGGGGCCACGGGACGGGGACCGGGTACGGGGCGAGGGGTCGGCGCGGTACGGCCACTGGCCGAAGTGGCGCGGGGACCCTGGGCACTCTCGTGAATCTGAGGCTCCTCGGGAATGAGAGGCATGAGCTGATGTTTATCAAACGTTGGTACGGCTCGCGTCGGCGGGTGGCACATGAGTGCGAGCGGAATCGTCAGAAGTCGAAGCCGAGCTGACCCTCGATCTCCGGAACGCTTCCGTCCGCCCAACTGCGGACCTTCTTGAGGTGCCGCCACTGGGGCAGCGCATCAAGATACGCCCACGACAACCGGTGATACGGGGTGGGGCCCCGCACCTCCAGTGCGGCCTTGTGCACGGGCGACGGATACCCGGCGTTGTCCGCAAAACCGAAGTCTGCATGGTCGATACCCAGTTCGGCCATCATTTTGTCGCGCTGAACCTTGGCGATCACCGAGGCCGCGGCCACGGCGACGCACGACCGGTCGCCCTTGATCACCGTGCGGACCTTCCAGGGCACGCCCAGGTAGTCGTGCTTGCCGTCGAGGATCACCGCGTCCGGGCGGACCGGCAGAGCCTCCAGGGCACGCACCGCCGCCAGCCGCAGGGCTGCCGTCATCCCCATGGTGTCGATCTCCTCGTGCGAGGCATGACCGAGCGCGTAGGACGTCACCCACGTCCGCAGTTCCTCGGCGAGCGCGGTGCGCCGCTTCACGGTGAGGAGCTTGGAGTCGGTGAGGCCTTCGGGGGGACGGCGCAGTCCGGTGACCGCCGCGCAGACGGTGACGGGGCCGGCCCACGCGCCGCGCCCGACCTCGTCGACACCGGCAATGATCTTCGCTCCGGTCGTTGCGCGAAGGGAGCGCTCGACGGTGTGAGTGGGTGGTTCGTACGGCATGGCGCCCTTAGCGTACGCCTCGCGGATCACCGGCGACACCCCGGCTCCCCGAGCCGCCTCACGATCGCCGCCCGCTCCGCTCAGCCGCTGTTCGGCCGGAGCAGCGGAAGCATCAACTGGTCGACCATCTCTTCGAGATCGTGGTCGCTCCATTCACTTCCGCGTATCTTGGAGCGGTACATCATCATGGCCGGGATGGCGTCGAAGACATAGCCGTTGGCCGCGTCGGACCGCACCTCGTTCCGCGCTATGCCACGTGTGATGACCTCGCGGAGCAGCTTCAGCGTCGGCTCCACGATGCCGTCGAAGATCACGGTGTGGAACCGCTCCGCCTGCACCGGGTTGCACTCGTGAACCACGGAGCGGACGGCGTACCCGGGGCGCGAGAACATCGCGTCGCGTGCCTGGCGGCACAACTGGAGCAGATCCTCGCGCACGCTGCCCAGATCGGGCACTTCTTCGATAGGCGGCAGGGCCGCCTGCAGGGCGTCCGCGACGAGGTCCTCCTTGGAGGGCCAGCGGCGGTAGACCGCGGCCTTGCCGGTCTGGGCGCCGGCGGCGACGCCCTCCATGGTCAGGCCGTTCCAGCCGACCGTGCCGAGCTGATCCAGCGCGGCATCGAGGATGGCGCGTTCCAGCACGGCGCCGCGCCGACGGGGGGAGGCCGCCTGAGCGGGGGCGGCCGTCCAGCGCGAGGTAACCATCTGATCTGTCTCCAGCGAGCGGGTGAGCGGGGACGTACGGGACGGGGGATGCGTCACGCGACGACAGCGGGGGACGTGCCGCGCGACACACGATTTAAGTGAACGCTTGCGTTCACTATCGGGGACTCACTACCTTTGACGCGACAGTGAACGCGAGCGTTCACTAACGCTTCCGTGGGGGACCCATAGTGACAACCTCTCAGTTGATCAAAGATCAGAAGCCAGGTGCGGCTCGCCGGGGCGGCCGTCCCGGCGTCGCGCTCGCGGTCATCGCGGCCTGCCAACTCATGGTGGTACTCGACGCGACGATTGTGAACATCGCGCTCCCGCACATTCAAGACGCGCTCCAGTTCAGCACGACCGACCTCACCTGGGTCGTCAGCGCCTACACGCTCACCTTCGGCGGTCTGCTGCTCCTGGGCGGGCGGGCCGGCGACATCCTCGGCCGCCGCCGGGTCTTCATGACCGGCATCCTGCTGTTCACCCTCGCCTCGCTGCTCGGCGGCCTCGCCCAGGAGCCCTGGCAGCTGCTCGCCGCGCGGGTCCTGCAGGGCATGGGAGGCGCGATCGCGTCGCCCACCGCGCTGGCGCTCATCACCACCACGTTTCCCGAGGGGCCCGAGCGCAACCGGGCCTTCGGCGTCTTCGCGGCGGTCTCCGCGGGCGGCGGCGCCATCGGCCTGCTCGCGGGCGGCATGCTCACCGAGTGGCTCGACTGGCGCTGGGTGTTCTTCGTCAACGTGCCGATCGGCCTGGTGATCATCTTTCTCGCACCGGTCTACATCAACGAGTCCGAACGCCACTCGGGCCGCTTCGACATCGCCGGCGCCGTGACCTCGACGGCGGGCATGGCCTCGCTCGTCTACGGCTTCATCCGCGCGGCGGACGACGGCTGGCGGGACGGCCTCACCATCGGGTCCTTCGCGGCCGCCGTGGTCCTGCTGGCCTCCTTCGCGCTGATCGAGTCCCGGGCGAAGGAGCCGATCACCCCGCTGCGGATGTTCGCCGACCGCAACCGCTCGGGCACGTACGTGATCATGCTGAGCCTGGCCGCGGCGATGTTCGGCATGTTCTTCTACATCGTGCTCTTCGTGCAGAACGTGCTGGGGTACAGCCCGATCCAGGCCGGCCTCGCCTTCCTGCCGGTGACGGTCGTGATCGCGCTCGGTGCGGGGCTGTCCCAGCGCTTCCTGCCCCGGTTCGGCCCCAAGCCGTTCATGCTCACCGGCTCCGCGCTCGCGGTGATCGGCCTGACCTGGCAGGCCATGATCAGCTCCGACAGCTCCTACGCCGGCGGGGTGCTCGGTCCGATGCTGGTCTTCGGCTTCGGCATGGGCCTGAACTTCGTGACGCTGACGGTGACCGCCGTCTCCGGTGTCGCCCAGCACGAGGCGGGCGCGGCCTCCGGTCTGCTCAACGCCATGCAACAGGTGGGCGGTTCGCTCGGACTGTCCATCCTGACGACGGTGTTCGGCTCGGCCAGCAGGGACGAGGCGACGAAGCAGCTGCCGAAGTTCCTCGCCGGCGGATCGCCGGAGCAGAAGGCGGAGTTCGCCAAGACGCAGCAGCTGCCCGGTACGTGGGGGCACGCGGTGCTCGCCCAGGGCATCTCGGTGGGCTTCATCGCCGCTGCGGCCATGGCCGTACTGGCGCTCGCGACCGCCTGGCTGGTGATCCGGGTGCGGAAAAGCGACCTGGAAGCCCTCGCCGGAACGGCGGGCCCGGGCATCGGCTGAGCCGAACCCGCCCGCACAGGGACGGCCGGACCGGGTCCAGGGGACCGACGGCGAGGACGCCGGTCCGGCCGTCCGCACACGTGCGACGCCGCACGACAAAGACGCACACGCACACGCAGCCACTGTCACTGCCACAGCCACAGCCACAGCCACAGCCACAGCCACGAACAGCATGCCCACTCACCCCCGGGACCCGCGTGTGCCACCCACCTGACGTCGTCCCGTCACCAGCAGGGCCGACACCAGCACAACGGACAGTCCATCACGCAGAGTTCCCGGCGGACACGGAGAGTTTTCAGCCTGCCGTGTCGGCCGCTCAGGCCGAAGCCGCTCGCGCCGCCGGTGTCCAGGCCGGCAGGGCCTCGGTCCGCGCCGTCCACTCCGCCGGAGGCAGTCCGGCCCTGGCGGAGGCGACCACGCCGCCCACGATCGCGCAGGTGGTGTCCACGTCGCCGCCGACCTGGGCGGTCGTCCAGAAGGCGCGCTCGTAGTCGCCGAGGGCCCGCGCGGCCGACCACAGCGCGAAGGGCACGGTGTCATGGGCCGTCGTACGCCGTCCGCAGCCCAGGACGGCCGCGACGGTGCCCGGGTCGCCGTAGTCGAGCATGTCCCGGGCGCGCCGCAGGCCCGCACCGACGGCGCTCTTGGGGACGAGGGCGACGACGCCGTCGAGGAGCGCCTGGGGGCTCGGCGGCCCGGTGGGCGCGGCGGCCAGCGCGGCGGCGGCCGCCACGGCCATGGCGCCGACGACGGCTTCGCGGTGCTGGTGCGTGGGGTAGGCGGAGATCTCCGCCTGGTGCGTCGCCTGCTCCGGGTCGTCCGCGTACCAGGCGCCCAGGGGCGCGATGCGCATGGCCGCGCCGTTGCCCCAGGAGCCCTGGCCGTTGAAGAGCGCGGCGGCCAGTTCGCGCCAGTCGCCGCCTTCGCGGACGAGGCGCAGCAGACGGTTCACGGCGGGGCCGTAGCCCCGGTCGAAGTCGTGGTGGTGGGCGAAGGAGTGGGCGAGGGCGTCCTGGTCGATGCGGTCGTGGGCGGCGAGGACGGCGACCACGGAGCAGGCCATCTCCGTGTCGTCGGTCCACTGCCAGACGCCGGGCGGCAGCTCGCGGCGCTTGAGCAGCGGGTAGTTGGCCGGCACGAAGAACTGCGAGCCCAGGGCGTCTCCCACGGCCAGTCCGCGGAGGCTGGTCAGGGCGCGCTCCAGGCGCCCGGCGGAGGAGGAATCAGGGGTCATATGCGCGCCACTCTATCCGGTGATCCCGTACGGCTCCGGGTCCCGCCAGCGTTCGAAGGGCCGGTCGAGCTGGTACCTGCCGTCGTCGCCGAGAACGAGCATCCGCATCTCCGCGTTCCCGGGGTTCGACAGCGACTCGAACTCCGCGACCGTCCAGTGGAACCAGCGCATGCAGAACAGCCGCATGGCCAGGCCGTGGGTCACCAGCAGCACGTTCGGCGGGTGGTCGGGGTCCTCGAAGCTGCGGAAGAGGCTCTCCAGGAAGCCCCCGACGCGGTCGTAGACGTCGGCGCCGGACTCGCCCTGGGCGAAGCGGTAGAAGAAGTGGCCGTACGCGTCCCGGTAGGCCTTCTGGAGGCGTACGTCGTCGCGGTCCTGCCAGTTCCCCCAGTCCTGCTCGCGCAGCCGGGGCTCCTCGCGCACCCGGATGAGGTCGGGGTCGAGGTGGAAGGAGCGCAGGGTCTCGTGGGTGCGGCGGTACGGGGAGACGTACACGCTGACGCGCTCGCGGCCGAAGACCTCCCGCAGCCGTTTGCCGGTCTCCTCCGCCTGCTCCCGGCCGCGCTCGGTGAGTGCGAGCGCGTGATCGGGTTCGCGCTCGTACACGGTGTCATCAACATTGCCCGTTGACTCGCCGTGCCGGACAAGGACGATGCGCCGTGGTCGTGCCATGCGGAAACCCTAGATCGAGTGACGGCCGATCGTTCACTCGTACGGGCTCCATACGGCGTAGGTCACACAGTTCCCACACCACCAGCCGTGTCCGGACGGGTCGGGTTCTCACACCGTCCAGGTCGGTTCGAGCGCCACGATGTCCCCGCTGAGGGCCGCCACGTCCGCCTCGATCTGGGCCCGCAGGGCGAGCCGCTCGACGCGTTCGGCGCGGTACTTGCCGTGTTCCGCGGCCTGCCGCCACATCGAGAGCACCAGGAACTCGTGCCCGGGGGCCTCCCCGAACAGCCCGCGGATCATGCCCGGCGAGCCGGCCATGGCGGGGTTCCAGACCTTCTCCTGCATCAGGGTGAAGTGCTCGGCGCGCTCCTCGTGGACGCGGCACAGGGCCACGCGCACCAGGTCGGCGTCCGTGAAGCGCGGCTCGAAGCCGGTCTTCACGTCGAAGCGGTAGTCGAAGAGCTTGACCTGGGTGTCCTTGAACGTGCCGGACTGCGACGCGGCGAGCCGGTCGTGGGAACGCGCCATGAAGGAGTCGTAGAAGGAACGGCTCTCCCAGAAGGAGAAGATGTGCGCCACGCCCGGCCGCCCCCGGCTCCAGCCACCGCCCTGTCCCCGAAACCCCGGCTCCCCCAGAAGCCCCGCCCACTTTCGCTGCCCCCGCTCGAACCCGCGGCGGTCCACCACGGTGCAGCGAATCCACTTGACCAGCACCGCGCCATCGTAAGGCCAGGAGCGTGGCGCGGGTCACGCTCCGGCGGACTGCTCCGGAGCACGCCCGCCCGCTCGCGTGGCAGGATGGACAATCGGCCTTGTGCGCACGGCAGTTCGGGCCGGACTGGGTACACGCGGGAACGGGGAAGGGGAAACCTGGTGAACGCCCTCAACAAGGGGATCCGCAAGGTCGAGATCGCGATCAAGTGGGACCCGAGCCCGGCGGGGCAGCCGCCGACCGATCTGGACGTCGTCGCCGCCACCTACCCGTCGGGCGACCCGTACGGCGATCCCGCCTATGTGGTCCACTTCGACAGCCGTTCGCCCGACGGAACCATCTACCTCAACCGGGACAGCCGGGACGGCAAGGGTTTCGGCTGGGACGAGATCATGACGCTGGAGCTCGACCGTCTCAGCGAGCGGTACGCGCGCGTGGTGGTCGGCGTCCTCATCCAGCCGCAACCGGAGCAGCGGACCTTCGTCGGCGTGCTCAACCCGGGCCTGCGCATCCGGGAGGGGTACACCGTCCTGGCCGAGGACGACTTCGGTGACGTACTGGGCGCGACGGCGGCGACGGTCGCGGAGTTCGTCCGCGACGAGTCCGGCGCGTGGGACTTCCGTCCCGGGATCCACGGCCACGAGGACGACCCGGCGACCTTCACCCGGACCATGGGCCGCGCCCACCAGCCCTGATCCGCCTCAGCCCTCCCGCCAGCCCGGAACCGTCGGCAGTACCTTCTCGGCGACGCGGAACAGCGCCGCGTCGTCGGGGGTCGCGAAGTCCTGGCGCCAGAGGGAGACTTCGTAGAAGCCGCCGCCGTCCTTCGCGTCCCTGGCCACCAGCAGGCTCCTGGCGACGCCGCCGGGGCCGCTGCTGGCCTTGCCGCCGCCCAGGTTGAAGCTGAGGGCGATGGTCCGGTCCGAGTAGAGGACCGCGGGGTGTCCGAGGACGGTCCGCCGCTGCGCGGTGGCGCCGAGGAAGGCGGCCATGTCGGCCACGGGCACGTCGTCGTCGGACAGGGAGAGCCTCAGGGAGTACGTCTTCAGGTCGACGTCCGCCTCGGGAGTGCTGGTCTTGCCGCCGTCGGCGGAGGTCATGGTGCTCACGTTGCCGTTCGCGGTCTCCGCGTACTCGTCCGGGGTGCCGAGCAGCGCGGGCAGGTCCGGGCGGTTCAGGGCCGTGCACAGCTGGGTCCCGGTCACGCTCTTCGGTGTCTTGGCGTCGTGCGCGGCCTCGCAGGTGGCCGGCTCGCTCTTGCCGGGTCCCTGGTCCAAGGTCCCCCCGAGCGCCCACAGGGCCAGTGCCAGCCCTCCGACGACCACCACGGCGGCGACCGCCTGGGCCCCCGCGCTCATGCCCTTCTCGGGCTTGTTCACTGCTCTTTCGGAGTCGGCGAAACCGTCGACCATGTCCCCCACGTTCCCCACCCTGCCGTTCGCGCCGGTCGTGCGCCGGGGGAGCCTAACCTGTGCGCACTCGCCAGGGGAACAAGTTTTCGCCTTTCGACGAAAGAGGGCGGTGGAACCGGAAACCCGGTGCCACCGCCCTCTCACTCACGGCCGGATCAGCCGCGCTCGCCCGGCGTCAGCTGCAACCGCTGGTCGAGCCGCAGCCCTCGCAGATGTAGCAGGAACCGGCGCGCTGCATCTTCGTACCGCAGGAGAAGCAGAGCGGGGCGTCGGCCTGGATGCCCAGCTGCATCTCCACCAGTTCGGCACTGGTGTGCGCCTGCTTCGGGGCGGGCTTGGCCGCCTCAACCTCGGCACGCGGCGTGGCGACGGCCTTCAGCTCCTGGGCGCGCGGCGCCGACTGGGCCAGGCCCTCGACGTCGACCTCGTCCTCGTCGAGGGACTGCTCGTACGAGCCGGTCTCCAGGTGACGCTGGCGCTCCTCGGCGGAGTGGATGCCGAGCGCGGAGCGCGTCTCGAAGGGCAGGAAGTCCAGCGCCAGGCGGCGGAAGATGTAGTCGACGATCGACTGCGCCATCCGCACGTCCGGGTCGTCGGTCATGCCGGCCGGCTCGAAGCGCATGTTGGTGAACTTCGAGACGTACGTCTCCAGGGGCACGCCGTACTGGAGGCCGACGGAGACGGCGATGGAGAAGGCGTCCATCATGCCCGCGAGGGTGGAGCCCTGCTTGGACATCTTCAGGAAGACCTCGCCGAGACCGTCGTCCGGGTAGGAGTTGGCGGTCATGTAGCCCTCGGCGCCGCCGACGGTGAACGACGTCGTGATGCCGGGACGACCCTTCGGGAGGCGCTTGCGGACCGGGCGGTACTCGATGACCTTCTCGACCGTCTCGCGGATGGTCGCCTCGGCCTTCTCCGTGACCTCGGCCTTCTCCTTCTCCTTGGTCTTGGCGGAGAGGGGCTGGCCGACCTTGCAGTTGTCGCGGTAGATGGCGAGCGCCTTGACGCCCATCTTCCACGCCTCGAAGTAGACCTCCTCGACGTCCTCGACGGTCGCCGACTCCGGCAGGTTGACCGTCTTGGACAGGGCGCCGGAGATCCACGGCTGGATCGCGGCCATCATGCGGACGTGGCCCATCGCGGAGATGGAACGCTCGCCCATGGCGCAGTCGAACACCTCGTAGTGCTCGTGCTTGAGGCCCGGGGCGTCGATCACATTGCCGTGCTCGGCGATGTGGGCGACGATCGCCTCGATCTGCTCCTCCTGGTAGCCCAGGCGGCGCAGGGCCTGCGGGACGGTGCCGTTGACGATCTGCATCGAGCCGCCGCCGACCAGCTTCTTGAACTTGACCAGGGCGAGGTCGGGCTCGAGGCCGGTGGTGTCGCAGGACATCGCGAGACCGATGGTGCCGGTCGGGGCGATGACGGACGCCTGGGCGTTACGGAAACCGTTCTTCTCGCCGAGGCGCAGCACGTCCTGCCAGGCCTCCGTGGCGGCGGCCCAGATCGGCGTGTCGAGGTCGTCCATGCGGACGGCCACGGTGTTGGCGTCGGCGTGCTGCTTCATGACGCGGTTGTGCGCCGTCGCGTTGCGGGCGTAGCCGTCGTACGCGCCGACGACCGCGGCGAGTTCGGCCGAGCGCTTGTACGACGTGCCGGTCATCAGGGAGGTGATGGCACCGGCGAGGGCGCGGCCGCCGTCGGAGTCGTAGGCGTGGCCGGTCGCCATGAGCAGGGCGCCCAGGTTGGCGTAGCCGATGCCGAGCTGGCGGAACGCGCGCGTGTTCTCGCCGATCTTCTGCGTCGGGAAGTCCGCGAAGCAGATGGAGATGTCCATCGCGGTGATGACGAGCTCGACGACCTTGGCGAAGCGCTCGACCTCGAAGGACTGGTGGCCCTTGCCGTCGTCCTTGAGGAACTTCATCAGGTTCAGCGAGGCGAGGTTGCAGGACGTGTTGTCCAGGTGCATGTACTCGCTGCAGGGGTTCGAGCCGTTGATCCGGCCGGACTCCGGGCAGGTGTGCCAGCGGTTGATCGTGTCGTCGTACTGGATGCCCGGGTCGGCGCAGGCCCAGGCGGCCTCGGCCATCTTGCGGAACAGGGCCTTGGCCTCGACCTCTTCGATGACCTCGCCGGTCATCCGGGCGCGCAGGCCGAACTTGCCGCCCTGCTCGACGGCCTTCATGAACTCGTCGTTGACACGGACCGAGTTGTTGGCGTTCTGGTACTGGACGGACGTGATGTCGTCGCCGCCCAGGTCCATGTCGAAGCCCGCGTCGCGCAGCGCGCGGATCTTCTCCTCCTCCTTCACCTTGGTCTCGATGAAGTCCTCGATGTCGGGGTGGTCGACGTCGAGGATGACCATCTTGGCGGCGCGGCGGGTGGCGCCACCGGACTTGATGGTGCCGGCGGAGGCGTCGGCGCCGCGCATGAAGGAGACCGGGCCGGAGGCGTTGCCGCCGGAGGACAGCAGCTCCTTGGAGGAGCGGATGCGGGAGAGGTTCAGGCCGGCGCCGGAGCCGCCCTTGAAGATCATGCCCTCTTCCTTGTACCAGTCGAGGATCGACTCCATGGAGTCGTCGACGGACAGGATGAAGCAGGCGGAGACCTGCTGCGGCTGCGGGGTGCCCACGTTGAACCAGACGGGGCTGTTGAAGCTGAAGATCTGGTGCAGGAGGGCGTACGCCAGCTCGTGCTCGAAGATCTCGGCGTCCGCGGGAGAGGCGAAGTACTTGTAGTCCTCGCCGGCCTTCCGGTACGTCTTCACGATGCGGTCGATCAGCTGCTTGAGGCCGGTCTCGCGCTGCGGGGTGCCGACCGCGCCGCGGAAGTACTTGCTGGTGACGATGTTGACCGCGTTCACCGACCAGAAGTCGGGGAACTCGACGCCGCGCTGCTCGAAGTTGACCGAGCCGTCGCGCCAGTTGGTCATGACGACGTCACGGCGCTCCCAGTTCACCTCGTCGTACGGGTGCACGCCGGGGGTGGTGTGGATGCGCTCGATACGCAGGCCCTTGTTCGCTGCCGCCTTGGTGCCCTTGGCGCGGGAACTCCGTGCCGGACCGCTCGCCGTCTCTGTCATGCCGCCTCCCTGTACGGGCGAAAACGCCCTGAAGTGCCACGATGTTCCCGAGGCACGGTGTTCTGTCTGGTGTTGCGGGCACCCACTCGCTACCGCCCGCAACAGGTCTTCATCGCCGCCGAACCGCCGGATCCGGGCTCCCTGACCCTCTCCGGCACGCCGTTCAGTCGGCGGCGTGGGCGGGCTCGGGGACCTGCGCGGTCCCTCCTCCTGGCCCGCCGTCGTCTTCCTGGCTCCCCGCGACAGCGTCCTTGCGGTCCTCGTCGTCCGCGGTCGCGCTGCGCGCCCCGTCCCTCAGTTCCGCGATGGCCGCCTCGAAGTCCTCGAGCGAGTCGAACGCCCGGTAGACGGAGGCGAACCGCAGATAAGCGACGAGATCGAGTTCCTGCAACGGGCCGAGTATGGCCAGCCCCACGTCGTGGGTGGTCAGCTCGGCGCTCCCGGTGGCCCGCACCGCCTCCTCGACCCGTTGGCCGAGCTGGGCGAGCGCGTCCTCGGTGACAGGCCGTCCCTGGCATGCCTTGCGCACGCCGTTGATGACCTTCGTACGGCTGAAAGGCTCGGTGACTCCGGACCGCTTGACCACCATGAGCGAGCACGTCTCCACGGTCGTGAAACGACGGGAGCAGTCAGGGCACTGGCGGCGCCTGCGGATCGCCGTGCCGTCGTCGGTCGTACGACTGTCGACGACACGGCTGTCGGGGTGCCTGCAGAAGGGGCAGTGCATGAACTCCAACCCTCCTCACGGCACAGCAGACTCAATAGCCTCGCTGGGCCTCACGGGCCCCTCGAAGCAGCCCCAAGCATAGGCGATCTCGGAGGTGCCGAAGTCACCGGGGATCGCAAAAAACACAACTTGTGGGCTGCTGTAGCTATCCAACCACTAGATGTAGGGCCCGTTTCATAAACCCAGGCCATCCCGCGTGTCGCGTGCGAAGAGCCCGACACGGGGTACCCGGAAGCGTTCGGGACAACCCCGGAGGGCGGCGACACACAACCCGGCAGCGCACAGGCGTACCGTTCCGGCACATGCGGAGATACCGTGGGCGCCGCAAGGAGAGGGCGTGGGACTCCCGCACAGATGGGGGGCCGTTCCCGGTTGACGGGATACCGGATGGCAGACTGGTCGACGACCCGCGAGGCCATCGCCCCGGCGGTGAAGAGTACAACAATGCGCCTGTTTGTCCGCCAGGTGACGCGTTAGCCATACACCCAGACACATGATCAAGTCAGGCGATCCATACTTTTTCACTCGAACGTGTGTTTGGCGCAACCTTTCGAAAGCAACTACCGTTGTCCAGCAGGGAGACCATCGAGAGGGGCCGACGTGACCACCACCGCAGACAGTGCCACCATCACTGCCCAGGACCGCTCCCAGGGCCGACTCGAGCCGGTGCATGCGATGAACGAAGCCGCGAACCCAGAGGCGCACAAGCGGTCCCTGCCGGGCCGACCTCCAGGGATCCGGGCCGACAGCTCCGGGCTGACCGACCGGCAGCGCCGGGTGATCGAGGTCATCCGGGATTCGGTGCAGCGTCGCGGCTACCCGCCGTCGATGCGGGAGATCGGCCAGGCGGTCGGCCTGTCCAGCACCTCCTCCGTCGCACACCAGCTCATGGCACTGGAGCGCAAGGGCTTCCTGCGCCGTGACCCGCACCGCCCGCGCGCCTACGAGGTCCGCGGCTCCGACCAGGGCGCCACCGTGCAGCCCACCGACACCGCCGGCAAGCCCGCCGCGTCGTACGTCCCGCTGGTCGGCCGTATCGCCGCCGGTGGCCCCATCCTCGCCGAGGAGTCGGTCGAGGACGTCTTCCCTCTCCCCCGCCAGCTGGTCGGCGACGGCGAGCTGTTCGTCCTGAAGGTCGTCGGTGACTCGATGATCGAGGCGGCGATCTGCGACGGCGACTGGGTCACCGTCCGCCGTCAGCCCGTCGCGGAGAACGGCGACATCGTCGCCGCGATGCTAGACGGAGAGGCCACCGTGAAGCGCTTCAAGCGCGAGGACGGCCACGTGTGGCTGCTGCCGCACAACGCCGCCTACGAGCCGATCCCCGGCGACGACGCGACCATCCTCGGCAAGGTGGTGGCCGTGCTGCGGCGCGTCTGACCGCCGCGGCGGGCGGTTCCTCGTGGGTACCGCCCCCCTCAGACCGGGCCCCGGAACCCCTGCGCCGGTTCCGGGGCCCTGCACTGTCCGGGGCCGGTCCGTCAGGGCGTGACGACGGACCGGCCTTCGCTCATTCGGCTTCCGCCTGCTTCGCCACCGCGTCGATCGCCGCCAGCGACCTGCGGACCTGGTTGCGGTCCGTGGTGTACCAGAAGTCCGGCAGCGAAGCCTTCAGATAACTGCCGTACCGCGCGGTGGCCAGCCGCTGGTCCAGTACGGCGACCACGCCGCGGTCACCCGACGCCCGTACGAGGCGGCCGGCGCCCTGGGCCATGAGCAGTGCGGCGTGGGTGGCGGCGACCGCCATGAAGCCGTTGCCCCCCGCGTCCTCCACCGCCTTCTGCCGGGCGCTCATCAACGGGTCGTCGGGACGCGGGAACGGGATCTTGTCCATGACGACCAGCTGACAGCTGGGGCCGGGGACGTCGACGCCCTGCCAGAGGGACAGCGTGCCGAAGAGGCAGGTCTGCGGGTCGGCCGCGAAGTTCTTGATCAGCTCGCCCAGCGTCTCCTCCCCCTGGAGGAGGATCGGGAACTCCGGGATCCGGGACCGCAGTTCCTCGGCCGCGAGCTGCGCGCCCCGCATCGACGAGAACAGCCCCAGCGTGCGGCCGCCGGCCGCCTGGATCAGCTCCGTCAGCTCGTCCAGCATGTCCGCGCGGTCACCGTCGCGCGCGGGGCGCGAGAGGTGCTTGGCGACATAGAGGATGCCCTGCTTCGGGTAGTCGAAGGGGGAACCGACGTCGACGCCCTTCCACTGCGGAAGGTCCTCCCCCTCGGTGCCCTCCGGGGCGAGCCCCAGCGAGGCACCCACGCCGTTGAAGTCGCCGCCCAGCTTCAGCGTCGCGGAGGTCAGCACGACCGAGCGGTCCGCGAAGAGCTTCTCGCGCAGCAGACCCGAGACGGACATGGGGGCCACGCGCAGGGAGGCGCCGAAGCGGTCGTGGCGTTCGTACCAGACGACGTCCCACTCCGAGCCGTTCGTGATCCGCTCCGCCACGTCGTGCACCGACTCCACCGACGCCAGTGCCTGCTTGCGCACCGCGTCCTCGTCCTGCACCGACTTGTCGCGCGTCGCGCCGATCGCGGAGATCACCGTACGGCAGGCGTCGCGCAGCGCCATGAGGGCGTAGCCGAGGTCCTCGGGGATCTCCTCCAGGCGGCCCGGCAGGGCCAGCTCCATCAGCCGCTCGAAGCCCTCCGAGGCGGTCTGGAGCTGATCGGCGGCCTTCTCGTTGACCAGCTTGGCGGCACGGCGCACCGCGCGGTTGACCTGTCCGGGGGTGAGCTCGCCGGTGGCGACGCCCGTGACCCGGGAGACCAGTTCGTGCGCCTCGTCGACGATCAGGACCTCGTGCTGCGGCAGCACCGGGGCGCCCTCGATCGCGTCGATCGCGAGCAGCGCGTGGTTGGTGACGACGACCTCGGCGAGCTTGGCGCGCTCGCGGGCCATCTCGGCGAAGCACTCGGCGCCGTACGCGCACTTCGTGGCGCCCAGGCACTCGCGGGAGGAGACGGACACCTGGGCCCAGGCCCGGTCCGAGACGCCCGGGGTGAGGTCGTCGCGGTCACCCGACTCGGTCTCGTCGGCCCAGTCGCGCATCCGCAGCAGGTCCTGGCCCAGCTTGCTGGTGGGCGCGGCGGCCTCGAACTGGTCGAAGAGCCCTTCCTCCTCGTCCTGCGGGACGCCCTCGTGCAGGCGGTGCAGGCACAGGTAGTTCGACCGGCCCTTGAGCATCGCGAACTCCGGGCGGCGGCGCAGCAGGGGGTGCAGCGCGTCCACCGTGCGCGGCAGGTCCCGCTCCACCAGCTGGCGTTGCAGGGCGAGCGTGGCCGTCGCCACGACGACGCGCTCCCCGTGCGCGAGCGCGGGCACCAGGTAGCCCAGCGACTTACCCGTGCCGGTGCCGGCCTGGACCAGCAGATGGGAACCGTCGTCGATCGCCTCCGCGACGGCTTCGGCCATGGTCACCTGGCCGGGGCGCTCCGTACCGCCGACGGCAGTGACGGCAGCATGCAGGAGTTCGGGGAGTGAGGGCTTCGTCATAGCGCGACCACCCTACGACCCGGCACTGACAAACGGGTGATCACGGCGGGGACAAGGGGCGGGATCAAGACCGGAAGCCTCCCGTCGCGGTTTCGCATCGGATCGGGCCGGATCGGCGCCGCTCGGTCCGGACCGCTTCGGACCGCTCCGGATCGGTTGGGCCGGTCGATCGGGGCGGCGATGCGCCAAAAGCGATCAGTTCGCAGCCCCGTGTCACAGCAGATCGCGCAGGGAGCGGTCCCGGACCATCAGGGCGGCCCGTTTGTCGGGCAGGTCGATCTCGGCGGAGAACCGGAACCCGGCGGTCAGGAAGGCGGCGACGGACGGGGTGTTGCGCAGGGCGGGTTCCGCGACGACCCGTGCGCACGCGGGCCGCCTGTCCAGGGCGAGGTCGGCCACGGCCCGAAGCAGCGCGCTGCCGAGGCCTCGCCCCCGGTCGGCGACCTCGCCGACGAGCAGATGGATCCCGGTGTCGTGCGGCCGCGCGGGATAGTGCCGGGCCAGTGGATCGAGGTCCGCCCGGTAGATCTCCCAGTAGCTCATCGGGGTGCCGTCCAGGACGCCGACGCACGGCACGCTGCGTCCGTCGCCGTCGAGCTGGGCCCGCAGGTGCGCGCCGGTCACGCTCTGGGCGCCGGCGAGGTCCCAGAATTCGGCGACGGCGGGGTCGTTCATCCAGCGGCTGATCAGCGGCAGGTCCCGTTCGACGACCACCGGGACGAGATGGAAGGTACCGACGGGGGTGCCGACGGGTCCCCACTCGGCGACCCCGTCGAGAAGGCCGTGATCGATCGTGGCGGCGGAGAGGCGCGGAGCCGCGGCACCGTTCGACCTCGGCTTCGGCCCCGGATCCAGCCCCGGATCCGGCCCCAGCTCCAGCCCCAGCGCCAGCCCCGGCTCCTCGTCCGGGCCGGCCTGCTCCGCGAGGAGGGCGAGCAGCTCGTCGGGCAGGCGCAGGTCCAGCGTGTCCTCGCAGTCCGTGGCCGCCGTGTCCGCGGCCTCGCGGTCCGGGGCCACCGGCCGGGCCACCGGCTCGGGAGTCGTGAGCTCCGGGATCGCGGGCTCCGGAGTCATGGGCTCCGGGGCCGTGTCGATACCGCTGTCGGCCGGGCAGGTATCGGCGATCTCGCCTCTGTCGGCGGCGGGGGCTGCGTGGGCGCTGGCGTCGGTGGGAGGCACCGCGACGCTCCTCTCAGAAGGCGGGGTGGGTCATGTTCCTCGGGGACGACGGGTGGAGGGGGTTGGCGAAGGTGACGTACACGGACTGCGTGTCGACCGGGCCGACGAGTTCGTCCAGGCCGTGCAGCCGGGTCAGCAGGTTGGCCTTGCAGCGCAGGACGGGCGAGTCCAGCAGGCGGGCCGGCAGCGGGGTGCGCAACCGGTCGGGGCCGGAGGCGAGGTCACCGAGGAAGCGGCGGAAGGCCGCGAGCAGCAGCCGCTCGTCGGCCAGGCGCTGGGAGCCCAGGGCGCCGATGAGGCCGAAGACGTTGTTGATCGCCAGGTAGTAGGCGAAGCGCTCGTCGGTGACCTCGTCGGAGACGAAGGTGTCGCTGTGTGTCCCGATGCCGGGCAGCCGGGCGTCGAGTTCGGCGCGGCGGGATGCGCGGAAGTAGTAGCCCTGGTTGTCGCGGTAGCGGCCGCCCGTGGGCCAGCCGTCCGCGTCCAGCAGGAGCAGCGTGTTCTGCTGGTGCGCCTCCAGGGCGATCCCGGCCTCCGCGTCCAGCCACAGCACGGGACGGACGACCTGTTCCAGGTAACGCAGGAACCACTCGGCGGCGACGGCACCGCACGGGCGGCCCGTCCTGCCCGCGAGGCGGGTGATCAGCAGATCCAGCCGGGACCGCAGGGACGGATGGTCCGCCGGGTCGCCCGGCCGGCCGTACGGGCGGGGGGACACGAGTCCGGCGACGCAGGCAACGTCGTCCGCGGGGGTGAACGGGTTGTGCCGGATCACCACGTCGAGACCCGTCACCGGGTCGCCGTCCGGCCCGTCGACGGCGAGCCAGGCGGGGTCGCGGACGATGTCGAAGCCGGGGTGCGCGGCCCGCCACCGCCGGGCGAGGCCGGTGCGCAGCAGGCGGTGGACCTCGACGCCGCGGTGCAGTTCCTTGCGGAGGTTCTCGCGGCGGGAGTTGGTGATCTGCAGGCCCAGGGACAGCTTGAGCATGGCGGGCGCGCCGCTTCTGTGGACCGTGCGCACGGAGGAGGTGGGGCACCAGGCGGCGCCGTGGGCGCCGAGGTCGCGGAGCAGCCCGGCGTCGAACAGGGCCGCGGTCTCCGGCCGTTGCCGGACCGCACGGGCCTGCCAGGGGTGCAGCGGAAGCGCGGCGAAGCCGTCCGGCAGCGGCAACTCGGCTGCGGCGAGGCGGGCGGTGAGCACCGGAGCGGGCACGGGACGGCCGCGCTCGGTCCAGGCCGAGTCCGTGGCCAGCAGGGCGGGGGCGACCGCCAGCCAGTGCAGGGGGAAACGGCCGCGCGACTCCGGTGAGTACCGGCCGGCCTCGGCCTCGGAGAGACCTTCACGGCTCTTCGGGGTGGGGTGGAACGGGTGCCCGAGGAGCAGTGCCTGCTCTGCCGCGAGGAAGAGGTCGGGGCCGTCGGCGGGGTCGTCCCTGCGCTCCCGGACGAAGACGGTGGTGCGGCGGACGGAGTCGGCGACTCGGGCGACGAGATCGCACCCGGCGGCTGCCGACGCGGTCGGAGGCGCGGCCCCGGCGCCATCAAGGGCGGTCTCCCTGGCGAGGAGCGCGGCGACCGTGACGGCGTCGGCGGGCGGGACCCGGTCGGGGGCTCCGGCGAAGCGCGGGAGGCCGAAGCGATGCCATCCCGTCGGGGACCGGTGCCGGACCGGTACCCGCAACTCCGTGCCGCTGGCGGGCAGCGGCAGGCGCAGGACGCCGCCGTCCGGAACCGTCACGCCGGTCTCGCGCACCCAGCAGCGCAGCAGGCTCTCGACAGCCGCGGCGTCGGCCACGACCGAGGGGTCGCCGTGCTCCAGCGGGTCGTGATCGACTCCGGCCCCCTCCAGCGCGTCCACGGAATAGGCGCCTCCCGGGCCCCCCGCCTCCTCTGGCGGCCTGCCGTCGGCGGCCGGGGTCCGCTGTTCGGGGACTCGTTCGGTCGTCGGGTCGTCGGCGGGGGCCGGGCCGGGGGTGTGGGTGCCCGTGCCGGATACGGGGGTGGTGTTCACGTGGTCCTCTTCGGTGGTTCTGGCCCGCGCGGTGACGAGCCGGGTGCTGCCGCCCTGCCTGCCTCATCGGCCTGGTGGTACGAAGTCGCGTCGGTGGGCGCGGTTCACCGCCTGCACCGCGTCGCCGAGCCGGTCGAGGACGGCGGCCGCCTGTTCGTCGCTGATCGTCAGCGGCGGCAGCAGGCGTACGGCGTTCCGGTGCCGGCCGCCCAGGCCGACGATCAGGCCGCGCCGCAGGCACGCGCGCCGTACGGAGTCCGCCAGTTCGGAGGCGGGCGGCGGTGTGCCCGGCGGACGCGAGCCCGCGTCCGCCGAGGGGACCGGCCCCGCCGCTTCCGGGTCCGCGAACTCCACGCCGATCATCAGGCCCCGCCCCCGCACGTCCCGGACGCACGCGACGTCCCGTGCGAGATCGCGAAGCCGGTCGAGCATGCGGGCACCGAGGGTGGCCGCGCGGGGGGCGAGGGCGTTCTCGCGGACGTGGGCGAGGGTGGCCGTCCCGGCGGCCAGGGCGAGTTGGTTGCCGTGGAAGGTGCCGTGGTCGGTGCCGGGTCCCCCGGCGTTGAGGTCGTCGCGGTGGACCACCACGGACAGCGGGAGGCTGCCGCCGACGGCCTTGGAGAGCACCATCACGTCCGGAGTGATGCCGCTGTGCTCCACCGCCCAGAGGGTCCCCGTGCGGCCCACGCCCGTCTGGGTCTCGTCCGCGATCAGCGGGACGGATCGGGCGGCGGTGAGCCGGCGCACGCGCCGCGTCCAGGCGTCGCAGATCGGAGCGACGCCGTCGGCACCCCCGACGGGATCGAGGATCACCCCGGCCGGCCGTGGCGTACCCGGCTCGGGGCCGTCGAGGGCGGACTCGGCTCCGGGGGCGGCGAGTTCGGCGTTACGCCAGACTCCTTCGGCTCCTGCCGGGTCCTCGGCGGACGTGTCGTCGTGGGAACCGGTCAGGTGCAGCACCGCGGTACGGCCGGTCGCGGCGCGCACGAGCCGCAGCGCGGCCTCCATCGCGTCCGTCTCGCCGGGCCCGCAGAAGCGCACGCGCGCGTGGCCGGCGAATTCCGGCGGCAGGGTACGGAAGAGTTCGGCGACGAAGGCGTCCCGCACCGGTGTCGCGAGGTCGGGTGCGTGCAACGGCGCGCCGGAGTCCAGGACTTTGCGGATCGCCTCCAGCACCACGGGGTGGTTGTGCCCCAGGGCGAGCGCTCCCGCGCCGGAGAGGCAGTCCAGGTAACGGCGGCCGTCGGCCCCCTCGATGGTCAGCCCCCGGGCGCGGACGGGCACGATCGGCAGGGCCCGCGCATAGGTGCGCGCGGCCGGCTCGCGCGCCGGCTGCCGCCTCAAAAAGCCCAGGCGCACCGGGCGCTCAGGGTGCTCCGGGCCCTCGGCGTGCTCCGGGCCCTCGGGGTGCTCCGAACGCTCCGGGCCCACTGGATACGTCGGCTGCGCCGGATACACCGGATACACCGGATACGCGGAGTGCGCCGTCCGGAGCGGCACCGGCGTCCTCCCGGCGGCCGTCCGGCCCCCGGTCGCGCCCTCCGACGCACTCCCCTCGCACGCAGACTCGGCCACGACTCGCTGTCCTTCCGCCGCACAGGCACAGGGGACCGCCCATGAACAGCAGGACCCCCACCGCTACAACCCCCGGTCGCGCTACGGGTTACGGGTCGGTCCAAGATCCTTACCGTGACGGAACCGTTGCCGTACCGTCGGAAGTCCCCCACAGCGAGCGCATAGTGTGTGGTGCCGTTCCAAGGCACACGCCGAAGCAGCCCACGGGTACACGCCGGACCAGTCCAAGGCGCGTCTCCGGTAGGGCGGTTCGGCACCCGTTCGTTCTTCTCAGGGGGAGTCTCCGACCATGCGATCCATACGGCCGTCGTTCCGCATCCGGCGAGACGGGGGTGCGCGTCGCGGAACCTCCCGCGTTCTCACCGCTGTCGCCGTCACCTCGGCGCTGGCGCTCACCGCGACCGCCTGCGACTCCGGTGGCGACAAGGCCGACGGCCGGGCCTCGGCCTCCGCGACCTACACGGGGAGCGGCGGCGACGGCAAGATCAAGATCCCGGACGACCTCAGGAACAGGCTCAAAGAGCACGGGATCGACATCGACAAGTGGAAGCACGGCGAATGGAAGAACTGGAACAAGGACGACTGGCTGCGCGAGGCCGACGAGTTCATCAACCCGATCATCAAGGGCCTGTGGAACGCGAACCGGATGCGTCGCGCCGACGACCCGCAGAAGAACGTCGACAGCAACGACCTCTCCGGTGACCAGGGCGTGACCGACCCGACGCCCGCGCCGGTGACCGCGAGGGCCGTGGCGCCCAGGTACCACGCGAACGCGGCGACCGCCGGCAAGGTGTTCTTCGACTCCCCCGAGGGCACGATGGTCTGCTCGGCGACGGTGGTCGAGGACCCGGCCCACCCGGGCAAGTCCAACATGATCTGGACGGCCGGTCACTGCGTGCACGCGGGCAAGAAGGGCGGCTGGTACCGCAACATCGCCTTCGTGCCGTCGTACAACGACTCGGGCCGGACGGCCGCCCAGCTGCGGGGCGCCACCCGGGACGAGGTCGCCCCCTACGGCGTGTGGTGGGCGGACTGGGTCAAGACCTCCCAGCAGTGGATCGAGCAGGGCGGCGAGACGGGCGGTGACGGCGCCTCGTACGACTACGCCGTGCTCCATGTGACCCCGGAGAAGGGCGGCAACGGCAAGTCGCTGGAGGAGACGGTCGGTTCGGCGCTGCCGGTCGACTTCAACGCCCCGGCCGTGCCGAAGGTCTCCGGCATCACCGCGACCGGTTACCCGGCCGCCGCGCCCTACGACGGCCAACTGCTGTACCAGTGCACGGACAAGCCGGGCCGGCTGTCGCTCAACGCCACGGACCCGACGATGTACCGCATCGGCTGCACCATGACCGGCGGCTCCTCCGGCGGCGGCTGGGTGGAGACGGGCTCGGACGGCAAGCCGACGCTGGTCTCCAACACCTCGATCGGCCCGGTGAGTTCGGGCTGGCTGGCCGGTCCGCGGCTGGGCGACGTCGCCAAGGGCGTCTACGACTCGGTGAGCAAGAAGTTCGCCGGTCGGTGAGACAGGACCGACCCTGACACCGGAACGCCGAAGGCCCGCCCCCTGTGCGGGGGGCGGGCCTTCGGGCTTCGGGCTCGGGCCGGATGTCAGACCGTGGGAACCGGGACGTACGGCTGCAGGTCCGCGGCCAGTTCCTCGTGCACCCGCGCCTTGAGCAGGGTGCCCTCCGGGGTGTGCTCCGCGGAGATCACCTCGCCCTCGTCATGGGCCCGGGCGACCAGCTTGCCATGGGTGTAGGGCACCAGGGCCTCGATCTCCACGGACGGCCGGGGCAGCTCGTTGTCGATGAGTGCGAGCAGCTCCTGGATGCCCTGGCCGGTGCGGGCCGAGACGGCGATCGAACGCTTCTCGATCCGCATGAGCCGCTGAAGGGTCAGCGGGTCGGCCGCGTCCGCCTTGTTGATCACGACGATCTCGGGTACGTCGATGGCGCCGACGTCCCTGATCACCTCGCGCACGGCGGCCAGCTGCTCCTCCGGGTTCGGGTGCGAGCCGTCCACCACGTGCAGGATCAGGTCGGACTCGCCGACCTCCTCCATGGTGGAGCGGAACGCCTCGACCAGGTGGTGCGGCAGGTGCCGGACGAACCCGACGGTGTCGGCCAGCGTGTACAGGCGGCCGCTCGGGGTCTCGGCCCGGCGGACGGTCGGGTCCAGGGTCGCGAACAGGGCGTTCTCGACCAGGACACCGGCGCCGGTCAGACGGTTGAGCAGCGAGGACTTGCCCGCGTTGGTGTAGCCGGCGATGGCGACCGAGGGCACCTTGTTGCGCTTGCGCTCCTGGCGCTTGATCTCGCGGCCGGTCTTCATGTCCGCGATCTCCCGGCGCATCTTCGCCATCTTCTCGCGGATCCGACGCCGGTCGGTCTCGATCTTGGTCTCACCGGGACCACGGGTGGCGAGGCCGCCGCCCTTGCCGCCGCCCATCTGACGGGACAGCGACTGACCCCAGCCGCGCAGCCTGGGCAGCATGTACTGCATCTGCGCGAGCGCGACCTGCGCCTTGCCCTCGCGGGACTTGGCGTGCTGGGCGAAGATGTCGAGGATCAGGGCCGTACGGTCGATGACCTTGACCTTGACGACGTCTTCCAGGTGGATGAGCTGGCCCGGGCTGAGCTCACCGTCGCAGATGACGGTGTCGGCGCCGGTCTCCAGGACGATGTCCCTGAGCTCGACGGCCTTGCCGGAACCGATGTAGGTCGCCGCGTCGGGCTCGCTGCGGCGCTGGATCACGCCGTCGAGCACGAGCGCGCCGGCGGTCTCCGCGAGGGCGGCGAGCTCCGCGAGGGAGTTGTCCGCATCCTGTGCGGTCCCCGAGGTCCAGACGCCGACGAGCACGACCCGCTCCAGGCGGAGCTGGCGGTACTCGACCTCGGTGACGTCCTCGAGCTCGGTGGAGAGGCCGGCCACGCGGCGCAGGGCCGCGCGCTCGGAGCGGTCGAACTGCTCGCCGTCCCGGTCTCCGTCGATCTCGTGGCTCCAGGCGACGTCCTCTTCCATCAGGGCATCGGCCCGAAGACCTTCGGCGTACGAGTGCGCGAATCGCTGCGTGTCCTGGGAAGGGGATGAAGAGGAGGTCATTGGATCCTTACGTCGATGGGGATGCCGATACCGGCGGTCACAGTGGACAACGCTCGAGTACCCCGGGAGATTCCCGCGACCCGTGCGCCGCCGTCCCGGCCGTCCCGAAGATGGTCGCACGGTACGCCACGTCTCGTCACCGCCTTATTTCCGGGGCGCCGCCTTCTTAAGTCCGGGGCGCGGCCTTGGCGGGCGGGGTGGACTTCCAGTCCGGGTGACCCGGCATCGGCGGGGTCTTCGCGTCGTACAGCCAGGCCTGGAAGAAGCCGCTCAGGTCGCGGCCGGAGATCCGGGAAGCGAGGTGCTCGAAGTCGGCGGTGCCGGCCGTGCCGTCGCGGTGCAGGCGCACCCAGTCGCGCTCCAGGCGCTCGAAGGCGGGCCGGCCGATCTCCTGGCGCAGGGCGTACAGGACGAGCGCGGCGCCGTCGTAGACGTTGGGGCGGAAGATGCTGATCTTCTGGCCGGGCGCGGGGGCCTTGGGGGCGCCCGGGGGCCCTCCGGCGGCGCGCCAGCGGTCGGAGGCGCCGTACGCGGCCTTCATGCGCGTGTCCATGGGCCGGTGCGCGGTCTCCTCGGCGTACAGCTCCTCGTACCAGGTCGCGTGTCCCTCGTTCAGCCACAGGTCGGACCAGGTGCGCGGACTGACGCTGTCGCCGAACCACTGGTGGGACAGCTCGTGCACCATGATCGACTCGATGTACCACTTGGGGTAGGCCGGCTCGGTGAAGAGCTCCTTCTCGAAGAGGGAGAGCGTCTGCGTCTCCAGTTCGAAGCCGGTGGAGGCCTCGGCCATGAGCAGCCCGTAGGTCTCGAAGGGGTACGGGCCGACCTTGTTCTCCATCCAGGCGATCTGGTCGGGGGTCTTCGCGAGCCAGGGTTCGAGCGCCTTGACGTCCTTGGTGGGCACGACGTCGCGCACCGGCAGACCGTGCGGGCCCCTGCGGTGCAGCACGGTGGAGCGGCCGATGGAGACCTGGGCGAGCTCGGTGGCCATGGGGTGCTGCGTGCGGTACGTCCAGGTGGTCTTCCCGCCGACGTGGTCGACGCCGGTCGGCATTCCGTTGGCGACGGCGGTGTAGCCGTCGGGAGCGGTGATCCGGATGGTGAACATCGCCTTGTCGGAGGGGTGGTCGTTGCACGGGAAGACCAGGTGGGCGGCGTCGGCCTGGTTGGCCATGGCCAGGCCGTCGGCGGTGCGCACCCAGCCGCCGTCCTCGCCGCCGGGTGCCGTGGGGTCGCTGGTGTGCCGCACGGTGATGCGCGTCCAGTTGCCCTGCTGCAGCGGGTCCTCTGGGGTGACGACGAGGTCCTCGCCGGCGGTGGCGAAGCCGGCGGGCTCACCGTCGACCTCGACCGACTCGACCTTGCCGTGCGCGAAGTCGAGGTTGATCCGGTCCAGGTCCTCGGTCGTCCAGGCGTCGATCGTCGTGACGGCCTGCAGCGGCTTGTCGTGGGAGCCGGGATAGGTGAAGGACAGGTCGTACGACGCCACGTCGTAGCCGGGGTTGCCGAGGTACGGGAAGAGGCGGTCGCCGACGCCCAGGGGGGCCGGCGGGGCGCTCGCGGCGAGGAGGCAGACCGACACGGCCGAGGCGAGGAGCGCGGTCGCCTTCAGGCGGCGCCTGCGGGGGGTGAGGAGCATGCATCACCGCTATCAGCGCACGCGCGCGTGGCGGCGACGGCGCGCGACCGGCCCACCCGAAGGGGTGGTCCGGGCGTACGGCGGGTTTCAGGCGCCGGGGGTCTGCGGCTGCGCCCGGCTCACGTCGTACACGCCGGGTACGTTGCGCATGGCCCGCATGAGGCCCGGCAGGAGTGCCGCGTCCGGGAGGGTCACGGTGTACGAGTGCTTCACGCGCTGCCGGTCCGGCGGCTCGATGGTCGCCGACACGATCTCGGCGCCCTCCGCGGCCATGGCCTCGGTGAGGTCGGCGAGGAGATGGGGGCGGCCGAACGATTCGGCGAGCAGCGTGACCCGGCATTCGCTGGTGTCCCCCCAGCGCACGCCGACTTCCGCGCGCCCCCCGCTCTTCATGCGCGCCACCGCGGCGCACTCCACGCGGTGGACGGTGACCACGCCGCCGCGCACGGCGAAGCCGGTCACCTCGTCGGGCGGTACGGGGGTGCAGCAGCCGGCCAGGCGCGCGGTGGCCCCGGGCTGGTCGACGACGACGTCGGGGGTGGGCGGGGCGACGGCTCCTTCGGGAGCGGGCCGGGGGGCCGTCGAGCGGCGGTCTCTCTCCTGGGGTGCGTCCGCCTCGGGGTGGGTCGCCAGCCAGCGCTGGATGGCGATCCGGGCGGCGGGCGTGTGGGCGTGCTCCAGCCATTCCCTGGAGGGCTCGGAGGCCGGGTCCTGGCCCATGAGGAGCTGGACGGTGTCGCCGTCCTTCAGGACCGTGCTGAGGGTCGCCAGGCGGCCGTTGACGCGGGCGCCGATACAGGCGTGGGCGTCCTCGCCGTACTGCGCGTAGGCGGCGTCGACGCAGGTGGCGCCCTCGGGCAGGCCCAGGGTGCCGCCGTCGGGGCGGAAGACGGTGATCTCGCGGTCCTGGGCGAGGTCCTCGCGGAGCGTGGACCAGAAGGTGTCGGGGTCGGGCGCGGCCTCCTGCCAGTCCAGGAGGCGGGAGAGCCAGCCGGGCTTGGTGGGGTCGACGCGCTCGCCGTCGGCCGGGTCGTCGGCGGCGGGCGCGTACGGATTGCCGAGCGCGATGACGCCGGCCTCGGCGACCTTGTGCATCTGGTGGGTGCGGATGAGGACTTCGGCGACCTGCCCGTCCGCGCGGGCGACCGCCGTGTGCAGCGACTGGTACAGGTTGAACTTCGGTACGGCGATGAAGTCCTTGAACTCCGAGACGACGGGGGTCATGCAGGTGTGCAGCTCACCGAGGACGCCGTAACAGTCCGCGTCCTCGTTGACCAGCACCAGCAGCCGGCCGAAGTCGGCGCCGCGCAGCTCGCCGCGCTTGCGGGAGACGCGGTGGACGGAGACGAAGTGCCGTGGCCGGATGAGGACTTCGGCCGGGATGTCGGCCTCGCGCAGATGACCGCGGACCTCGTCGGCGATCTCGGCGAGCGGGTCGTCGGCGCGGGAGGCGTTGTCGACGATCAACTCGCGTGTGTGCTCGTACTCCTCGGGATGGAGGATGGCGAAGACCAGGTCCTCCAGCTCGGTCTTGAGCGCCTGGACCCCGAGCCGTTCGGCGAGCGGGATCAGGACATCCCGGGTGACCTTGGCGATGCGGGCCTGTTTCTCGGGGCGCATGACGCCGAGGGTGCGCATGTTGTGCAGGCGGTCGGCGAGTTTGATCGACATCACGCGGACGTCGCTGCCGGTGGCGACCAGCATCTTGCGGAAGGTCTCGGGCTCGGCGGCGGCGCCATAGTCGACCTTCTCCAGCTTCGTGACGCCGTCGACGAGGTAGCGCACCTCCTCGCCGAACTGCTCGCCCACCTGATCCAGCGTCACATCGGTGTCCTCGACGGTGTCGTGCAGCAGGGACGCTGTCAACGTGGTCGTCTCCGCCCCGAGTTCGGCGAGGATCAACGTCACCGCGAGGGGGTGCGTGATGTACGGCTCGCCGCTCTTGCGCATCTGGCCGCGGTGCGAGGACTCGGCGAGGACGTAGGCGCGGCGCAGGGGGTCGAGGTCGGCGCTGGGATGGTGCGCGCGGTGCGCGTCGACGACGTGGCCGATGGCGTCGGGCAGGCGGTCGCGGGCGGCGGGGCCGAGCAGCGCGGCACGGCCGAGGCGGCGCAGATCGATCCGCGCGCGCCAGCGGGCCGCCGGGCCTGCTACCGAACCTGGCGTCGCAGGGTTCGTGGCCTCCGCACTCATGGGCACCTCCGGCTGCGTGGACCGGCGGACGGGGTGCCCCAGGGCGGACACGGCTCAGGGGGCGGCAACGGTCCCCCGTCCGGGCCGGTGCTTGATGCTACCGAGCCCATCACGTGCGTCCGACCGCCTCTCGCCGAGCGTGAAACGGATCACCCATTCGAGCGACCGTTTCGAGGTTTACGGTTTCGCGCCAGGCGACGGGCGGGTGTCCGTGCAAGTGAACGCCGGACGGCCGCCCCGGTAGTTGACTCCTGCACCACTGGGCGCGTCGGCCTACGATCCCAAGCCTCACCCGTTCAGGAGGCGAACGTTTCCAGCCAGTCGGAATCGATCTCCCCTTCGGCGACGATCACCGCCGGACCCGTCATCTCGATCTCGCCGTCGGGCCGTTCGGTGATCACGAGCGTCCCGCCGGGCACGTCCACGGTGTACGTGGTCGGCGTCCCGGTGACCGTCGGGTCGACGCCGTCCCGGCGGGCGGCCGCCACGGCGACCGCGCACGCACCGGTGCCGCAGGAGCGGGTCTCGCCGGAACCGCGCTCGTGCACGCGCAGGGCGACGTGGCCGGGGCCGCGGTCGACCACGAACTCGACGTTCACCCCGTCCGGGTAGGCGGAGGCGGGGCTGAACGGCGGCGGGGAGAACAGGGGGCCCGCGTGCGCGAGGTCCTCGACGAACGCGACCGCGTGCGGGTTGCCCATGTTCACGTTCCGGGCGGGCCAACTGCGCTCGCCCACGCTGACTGTGACGTCCCCTTCGGGGAGCCGCGCCCTGCCCATTCCGACCGTGACGGCGCCGTCCTTGGCGATGTGCACGCGCTTCACGCCGCCGCGCGTGGCCACCGTGAGGTCGCCCTCGGCGACGTGGCCGGCGCGCTGCAGGTAGCGCGCGAACACGCGCACGCCGTTGCCGCACATCTCCGCGATCGAGCCGTCGCCGTTGCGGTAGTCCATGAACCACTCCGCCTCGGCCGCCATGTCCCGCGCCTCGGGGTGCGCGGCGGAGCGCACCACGTGCAGCAGGCCGTCACCGCCGATGCCCGCGCGACGGTCGCACAGGGCGGCGACGGCGGCCGGGGGCAGGTCGAGTGCGTTCTCGGGGTCCGGGACGATCACGAAGTCGTTCTCCGTGCCGTGCCCCTTGAGGAAGGCGATGGGCGTACGCGTGCTCATGTCCCGATCGTACGGGAGGGCCGCGTTCGCGCCGCGGGCCGGAGGGGCCGGTCGCTCGGGACCCCGCGGGCCGGTGGGGGCTGGTCGGGCGGATGTCCGCGGGCCGGTGGGGGGCTGGTCGGGCGGATGTCCGCGGGCCGGTGGGGGCTGGTCGCGCGAGGCCCCGCGGGCCCATGAGGGTGTTCGGGCAGAGTCCCGCGGGCCGGTGGGGGCTGGTAGCGCGGATGTCCGCCGGGCGGTGAGGGCCGATCGCGCGGATGTCCGCGGGCCCGTGGGGGCTGGTCGCGCAGTTCCCCGCGCCCCTTACGGGCGCGTCAGCGCAGCCTCGCCACGCGCCAGACCGCCAGGACGACCACCGCGGCGACCAGGACCACGTAGGCCAGGACGACCCGCCAGTCCGGTCTGCGGCCGGAGCCGCGCTGCGGGAGGCCGGGCCACGTGTAACCGACGCGGCGCGCGGCCATCATGCCCCAGCCCGCCGCGCAGGAGCAGATCAGGAGCCCCAGCATGGCGATCACGGCCCCGCTGTCGCCGAAGTCGAAGGCGAGCGGGAACGCGAACATCAGGGAGCCGACCGCGGCCAGGGCCACGATGGGCGCGAGCTGCCAGATGCGCAGCCGCCGCTGCGGACGCAGCTCGACCTCGACCTCCGGGCCGCCCGCGAACATCTCCTCGGGCTCGGGACCGTCGGCGGTCACACCGCCCTGGGTGTCGTCGGGCCCGTCGGGGCTCAGACGGTCCGCGTCCTGCTCCGGTGCACCGCCGACAGCGGTGCGGGGCTCGGTGCCTTGTGCGGTGTCGCGAGGGCCGGCCTCCATCGCCACGCGCCCTCCCAACTAGGACTCCACTTGGTCGATCGAAGCTCGATGATGGCACGGCGCCGGAGGCCCGGACGGCAGCCGGAGCGTCCCGATGCCATGACGTGATCAGGCTGTGACCGGTCGTTCGACCAACGCCAGTGCAAGGTCCGGAAGTTCTGTGAGATCCGCCGCACCCCCACTCAACCAGTGCACCCGCGGATCGCGCCTGAACCACGAATCCTGGCGGCGCGCGAAGCGTTTGGTGGCACGTACGGTCTCGGCCCGCGCCTCCTCCAGCGTGCACTCCCCCGCGAGCGCCGCGAGGACCTGCTGGTAGCCCAGCGCGCGGGAGGCCGTGCGCCCCTCGCGCAGGCCCCGCGCCTCCAGCGCGCGCACCTCGTCCACGAGCCCCTCGTCCCACATGCGGTCCACCCGGCGGGCGATGCGCTCGTCGAGTTCGGGGCGGGCGACGTCCACGCCGATCTGGACGGTGTCGTAGACCGAGTCGTGACCGGGCAGATTGGCGGTGAAGGGCTTGCCGGTGATCTCGATGACCTCCAGCGCCCGGACGATACGGCGGCCGTTGCTCGGCAGGATCGCCTGCGCGGCCCCGGGGTCGGCGGCGGCCAGGCGGGCGTGCAGCGCGCCGGAGCCGCGCAGCGTCAACTCGCCCTCCAGCCGGGCCCTGACCTCGGGGTCGGTGCCGGGGAACTCCAGGTTGTCGACGGCGCCGCGGACGTAGAGGCCGGAGCCGCCGACGAGGACCGGCCAGCGGCCCGCGGCGAGCAGGGCGTCGATGCGCTCACGGGCGAGCCGCTGGTACTCGGCGACGGACGCCGTGACCGTCACGTCCCAGATGTCCAGGAGGTGGTGCGGGATGCCGCCGCGCTCCTCGGGCGTCAGCTTGGCGGTGCCGATGTCCATCCCTCGGTACAACTGCATGGAGTCGGCGTTGACGACCTCGCCTCCCAGGCGCTGGGCTAGGAAGACGCCCAGATCGGACTTTCCGGCCGCGGTCGGTCCGACGACGGCGATGACCCGGGGGGCGTGGGGTGCGGTGCTCACCGGACCAGTCTCGCAAACCCTGAAGGGTCTCCTCGAACGAGTTGCGTGACGGTACGGGGCCGGGGTCGTTGCCCGTTGCATGGTTCTCGCCGCCGGTTTCCGGGAGGCGGCGCTCCCGGTGGCGCAATCGGACGCACCGGGCACCGCGGGATTTCCCCCGCACGAGTAGCGTATGGAGTGGATATGGGCGTTTTCGCACGACTTCTTCGGAGGTCGAAGGTCACGGAGGAGGCGTCGCCCGTCGAGGTGCCGGCCGATGCACGGGCGGCCGGGCCCGAGGCGGAGGAGGCGGCAGAGGCGAAGGGGCCGGCCGGCACCGAGGAGCGGACCGCCACGGAGCCCACGGAGCCCACGGTGGCCGAGGACGGCGAGGCCGGCGAGGGCGCGGGCGTCGAGATTCCTCAGCAGCAGTCCGCCGAGACGACGGCCGACAGCGAGGCCGGCGAGGGCGCCCGCACGTGACCGGGCCGCGCGCGAGTGTGCCGAGGGGCGCACCGGGCCCGGCCTGACGAGAAGGGCGGACCATGGGTCTCCTGCACCAGCTGAAGGTCAGACTGTCCCCGGCGAAGGACAAGGTCTCGGGGCTCGCGCAGCAGCACGGGGGCACGATCGCGCACGGTCTCGACAAGGCCGCCGAGGCGGTCGACGAGAAGACCAAGGGCCGGTACAGCGACCGGATCCGGACCGGGACCGGCAAGGCCAAGGACGCGGTGGACCGACTCGCGCGCCAGGGCGACGCGGGCGCGGGCGGCGGCACCACGCCGCCGGAGTCCCCCACCGAGCCGCACTCCTGAACGGCACGGCACACCGACGGACGGCCGCGGGCCCGAGGGGTCCCCGGCCGTCCGCCGTTTCCCGTCCGCCGCGCCGCCCTCACGACCGGGCGGCCGCCCTCACGACCAGGTCGCCACCATGTACCCCACCCCGTACGGCGCGTCCTCGTACAGCAGCGCCCCGGCGAGGTCCGCGCCCTCGGCCGCGCCGGCGAGGACCTGCCAGGGGGCGCGGCCCGAAGCCCGCAGCTCGTGCGCCAGGTCGGCGTCGAGCGTCTCGAGTGCCGCCACGTCGGCCGCGCCCAGCGCACGCGCCACCTCCGCGTCGAAGGGTGCCGCACGCTCGTCGATGTAGCCGGGCGCCTTCAGGGTGCGGCAGGCGCTGCCGTCGCCCATCACCAGCAGGGCGACCCGCCCGGCCCGGGCGGCGATCTCCCGTCCGGCCTCGACGCACCGGTCGGTCGCGAGCGGTTCTCCCACGCCGAGTCCCTCGATCGGGGCGTCGGACCACCCGGTCCGCTCCAGCAGCCAGGCGGCGACGGCGAGGGAGGGCGGAAGCTCACGCCCCGGCTCCCCGTCCCCCACTCCGCCCAGCCGTACGTCGACCTCGACGCCGAAGCCGCGGAAGGAGCCCGGCGTGCCCTCGGGGTGCGGGCCGCGCCCGCTGCGGTCGGCGGGCCCGATCACCACCAGCAGGTCGGGACGGGCGGCGGCGAGCACGCCGAGCGCGTCCGCGCACGCGGCACGCACGCGGTCCAGTTCCGGAGCGGCGCCCGCGGCCACCTCCGGCACGAGGAGGGGCGGGCAGGGGCAGATGGCTGCGGCGACAAGCATGATCGGCAGGGTAACGCCGCGGCGGCGACGTTCGTCGCTCCGCGGCGCACCGCGTCACCCCGAGGCAGCGGCGTTCGTCGGCGACCCCCGTCAGTCGCAGCCGCAGCCGCTGCCCGACGCCACCGGCAGCGGCTCGGGCGCGCCGATCCTCGGCAGGCCCAGCATCACGCCGGCGGGCTTGGCGGCCTCGGCGGCGTTGCGCTTCTCCCACGCGTCACCCGCGCGCGTGCGGCGCACGTCGAGGACGGCACCCTCGGCGAGGAGGTGGTGCGGGGCGGCGTAGGTGATCTCGACGGTGACGACGTCGCCGGGGCGGACGTCCTGGTCGGGCTTGGTGAAGTGGACCAGGCGGTTGTCGGGGGCCCGGCCGGAGAGGCGGTGGGTGGCGCCGTCCTTGCGGCCCTCGCCCTCGGCGACCATCAGTTCCAGGGTGCGGCCGACCTGCTTCTTGTTCTCCTCCCAGGAGATCTCCTCCTGGAGGGCGACGAGACGCTCGTAGCGCGCCTGGACGACCTCCTTGGGGATCTGGTCCTCCATGGTGGCGGCCGGGGTGCCGGGGCGCTTGGAGTACTGGAAGGTGAACGCCTGGGCGAAGCGGGCCTCGCGGACCACGTGCAGGGTCTGCTCGAAGTCCTCCTCGGTCTCGCCGGGGAAGCCCACGATGATGTCGGTGGTGATCGCCGCGTGCGGGATGGCGGCCCGCACCTTCTCGATGATGCCGAGGTAGCGCTCCTGCCGGTACGAGCGGCGCATCGCCTTCAGGACCGTGTCCGAGCCGGACTGCAGGGGCATGTGCAGCTGCGGCATGACGTTCGGCGTCTCGGCCATGGCGGCGATGACGTCGTCCGTGAAGTCGCGCGGGTGCGGGGAGGTGAAGCGGACGCGCTCCAGGCCCTCGATCGTCCCGCAGGCCCGCAGCAGCTTGCTGAACGCCTCGCGGTCGCCGATGTCGGAGCCGTAGGCGTTGACGTTCTGCCCGAGCAGGGTGATCTCGGAGACGCCCTCGCCGACCAGGGCCTCGATCTCGGCGAGGATGTCGCCGGTGCGGCGGTCCTTCTCCTTGCCGCGCAGGGCCGGGACGATGCAGAAGGTGCAGGTGTTGTTGCAGCCGACGGAGATCGACACCCACGCGGCGTACGCGCTCTCGCGCCGCGTCGGCAGGGTGGAGGGGAACGCCTCCAGCGACTCGGCGATCTCGACCTGCGCCTCTTCCTGCACGCGCGCGCGTTCCAGCAGCACCGGGAGCTTGCCGATGTTGTGCGTGCCGAAGACGACGTCCACCCAGGGCGCCTTCTTCACGATGGTGTCGCGGTCCTTCTGTGCCAGGCACCCGCCGACCGCGATCTGCATGCCGGGACGGGACGCCTTCCTGGGCGCGAGGCGGCCGAGGTTGCCGTACAGGCGGTTGTCGGCGTTCTCCCGGACCGCGCAGGTGTTGAAGACGACGACGTCGGCGTCGCCGTCGGAGCCCTCGGGGGCGCGCACGTAGCCGGCGTCCTCCAGCAGCCCGGACAACCGCTCGGAGTCGTGGACGTTCATCTGGCACCCGTAGGTGCGCACTTCGTAGGTCTTGGGTGACTGAACGTCCACTGCCGGGCTCCGGTCGCTGCTGCTGGTCATGCGTCAAGGGTAGGCGGTCCCCGGAGGCACCCGTCCGCCCCTTGCGCAGCCCGCCGGCCGGGACGCGCTCAGCCGACCTTGACGTCCGTCTTCATGCCCAGTTGCCGGTGTCCGTCCACAGGGCAGTAGAGCTCGTACGTTCCCTTCTTCAGCGTGACCGTCACGGACGTGTTCTGGCCGCTGGAGATGTTCTTGGTCCGCACGTCGGAGACGCCGGGGCCGTCCACCTCCAGGGCGTGCGTGGTCGTGCCGGCGTTGTCGGCGGTGAAGGTGTAGGTGCCCGGGGTGAAGGAGCTGCGGGAGAGTTTGAGGGCGAACTCGGTCTCCGTCACCGTGACCTTCGTCCCCGAGCCGGCCTTGGCCGCGCCGGTGCTGTCCGAGGCCTTCCCGCCACCGCCACCGCCGCTGGAACAGGCGGCGACGAGGAGGGCGGCGGAGAACGCCAGCGCCGTCGTGCGGAATGCCGTTCGTGCGGTCTTCTTCGCGATCACCATGTGGCTCATCCCCTTCGGAGTCGCCCGCCACTCGCCGGGCTTGTCCCGGTCTGGAGCGAGAGGACCCCTATGAGGGATACGCACCGATGGGTCGTGATGTTCAGGCGGTGGCCGTCCCGGAGAGACCCGTCGGCGGCCCGGCGACGGGAACCGGGCGTCAGGAATCACCGAAAGAGGTTTCGGACGAAAACGGGAACGATAAGTTCCCCTCATGAACGCGCGGCTCGCTCTTCTCGGCACGGTGGCTCCCGGAGTCACGGAGAGCGAGGTGTTCCGGCTGGCGCTCCAGCACGCGGTCGGTGAGCTGGGCGCTCTCGGCGGCGTCGTCCATCTGCGCGGCCCGATGTCCGCGCTGCGCCTGGTGTCCTCCGTCGGCCTTCCGGCCCCTCTGATCCGCCCGTGGGAGATCGTCGACCAGGAGGGCCCGCTCGCCCCGGCTCGCGCACTGCGGCAGGGCGGCGGTGTCTGGGTACCGCTGGAGTCCGCGGCCTCCCGGCCGCCGCAGGAGTGGCCCGGTACCGGTCACGCCGCCCTCCCCCTGTTCAGCGGGAGCCGCGGCATCGGCGCCCTGACGGTCCTGACGGGTGAGCGGGGTGCGCCCACACCGGAGCAGTGGGAGTTCCTGCGGGCCCTGGTCGCCTGGGCCGAGGACCGCATGGCCAAGGCTCCGCCGCCGAGCGGGCCCGACCGGCCCGAGCTGACCGGCGAGGGTCTGCGGGACGCCCTGAAGGAGGTGCGGGTCGGCTCCTGGGACTGGGACATCCGCACCGGCGCCCTGATCTGGGACGAGGCGGCGCTGGAGCTGTACGGCACCCGGCCGGCCGAGTTCACGGGCCGGATCGAGAACTGGATGCGGATCGTCCACCCCGACGACCTGGCCCCGACGCTGGCGGCCGCCCAGCGGGCCATCGCCGACGGCACGGTCTACGAGGCCGAGTACCGGGTACGGCGCCTGGACGGCACGTACGGCTGGACCCAGGCCCGCGGCCGGGCGACGTACGACGAACGCGGCGAGCCGCTGCGGATGGTCGGCGTGGGCTGGGAGAGCAACGAGTCGCGGCGGACCCGGGACGCGCTCAGCAGGGCCCTGCGGCACATGAGCGACGGCTTCCTCGCGGTGGACGACCAGTGGCGGATCACCTTCGCCAACCTGGAGGCCGAGCGGCTGCTGGGCTTCTCCGAGGAGCAGATGTTCGGCCGTCTGCTGTGGGCCCTGCCCTCCGTCCGCCGGATACCCGGCCTCAAGGCCCGCTGTCTGCGGGCCGCCGCCGAGGAGAGGCCGGCCGGCTTCGACGTGCACCTGCCGGAGACCGGGCAGCGGTTCCACCTGCGGCTGGTGCCCGGGCCGGACGGGCGCACGCTGTACTTCCAGGACGTCACCGAGAAGCGGCGGCTGACGGAGGAGCGCCAGTCGGCCGAGCGGTCCGCCTCCGAACGCGCCCTGCGCATCGCCGAGTTGACGGCGGAGCTCGCCAAGGCGACGACCTCCCAGGACGTGGTGGACGCGGTGGCCACACGCGTGCTGCCGCCGTTCGCCGCGACCGGGCTCATGGTGCAGGTCATCGAGGGCGACCGGCTCCACCACGTCGGGGCCGTCGGCTACCCGGACGACTTCCTCGCTTCCGTCGACGGCCGTCTCCGCTCGCCCATGGACCCCGGCTGGGACCCGGCCGAGTCCGACACCCCGCTGTTCCTGTCCTCCGTCGAGGAGTTCGTCACGCGCTACCCGGACATGGCCGACCTGCCGGGGCGGGCCGGCAAGCAGTCCTGGGCGTTCCTGCCGCTGACCGCGTCCGGGAACACCTTCGGCGTGTGCATCCTGTCCTTCGACCGGCCGCGGCGGCTCACCGACGAGGAGCGCGCGCTGCTGACCACGATCAGCGCGCTGGTGGCACAGTCCCTGGAGCGGGCCCGGCTCTACGACGCCGAGCACACCCGGTCCCGCGAACTACAGCGCAGCCTGCTCCCCCAGGAGCTGCCCGACCTGCCCGCGTGCACGGCCGCCGCCCGCTACCTCCCCGCCGGGCAGGGCGCCGACGTGGGCGGCGACTGGTACGACATCATCCCGCTGTCCGGTGGGCAGGTGGCGCTGGTCGTCGGCGACGTCATGGGCCACGGCCTGCCGGAGGCGGCCACCATGGGCCGGCTGCGCACCGCCGTGCACACCCTGGCCGACCTCGAACTGCCGCCGGGCGAGATCCTGGGCCACCTCAACGACATCGTCGCCGGGATGGGCGAGGCGTCGTACGCCACCTGCCTGTACGCCCTCTACGACTCCACCACCGGGCGCTGCTCGGTGGCCCGCGCCGGGCATCCGCCGCCCGCCCTGGTGCGTCCCGACGGCACCGTGCACTTCCCCGAGCCGGACGCCGATCCGCCGCTGGGGGCCGCGGAACCGCCCTTCGAGACGATCGAGCTGCAGGTGCCCGAGGGCAGCCTTCTGGTGCTGTACACCGACGGCCTGGTCGAGTCGGCGAAGCGGGAGATCGACGAGGGTATGGCGGAACTGGCCCGGCTGCTGGGCACCGCCCACCGGGACGGCACGGCCATGGATCTGGAGCGGCTGTGCGACACACTGACGGCCGGTCTGCTGCCGACCGCGCAGCAGGCGGCCGACGACGCGGCGTTCCTCGTGGCCCGGCTGCACGCCCTGCCGGCGGACCGGATGGCCTCCTGGCCGCTGCCCCAGGACCCGCGGGCGGCCGGTCTGGCCCGCCGGCACGTCCGCGAGCAGCTCGCCGCCTGGGAGCTGGACGACCTGGCCCCCACCACCGAACTCCTGGTCAGCGAGCTCGTCGGCAACGTCGTCCGGCACGCCAGGGGCCCGGTCCGGCTGCGTCTGCTGTACGGCGCCGAGCTGATCTGCGAGGTCTACGACGGCAGCCAGACGATGCCGCGCATCCGCCGGGCGTCGGAGACCGACGAGGGAGGCCGGGGACTGCAGCTGATCGCGGCGCTGACCGGCCGGTGGGGTGCGCGCTACACCCCGACCGGGAAGTGCATCTGGGCCGAGCAGCCGCTGTCCGCCCCCGGCGGACAGGGCGAGCGGTCACTCGACGCGACGGAGCTGCTGTTCCTGGACGCGGCCGGCCTCGACGGCGACTGGGACGCCTGATCCTGAACCCCGCGGCTCACTGACCGTCCGGTGTCCAGCCCTGCCGCCGCAGCACCCCGGACACGTCCGGCGCCCGGTAGTGCTCGCCTTTGAGGACCTTGCCGTCGGCGCGGCGGGCGACGCTGCCGTCGGGGCCCAGCTTGGTCATGTTGGAGCGGTGGATCTCGGCGATGACCGCGTCGAGGTCGATGCTGTGCACCAGGGCCGTGCCGTAGGCCACGTAGACCACGTCGGCCAGTTCGTGGGCGAGCCGGTCGAGGGGTCCGGTCACCGCGACCTCGGCGACCTCCGCGGCCTCCTCGGCCAGCAGCTCGCCGCGGTGGGCGGCGAGCGCGGGCGACACCTCGGTGGGCGTGGTGCGGGCGTCCAGGCCGAAGGCGAGGTGGAACCGGCGGACCAGGTCGGCGGGCGATGAGCTCATACGGCGACTGTAGCGATCGCCACTGACGGTCACGTCCGCTCCTGCGCCGGCTCCGCCCTGGTCAGCAGCGCGTCCCGGCTGGCAGGATCGCCCGCATGTCCCACGTCTTCCACCGCATCGGCAGGCACCGCGCCCTGCAGGGCGCGGCCGCCGGCCTCGTCGTCCTCGGGCTGCTGCTGTGGTGGCTGCTGCCGCTGGGCGAGGACCCGCCGAGCGGGACGATCAAGTTCAGCACCGGCGCGGAGGCCGGGGTCTACCAGCAGTACGGCGGGCTGCTGAGCAACGCGTTCGACCGGGACATGCCGCGGCTCAAGGTGCGGCTGCAGACCAGTGACGGCTCGCAGCAGAACGTCCGGCGGGTGGCGACCGGCGTCTCGGACTTCACGATCGCCCAGGCCGACGCGGTGGAGACCTACGAACTCGGCCACGGGCCGGGGGCGGCCCGGCTGCGCGGTGTCGCGAGGCTGTACGACGACTACGTCCAGCTCGTCGTGCCCCGCGACTCCCCCGTCAGGTCGGTCGCGGACCTGCGGGGCAGGAAGGTGGCGATAGGGCCGCCCCGCTCGGGCGTACGGCTGATCGCCGAACGCGTGCTGAAGGCGGCGGGCATCGACGCGCGCAAGGACATCACCCCCTTCGCCGATGGCATCGACGAGGGACCCGAGAAGCTGAAGAAGCGGGACATCGACGCCTTCTTCTGGTCGGGCGGAGTCCCCACGAAGGGCCTGGCGAAGCTGGCCGACGGCCTCACCTTCCGGTTCGTGCCCATCAGGGCCGATCTCGTCGCCAAGCTGCACGCCCAGGGCGGCGCCGCCCGCTACTACCGCGCCACCAACATGCCGGAGTCGGCCTATCCCAGCATCCAGAACGGGATCGCCGTGCCGACCATCGCGGTCGCCAACCTCCTGGTGACGCGCGACGACGTGGACACCCGGCTCACCGAGTGGGTGACCCGCACCGTGATCAAGAGCCGGGACGTCATCGGCAAGGAGGTCCACTCCGCACAGCTCGTGGACCTGCGCACCGCGATCTACACCGATCCGCTGCCGCTGCAGGAGGGCGCCCGGCGCTACTACCGCTCGGTCAAGCCGTAGGGCCGTTCCTCGGCACCGACACCGTCACCGTCAGTCCGTGCGGCTCGTGGTGGTCGTAGGAGATCGAGCCGCCGCCCGCCTCGAGCAGGGCGCGCGAGATGGACAGGCCGAGGCCGGAGCCCTTGATGTTCTGGTGGCGGCCGCTGCGCCAGAAGCGGTCGCCGACGCGGGCGAGTTCCTCGTCGGTCAGGCCCGGGCCGTGGTCGCTGACGACGACGGTCGAGGTGCTGCCGTTCGAGGCGACCTTCACCTCCACGCCCTGGTCCTCCGGCGTGAACTTCAGCGCGTTGTCGATCACCGCGTCCAGGGCGCTGGAGAGGGTGACCGGGTCGGCCCAGGCGGTGGTCGGCGGGCAGTCGCCCACCAGATGCACGCCCTTGGCCTCGGCGGTCGGGGTCCAGGCGGCGACGCGCTCGGCGGTCAGCGCGCCGATGTCGGTGACCCTCAGGTCGGCCTCGGTGTGCTCGGCCAGGGCCAGGTCGAGCAGGTCGTCGAGGACCTCGGCGAGGCGCTTGCCCTCGGTGCGGACCGAGGCGATCTCCTCGTTGTCCTCCGGCAGTTCGAGCGCGAGCAGTTCGATGCGCAGCAGCAGCGCCGAGAGCGGGTTGCGCAACTGGTGCGAGGCGTCGGCGACGAAGGCGCGCTGCTGCTCCAGCACGTCCTCGACGTTGTCCGCCATCTCGTTGAACGCCCGGGACAGCCGCCTGAGTTCCGGCGGACCGCCGGCGGCCGCGACCCGGGACTTCAGCCGCCCGCTGGCGATTTCGTGCGCCGTGGCGTCGAGGACCCGCACGGGCTTGAGCACCCAGCCGGTCAGCCGCAGGGCGGCGCCGACGGCCAGCAGCATCGCGGCGATCTCGCCCGCGCCGATGATCAGCCAGCCGTGCAGGATCCGCGAACGCAGCGGCCCCGTGGGCGAGTCGGTGACGACGACCGCGACGACGTCGCCGTCCCGGATGACCGGCGAGGCGACGACGAGACGGTGGCGCTGCCAGGGCCACACCTGTTTCGGGTCGTGGCTGCGGCGGCTGAGCTTCGCCTCGTCGAACGCGTCGCGCACTTCCCCGGAGCTGGGCAGGAAGAAGTCCGACGGCGCCTTGGCCATGGGGATGTCGGTGCGGCAGAACACCCCGGCGCGGATGCCGTAGACGCCGTAGTAGTTGGTGAGTTCGCTGCCCAGGGTCTGCAGGCGTTCGTCCGTGGAGGTCCGCGTCGAGCTGCAGGCGTCGGTGACGAACTGGGCGAGGGCAGCGAAACGCGCGGTGTCGTCGATCCGGTCGACGACCACCTTCTGCTGCTGGGCCGCGGCGACGCTCACGGCGAGCGGGATGCCGAGCGCGAGCAGCACGGCCGCCATCAGGACGATGAGCAGCGGGAGGAGTCGGGTACGCACCCGTGCACGCTACGGGGAGGGGGCGACGAGCCGGTAGCCGACGCCGCGTACGGTCTCGATCAGGGCCGGCATGCGCAGCTTGGCGCGCAGGGAGGCGACGTGCACCTCCAGGGTGCGTCCGGTCCCCTCCCAACTGGTGCGCCACACCTCGCTGATGATCTGCTCCCGGCGGAAGACCACCCCGGGGCGCTGCGCGAGCAGGGCGAGCAGGTCGAACTCCTTGCGGGTCAGCTGCACGACCGAACCGTCGACGGTGACCTGGCGCGTGGGCAGCTCGATGAGCACCGCACCGAGGCGCAGCGTGCTGTCCTCGCCGGAGGCGGCGTCCTCGTGGACGGTGCGCCGGCTGACGGCGTGGATCCGGGCGAGCAGTTCTCCGGTGTCGTACGGCTTGACCACGTAGTCGTCGGCGCCGAGGTTGAGGCCGTGGATGCGGGAGCGGACGTCGGAGCGGGCGGTGACCATGATCACCGGGGTGCTGGTGCGCTTGCGGATCTTGCCGCACACCTCGTAGCCGTCCTGGTCGGGAAGGCCGAGGTCGAGCAGGACGACACCGAAGCCGGCGCCTTCCGGGACCAGCGCCTGAAGGGCCTCCTCGCCGCTGCGCGCGTGCGTGACGTCGAAGCCATGCCGTGCCAGAACCGCCGAGAGTGCGGCGGCGACATGGTTGTCGTCCTCGACGAGGAGCAGTCTCATCCGGGCCCCCTTCGGTTCATCGGCCGTACGAACAGGATGGATAGGAACGCGCGCCCGTACGCGCGTGCGTCAAGGCAGTCACGCTGATGGACGAGGACGCAGTCAAGTGGGTTCCGGTTGCGCCGGGCTTTAGTTACCCGGCCGATATGCGCCCTGCTCCAAGTGCTACGACACGTGTCCGATTGCTATCGGATCGTGATGCTCAGATTCCCCTCAGATGTAATGACGCTGGTGGAACGGGGTCACTACTGTCCTCCGAAACCGAGGAGGACGGAGCCCGATAGCGATGACCGAAGTATCGGTGGCCAAGCAGGACGTGGCCGCGACCGGCGAACTGGTCGTCCTGAAGAGCGTCAACAAGCACTTCGGCGCGTTGCACGTACTCCAGGACATCGACCTGACGATCGCACGCGGCGAGGTCGTCGTGGTCATCGGGCCCTCGGGGTCCGGTAAGTCCACGCTGTGCCGCACCATCAACCGTCTGGAGACCATCGACTCGGGCACGATCGCCATCGACGGCAGGCCGCTGCCCCAGGAGGGCAAGGAGCTCGCCCGGTTGCGGGCGGACGTCGGCATGGTCTTCCAGTCCTTCAACCTCTTCGCGCACAAGACCGTGCTCGAGAACGTGATGCTCGGCCAGATCAAGGTCCGCAAGGCCGACAGGAAGAAGGCCGAGGAACGCGCCCGCACCCTGCTCGACCGGGTCGGCGTGGCCGCGCAGGCCGACAAGTACCCCGCGCAGCTCTCCGGCGGTCAGCAGCAGCGCGTCGCCATCGCGCGCGCTCTGGCCATGGACCCGAAGGTGATGCTCTTCGACGAGCCGACCTCGGCCCTCGACCCCGAGATGATCAACGAGGTCCTCGAGGTCATGCAGCAGCTCGCCCGCGACGGCATGACCATGATCGTCGTCACGCACGAGATGGGCTTCGCACGCTCGGCCGCGAACCGCGTGGTGTTCATGGCGGACGGCCGGATCGTCGAGGAGGCCGCGCCCGACCAGTTCTTCAGCAACCCGCGCAGCGACCGTGCCAAGGACTTCCTGTCGAAGATCCTGCACCACTGACGGTCCGCCCCTGCGCACACGACGGCCCTCCGCATACGACGGCCCTTCTCTCCCACGGCCTTTCTCTCTTCACCAGCCAAAGGATGTTCATATGAAGCTCCGCAAGGTCACCGCCGCCTCGGCCGCCGTCCTCGCCCTCGCCGTGGCCGCCACGGCTTGTGGGTCCAGCAACGACGACGGCGGTTCCTCCGGCTCCGGCGGCGGCAAGAAGATCAAGATCGGCATCAAGTTCGACCAGCCCGGTCTCGGCCTGAAGGAGCCCAACGGCTCCTACTCCGGCTTCGACGTGGACGTGGCGACGTATGTGGCGGGCAAGCTCGGTTACAAGCCCAGCCAGATCGAGTGGGTCGAGACCAAGAGCGCCGACCGTGAGAACGCGCTGCAGCGCGGGGACGTCAAGTTCATCGCGGCCACGTACTCGATCACCGACGAGCGCAAGCAGAAGGTCGACTTCGCCGGCCCGTACTTCCTGGCCCACCAGGACCTGCTGGTCAAGAAGGACGCCACGATCACCAAGGGCACGGACCTCAACGGCAAGAAGCTGTGCTCCGTGACGGGCTCCACCTCGGCGCAGAACATCCAGAAGACGATCGCCCCGAAGGCCAACCTGAAGGAGAACAGCGGCTACTCGGAGTGCGTCGCCAGCCTCCAGAGCGGGGCCGTGGACGCGCTGACCACCGACGACTCGATCCTCGCGGGCTACGCGGCGCAGGACAAGTACAAGGGCCAGTTCAAGCTCGCCGGGCTCAAGCTCAGCAACGAGAACTACGGCATCGGCGTGAAGAAGGGTGACACCGCCACCCTCAACAAGATCAACGACGCCCTCAAGAGCATGGTCAGCGACGGCACCTGGGAGAAGGACGTCAAGAAGAACTTCGGCCCGGCCCAGTACCAGTACGAGCCGGCGCCGAAGATCGGCCAGATCGTCAAGTAAGGCACGGGCCCGGACCCCCGGCCCCGCAGGGACCCTGGGCGCGCCGCCGCCCGCCGCGATCACGGCGGCGGCGCGCCCGGCACAGGGCCTCGCCCTCCTCGTACGCCACACACCCGGAAGCGCGGGAGATCGTGTTCGACTTTCTTCATGGTTATGACGTCCTGGGGGCGTTCTGGATGACGGTGAAACTGACCGTCATCTCCGCCCTGGGCTCCCTGGTCTGGGGCACTCTCCTGGCGGCGATGCGGGTCAGTCCGGTCCCCCTGATGCGCGGATTCGGCACCGCCTACGTCAACATCGTCCGGAACATCCCCCTGACGGTCATCATCGTCTTCAACTCGCTGGGCCTCGCCGACATCTTCGGCGTGACCATGGGCGCGACCGACTTCAAGATCCAGGGCTTCCGGCTGGCGGTGCTCGGTTTCGTCGCCTACACCGCGGCGTTCGTCTGCGAGGCGGTGCGCTCGGGCATCAACACCGTGCCCCTCGGACAGGCGGAGGCGGCCCGCGCCATCGGGCTGAGCTTCAGCCAGACCCTGCGCCTCATCGTGCTGCCGCAGGCGTTCCGTTCGGTCATCGGCCCGCTGGCCAACGTCCTGATCGCGCTGACCAAGAACACCACGGTGGCGGCCGCGATCGGTGTCGCCGAGGCCGCGGCCCTGATGAAGACGATGATCGAGAACGAGGCCCAGACGCTGCTCATCGGCGCGGTCTTCGCCCTCGGCTTCGTCGTACTGACCCTTCCCACCGGCCTGATCCTGGGCTGGCTGGGCAAGCGACTGGCGGTGAAGCGATGAGCTCCGTTCTCTACGACACCCCCGGCCCCCGGGCCAAGCGGCGCAACGTCGTCCTCTCGGTGGTCTTCGTCCTCCTGCTCGGCCTGCTGCTGTGGTGGGTCTGGCAGAAGATGGACGACAAGGGCCAGCTGAAGTGGAGCCTGTGGCAGCCGTTCACCACGTCGGAGGCGTGGACGACGTATCTGCTGCCCGGCCTCGGCAACACCCTGAAGGCCGCCGCGCTGTCGATGGTCATCGCCCTTCCGCTGGGCGCCTTCTTCGGCATCGCACGCCTGTCCGACCACCGGTGGGTGCGCGGACCGGCCGGCGTCGTGGTCGAGTTCTTCCGCTCGATCCCGGTCCTGCTGCTGATGCTGTTCGCGAACGAGTTCTTCGCCCGCTCCACGAACGTCACCACCGAGGACCGGCCGCTGTACGCGGTCGTCACCGGCCTGGTGCTCTACAACGCCTCCGTCCTCGCCGAGGTCGTCCGCGCGGGCATCCTCGCCCTGCCCAGGGGCCAGACCGAGGCCGCGTACGCCATCGGCCTGCGCAAGGGCCAGACGATGACCAGCATCCTGCTCCCGCAGGCGGTCACGGCCATGCTGCCGGCCATCGTCAGCCAGCTCGTCGTCATCGTGAAGGACACCGCGCTGGGTGGCGTGATGATCGGCTACACCGAACTGCTGAACGCCCGCAGCACGTTCGCGGCCAACTACGCCAACGTCATCCCCAGCTTCATCGGCGTGGCGATCATCTTCATCGTGGTCAACTTCATCCTCACGAGCTTCGCGAGCTGGCTCGAGGGCCGGCTGCGCCGCAGCAAGCGAAGCACCGGGGCGGTCCTCTCGGAGGACCAGGTGGAGATGAACCCCGCCGCGGTCGGCGGCGGTTTCGGGACCGGCGCCTCCGTATGAGCTGATGATCACTCAAGTGGCTTGACCCACATGGAGGCAGTGGCATGATCGCCACTGCCTCCGTCACTTGACGCAAACAACGACAATGGGTTGCATACGTTCTGTGATCGTGCACCCTGCTCCAACTTCCTGTTCACATACGTCCCTCAGGACACCACCGCGGGCAGGGGGCGCCGCGCCGTGGACCCGGTGATCATCGTCGGAGCGGGGCCCGTCGGGCTCACGCTCGCCCTGGCGCTGGCGCGTCAGGAGGTGCCCTCCGTCGTCCTGGACGAGGGGCCCGGAAAGGACGAACCGCGTCCGGCGCGCACGGTGGTGCTGCGCGAGGACACCGCCGCCCTGATGCAGCGGCTGACCGGTCTGCCGGTCGACGAGGCCGGCGCGCGCTGGACCGGATGGCGGTCGCTGCGGCGCAAGCAGGTGATGCGCGAGATCACCTTCGACGACGACACCGACCCCGCTCCCCTGCACATCGCCCAGCACGTCCTGACCGGCGCCCTGCGCGAGTCCCTGGCGGGCGAACCGCTGGTCGAGATCGCCACCGACAGCCGCGTCGACACCGTCGAGCAGGAACCCACGGGCGTCACGGCCCACACCCGCGGCCCCAAGGGCACGTGGTGGCGCGGCAGTTACCTCGTCGGCTGCGACGGCGTCCGCTCCACCGTGCGCAAGCTCCAGGACATCCGCTTCCCCGGCCGTACCGCGGTGGAACGGCACGCCGTGGCGGCGCTGCGCGCGGACCTTCCCTTCGAGGGGGCGTTGCTCCATCGGATGCCGCCGTGGCGGACGTCCGGGCCGTCGGGCGGGGAGATCACCGGGCGCCCGCTGCCGGACGGGGTGTGGCGCCTGGACTGGCTGCTGCCACCGGGCAAGGACCTGGTCACGCCCGAACTGCTGCTGGCCCGCATCCGGGAGACGCTGGCCGGCTGGACCGGGGGCTCCACACCGCCGTACGAACTCCTCGACACCGGCGTCCACACCGTCCACCACCGGCTCGCCCGCCGGTGGCGGGCCGGCCGGGTCTTCCTCGCGGGGGACGCAGCGCACCTGCTGGGCGCGCTCGGCACCCAGGGGCTCGACGAGGGGCTCAGGGACGCCGACAACCTCGCCTGGAAGCTGGCCCTGGCCTGGCACCACGGACCGCACGAGGCCCTGCTCGACAGCTACCAGTCGGAACGGCGCGGCGCGGTCGCCGCCCGGCTGCGCGCCGCCGACCAGGTACTGCCGCTGCTGCGCGGCGGCGGAGGGCTGCGCGCCTACGTCCCCGGCTCCGCCCGGGGCGCCGACGCACTGCTCACGGACGGTCACCTGGGGCGCGGGCCGCTCGGCGCGCCGGGGGCGTACGCCCTCTCACCGCTGGCGCCCCGGCATCTGGAGGGCGAGGTGCCGGTCGACACGGAGCTCGGCGCGCCGGTCGCCGACGTGCGGGTGACCGCGGAGGACGGCACCTTCGTCCAGCTGCGCGACCGGCTCGGACGCGGGGCCCTGCTGGTCGTCCTCGTCGCGCCGGGCACGGGCGTGTGGGACCGCAAGCACTGGGTGACCGCCGGCGTCATGCCCCGCCTGGCGGCCGCCGTGGCCGCACTGCCGCACCCGGCCGAACTTCTGGTCGCCGAGAGCTACCCGGGCGCCGCCGCGCACTCCGTCCTCCTCGTACGCCCCGACGGCCACCTGGTCACCGCCTTCGGCGGGGTACGCCCGGCCGACCTGTACGCGGCGGCGGAGGCGATCCTGGGCGGACCGGCGAAGACGGAGACCGAGGCGGGGTCCGAGGCGGGGTCCGAGGCGGGGTCCGAGGCGGGAGCGGGGGCGAGCGCGGGGATGCGGTGAGGGGTGGCGCTCGTGCGCTGAGGTGGGGGCGGTGGCGCGCCGCGGGGCTCCCCCTCACTGTGCGGTCCACATAGTGACGGTGAGTTGACCGCTCCGCACCGCCATGGTGTACTCCCGACCATGACCGACACCTGTGTGCGCCTGTGGCGGAGGGTCCATATGGACCTCGTCCGCTACGCGGGCTGCGTGTGTCGTCCGTCCTGCTGAATTCGCGTCCCCTTTCTTCTTCGCGCGCGCCGCTTTCGAGCTGCTCCGAAGCCGCCGCGCGCTCCCCGCGAACGCTTCTCAGGACGGTGCCCCGTGTCTGTCTCCCCCTCTGTCCCCGTGCCTACGACGGCTTCGGCGGCCTCGGCCTCCGCGCCGACGCAGGCCGACCTCCTCGACTTCGTGCGGCGCACGGCCGCCGACGCCGAGCTGATCGCCTCTCTCCCGCTCGACCCCGAGGGCCGCACCTGGGCGCGCCTGGTGGGGCCCGGCGGCAGCGAGGCCTGGCTGATCGGCTGGCCGCCCGGTACGGGCACCGGCTGGCACGATCACGCCGAGTCCGTCGGCGCCTTCGTCACCGCGGCCGGTGAGCTCAAGGAGAACGCGCTCGCCGCCCGACTGCCCGCCGACGGCTGGCGGACCCTTGAACTCGCCGACGACGTGGACCGGGAGCGCCGGCTGCCGGCGGGCGAGGGACGCTCCTTCGGCCGCCACCACGTGCACGAGGTCCTCAACGAGTCCACCGACGGGCACGCGATCTCCGTCCACGCCTACTACCCGCCGCTCCCGCAGATCCGCCGCTACAGCCGCGTGGGCCAGGTCCTGCGGCTGGAGCAGGTCGAGCGTCCGGAGGACTGGCAGTGAGCGGCGCGGACGAACGGCCCGTGGGCATCGACGAGTTGCTGGAGCGGGTACGCGAGGGGTACGAGCGGATCGGGCCCGAGGAGGCGCACGCCGCCGCGCGGGCGGGCGAGGCCGTACTGGTGGACATCCGGTACGCGGCCCTGCGGGAGCGGGACGGCCTGATCCCCGGCGCGCTCGTCGTCGAGCGCAACGAGCTGGAGTGGCGGCTCGATCCCCAGGGCAGCCACCGCCTTCCCGAGGCCACCGGCCACGATCTGCGCGTCGTGGTGATCTGCAACGAGGGCTACGCGTCGAGTCTCGCCGCCGCGTCGCTGCACACCCTGGGGCTGTCCCGGGCCACCGATCTGATCGGGGGCTTCCAGGCATGGAGGGCGGCGGGGTTGCCGGTGACGCCGTAGGGGCGGGGCCGGCCCGGAGTTCCGGGGGACGATCGGACGGCACCCGCGGCGAGGAGTCGCTCCCCCGTCAGTACCCCTCGTCTCCCAGGAACTCCGTGTCCTCCCCCTCCTCCTCCAGCGCCTGCCGGACCACGCGCAGGGCCATGCCCTGGGAGTAGCCCTTGCGGGCGAGCATGCCCGCAAGACGGCGGAGGCGCTTGTCGCGGTCGAGCCCGCGAGTGGAGCGCAGCTTGCGGGCGACGAGTTCGCGCGCGGTCTCCTCCTCCTGCTCGGAGTCGAGCTGGGCGACGGCCACGTCGATCAGCTCGGAATTCACGCCCTTGGTGCGCAGCTCCTGCGCCAGGGCCCGCCGGGCAAGCCCGCGGCCGTGGTGCCGGGACTCCACCCAGGCGTCCGCGAACGCGCTGTCGTTGATCAGCCCGACCTCCTCGAACCGCGACAGCACCTCCTCGGCCGCCTCGTCCGGGATCTCCCGCTTGCGCAGGGCGTCCGCGAGCTGCTTGCGCGTGCGCGGAGTCCCGGTGAGCAGGCGCAGGCAGATCGCCCGTGCCTGCTCCACCGGGTCCGCGGGCGGCTCCTCCCGCTCGGCCCTCGACAAGGAGGAGGAGCCCCCGTCCTCACCGAACGGCTCTCCGCCGCGTCGCCCGCGACGCCCTCGGGAGCCGCCCGCGCCACCGGTCCGGCCGCCTCGACGGCGCGGACCTCCGTCGGCCGGGGCCACGTCGCGCCCAGCGCGCCCGGAGCCCGCCGAGCCCTCACCCGGCCACTCCCCGCCGTACGAGCCGTCGCCGTCGCCGTACCGACCGTCCCCGTACGGATCATCCCCGTACAGACCGTCCCCGTACGGGCCGCCCCGGTCCGAAGACTTCCTGCTGCCGTACGACGACCCCGTGCCGTACGCGCCGGCGCGGCCGTGTCCCCCGTCCGCGTCCTGCCGCGCTTCTTCCCCGTCCGCCTCGCCGCCCGGACCGGCAAAACCCCCGTCGTCTCTCCCACCCCGACCGCGTGGTGCGTCGGGGTGGGTGTACTCCGCCCAGTCGGTTCGCCGTGTCACGGGGTCAGCTCTTGACGGCCGGGGCCTTGGCCTTGGTCGCCTTGGCCGCCGGTGCGGGCACCGTCTTCCCGGCGTCGTCCGTGGCAGCGCCGGCCGCGGCGTCCACGCCCGGCTCCGCCGCCGGCTCCTCCGGCCGCACGCCCACGCCGAGCTTCTCCTTGATCTTCTTCTCGATCTCGTTGGCCAGGTCGGGGTTGTCCTTCAGGAAGTTGCGCGCGTTCTCCTTGCCCTGGCCGAGCTGGTCGCCCTCGTACGTGTACCAGGCGCCGGCCTTGCGGACGAAGCCGTGCTCCACGCCCATGTCGATCAGGCCGCCCTCGCGGCTGATGCCCTGGCCGTAGAGGATGTCGAACTCGGCCTGCTTGAAGGGCGGCGCGACCTTGTTCTTGACGACCTTGCAGCGGGTGCGGTTGCCGACCGCCTCCGTGCCGTCCTTCAGGGTCTCGATGCGGCGGATGTCGATGCGCACCGAGGCGTAGAACTTCAGCGCCCGGCCACCGGTGGTGGTCTCCGGGGAGCCGAACATCACGCCGATCTTCTCGCGGAGCTGGTTGATGAAGATGGCGGTGGTCTTGGACTGGTTGAGCGCGCTGGTGATCTTCCGCAGGGCCTGGCTCATCAGACGGGCCTGCAGACCGACGTGGCTGTCGCCCATCTCGCCCTCGATCTCCGCGCGCGGGACGAGCGCGGCGACGGAGTCGATGACGATGAGGTCGAGGGCGCCGGAGCGGACCAGCATGTCCACGATCTCCAGGGCCTGCTCGCCGTTGTCCGGCTGGGAGAGGATGAGGTTGTCGATGTCGACGCCGAGCTTCTTCGCGTACTCAGGGTCGAGGGCGTGCTCCGCGTCGACGAAGGCCACCTGGCCGCCGGCCTTCTGCGCGTTGGCCACCGCGTGCAGGGTCAGCGTGGTCTTACCGGAGGACTCCGGTCCGTAGACCTCCACCACACGGCCACGCGGCAGGCCGCCGACGCCGAGGGCGACGTCGAGCGCGGTCGACCCGGTGGGGATGACCTCGATGGGCTCGTTCGGCCGCTCGCCGAGGCGCATCACGGCGCCCTTGCCGAACTGCCGTTCAATCTGTGCGAGCGCGGCGTCCAGGGCCTTCTCGCGGTCGGTTCCTGCCATGGGTTCCACCCGATTTGCTTGAGTCGATCGCTTCACGTCAAAGACGCTAACGCCTGCCACTGACAATGCGCCCCGACGCCCGTCCGGCCTGTGGATAACTCGGGTTCTTATCCGTTGAAAACGGTTCGAATCACCCGTCGAGAGGCTCGCCGGAGCCTCCATAAGAATGGATGTTCGATTTTCGTGTCAAGCGCACCACGCGGCACCTCCGAGACTACGTCCGCGGTCCCGTGGCGGGCCGGAGACGAGCCGGGAGCGAGGCAGACGTCCGCTCCGGCGCGGCGGGAAAGGCGGACCCCGTCAGGGACGAACCGCCCTCGGGAGCACGAGAAAGGGCGGCCTCGGCCCCTGGGCAGGAGCCGGCCTCAGGCCCTTCAGGAAGAACTGCCCTCGGGCTCTTCCTCCAGCGGTGCGTCGTCCGCCCGGCGCACCCGGAGCTGTCTGGCGCGCGTGAGGAGTCCGGACCCCGGGCCTCCGCGCCGGTGCCCGTGCACCCGGGGGTCGTCCGTGACGGCGTACCGCCTCACGTACGCCCCCAGGAACGCCTGTAGCGTGGCGACCGCCGGAATGGCGATCAGCGCGCCGACCGCGCCGAGGAGCGCGGTGCCGGCGATGACCGAGCCGAAGGCGACGGCGGGGTGGATGTCGACGGTCTTCGCGGTCAGCTTGGGCTGCAGCACGTAGTTCTCGAACTGCTGGTAGACCACGACGAAGACCAGCACCCACAACGCATACCAGGGATCGACGGTGAACGCGACCAGCATCGGCAGGGCGCCCGCGAGGTAGGTGCCGATGGTCGGGATGAACTGCGAGACCAGGCCCACCCAGACGCCGAGCACGGGCGCGTACGGCACGCCCAGGATCTGCAGCAGTATGTAGTGCGCGATGCCGGAGATGAGCGCCATCAGTCCGCGCGAGTACAGGTACCCGCCGGTCTTGTCGACGGCTATCTCCCAGGCCCGCAGCACCTCGGCCTGCCGGGCGGGCGGCAGTACCGAGCAGATCGTGCGGCGCAGACGCGGCCCGTCGGCGGCGAAGTAGAACGAGAACAGCGTGACCGTCAGCAGCTGGAAGAGCCCACCGAGGACCTGGGCGGACACGTCGAGGACGCCCGTGGCGCTGTGCTGCACGTAGTTGCGCAGCCAGTCGGAGCGCAGCAGGCCCTTCTGGACGTCCACCCGCTTCAGATGGGTGTGGAAGTGCGCGTTGACCCAGTTGATGACCGAGTCGAGGTAGTTCGGGAAATCCTCGACGATCTTGATGATCTGGCCGGCCAGCATCGAGCCGAGCAGGGTGACGAAGCCCGCGGCCGCGATCATCACGGCCAGGAAGACGAGGGCGGTGGCCAGTCCCCTGCGCATGCCGCGCGCGGCCATCCAGCTCACCGCGGGCTCGATGGCGAGGGCCAGGAAGAACGCGATGAGGATGTTGATCAACAGGCCGGTGAGCTGGTGGAACGCCCAAGTGCCCAGCTGGAAGGCGGCGTACAGGGAGAGCACCAGCACCACGGCCCGCGGCAGCCAGCGCGGCATGCGCGCGCCGGGGACGGCGCCGTCGGCCGGGGGACGGTCGGGCGGCGTCGTGCCGAACGGGGAGGCATGCCGGGCGTGCGGCTCGGTCTCGTCAGTGGGTGCCACGGCTCAAGTCTCGCCCACGGGTAGGACAATCATCTCCCGCCCTGCGATCTTCGTGACCGATCAGTGCCTCTCGCGCGGAACGTTCATGACCGCGCAGACCACACGCCACACGTCCTTGGCGTCCCAGCCGGCGTCCAGTGCCTCGTGCACCGTGCGCCCGCCCAGCTCCGTCATCACGTGGTCGCGCGCGAAGGTGTCGGCGTACCCCGAGCCGAAGTGATCCGCCATCCGCTGCCAGAAGACCGTCAACCGCATGCCTCCAGTATCCCGCCCCCGGGGGTGGCCTGAGACGTGACCGCTTGCCGAGACCGCTTTCCGCCCTACGGTCTGTCGCATGTCCGAAACCGGAGCTTCCCCACTCCCCGTCACACCCCCGGCGCGCTCCCCGCTCTTCCGCGCCGAGCACTTCGTCTGGCTCACCGCGCGCGTGCTGGAACAGCGCCTCTTCGCCCACCACTTCCTGAACGGCGGCGCCGACCCGGTGGAGACCGCCCTGGACGCCTACCGCAACGAGGACGGCGGATACGGCCACGCCCTGGAGCCCGACCTGCGCGGCCCGGTCAGCCAGCCGCTGCACACCGGGCACGCCCTGCGCGTCCTGGACTCCATCGGGCGCTGCGGCGGCCAGCGCGTGGAGCGGGTGTGCCGCTACCTGACCTCCGTCTCGACGGCGGACGGCGCGCTGCCGGCGATCCATCCCAGCCAGCGGGGCTACCCCGCCGCCCCCTTCATGCCGATCGTGGACGACCCGCCGAGCGAACTGCTCGCCACCGGGCCGGTCGTCGGCCTGCTGCACCGCAACGAGGTGTGGCACGCCTGGCTGTTCCGGGCCACCGACTTCTGCTGGCAGGCGATCGATTCGCTGGAGAAGTCCCACCCCTACGAGATCGAGGCCGCCGTGGCCTTCCTGGACTCCGCTCCCGACCGCCCGCGCGCGGAGGCGGCCGCCGACCGGCTCGGCCGTCTGGTGCGCGAGCACCGGCTGGCAGCACTGGACCCGGACGACCTCGCCGCCTACCCGGTGGCGCCCGGCTACGCCCCCGGTGAGCACCACTTCCCGCACGACTACGCGAGGACGCCGAGTTCGCTCGCGCGCGCGTGGTTCACCGACGACGAGATGGAGCGCTCCCTGGACTTCCTCGCGGCGGCTCAGCAGGAGGACGGCGGCTGGCCGATCCGGTGGCGTCAGTGGGCGCCGGGCATCGCCCTGGAGGCGCGCCCCCAGGTGACGATCGAGGCACTGCGCGCCCTCCGGGCGTACGGCCGCTCCATCGGCTGACGGCCCGCGCCCCTCACCCGCCCGTGGCCTCGCACTCCTCACCCGCCCATGGCCCGCACCCCGGCGGTCACCACCACTCCCGCGGCCACCACGAGCAGGAAGGGGGCGCGCAGAACCAGCACGACAGCGGCCGCGAGAACGCCGGCCACACGCGCGTCCAGCACCAGGGCGCGCCCGTCGGCGAAGGTCTGCTGGGCGGTGAGCGCGGCCAGCAGTGCCACCGGCAGCAAGGCCGCCAGCCGCCGGACGAACGGCCGCCGCAGGGCTCCTTCGGGGACGAACAGGCCGGCAACCTTGACGGCGTAGCATCCGAGAGCCGTCAGGCCGATGGCGATCCAGGTGCTCAACGGTCCTCCCCCGTCACGTCACCGGGCGCCCGGCCGTCGCGGCGTCCCTTCAGGAGCAGGACGGCGGGAGCGGCCAGCGCGGCCACCAGGACGGGCACACCGGCGGGCAGCACGGGCAGCAGCCCGAGCCCCAGCACGACGGCGAGCCCGGCGACGGCACGCTCGGTGGCGGACCTCAGCATCGGCGCGAGCAGGGCCAGGAAGACGGCGGGTCCGGCGGCGTCCAGGCCCCACGCGTCCGTGTCCCCGATGGCCTTGGCGCCCAGGGCGCCGAGCAGGGTGGTGAGGTTCCACAGCAGGTACAGGCTGAGCCCGGTCACGGTGAACCCGATCCGGGCACCACGCCGCGTGGGCTGCGCGAGCGCGACCGCCGTCGTCTCGTCGATGACCCACTGCGCGGCGAACGGCCGCAGCAGGCGCGGAAGGGCCAGCACCTGCGACAGGCGCAGCCCGTAAAAGGCGTTGCGCACACCGAGGAAGAACGCTCCGGCGGCCGCCGTGAAGGGGCTGCCTCCGGCCGCGAGCGCTCCGACGAGCGCGAACTGGGACGCGCCGGTGAACACCAGGAGGCTGAGCACGCAGGTCTGCCCCAGGGTGAGCCCGCCGCCGGCCGAGGTCACCCCGAAGGCGAACCCGGACAGTCCGACGGCGACGCCGACTCCGAGCGCGTCCCGGACCACGGCGGCGTCCGTCTTGCCTGCGTCACCGGCTCCTGTGTCTGCGAGAGCTGTCTGTTCTGCCACGCCCCGGACGCTACGGGGACGGCGGACCTGCGTCTTGTACGTTCTTGCGCTCCCGCTGGTAGGCCCCCGGTGGAACGCCGACGATCCGTGCGAAGTGCCGGTTCAGATGCGGTTGGTCGGTGAAGCCCACGGCGACGGCCGCCTGGGCGGGCGCCGTCCCGCCGTCGAGCAGCCGCCGCGCCCGCCGCACCCGGGCGTCCGTCAGCCAGGCGTGGGGCGGCATCCCGTAGGCGTCCCGGAAGGCCCGCAGCAGCGCGAACGGACTGGTCCCGAGATCACCCGCCAGCGTCTCCAGCGTCGGCGGCTCGGCCATCCGCTCCTCCAGCACGGCACGCGCGCGTGCGGCGACCCGGGCCCCCGCCGTCCGCACGGCCCGCTGCGGCAGCGGACCGCCGTTGAGCCGCAGCAGCCGGGTGACGGCGATCCGCAGCAAGGTGTCGGCCGCCAGCGCGTTGCCCTCGTCGGCGGCCCGCAGGACCTGGTGGACGAGCCGGACCGCGTACGGGTCGTCGAGGACGGGGCTGACGAATCCCGGCGCCCCGCGGAGGGAGGTCGTCTCGGCGGCGATCTCGGCGACGACGTCAGGCGACGGGTAGACGGCCCCGTACCGCCAGCCCTCGGGCACCCCGGCCCGGCCCGTGTGCGAGGTGTCGGGATTGACCAGCGCGAGAGCCCCCGCCCCCGCGTACTGGTCGGCGCCGCGGTGGTGGAAGACCTCGACCCCGTCGGCGATGGCCGCGATGACGAAGTGCTCATGGGTGTGGCGCACGAACGTCTTGCGGACGTACCGGGCCCGCAGCAGATCGACGCCGGGCAGGTCGGCGTACCGCCAGTGCCGAGCCGCCTCCTCACCGAATTCCGCCATACAGCCGATTCTCCGCCACGCCCTCCCGGCCCGCCGAGCCGCACCCGCGCTCCCCGCCCCACTCGTCGCTCTCGCGCCGCGAACCCGCAGGTCAACCGTATTGTCAGTGGCCGGGTGCAGGATGGACGCATGGTCAGCGACGCTCAACGGGCCCTCGACGGCTTCTCCCCCGCGACCCGCGGCTGGTTCACGGGGGCCTTCTCCGCGCCCACCGCGGCCCAGGCGGGCGCGTGGAACGCCATCAGAGAGGGCTCGGACGTGCTGGTGGTCGCCCCCACCGGCTCGGGCAAGACCCTGGCCGCCTTCCTCGCCGCCCTGGACCAGCTCGCCTCCACACCCCCGCCCGCCGACCCGAGGAAGCGCTGCCGGGTCCTGTACGTGTCGCCGCTGAAGGCCCTCGCGGTGGACGTGGAGCGCAACCTCCGCAGCCCCCTCACCGGCATCCGCCACGAGTCCGTCCGCCTCGGCCTGCCCGAGCCCGAGGTGAAGGTGGGCATCCGCTCCGGCGACACCCCCGCCGCCGAGCGCCGCGCCCTGGCCACCCGCCCCCCGGACATCCTGATCACCACCCCCGAGTCCCTCTTCCTGATGCTGACGTCGTCGACCCGCGACGCGCTGACCGGTGTGGAGACGGTGATCCTGGACGAGGTGCACGCGGTGGCCGGCACCAAGCGCGGTGCCCACCTCGCGCTCTCCCTGGAGCGCCTGGACGAGCTCCTGCCCAGGCCCGCCCGCCGCATCGGCCTGTCGGCGACCGTCCGCCCGGTGGACGAGGTGGCCCGCTATCTGTCACCGCGCCGCAAGGTCGAGATCGTCCAGCCGAAGTCGGGCAAGGAGTTCGACCTGTCGGTCGTCGTCCCGGTGGAGGACCTGGGCGAGCTGGGCGGCTCACCGGTGGCCGACGGCTCGGAAGGGGCGGAGCGCCCCTCGATCTGGCCGCATGTCGAGGAGCGGATCACCGACCTCGTCCAGGCCCACCGCTCCACGATCGTGTTCGCCAACTCCCGCCGCCTCGCGGAGCGCCTGTGCAACAGGCTCAACGAGATCGCGTACGAGCGCGCCACCGGCGAACCCCTGGACGAGCACCACGCCCCGGCCGAGCTCATGGGTGGCTCGGGAGCCGCGCAGGGCGCCCCGCCGGTCATCGCGCGCGCTCACCACGGCTCGGTCTCCAAGGAGCAGCGGGCGCTGGTCGAGGAGGACCTCAAAGCGGGCCGCCTGCCCGCGGTGGTGGCGACGTCCAGCCTGGAACTGGGCATCGACATGGGCGCCGTCGACCTGGTCGTCCAGGTCGAGTCGCCCCCTTCGGTCGCCTCGGGCCTGCAGCGCGTGGGCCGCGCGGGCCACCAGGTCGGCGCGGTCAGCACCGGCGTGGTCTTCCCCAAGTACCGCGGTGACCTGGTCCAGGCGGCGGTGGTCACCGAGCGCATGCGCACCGGCTCCATCGAGTCCCTGCGGGTCCCCGCCAACCCGCTGGACGTCCTCGCCCAGCAGCTGGTCGCCATGACGGCCCTGGACACCTGGCAGGTCGACGACCTGCTGGCCACGGTCCGCCGCGCGGCCCCCTTCGCGTCCCTGCCCGAGTCGGCGTTCACCGCGGTCCTGGACATGCTCGCGGGCCGCTACCCGTCCGACGCGTTCGCCGAGCTGCGCCCGCGCGTGGTGTGGGACCGCGTCGCGGGCACCGTCACCGGCCGTCCGGGCGCCCAGCGCCTCGCCGTGACCTCGGGCGGCACCATCCCCGACCGCGGCCTCTTCGGGGTCTTCCTCGCCGGATCCGATCCCAAGAAGGGCGGTGGCCGGGTCGGCGAACTCGACGAGGAGATGGTCTACGAGTCCCGGGTCGGCGACGTGTTCACGCTCGGCACCAGCTCCTGGCGGATCGAGGACATCACCCGCGACCGCGTGCTGGTCTCCCCCGCGCCGGGCGTCCCGGGCCGGCTGCCCTTCTGGAAGGGCGACCAGCTCGGCCGCCCGCTCGAACTGGGCCGGGCGCTGGGCCAGTTCCTGCGCGAGGTCGGCTCCCTGCCCAAGGACGACGCCCGGCTGCGCCTGCTCACGGCGGGGCTGGACGCCTGGGCGGCGGACAACGTCCTGTCCTACCTGGACGAGCAGCGTGAGGCCTGCGGTCACATCCCCGACGACCGCACGATCGTGGTCGAGCGCTTCCGGGACGAGCTGGGCGACTGGCGGGTGGTCGTCCACTCCCCGTTCGGCGCGCAGGTGCACGCCCCGTGGGCGCTCGCCCTCGGCGCCAAGCTCTCCGAGCGCTACGGCATGGACGCGCAGGTCATGCACGCCGACGACGGCATCGTCCTGCGTCTGCCCGACGCCGACCTCATGGGCCTGGACCTGCTCGACCGGGAACCGACGAAGGCGGGCACCGAGTACGACGCCGACCAGGCCCCCGTGGGCGCGGCGGACGTCGTCTTCGACAAGGGCGAGGTCGACCAGATCGTCACCGACCAGGTCGGCGGATCGGCCCTGTTCGCGTCCCGGTTCCGCGAGTGCGCCGCGCGCGCGCTGCTGCTCCCGCGCCGCAATCCCGGCAAGCGCACCCCGCTCTGGCAGCAGCGCCAGCGCGCCGCGCAACTGCTGGAGGTGGCCAGCGAGTTCGGCTCGTTCCCGATCGTCCTCGAAGCCGTCCGCGAATGCCTCCAGGACGTCTTCGACGTGCCCGGCCTCGTCGAGCTGATGGGCGACCTCGAGGCCCGCAAGGTGCGTCTGGTGGAGGTCACCACCCCGGAGCCGTCCCCCTTCGCCCGTTCCCTCCTCTTCGGCTACGTCGCCCAGTTCCTGTACGAGGGGGACTCACCGCTCGCCGAGCGCCGGGCCGCCGCCCTCTCCCTGGACTCGCGTCTGCTGGCCGAACTGCTGGGCCAGGCGGAGCTGCGTGAACTCCTCGACGCCGAGGTGCTGACCGAGCTGGAGCGCGAACTCCAGTGGCTCACCGAGGACCGGCGCGTCAAGGACGCCGAGGGCATCGCCGACATCCTGCGCCTCCTCGGCCCGCTGACCGACGCGGAGCTGGCCGAGCGGGGCGCGGAGCCGCACTGGGTCCAGGAGCTGGCCTCCGCCCGGCGCGCGATCCGGGTCCGGGTCGGCGGCACCGAGCACTGGGCGGCCATCGAGGACGCCGGGCGCCTGCGCGACGCACTCGGCACCGCGCTGCCCGTCGGCGTCCCCGAGGCGTTCATGGAGCCGGTCAAGGACCCTCTGGGCGACCTGCTGGCCCGCTACGCCCGCACCCACGGCCCGTTCACGTCGGCCACGGCGGCGGCCCGTTTCGGCCTGGGCGTGGCGGTCACGGAGGGCGCGCTGCAGCGGCTCGCCGCGAACGGCCGTGTCGTACAGGGCGAGTTCCATCCCGCGGGCATCGGCCAGGAGTGGTGTGACGCGTCCGTGCTGCGCCGTCTGCGCCGCCGTTCCCTGGCGGCGCTGCGGCACGAACTGGAGCCGGTGCCCCCGGCAGCGCTCGCCCAGTTCCTCCCGCAGTGGCAGCACATCGGCAAGGGTCACGCACTGCGCGGCATCGACGGACTGGTCCGGGCGATCGAGCAGTTGCAGGGAGCTTCGGTCCCCGCCTCCGCCCTGGAGAAGCTGGTACTGCCCTCCCGCGTCGCCGGCTACACCCCGGCGATGCTCGACGAGCTCACCGCCGCCGGAGAGATCGTCTGGGCCGGCGCGGGCGCGCTGCCCGGCAAGGACGGCTGGGTCTCCCTCTACACGACGGACGCGGCCCCGCTCCTCCTGCCCCCACCCCACCCGCTGGAACTGACCGCCCTGCACCAGTCCGTGCTGGACGCCCTCTCCGGGGGCTACGGCCTGTTCTTCCGGCAGATCGCGGACCAGGTCCGCGCCACCACCCACCCCGAGGCCACCGATCCCCAACTGGCGGACGCCGTCTGGGACCTGGCCTGGTCCGGGCGCCTGACGAACGACACGCTGACCCCGATGCGCTCCCTGCTGGGTTCGGGCCGCACCGCGGGCTCCACGGCCCACCGGGCCAAGCGCACCGTCCCGCGCGGCCGCTACGGCTCCCTGACCGCCGCCGCCCGCACCGCCTCCCGGACGGGCCCGCCCACCGTCGCCGGCCGCTGGTCGCTGCTCCCCTCCCAGGAGCCCGACCCCACGGTCCGCGCCCACGCCCTCGCCCGCACTCTCCTCGACCGGCACGGCGTGGTCACCCGGGGCGCCGTCGCCGCGGAAGGCGTCGAGGGCGGCTTCTCGGCGACGTACCGCATCCTGTCCGTGTTCGAGGAGAGCGGCCAGGCCCGGCGCGGCTATGTGGTGGAGGGACTCGGCGCGGCCCAGTTCGCGATGGACGGCGCGGTGGACCGCCTCCGCGCGGTGTCCAACGCGCGCGACCGGGGCGAGGCCCTCCCGCACCCGCCCATGGACGACATGACCTGGCCCCCCGTCTCCTCCGAGATCACCGGCTTCACCGAGGACCCGGACGGCTTCCCGCCCACCCCGCCCTCGCGCGACGAGTACGTCTCGCCCCGCGACTTCGCCGATCCCGGCGCGGGCGGCCCACGCGGCGGCTCCGGCTACGTCCCGTACGCCTCGTACGGCTCCCCCGCCCCCAACCGCCGCCCGCGTCCGGCCCCCGACTCCCGAGCCGTGGTCCTGGCCGCCGCCGACCCGGCGAACGCCTACGGCGCGGCCCTGCCCTGGCCGGAACCCCCGACGGGGGCGGGCCACAAACCGGGCCGCAAGGCAGGCTCCCTGGTGGTCCTCGTCGACGGCGAGCTGACGCTGTACATGGAGCGCGGCGGCAAGACCCTGCTCGCCTGGCCGGCCGACCCCGACGGCAAGGCCACGGACGACCCCCGCCTCCAGCCGGCCGCCGAAGCCCTGGCCGGCGCGGCCCGTGCAGGCTCCCTGGGGACCGTCACGGTGGAACGCATCAACAACGCCCAGGCCCTCACCTCCCCCATCGGCGCCCTCCTGGAAGGAGCAGGCTTCATCGCGACCCCCAGAGGCCTGCGCCTGCGCGCCTAGGGCGCGCTCCGGCCCGGCCGCTTCGACGACACGAGCCGTGCAACCCTGGATCCATGCCCGAAGGAGACACCGTCTGGCAGGCCGCGAAACGCCTGCACACCGCCCTCGCGGGCAAGCCGCTGACCCGCAGCGACCTCCGCGTGCCCAAGTACGCCACGGCCGACCTGACGGGCCGGACCGTCCTGGACGTGACCGCGCGCGGCAAGCACCTCCTGACCCGGATCGAGGGCGGCCTCACCCTCCACTCGCACCTGCGGATGGACGGCGCCTGGAAGGTGTACGCGAACGGCCGGCGCTGGACCGGCGGCCCCTCGCACCAGATCCGCGTGATCCTGGGCACCGCGGACCAGACGGCCGTCGGCTACCGCCTCCCCGTGCTCGAGCTGCTGCGCACCGCCGACGAGGACCGCGCCGTGGGCCACCTCGGCCCGGACCTCCTGGGCCCGGACTGGGACCCCGAGCGGGCGCTCGCGAACGTCCTCGCCGATCCGGACCGTGCCCTGGGCGAGGCTCTGCTGGACCAGCGCAACCTCGCCGGCATCGGCAACGTGTACAAGTGCGAGCTGTGCTTCCTGCTCGGCGTCACCCCCTGGCTCCCGGTCGGCGCCCTGCCCGCCGAGCGCGCGGCGAAGCTGCCGGAGCTGGCCAAGCGGCTCCTGGAGGCCAACCGGGACCGCCCGACCCGCATGACCACGGGCCGCAGCGGCCAGGCCCTGTTCGTGTACGGCCGCGCGCCCCGCCCCTGTCTGCGCTGCGGGACGTCCATCCGCCTGGCCGACCAGGGCGACGGCTCGCGCGATCGCCCCACCTACTGGTGCCCCCACTGCCAGCCGGGCCCCGCCCCGAGCCCCCGCACCCACCGCGGAAGCCGGCCACTGACGACCAATTGACGACCCGTCAGAAACGCTCGTACCGTCCTTGCATGCCCGTAAAGGCGTACGACCTCACCGGACGGACCGCGTTCGTCACCGGGGCGGCGGCCGGCATCGGCCGCGCCTCGGCCCTGCTGCTGGCCGAGGCGGGTGCCACGGTCCACTGCGCGGACCGGGACGCGCAGGGCCTGCACGAGACGGCGACCCTGATCAAGGACGCCGGCGGCACGGCCCGTACGCACCACCTCGACGTCACCGACCGCGAACAGCTCCACCAGGCCGTCGCGGCCTGCGAGGAGCTGCACGTGATGGCGGCCATCGCCGGCATCATGCACAGCAGCCCGGTACTCGAGACGCGGGACGAGGACCTCGACCGCGTCCTGAACGTCAACTTCAAAGGCGTTCTCCACGCCTGCCAGGAGGCCGCCCGCGCGATGCTGGCCCGCCGGACCCCCGGCAGCATCGTCACCATGGCCTCCGGCGCCATCGACTCCGGCCGCCCCGGTCTGCTCTGCTACGGCGCCGCCAAGGCGGCCGTCGTCCAGCTGACGAAGACGCTGGCGAGCGAGGTCGGACAGCACGGCATCCGCGTCAACGCGGTCGCACCGGGCTGGACGCGCACGCCCATGACCGAGCGCCACGAGGCCGCGGAGCAGGCGCGGACCGAGGCGCTGATGGCGCGGCTGTCGCCGCTGGGCCGGGTGGGCGAGCCCCAGGACGTCGCCCACGCCGTGCTCTACCTCGCCTCGGACGCCTCGGCGTTCATGACGGGCCAGATCCTGCGTCCGAACGGCGGAGTGGCGATGCCGTGGTGACGGCGGCCGTCCGCCAGGCCGCCCGCCACCGGCCCGCGCGCACGGCTCCGGCGGCCCGCCCCTTGGGCACACAGTGCACCGGCAGCAGGCTCACCCCCCACCCTCCGGCCACGACCGCCCCCTCCAGCACCCCGGCGCCGGGCGCCAGCGCCAGCCGCAGCGCGGCACACCACCACAGCACCCCAAGCCCGAGCGCCACCCCCCGGCGCACTGTCGGCCGTGCCATGGATCCACCTCCAGCCCCGACGCCCGTACGACCCGCTCACCATCGGAGGGGGCGCACCGACCGCCCGCCCCCGGCACGCCGTCCTCGTCCGTCCCCTCAGCCGTTCTCCGCCTGGAACATCCAGTGATGCTTCTCCAGATCCGCCGTAATGCCGATCAGCATGTCCTGGCTGACGGGGTCCGCGTCCCCGGTGGCCGCCACCCGCTCCCGCATCCGCACGATCACCGCGCCCAGGGCGTCCACGAGGGTCCGTACCGCGTCCGTGTCCTTCATCCAGCCGTCGGGCACCGCCCCGATCCCACTGCCGGCGGCCACCGTCGCGGCACGTCCGTCGGGCGGCACGCCCAGGGCCGAGGCCCGCTCCGCCACCGTGTCGGAGTGCGTCCGCGCGGAGTCCACGACCTCGTCGAGCTGGAGATGCACGGAGCGGAAGCGCGGCCCCACCACGTTCCAGTGGACCTGCTTCGCGACGAGGGAGAGGTCCAGGAGGTCGACGAGCGCCCCCTGGAGCGCCTCGGAGACGGTCTTCAGGTCCGGGTCGGACAACGGGCTCTTCACGACGTACATCCGCGTACTCCGATTCTGTGTGCGGCCCCGAGTCCCGTCCCCCGCCTCCCCACCATGCACGAAAGCCCCGAACCGCGCCTCTCCGGATCACCCGGTGAGGCCCCGGCCGGGGCACTCGCACACTTCGTGGTGCGTCGTCAGGTCAAGCGCACATCCGCGTGAACGTCACGCGGCGACCACGTCCACCGCCTCGGCGGGCGCCTTGATGGTCACCCTTTCCGGAGGCACACCGGTCACCGACACGGAACCCAGCATCGGGCGAACCGGTGCCGGCGAGGCGGCCGCAGCGGACTGGGCCAGCTCGGCGAGGGCGAGTTCGTCGCTCACTTCCCGCATGAGTTCGGACATCCGTACGTCCAGCGCGTCGCAGATGGCGGCGAGCAGCTCGGAGGAAGCCTCCTTCTGCCCCCGCTCCACCTCGGAGAGATAGCCGAGTGAGACTCGGGCGGACGAGGAGACTTCGCGCAGAGTACGGCCCTGGCGTTGGCGCTGCCGACGCAGCACGTCACCCAGCAGGCGACGGAGCAGAATCATCGGTGGCTCCCTCCTCGGACCGCGTAGCCGCATCCTTCACGCCCCACCGTACCGCCTCGCGCCGCGGCCGTGCGGGGAGCGATGTCGTGTTCACTCAGGGCTGCAAACATCAAAACCCCCCGTTCTGTTCCGTATCCTGTGCCCGCTCATTCCCACTGTGTTCGCCCGCAAGCTCCGTCAGGAGCAGTGCGAGTACGCTCCGTACACTCTCTCTACGAATTTCCGCACGGTCGCCGTTCAACCGCAGGGCCTCCACTTTTCCGCCAGAGGCAGAACCGGATCCAGGGCCGAAGGGCCCGTCCACGGCCACGAAAACCGTGCCGACGGGCCGGCCGTCCTGCGGCTCCGGGCCCGCGACTCCGGTCGTCGCGATGCCCCAGTCGGCGCCCAGCGCCTTGCGCACACCGGCCGCCATCTGGGCCGCGACCTGCGGGTCCACCGCTCCTCGCGCCGCCAGCAGGTCGGGGTCGACCCCCAGCAGCTCGTGCTTGAGTTCGGTGGCGTACGCCGTCACCGAACCCCGGAACGCCTTGGACGCACCGGGGACGCCTGTGACGTCCGCCGCAACCAACCCACCGGTGAGCGACTCCGCGACGGCGAGGGTCTCGCCCCTCACTGTCAGTAGTCTCACCACGTCGGCGGCCTGGGAACTCACGCTTCCGTCTCCTCCAACGCGGCCTTGCGCTCGGCGATTCCCTGCCTGCGCAGCACAATGGCCTGTCTCACATAGTCGAGTCCGGTGACCACCGTCAGGACGACCGCCACACCCATGACCCAGAACCTCAGGGTGGCCAGCCATCCCGTCAGCGCCAGGATGTACATCCCGACGGCCACGCCCTGGATGAGCGTCTTGAGCTTGCCGCCGCGGCTCGCCGGGATCACGCCGTACCGGATGACCACGAAACGCAGCAGGGTGATCCCGAGTTCCCGGCCGAGGATGACGATCGTCACCCACCACGGCAGGTCGCCCAGGCCGGACAGGCAGATCAGCGCCGCGCCCATGATCGCCTTGTCGGCGATGGGGTCGGCGATCTTCCCGAAGTCGGTGACGAGGTTGTAGGTACGGGCGAGGTGGCCGTCGAACAGGTCGGTGATCATGGCGACGGCGAACGCGGCCCAGGCGACCGAGCGCCAGGCCGGGTCGTAGCCGCCGTCGGCGAGCATCAGCACGACGAAGCCGGGGACGAGCAGCAGCCGGAGCATGGTGAGCAGGTTGGCGATGTTCCACACGCTCGCCTGGTTGACGGCCGCGGCCGCGATCTTCGCGCCCCGCGGATGCTTCGTGCCGCCTTCCGCCTCGGAAGGAATGGCGTCGGCCTGCGCGGGACCCGTCTTGGAGGAACCGTTCGCCGCCGATGCCGGGACTCCGGTCATCTGCCCGCCTCCTCACTGGACCCGAGCGAGCCCGTGAGCGGCTCGGCCACCAGGTCGACACCCTCCGTACCGACCACCTTGGCCTCGACGATACGGCCGACGCTCAGACCCGCGCCGCTCGTGAGCAGCACCTGGCCGTCCGTCTCGGGCGCCTGGTGGGCGCCGCGGCCGTACACACCCTCCTCGTCCACGGACTCCACGAGGACGTGCGCGGTCTCGCCCACGCGCTCCTCGGCCCGCTGCGAGACGAGCTCCTCGGCCAGCCGGGAGATGTGCGCGAGCCGCTCGGCGACGACGTCCTCGTCCAGCTTGTTCTCGTACGTCGCCGCTTCCGTGCCCTCCTCGTCGGAGTACCCGAAGACGCCGATGGCGTCCAGCCGCGCGCCGGTGAGGAAACGCTCCAGCTCCGCCAGGTCGGCCTCGCTCTCGCCGGGGAAGCCGACGATGAAGTTGGAGCGCACGCCCGCCTGGGGCGCCTTGCTCCGGATGGTGTCGAGCAGCTCCAGGAAGCGGTCGGTGTCGCCGAAGCGGCGCATGGCGCGCAGCACGCCGGGCGCGGAGTGCTGGAAGGACAGGTCGAAGTACGGCGCGACCTTGGGGGTGGAGGTCAGGACGTCGATCAGCCCGGGGCGCATCTCGGCCGGCTGGAGGTAGCTGACGCGCACGCGCTCGATGCCGTCGACCTCGGCCAGCTCGGGCAGCAGGGACTCCAGCAGGCGGATGTCGCCGAGGTCCTTGCCGTAGGAGGTGTTGTTCTCGGAGACCAGCATGATCTCCTTGACGCCCTGCTCGGCCAGCCAGCGGGTCTCGTTCAGCACGTCGCTCGGGCGGCGGGAGATGAAGGAGCCGCGGAAGGACGGGATGGCGCAGAAGGTGCAGCGGCGGTCGCAGCCGGAGGCGAGCTTCACGGAGGCGACCGGGGAGCCGTCCAGCCGGCGGCGCAGGGGTGCCCGGGGGCCCGAGGCGGGCGCGAGGCCCTCGGGGAGGTCCGCGGGCGCGTGTCCGGGCAGGGCGACCTCGGCCGCGGAGTCCTGGCGCTCGGCGGGGCTGATCGGCAGCAGCTTGCGCCGGTCGCGCGGGGTGTGGGCGGCGTGGATGCCGCCGCTGAGGATGGTCTGCAGGCGGTCGGAGATGTCCGCGTAGTCGTCGAAGCCGAGCACGCCGTCGGCCTCGGGCAGGGCCTCGGCGAGGTCCTTGCCGTACCGCTCGGCCATGCAGCCCACCGCCACGACGGCCTGGGTTCTGCCGTGTCCCTTGAGGTCGTTGGCCTCCAGGAGGGCGTCGACGGAGTCCTTCTTGGCGGCTTCGACGAAGCCGCAGGTGTTCACGACCGCGACGTCCGCGTCCGCGGCGTCCTCGACGAGGTCCCAGCCGTCCGCCTCCAAGCGGCCTGCGAGCTCCTCCGAGTCCACCTCGTTACGGGCGCAGCCAAGGGTGACGAGTGCGACGGTACGGCGTTCAGGCATGGGCTCAAGACTACTTTGTCCCGCTGACGGTCCACGTCGAAGGGCCCGGCCGATCCCGGCCGGGCCCTTCGGTGCGCGTGTGCGGTCAGCCGACCTGGGGGTCGCCCTTGGTGTACGTCAGGCGCTCCACCGCGCCCGGCTGGAACTGGTCCTCGATCTTCTTGCCGTTGACGTAGAGCTGGATGGCTCCGGCGTCGCCGAGGACGAGGTTGATCTTCTGGCTGTCCTGGAAGGTCTTGGAGTCGCCCTGCGCGAGGAGCCCGTCGAACAGCAGCCGGCCGTTGTGGTCCTTGGCGGAGATCCAGCTCTTTCCGTCGGGGGCCGTGACGCGGACGGTCACCTTGTCCTGGGGCGCGGCGGCGATGGCGCTGTCCGAGGGGTCGGACTTCGGGGTGGCGGACTTCTTGCCGTGCGGTGTCGGCGAGGCGGACTTGCTCTGCGTGGGCGTCGATCCCTCGGCGACCTGGGCCTTGCCGCCGCCGTCGTCGCCGCCCTTGAACGCGGTGAACCCGACGAAGCCGACCACGGCGACGATCGCGGCGACCATCGCCGCGGTCCAGTTCGGGCCGCGGCGCTCGGGGCGGATGCGTTCCGCCTCGAACAGCGGGGCCGCCGGGGTCGGGGCCGGGCGGCCGCCGTGATCGGCGTCGTACTGCGCGAGCAGCGGGGCCGGATCGAGGTGGACGGCCTTGGCCAGGGTCCGGATGTGCCCGCGCGCGTAGACGGCACCACCGCAGGGGTCGAAGTCGTCCGCCTCGATGGCGTGCACGATGGCGATGCGGACCCGGGTGGCGTTGCTGACGTCGTCGACGGTCAGCCCAGCGTCGATGCGCGCCTGTTTGAGGGCGCGGCCGACGGAGAGGCGGGGCTGCTCGCGATCGTCTTCGAACGGACGCTCGTCTTCAGGGGAGTTGCCGATGGACACGGGGGCGCCTTTCGAGCGTTTTAGCCACCTGTGCTGAGGGTTCAGTCTATGGGGGGTGCGAAAGGGTGGGGCAACCGGACGGTCGAGCTTGTTAGCCCATCGGTATGGCCGGACACGCCGATGGTCGGGCACGCGTTTGTCGCTTCCCTCAACTTGACGTACGCGGAAGGGAAACGGTTGCTCAATGATCCCTTACGGGTGGGTCACGATCGGACATCGGTGGCGCACCCGATCGGGGCCTTTCTCAAGCCTCCCCGCGGATCACCGCGAGCACTCCGTCCAGTTCGTCGGCCTTCACAAGAACGTCACGAGCCTTGGACCCCTCGCTCGGCCCGACGATGCCCCTGGACTCCATGAGGTCCATGAGCCGGCCGGCCTTGGCGAAGCCGACGCGCAGCTTGCGCTGGAGCATGGACGTCGACCCGAACTGGGTGGACACCACCAGCTCGGCCGCCTGGCACAGCAGGTCGAGATCGTCGCCGATCTCCTCGTCGATCTCCTTCTTCTGCTTGGTGCCGACGGTGACGTCGTCCCGGAAGACGGGCGCCATCTGGTCCTTGCAGTGCTGGACGATCGCCGCGACCTCGTCCTCGGTCACGAACGCGCCCTGCATACGGGTCGGCTTGCTCGCGCCCATCGGCAGGAACAGGCCGTCGCCCTTGCCGATCAGCTTCTCGGCGCCGGGCTGGTCGAGGATGACGCGGGAGTCGGCGAGCGAGGAGGTGGCGAAGGCGAGCCGGGAGGGCACGTTCGCCTTGATCAGACCGGTGACGACGTCCACCGACGGCCGCTGCGTGGCGAGGACCAGGTGGATGCCGGCCGCGCGCGCGAGCTGCGTGATGCGCACGATCGCGTCCTCGACGTCGCGCGGGGCGACCATCATCAGGTCGGCGAGCTCGTCGACGATCACCAGCAGGTACGGGTAGGGCTGGAGCTCGCGCTCGCTGCCCTCCGGGGTCTTCACCTTGCCGTTGCGGACGGCCTCGTTGAAGTCGTCGATGTGCCGGTAGCCGTACGCCGCGAGGTCGTCGTAGCGCAGGTCCATCTCGCGTACGACCCACTGGAGCGCCTCGGCGGCCCGCTTGGGGTTGGTGATGATCGGCGTGATCAGGTGCGGGATGCCCTCGTAGGCCGTCAGCTCCACGCGCTTGGGGTCGACGAGGACCATGCGCACGTCCTCGGGGGTCGCGCGGACCATGACCGAGGTGATGAGGCAGTTGATGCACGACGACTTGCCGGAGCCGGTGGCTCCGGCGACGAGGACGTGCGGCATCTTCGCGAGGTTGGCCATCACGTAGCCGCCCTCGACGTCCTTGCCGAGCGCGACCAGCATCGGGTGGTCGTCCTCGGCGGCGGCCGCGAGGCGCAGCACGTCGCCGAGGTTGACCATCTCGCGGTCGGTGTTGGGGATCTCGATGCCGACGGCGGACTTGCCGGGGATCGGGCTGATGATCCGCACGTCCGGGCTGGCGACGGCGTACGCGATGTTCTTCGTCAGCGCGGTGATCCGCTCGACCTTCACGGCCGGGCCGAGCTCGACCTCGTAGCGGGTGACCGTCGGCCCGCGCGTGAAGCCGGTGACGGCGGCGTCGACCTTGAACTCCGTGAAGACGTTCGTCAGGGAGGCGACGACCGCGTCGTTGGCGGCGCTGCGCGCCTTGCCGGGGCCGCCGCGGGTGAGCAGGTCGAGCGAGGGCAGCGCGTAGGTGATGTCGCCGGACAGCTGGAGCTGCTCCGCGCGCGCGGGCAGTTCGGCGGGCGCCTCCGGCGCGGGCTTGGTGAGGTCGGCGACCTCGACCTTGAGCTTCTCCTGCCTGAGCTTCTCCTGCTTGGGGCGCGCGGCCGGGACCGGCGTCGGCGTGGGCAGCGTCTCCTCGCGGTCGCCCACGCTCACCCCCTGGGTGAGGTCGGCGACGACGGGCGAGGGCGGCATCCCGTGCATGACGGCGCCGTCGAGCGCGGCCGCGGCGGCCGCGGCGACGTCCACAGCGTCCATCTGACGGCCCATGTCGGGCTGGGGCACCGCGGAGCGCCTGGGGCGGCTCCGGCGCCGGGAGAGGGCCTCCTGCTCCGCACTGTCGGGGTCGTACGGCTCGGGGGCGGAGCCGCGGCGGCGGGTGCGGGCGGGGATCGCCTCGCGCCACTGCTCGTCGTAGCGCTCGTCGTCCTCGGTGGGCTCGCCCACGTACGGGTCGTGGACGATCCCGAGCCGCACCCCGAGCATCCGCAGCCGCTGCGGGATGGCGTTGACCGGGGTGGCGGTGACGACGAGCAGACCGAAGACCGTGAGCAGTACGAGCAGCGGTACGGCGAGCACGTCGCCCATGGTGTACGTCAGCGGGGTGGCCGCCGCCCAGCCGATGAGGCCGCCCGCGTCCCTTATGGCCTGCATGCCGTCGCTGCGGGCGGGCGAGCCGCAGGCGATGTGGACCTGGCCGAGCACGCCGATGGCGAGCGCGGACAGGCCGATGACGATACGGCCGTTGGCCTCGGGCTTCTCCGGGTGCCGGATGAAGCGCGCGGCGATGACCGCGAGCAGTATCGGCACGAGCAGGTCCAGGCGGCCGAAGGAGCCGGTCACCAGGATCTCGACGAGGTCGCCGACGGGGCCGCGCAGGTCGGCCCAGGTGCCGGCGGCGACGATCAGGGCGATGCCGAGGAGAAGGAGAGCCACGCCGTCCTTGCGGTGTGCGGGATCGAGGTTCTTCGCTCCCGTCCCTATACCCCGGAAAACGGCGCCCACGGCGTGCGCGACGCCGAGCCACAGCGCGCGCACCAGCCGGTAGATGCCCCCGGTCGGGCTCGGCGCCGGCCTCGGCGGCGGCGCGGCCTTCTTGGCGGCGGCCTTCCTGGCGGGCGCCTTCTTCGCCGGGGCCCTTTTCGCGGCGGCCTTCTTCGCCGGAGCCGCCGCCTTCTTCGCGGGCTGCTTCTTGGCAGCGGAGGGACGTGAGGCCATGGGTGTGAGGTTACCTGTGGAGACGACGACCGACACGTGTGCCCGCTGCTTCACCCGTTCGTGTCGCCCTTGACCGTGTGCGGAACTGACGCGTCCTCATCCGCAACTGCGCCTCGCGCGGGCGTCAGTTCTGCGAGGGCACCGAGGAGGTGTTTCCGGCGCCCGGCTCCAGCGCGTCCAGCGCCCGCCGCAAACCGGTGAGTTTGCGTTCGAGATGAGCCGCGGTGGCCACCGCCGCCGCGTCCGCCGAGTCGTCGTCCAGTTGCTTGGACAGCGCCTCGGCCTGCTCCTCGACGGCCGCGAGGCGCGCCGACAGCTCGGCGAGCAGGCCGGCCGGCTCCTTGGAGTCGCCGACCGCGGACTTGCCTCCGCCGCCCTCCAGCTGCAGGCGCAGCAGTGCCGCCTGCTCCCGCAGCTGGCAGTTCTTCATGTACAGCTCGACGAACACCGAGACCTTCGCGCGCAGCACCCACGGGTCGAACGGCTTGGAGATGTAGTCCACCGCACCCGCCGCGTAGCCGCGGAACGTGTGGTGCGGGCCGTGGTTGATCGCGGTGAGGAAGATGATCGGGATGTCCCGGGTCCGCTCGCGCCGCTTGATGTGCGCGGCGGTCTCGAAACCGTCCATGCCCGGCATCTGGACGTCCAGCAGAATGACCGCGAAGTCGTCCGTGAGCAGTGCCTTGAGCGCTTCCTCCCCGGACGATGCCCGCACCAGTGTCTGATCGAGCGCGGAGAGGATGGCCTCCAGCGCCAGCAGATTCTCCGGCCGGTCATCGACCAGGAGGATCTTGGCCTTCTGCACCATGGCCCGCCCTCCTCGCCCCGGATGTGCACCGGGCGCCGCCCCTGGGGACGACTCCGTTTCGCCGCCCGTCCTTGTGCCGGTCATCGTAGCCGCACCCCGCCTGTCGCCACACCCTGTCACCGCGATGTCACTGTGCACGCAGCAGAAACGGACCGGGAGACCAGAAGGTTCCCCGAATCCCGTACTTCTACACGGCGCCGGCCACACTGAGTCAGCAACTCCGTGTGAACATCGATGATTCCCGTCACTCCCCCCGCATCCACTGCTCCATCACCGTCAGCAGGTGATCGGGGTCGACCGGCTTGGTCACGTAGTCGGAGGCGCCCGACTCGATCGCCTTCTCCCGGTCGCCCTTCATCGCCTTGGCCGTCAGCGCGATGATCGGCAGGCCCGCGAACTGGGGCATCCGGCGGATCGCGGTGGTCGTCGCGTACCCGTCCATCTCGGGCATCATGATGTCCATCAGGACGACCGCTACGTCGTCGTGCTGCTCCAGGACCTCGATGCCCTCACGGCCGTTCTCGGCGTAGAGCACCGACAGACCGTGCTGCTCCAGGACGCTGGTCAGGGCGAACACGTTGCGGATGTCGTCGTCGACGATCAGCACCTTCTGCCCGCCGAAGCGGATGCCCCGGTGCACCTGCGGCTGCGGGGCCTGCTGCTCGGCCGGCCACTGCTCCGACGACGCCGAGCCCTGGCCGGCGTCGAGCGCGTGCCTGCGGCGGCGCCTGAAGAGCGCCGCGGCGCCGTTCTGGGCCTGCTGGTACGACTTCACCTCCGCCGGCGTCTCGATCTCCACGTCGGAGAGCTGGGAGAGGTCCGACGCGGCCACCAGATCGCTCGCCCCGAGGGCCGCCACGGGCTGCTGGTAGCCCTGCGGCGGCAGTTCGCTGGGGTGCAGGGGCAAATACAGCGTGAAGGTCGAACCGCGCCCCGGTTCGCTCTGCGCGTGGATCTCCCCGCCGAGCAGCTGGGCGATCTCCCGCGAGATCGACAGCCCCAGGCCCGTACCGCCGTACTTGCGGCTGGTGGTGCCGTCGGCCTGCTTGAACGCCTCGAAGATCACCCGCATCTTGCTGGCCGCGATGCCGATGCCGGTGTCGGTCACCGAGAAGGCGATCAGGCCGGCGTCCGGATCGCTGAGCGAGCCGGTCTCCAGCAGCTGCTCCCGGATGGCCATCGGCACGTCCGCTCCGGCCGGCCGGATCACCAGCTCCACGGAGCCGGAGTCGGTGAACTTCACGGCGTTCGACAGCAGGTTGCGCAGCACCTGCAGGAGGCGCTGCTCGTCCGTGTGCAGGGTGGCCGGCAGCTCAGGCGAGACCCGCACCGACAGGTCCAGGCCCTTCTCCGCGGTCAGCGGCCGGAAGGTGGCCTCCACGTAGTCGACGAGCTGGACGAGCGCGATGCGCGTCGGGGAGACGTCCATCTTGCCCGCCTCGACCTTCGACAGGTCCAGGATGTCGTTGATCAGCTGCAGCAGGTCGGAGCCGGCCCCGTGGATGGTCTCGGCGAACTCCACCTGCTTCGGCGTGAGGTTGGCGTCGGCGTTGTCGGCGAGCAGCTTGGCGAGGATCAGCAGCGAGTTCAGCGGCGTGCGCAGCTCGTGCGACATGTTGGCCAGGAACTCGCTCTTGTAGCGCATCGAGACGGCGAGCTGCTCTGCGCGCTCCTCCAGGACCTGCCGCGCCTCCTCGATCTCGGTGTTCTTCACCTCGATGTCGCGGTTCTGCTGGGCCAGCAGCTCGGCCTTCTCCTCCAGTTCGGCGTTGGACGCCTGCAGGGCCTTCTGCCGGTTCTCCAACTCCGCGGACCGCTCCCGCAGTTGCTCGGTCAGCTCCTGCGACTGCTTCAGCAGCTGCTCGGTCTTGGTGTTGACCGAGATGGTGTTGACGCTGGTCGCGATCATCTCGGCGATCTGGTTGAGGAAATCCTTCTGGATCTGCGTGAAGGGCGTGAAGGAGGCCAGCTCGATCACGCCGAGCACCTTCCCCTCGAACAGCACCGGCAGGACGATCACCTGCGCGGGCGGCGCCTCGCCGAGGCCGGAGGAGATCTTCAGGTAGCCGCTGGGGGCGTTCTCCACCAGGATCGTGCGCTTCTCCTGCGCGGCCGTCCCGATCAGCGCCTCGCCCGGCCGGAACGACGTCGGCATGGACCCCATCGAGTAGCCGTACGAGCCGAGCATGCGCAGCTCGTACTGCTCCTCGGCGTCGGTGCCGAGGTCCTGGTCCATGAGCGGCATCGAAAGGAAGAACGCGCCGTGCTGGGCGGAGACCACCGGCGTCAGCTCGCTCATGATCAGCGAGGCGACGTCCTGCAGGTCGCGTCGGCCCTGCATCAGGGCGGAGATACGGGCCAGGTTGCCCTTGAGCCAGTCCTGCTCCTTGTTGGCGATCGTGGTGTCGCGCAGGTTGGCGATCATCTTGTTGATGTAGTCCTGCAGTTCCTGGATCTCGCCGGACGCGTCGACGTCGATCTTCAGGTTCAGGTCGCCCCGGGTCACCGCGGTGGCCACGCGCGCGATGGCGCGCACCTGCCGGGTGAGGTTTCCGGCCATCTCGTTCACCGACTCGGTGAGGTCGCGCCAGGTGCCGTCGACGTCACGCACGCGTGCCTGACCGCCCAGCTGGCCCTCGGTGCCCACCTCGCGGGCGACTCGGGTGACCTCCTCGGCGAAGGACGACAGCTGGTCGACCATCGTGTTGATCGTCGTCTTCAGCTCCAGGATCTCGCCCCGGGCGTCGATGTCGATCTTCTTGGTCAGGTCGCCCTTGGCGATGGCCGTGGTGACCATGGCGATGTTGCGCACCTGACCGGTCAGGTTGGACGCCATCTGGTTCACGGACTCGGTCAGGTCCTTCCACGTGCCGGCCACGCCCGGTACGTGCGCCTGGCCGCCGAGGATGCCGTCCGTGCCCACCTCGCGGGCCACCTTGGTGACCTGGTCGGCGAACGAGCTCAGCGTCTTCACCATGGTGTTGATGGTGTCGGCGAGCTGCGCGACCTCGCCGCGCGCCTCGATGGTCACCTGACGTGTCAGGTCGCCGTTGGCGACCGCGGCGGACACCTGGGAGATGTTGCGCACCTGGATGGTCAGGTTCTTGGCCATCAGGTTCACGTTGTCGCTGAGGTCCTTCCAGATGCCCGTGACCCCGGGCACGTGCGCCTGGCCGCCCAGGATGCCCTCCGTGCCCACCTCACGGGCCACCCGGGTCACCTGCTCGGCGAACGACGACAGCTGGTCGACCATGGTGTTGACCGTCGTGACGAGTTCGAGGATCTCGCCCTTGGCGTCGACGGTGATCTTCTTCGACAGGTCGCCCTTGGCGACGGCGGTGGTGACGTCGGCGATGGAGCGCACCTGAAGGGTCAGGTTGTTCGCCATGCCGTTCACCGACTGCGTGAGGTCCTTCCAGGTGCCGGAGACGCCCTGCACCTCGGCCTGACCGCCGAGCTGGCCCTCGGTGCCCACCTCGCGGGCGACCCTGGTGACCTCCTCCGCGAACGACGACAGCTGGTCGACCATGGTGTTGACCGTCGTGACGAGTTCGAGGATCTCGCCCTTGGCGTCGACGGTGATCTTCTTCGACAGGTCGCCCTTGGCGACGGCGGTGGTGACGTCGGCGATGGAGCGCACCTGAAGGGTCAGGTTGTTCGCCATGCCGTTCACCGACTGCGTGAGGTCCTTCCAGGTGCCGGAGACGCCCTGCACCTCGGCCTGACCGCCGAGCTGGCCCTCGGTGCCCACCTCGCGGGCGACCCTGGTGACCTCCTCCGCGAACGACGACAGCTGGTCGACCATCGTGTTCAGGGTGTTCTTCAGCTCCAGGATCTCCCCGCGCGCGTCCACGGTGATCTTCTGCGACAGGTCACCCCGGGCCACCGCGGTGGCCACCTGCGCGATGTTGCGCACCTGGGCGGTGAGGTTGCCCGCCATGCCGTTCACGGAGTCCGTCAGGTCCCGCCACACGCCGGCCACGCCGGGCACCTGCGCCTGACCGCCGAGGCGGCCCTCGGTGCCCACCTCGCGGGCCACCCGGGTCACCTGGTCGGCGAACCCGGAGAGCTGGTCGACCATCGTGTTGATGGTGTTCTTCAGCTCCAGGATCTCCCCGCGCGCGTCCACGTCGATCTTCTGCGACAGGTCGCCCTGGGCCACCGCGGTGGTGACCTGGGCGATGTTGCGCACCTGCGCGGTGAGGTTGCCCGCCATCCCGTTGACGGAGTCGGTGAGCTCCTTCCACGTACCGGCCACGCCCGGCACGTCCGCCTGACCGCCCAGGCGGCCCTCGGTGCCCACGTCCCGGGCCATCCGGGTCACCTGGTCGGCGAAGGCCGACAGCTGGTCCACCATCGTGTTCACGGTGTTCTTCAGCTGGAGCATCTCGCCGGAGACGTCCACGGTGACCTTCTGGGAGAGGTCGCCGTTGGCCACGGCCGTCGTCACCT
>NZ_JAMGBF010000064.1 GCF_023516615.1 Streptomyces panaciradicis
TTCTTCAGCTGGAGCATCTCGCCGGAGACGTCCACGGTGACCTTCTGGGAGAGGTCGCCGTTGGCCACGGCCGTCGTCACCTGGGCGATGTTGCGCACCTGCCCGGTGAGGTTGCGGAACGCGGTGTTGACCGAGTCCGTCAGGTCCTTCCAGGTGCCGGCCGCGCCCGGCACCTGCGCCTGGCCGCCCAGCTCACCCTCGACACCGACCTCGCGGGCCACGCGCGTGACCTCGGAACCGAACGACTGCAGCTGGTCCACCATGCCGTTGACGGTGTTCTTCAGCTCCAGCATCTCGCCGGCCACGTTGACGGTGACCTTCTGCGACAGGTCGCCGTTGGCCACCGCCGTCGTCACCGCGGCGATGTCCCGCACCTGGATGGTGAGGTTGCGGAAGACCGTGTTGACGGAGTCGGTGAGGTCCTTCCAGGTGCCGGCGGCGCCGGGAACGTTCGC
>NZ_JAMGBF010000065.1 GCF_023516615.1 Streptomyces panaciradicis
CACGTTGACGGTGACCTTCTGCGACAGGTCGCCGTTGGCCACCGCCGTCGTCACCGCGGCGATGTCCCGCACCTCGATGGTGAGGTTGCGGAAGACCGTGTTGACGGAGTCGGTGAGGTCCTTCCAGGTGCCGGCGGCGCCGGGAACGTTCGCCTGACCGCCCAGCTGCCCCGCCGCACCGACCTCGTTGGCCACACGGGTGACCTCGTCCGCGAAGATCCGCAGCGTCTCGGTCATCTGGTTGATCGTGTCCGCGAGCTGCGCGACCTCGCCGCGCGCCGAGACGGTCACCTTCTGCGACAGATCGCCGTTGGCCACCGCGGTGGTGACCTGTGAGATACCGCGCACCTGGGCCGTGAGGTTGCCGGCCATGAGGTTCACCGAATCGGTGAGGTCCTTCCACACGCCGGCCACACCGGGCACCTGCGCCTGGCCGCCGAGCTCGCCCTCCGTGCCCACCTCGCGGGCGACGCGGGTCACCTCGGAGGAGAACGAAGACAGCTGGTCCACCATCGTGTTGACGGTGTTCTTCAGCTCCAGCATCTCGCCGGCGACGTGCACGGTCACTTTGCGTGACAGATCGCCCTTGGCCACCGCCGTCGTCACCAGGGCGATGTCGCGCACCTGGGCCGTCAGCCGGTACGCCATCGTGTTGACGGAGTCCGTGAGGTCCTTCCACGAACCCGACATGCCCCGCACGCGTGCCTGGCCGCCCAGCTTGCCCTCGGTGCCCACCTCGCTGGCCACGCGCGTGACCTCGTCGGTGAAGGTCGACA
>NZ_JAMGBF010000066.1 GCF_023516615.1 Streptomyces panaciradicis
GACGTGCACGGTCACTTTGCGTGACAGATCGCCCTTGGCCACCGCCGTCGTCACCAGGGCGATGTCGCGCACCTGGGCCGTCAGCCGGTACGCCATCGTGTTGACGGAGTCCGTGAGGTCCTTCCACGAACCCGACATGCCCCGCACGCGTGCCTGGCCGCCCAGCTTGCCCTCGGTGCCCACCTCGCTGGCCACGCGCGTGACCTCGTCGGTGAAGGTCGACAGCTGGTCGACGAGGTTGTTCACCGTCCGGCCGACCTTCAGGAACTCGCCGCGCAGCGGATGCCCGGTCCCGTCCGGCGCCTGCGTCCGCAGCTCCATCCGGGGCGACAGATCGCCCTCGGCGACCGCGGAGAGCACCCGGCCGACCTCGGAGACGGGCCGTACGAGATCGTCCACGAGGGCGTTGGACGCCTCGATGGCGGCGGCCCAGGACCCCTCGTACGCACCCGTCTCCAGGCGCTCGGTCAGCTTGCCCTCGCGGCCCACCATGCGCCGCACCCGGGACAGCTCGCCCGTCAGATGCAGATTGCGGTCGGCCACCTCGTTGAAGACGGCGGCGATCTCCGACATCACGCCGTCGCCGGACACGGTCAGCCGCTTCCGGAAGTTGCCGTCACGCATCGCCACGAGGGCCGCCAGCAGTCGGTTCATGGCCGCCGTGTCCACCGCGGTGGTGCCACCGCGTGGTGGGCGCTGGTTGTCCAGGGACTGTCCGCCTTTCGCGCGCGTCTTAGTGCCCCGCGTCGCTGCGCCAGACTCCACTGTGTCCCTCCCGCAGGGGTCGACCGTTACTGCTGTTCTCCGCCGCTACTGCTCGCGGTACCCGTTACTGCTGCGTATTTCTGCCGGATATACCAGGCCGCACCTCGGGCTGCTGCCCGCTGCATCCAGAAGTCACTCGGCCTGACCGGACCTTCACAAGAAGCTTGCCCAGTGTTTCACCCCGGCTGAACCCGGCCATAACAGTTCGGCAGCTTCGCACACCGTCCGCACACCCTCTGGGCGGAAACACTGCAGACCGGCATCCGCACGGCCGTCGAAGGTAAGTAACCTTGCATGCGGCTGTCCAGCCGCGCCGGTCCGTTCCGGCCTGGGCGGTGGTACGAGATCGAGCGGGCATCGGAGGGACGGCCGGACACATGACCACCGGACTGATCCCCGGGGGACAGCCCCCGGACCGGCCGACGGGCACGCGCATGCCGCATCAGCGGGGCGAGCCGGTCGGCCACGCAGCCCTGCACGTCGACAACAGGCCGAGGAGTTCTGTGATCACCGCGCGCGCGGCCGCCAGCTTCGAGCCCGTCGGACGATCCGTAGCGACCGCCCGCTCCTTCGTCCGCGACACCTTGCAGGGCTGGGGCTTCGCCGACATCGTCGACGACGCCGTGGTCCTGACCAGCGAGCTGGTGACCAACGCGGTGGTGCACGCGGGTACCTCGGCCGACGTCCTGTGCCTGCGCACGGACGACGGCGTACGGGTCGAGGTGGCCGACCACTACCCGGAACGCGAGATCCCCCTCCAGGGCTCCCCGGTCAACATGGGCAGCCCCGACCGCGAGGGCGGCCGCGGACTCCAGCTGTGCGCGGCGCTCGCCGGACGCTGGGGCGTGGAGTACACGCCCACCCAGAAACAGGTCTGGTTCCAGCTCGACCTCCCCGAGCGCGCCGTGGGCACCCGCGCGGCCGGCCCCTCGCTCCCCGCGGACCTGCTCCCGCTCGCCGACGGCAGAGTCCGGGTCGCGGTCGTCCAGATCGACCGCACCGGCTCCATCACGTCCTGGAACGAGGACGCGGAGGAGCTCTTCGGCTACCCGGCCGAGCAGGTGATCGGAAAGCCCCTCACCGATCTCGCCGCCTGGCCACACACCCCCGGCACCAGCACCGGCATCGCGGAGGCGCTCCAGCTCTCCCGCTGGGAGGGCAGCTACGGCATAAGGGGCGCCAACGGCCGCGTCACCCCCGTGTACGCCTCCCACCTCCGCGTCCGCGACACCGGCGGCGAGCCCTCCACGGTCTGCCTCCTCGTCCGCGACCACGAGCGGGCCGTCCTGCAGACGCCGCTGCGCGGTCCCGCCTCCGACTCCGGGTCCACCGCCGAGGGCCAGAACACCGACCCGTTCGAGGTGTTCATCGGCTCCCCCGCCCCGGACGACCTCGACGGCCTCCTGCAGCGCACGGTCGAGCGCGCCCGCGACATGCTCGACGCCGACTCGGCCTTCCTGCTCCTCGCGACCGACGACGAGACGGAACTGGAGGTCCGCGCCTCGACCGGCCTGCCCTCCGCCCGGCAGCGCTTCGCGCGCGTGCCCGTCGAGGCGGGCCCCGGCCGCTACGGCTCGGCCCGCATGCCGGCGGTCCACGACGACCTGGCGGCCGTCCCGGGCGCCGTACCGCTGCTGAGCGGCACGGGCATGCGCTCGGTCGTCACGGTGCCCCTGAAGGTCGAGGGCCGCCTGACCGGCTCCCTTGGCGTCGCCGCCGAGTCCCCGGGCAGATACTCCAACGAGGAGGCCCTGCGCCTGCAGTTCGCGGCCGACCGCATCGCGCTGGCCGTCGAGTCCGCACGCCTGGGCGAGCTGGAGCGGCTGCGCAGGGGCTCCCTCAGCTTCCTGGTCGAGGCCTCCGACCTGCTGGCCGGCACCCTGGACCGCGACCAAACGCTGGCTCTGATGGCCCAGATGACCGTCCCCACCCTGGCCACCTGGTGCGCGGTCTACACGATCGCCGACCAGGCCTCCGAGCCGTACCTCTCCTATGTCCTGCACGAGGACGAGGAACTCATCGACGGCATCAAGTCGTTGCTCTCCAAGGTCCCCCCGCCGGACCCGGTGCCGACGCCCGGCGCGCGCGTCTGGTCCGCCCCCGGCGAGGTCGCCCACCAGTCGGCCCTGCGCAGCTCCATGCGCAGCCTCGGCCTGTCCGGCGGCCCGACCCGCCAGGTCGCCTCCGGGATCGGCCCCACGCTCGCCACGGCGTCCGCCGTGGGCGGCGAGACGGTCGTCCTGCCGCTGGTGGCCCGCAACCGCGTCATCGGCATGCTGACGCTCGGCAAGCCCACCGACGAACACTTCCGCCAGGAAATCCTGGAACTGGCCGAGGACTTGAGCCGACGGGCCGCACTGGCGCTGGACAACGCCCGCCTGTACTCGGAGCGCACCGCGATCAGCCAGTCCCTCCAGCGCAGCCTCCTGCCGCCCGAGCTCCCCGAGATCGACGGCGTCGAGGTCGAGGTCATCTACCGCGCGGCCGGCGAGGGCAACGAGGTCGGCGGCGACTTCTACGACCTCTTCCCGATCAGCGACGGCGCCTACGGCTTCGCCATCGGCGACGTCTGCGGTACGGGCCCGAACGCGGCGGCCGTCACGGGCCTGGCCCGGCACGCCCTGCGGCTGCTCGCCCGCGAGGGCCTGAGCGGCCCGGCGGTTCTGGAGCGCCTCAACTCCGCGATCCTCGACGAGGGAGCCCGCAGCCGCTTCCTGACCCTCCTCTACGGCGAGCTGCGCCCCCAGGAGGACGGCAGCGCGGAACTGAAGGTGGTCTGCGCCGGCCACCCCCTGCCGCTCCGCCTGCGCCAGGACGGCACGGTCGAACCGGCCGCCGAGCCCCAGCCGCTCCTGGGCGTCATGGAGGACCTCGACCTGTACGAGGAGACGGTCACCCTCGACCCCGGTGACGTCCTGCTGTGCGTCACGGACGGCGTCACGGAGCGCCGCGAGGGCACGCGCATGCTGGGCGACGACGGCCTCACCGACGTCCTGACGACCTGCACGGGCCTGACGGCGGGCGCGGTCGCCGCACGCATCATGCGCGCCGTGGAGCGCTTCGCGTCGGACGCCCCGTCCGACGACATGGCGATCCTGGCCATGCGGGTCCCCGGCCTCCAGAAGGACTGAATACGAAAAGAACCCCCCACCCGAAAGGGCGGGGGGTTCTTTTCTGTCGGAGCCCCCTAACGGAATCGAACCGTTGACCTTCTCCTTACCATGGAGACGCTCTGCCGACTGAGCTAAGGGGGCCTGTCGCCTTCTCGGGGTTTCCCCCGCGGCAACGGAATAGATCATACCCCGAACACTCGCGTGCTCCCAACCACGCTCAGAAAGCCGGCTGAAGCAGCCCGCCCAGCGCATTGCAAGCGCCCACGATGCGCTGCATGTCCCGCTTCGTCAGCGCGGTGTCCACGGGCAGCGCGAGCGTCTCGTCGGCGGCGCGTTCGGTCTCCGGCAAGGAAAGACAGCGCCGGAATTCCGGCAGCCGGTGCACGGGAGTCTTCACCGGCACCCGGCACTCGACTCCGCGCGCCCGCAAGGCCCGTGCGAAGGCGTCCCGGTCCGGTCGCCCGTTCCCGGGCACCCGCACCACGTACTGCTGGTAGGTGTGCCCGTCACCGCCGTCGGGCGTGCGCACACCCCTCAACTTGGCGTCGAGATAGGCGGCCCGCTCCCGGCGCTGCGCGATCTCGTCGTACGGCGCCTCGGACTCCCCCTGCTCCAGCACCAGGAGTCCGTGCCGCTGCCCGACGTCGTGCAGCCGGGGAATGTCGGCCGGCCGCCCGAAGCGGTGGACGACAACGACGGCCGCGGTCCGCGGAGTTGTCGCCGCCTCCACGGCGGACGCGTCGAGGCAGTACGTGACCGGATCTATGTCGGCGAACACCGGCAGCGCTCCGGCCATGGCAACGGCCTCGGCGACCTCGACGTTCCCGAAGGCCGGCACGACCACCTCGTCACCGAGTCCGACACCGGCGGCCCTGAGCATCGCAGCAGTACCCATGCTGTGGATGCTCGTTGCGCAACGTGAACTCCAAGTGACGTGAAATAAAAAAGGGTTGGTCCCGGAACCTAAGTTCCGGGACCAACCCTGAATAATTGTTCGGCGGCGTCCTACTC
>NZ_JAMGBF010000067.1 GCF_023516615.1 Streptomyces panaciradicis
CGGCGGGATGGGGGCGGGGATCTGGCGGCCGCCGGCGCCGCGGCCGGGACCCTGGGGCAGCGGGCGGCCGCCGCGGCCCCGCGCCTCGATCAGGGCGACCGCCTTGTCGGGCAGCCAGGCCGAGGCCGTACCGCTGTCGTCGGAGCCGGAGCCGAACAGGTGCGGGGCGAGCTGGGCCTGGAGGTCGGCCGGGTTGGGGCGGGCCGTGGCCTCCATCTGCATGCACGACTCGATCAGCGGGCGCAGCTCGTCCGGCAGGCCCTCCAGGTCCGGGCCCTCGCGCAGCAGCATGAAGACCGTCTCGACCGGGTTGGCGCCGTGGAAGGGCGGGTGACCGGTGGCGGCGAAGACCAGCATCGAGCCGAGCGAGAAGACGTCGCTCGCGCCGGTCACGCTCCGGGAGTCCTTGGCCTGCTCCGGGGACATGTAGGCGGGGGTGCCGACGGCGACGTTCGTCATGGTCAGCCGGGTGTTCGAGACGCCGGAGGCGATACCGAAGTCGATCACCCGGGGGCCGTCCTCGACCACGAGGACGTTCGAGGGCTTGAGGTCGCGGTGGACCAGCCCGGCGCCGTGGATGGACTGCAGCGCCTCGGCCACGCCGGCCGCGAGCCAGCGCACGGCCTGGGCCGGGAGCGGCCCGCACTCGTTCACTATCTCCTCGAGGGAGGGCGCGGGGACGTAGGCGGTGGCCAGCCAGGGCACGGCCGCGCGCGGGTCGGCGTCCACGACCGCCGCCGTGTAGAAGCCGGAGACCGCCCGGGCCGCCTCCACCTCGCGCGTGAAGCGCACCCGGAAGAGCTGGTCCTCGGCGAGCTCGGTCCGCACCGTCTTGATCGCCACGCGCCGGCCCGACGCCGAGCGCGCGAGATAGACCAGCCCCATGCCGCCGGCTCCCAGCCGTCCCAGCACCTCGAACGGCCCGATCCGCCGCGGATCGTGCTGCGTCAGCTGATCCACCACTCTGCCTGCCACCTCCCCGTACGAGCCGCGCCAGTCACATGATTACGCGACCGAAGTGCAGCGTCTCACCACCGCACCGCCCTGGCGGCACGCACCCCGATTCTTCCTGGCCCGGGCACCTGTGGCGAACCCGGACACGAATCGGGGTGTCTCACCCCAAAACGGCACGATTCCCGGCTCGGCTCAGCGCTCGGGCCGCTCCAGTACGGCGAACGAGGCCCCTTGATTGTCGGTGACGACCGCCACCCTTCCGTACGACGTCTCGAATGGTGGCGCCTGGACGCGGCCGCCGAGCCGGCCGACGGTGCCGAGGACCTCCTCGCAGTCCTCGACCGCGAAATGGACGAGGAAGTGCGGCGGCATCTCGGCCGGGAAGACCTCCGAGACCGCCGCACGGCCGAAGTCGGGCGCGGCGTCCGGCCCGAACAGGGCGTCGTGGAACAGCTCGCCGTAGAAGGTGTTGGCGGCCTCGGTGTCGCGGGCGTACAGCTCGGCCCAGGCGAAGGTGCCCGGCTCGTGCCGCCGGCCGAAGCCGGGGTGCGCGCCCGGCTCCCAGAGGCCGAAGACCGCCCCCTCGGGGTCGGTCACCAGCGCGGTCGTGCCCAGGTCGCCCACCGGCACGGGCGCGGTGACCACCTGGCCGCCGGCCGCCCAGACCCGGTCGGCCAGCGCCTCCACGTCCGGCGTGCAGAAGTACACCGTCCAGACGGTGGGCAGCCGCCCGTCCGCCTTGCGGGCCAGCGCGGCCACCGGCTCGCCCCCCTGGTGCGCCCACACGGAGCCGCCGTAGCGCTGCTCCTCGAAGGTCCACCCGAAGAGCTCACCGTAGAACCGCTTGCCCGCCTCGACGTCGGGAAGCTGCGCGTCCACCCAGCAGGGGACGCCCTCTCCGTACGCGGATGCCCTGTTTTCGGCCATACCGCCAACCTAGCGGCGCCTTGCACACCGCGCAGGACCAGGCACACCCGTCTCCGCACCCTCGTGCACCCCATTTGCAGTCGGCCGAATCGCGCTCCGATCACCCCTCGGTAAGCTGACGGCATGACAGGACAAGTGCGTACCGTCGACGGCCGTGTGGCGGGTCGGCGTGGGCAGGCGACCCGGCAGAAGCTGCTCGACTGCCTCAGCGAGATGCTCAGCTCCTCCCCCTACCGGGACGTCAAAGTCATCGATGTCGCCCGGAAGGCGGGGACTTCGCCCGCGACCTTCTACCAGTACTTCCCGGACGTCGAAGGCGCCGTCCTGGAGATCGCCGAGCAAATGGCCACCGAGGGCGGCCAGTTGACGGCACTGCTCGAGGGCCGTTCCTGGGTCGGCAAGGCCGGCTGGCAGACCGCGCAGGAACTCGTGGACGGATTCCTGGAGTTCTGGCGCAAGAACGACGCGATCCTGCGCGTCGTCGACCTCGGCGCGGCCGAGGGCGACAAGCGGTTCTACAAGATCCGCATGAAGATCCTGAACTCGGTGAACAACTCCCTCGCGGACTCGGTCGCCGAGCTGCAGTCCAAGGGCAAGGTCGACAAGGACGTGAACCCGGCCGCGGTCGCCGGTTCACTGGTCGCGATGCTCGCGGCCGTCGCCTCGCACCAGAAGGGCTTTCAGACCTGGGGTGTGAAGCAGGCCGAACTGAAGCCGAACCTGGCGCTGTTGGTGCACCTGGGCGTGACGGGCAAGAAACCGACGAAGTAGCCCGCCCCTCCTTTTCAGACCCCAGTCCTGTCTCGCAGGCGGTGGCCCCGGGTGATCGAGCCCCGGACCACCGCCTGCTGTGCTGAGCAAAGGATTCGACGGCACCCTGATCGCGGTGAGTGCTTTCCATCCGGTTTGCGTATCTATGGGGAGATACTCCGCGAAGGGAGACGTACTCATGAACCTCCTGAAGCGAGCGGCCGTCGCCATGGCCTCGGCCGCCCTGATCACCGGCGCCGCGGGGATCGCCGCGGGGCCCGCCCTCGCGACGGGCCAGCCCAACCAGTCCTGCCAGGCCGAGCCCGCGAGCCCCGGCCACGCGTCGAGCGCCCCCGGTTCCGCGTTCAACGAGGACCCGGGCGGTGTCGCCGGGGCCAACTACGCCGGTTCCGGCCCCCATTCCGTCCAGAACGCGGGCAGCGGCAACGCGGTGTCCCAGTACGACGTGGCCTGCACCCAGGTCTCGGCTCACTGACCGCGACGGGTGATCCGGAAGATCCGGATCTCCCTGTCCACCCGCTCCTGATAGGTGGCGTACGGCGGCCAGAAGACCAGCAGCTCCTTCCAGACCGCCGTCCGCTCCTCGCCCCCGAGCAGCCGGGCGTGAACGGGGATGTCCGCGCCCTTGAAGCTGATCTCCGCGTCCGGATGGGCGAGGAGGTTGTGGGTCCAGCCGGGGTGGTCCGTACGGCCGAAGTTCGAGCCGACGAGGATCCAGCTCCCGCCGCCGTCCTCGGGCATGCACGCGAGCGGCGTACGGCGGGGCAGACCGCTCTTCGCACCGGTCGAGGTCAGGATGACGCCGGGCAGCATCTGGGCGCTGAGCAGCACCTTCCCCCGGGTCAGCCGGTGCACGGCACGGTCCAGCACGGGGACGACGTGCGGGGCCACTTTCGCGAAGCCTCGCGTCGAGGAGATCCTCTGCACCACGCGTTCGCCGATCACACCGCCACCTCCCGGTCGCCGAAGAGCCGCGCCGCGTCGGCCGCGTGCGCCCGCAGCCGGTGCACCGGCCCGAACAGCAGTTCGTCACCGGCGGCCCGCTTGAAGTAGAGATGCGCCTCGTGCTCCCAGGTGAAACCGATGCCGCCGTGCAACTGGATGCCCTCCGCGGCGGCCCGCCGCAGGGCCTCCAGCGCCTGCGCGAGGGCCAGCCCGCCCACGGGCTCGGGACCGGCGGTGGCCCAGGCCGCGTAGTAGGCCGCCGACCTCGCCGCCTGCACGCCCACGTAGACGTCGGCGAGCCGGTGCTTGACCGCCTGGAAGGAGCCGATCGCCCGCCCGAACTGCTCCCGCTGCCCGACGTACTCCACGGTCCGCTCCAGCGCCCGGTCGGCGGCTCCGACGGCCTCGCAGGCCAGCACGGCGGCGGCCGCGTCGCCCACGGCCGCGAGGGCGCCCAGGACGTCCGCGCCGTCCTCGCCGAGCAGCTCGCCCTCCACGTCACGCAGCTGCAGCCGGGCCTGCGGACGGGTGGCGTCGAGGGCGGTCCGCCGTACCCGCACCAGCCCGTCGGCGTTCCCCCGTACGAGGAAGAGAAGGGTCCGCGAGCGGGCGAAGCCGCCGGTGTGGGCGGCGACCAGCAGCAGACCCGCGCCGTGCCCGTCGAGCACCTGCTCGACCTGCCCGTACAGCAGCCACCGCTCCCCCGCCCGCCTGGCCTGCACTCCCCCGGCCCGCCCGCCGCCGGCCCACGCGCCGCCGTTGTCGCCGGTCAGGGCGAGGGCGGCGGCGAGGGCGGTGCCGGGCACGGCGAGGGCGGCGGTCAGGGCGCCGGAGGCGAGACGGGGCAGCACGGCGGCGCGCTGGGCCTCGGTGCCGAGGGCGAGGACCAGGGGCGCGGCCAGGGCGCAGGTCGCCAGGAGCGGGGTGGGCGCGAGGACCCGGCCGGTCTCCTCGGCGGCCAGGGCGAGCTCGGCCGTGGAGCAGCCGACTCCGTCGTACGCCTCCGGGAGGGCGAGGCCGGGCAGGCCGAGCCGCTCGCCGAGCAGGCTCCACAGGGCCGGGTCGTGGCCGTCCGGGGTGTCCAGGGCGGCGCGCAGCGCCTCGGGGCCGCAGCGTTTGCGGAGCAGTTCGCGCAGGGTGCGGCGGATCTCGTCCTGTTCGGCGGTGAAGCTCGCGTCCATGGCTCTTCCCTCCGGATCTGACGGTCCGTCATATTAGGGGGGCGGGACCCAGATGCCCAGGGGGAGGAGACCTCTCATGACACGCGGGAGCCGCGGGGTGGCCGTGGTCGGCGTCGCCCTGTCCGACTGCGGGCGCGTCGACGACGCGACCCCGTACGCCCTGCACGCCCAGGCGGCCCGTCGCGCCCTCGCGGACGCGGGACTGGACCGCCGGCACGTGGACGGCCTCGCGTCGGCCGGCCTCGGCACGCTGCCGCCGGTCGAGGTGGCCGAGTACCTGGGCCTGCGCCCCACCTGGGTCGACTCCACGGCGGTCGGCGGCTCGACGTGGGAGGTGATGGCGGCGCACGCGGCGGACGCGATCGCGGCCGGGCACGCGAACGCCGTGCTGCTCGTGTACGGCTCCACGGCCCGCGCGGACATCAGGGCGGGCCGGCGCACCGGGAACCTCTCCTTCGGCGCGCGCGGCCCGCTGCAGTTCGAGGTCCCCTACGGCCACACGCTCATCGCCAAGTACGCCATGGCCGCCCGCCGCCACATGGTCGAACACGGCACGACGATCGAGCAGTTGGCGGAGGTGGCCGTACAGGCGAGGGCGAACGCGGCCCTGAATCCCGAGGCGATGTTCCGCGACCCGGTCACGGTGGACGACGTGCTGTCCGGCCCGATGATCGCCGACCCCTTCACCAAGCTGCACTGCTGCATCCGCTCCGACGGCGGGGCGGCGGTGCTGCTGGCGGCCGAGGAGTACGTGCGGGACTGCCGCACCGCCCCGGTCCGGGTGCTCGGCACCGGGGAGCACGTCAGCCACGCGGCGATGTCGGAGTGGGCGGACTTCACGGTGTCCCCGGCGGCGGTGAGCGGAAGGCTGGCGTTCGGGCGGGCGGGGGTGCGGCCCGAGGAGATGGACTTCGCGCAGATCTACGACGCCTTCACCTACATGACCCTGGTGACCCTGGAGGACCTGGGGTTCTGCGGAAAAGGCGAGGGCGGGGCGTTCGTGGAGAAGGGCCGGCTGAGGGTGGAGGGCGGGGAGCTGCCGGTGAACACCGACGGGGGCGGGCTGTCGGCTCAGCATCCGGGGATGCGGGGGCTGTTCCTGCTCGTGGAGGCGGTACGGCAGCTGCGCGGGGAGGCCGGAGCCCGTCAAGTGCGCGCACGGGACGGGCAGTTGCCGCGGCTGGGGGTGGCCTCGGGGACGGGCGGCTGGTTCTGCTCGTCGGGGACGGTGGTGCTGGGGCGGGACTGACGGCGGGCGACCTCGTCGCCCGGCACCGCGCAGCTCTGCCCGCGAATCGTTCGGCGGGGTCCGGCGAGGCGATACTCGGCGCATGAGCGAGGATCTCCACGAACTGCTGCGGTCGCTCCGGGTGTGGGACCCGGAGGTCACCGACCTCCGTCCGTTCGACCCGGCCGGTACGCCTGCCGAGCCCCTGCCCCTGTTCACCGCGTGGTTCGCCGAGGCGGTGGCGGCCGGTCAGCCGGAGCCGCACACGATGTCCCTGGCCACCTCCGGCGAGGACGGCGCGGCGGACGTACGGATCGTGATGCTGCACGGCGCGGACGCGGACGGCTGGACGTTCGCCACGCATGTGAGCAGCCGCAAGGGCCGGCAGCTCCAGGCACGGCCGTACGCCGCCCTCGGCTTCTACTGGCCGCGTCTGGGCCGCCAGGTCCGGCTGCGCGGCCCGGTCACCGCCGCGCCCTCGGCCGAGTCCCAGGGCGATCTGCACGCCCGCTCCACCGGCGCCCTGGCCGCCGCCCTCACCGGCCGGCAGAGCGAGGTCCTGGGGTCGGTCGAGGAGCTGGCGCGGGCCTCCGAGGCGGCCTGGGAGCGGGCCCGGCGGGAGCCCGGCGCGCCCGTGCCCACCTGGACCCTGTACCGGCTGCGGCCCGAGGAGGCGGAGTTCTTCCAGGGCGACGAACGGCGCCGGCACGTGCGGCTCACCTACCGCCGGCAGGACGGTGGCTGGGCCAAGGAGCTGCTGTGGCCGTGACCGCTCAGGCCCCGGTGAAGCCGTAGACCGTGAAGTCGGCCACCGGGCGGTAGCCGATGCGCTGGTAGAGGGCGTTGCTGGTCGGGTTCGCGAGGTCGGTGAACAGCAGCACCTCCTGCGCGCCCGCCGTCAGCGCGGCCCGGCTGACCTCGGCCGTGACCGCCCCCGCGTAGCCGCGGCCGCGCAGGGGGGCCGGGGTGTAGACGGGTGCCACGCGGATCTGCCCGGCGACCATCGGCGTCACCCCGGCCATGGACAGGGGGGTGCCGTCGGTGTCCTCCCAGAGGGTGACCCCGCCGTAGGAGAGGCGGGCGTCGGCCCACCGGTCCGCGGGCACCGCCGCATGGGCGCCGACGGCCTGCGAGAACTCCTCGTACCAGCGCTCCAGTTGCCCCCGGTCGGCCTCCTGCGCCACCCGTGGCCGGCCCTTCGGCACGGGGCCCGGTTCCGTCAGGGTGCCCAGCCGGTACAGCCGGTGGCGTTCGCGCTCCGCCGCGGTCCCGCCCGTGTGCCGCCGCCAGGCCTCGGCGAGTGCGGCGGCGGTGGCCGCCTCGCCGTTGACGCCGGTCAACGCCCTTCCGAAGCGGGTCAGATGGAGCGCGAGGGCGTCCGCGTCCTCGGGGGCGAGGGCGGTGACGTACAGCTCGTAGGGAGGGGTGCAGAAGCAGGCGGCGCGGACGGCGCCGTCCCTCTCCAGGACGCCGAAGTACGGCGCCTCGCCGCCGTAGTGGCCGGAGCCGCGGGTGCGCAGGCCCTCGGTCACCGTCAGCGGGACGGTGTGCAGGGCGGGACGGGAGCGGAGGAAGGCCCCGGCGCGCGCGAGGAAGGCGTCCAGGTCGTCGAGGAAGTACCAGTCATCGGGCCGCATACCCCATGCTCCCCCGCCCCCGACACCGAACGCCTCCGAATTACGCCCGGGGTCTTACAGCCCCTCCGGCTCGCCGTCCGTCGCCAGGCGGCCGTGCAGGTGCATGTCTCGGAACGCGTCGTGCCGGCCCGCCTCGAACATCGCCCCGCGCAGCGTCCCCTCGTACCGGAAGCCGCATCGCTCCGCTATCCGGCAGGAGGCCTCGTGCCCGAGGGCGTGGTCGAGTTCGAGGCGGTGCAGGCCCAGATCGGTGAGCGCCCAGCGGGAGGCGACGGCCAGGGCGCGGGTGGCGACCCCGCGGCCGCGCGCCTCGGGCAGCACCCAGTAGCCGACGCGGGCGTTGCTCAGCGCGTGGTTGATGAGGTTGAGGCCGATGTGGCCGAGGATCGTGCCGCTGCCGGCGTCGGTCACGCAGTAGGACGCCCCGGTGCCCTCCGTCGCGCTCAGCGTCTTCGCGCTCAGTGACTCATGGGCCGACTCCAGGTCGGTGACCGGCCTGAGCGGGGTGTTCCAGCGCCGGAAGTCGGGGTCGGTCAGGCCGCGCAGCCAGTGCGCGACGTCGGTCTCGCTGCCGGCGTCCCACAGGCGCAGGCGCAGGCCGTACCCGTGCAGGACGGGGAAGGGCGAGAGGGCGTGCTGTCCGTCGACGGGGGGCATCGCCCCATTCAAGCCGCTGTGCCGCCCGTGCGCGGCCGGAACACCGGCACTCCGTCCCGGAACGTCACCTCCAGCTCCAGGCCGGCGGCCGGCTCCGCGCACTCCACGACCTCGGTCATCATCCGCGGCCCCTCCGCGAGGTCGACCACGGCGGCGACGTACGGCGTCCGCTCCCCGAAGGGCGGCAGGTCGTTGCGGTGGACGACGGACCAGGTGTAGAGCGCGGCCCGCCCGCCTGCCCGCTCCCAGGTCACGTCCTCGCTCCAGCAGTGCGGGCAGAACTCCCGCGGGTAGTGGTGCGCCCGCCCGCAGGCCCCGCAGCGGCGGATCAGCAGCCGGCCCTCGGCGGCCGCCTCCCAGTACGTACGGGTGAAGGCGTCGGGCTCGGGGACGTCGTTACGGGCGGCGGTCATCGGAACAGGCCCAGCGCGCTGTCGAGCGACCAGGTCTGCCACGACATCCCGAACAGGCCGACCAGCGACATCAGCGCCATCATCGCGTTCTGCCCCTGCTCGGCGACCTCGTGGATCATGAGGATGAAGTAGAGGACGTTCAGCAGCAGGCCCCCGACCAGGGCGACGGGCGTGAGGAATCCGGCGACCAGGCCGAGGCCGATGGCCAGTTCCGCGTAGACGACGACGTACGCCATCGTGCGCGGCCGGGGCGCGACCATGACCTCGAAGCCGGAGCGTACGGCGTTCCAGCGGTGCTTCGCCGCGATGCCGGCCGCCCACTGGATTCCGGTCCCGCGCTCGAACCAGGCCTTGCGGTCCTTGTGCCGCCAGCTCTCCAGCCACCACAGCCCGAGTCCTATGCGCAGCACGGCCAGCCACTGCGCGCCCGTGAGCCAGATCGAGTCCATGACATCTGACGGTACGTCAGATAACGCGATCCCGGAAGCCGCCTGTGCGTCACCCGTGAAGCTGTGGGGTCGCCATGAATACCCGCGGATTGTTGGCAATTTTGTCTGCACTCTCACTAGCTTCACAGACGCAACCCGCATACCGAGGGAGACGAAACCGTGAAGCACAGGGCAGTCAAGCGCAGGACCGTCGTGATGGGCATCGGCGCCACGGCGGGCGTCGCCGCGGCCGGCGGCATCGCCCTCGGCGCCCAGGCGTCCACCGGCTCCTCGTCGTCCGCGTCCTCCTCCGGCTCGCTGGTCTTCGACCCGGACGGCTACGAGAAGCTGACGACGACGGTCACCGGCACCGACGGCGCCGAGCACGCGGTGACGTACCACTTCTGGAAGGCGATCACCTACGTCGCCAAGCCGGTGGACGCCACCTACCAGTCGCTCGTCGTCAGCGCGCCGGTCGAGATCGACGGCAAGGCGGTCGACGCGTCCGACGCGCCGATCCTGTTCGCGAACTCCGTCGGCGGCTACATGCCGTCCTCCGTCGCGGACGCGACGGGTGTCGGCGCCGGCGGCATGGGCGGCGGCGCGCCCGGCGGCGGCGCCCCGAGCGGCAGCGCCGCGCCCAGCGCCTCGGCCCCGGGCGCGAACGGCAACACCAACGCCACCGGCGGCGCCACCGCCTCCAACCAGCTCCTGGCGCTGGCCGCCGGCTACGTCGTCGTCGAGCCCGGCGCGCGCGGCCGCACCCTGAAGAACTCCGCGGGCGAGTACTACGGCACCGCCCCGGCCGCGATCGTCGACCTGAAGGCGGCCGTGCGGTACGTCAGGTCCAACAAGGGGCGCATCCCCGGCGACGTGGACCGGATCGTGTCGGCCGGCACGAGCGCGGGCGGCGCCCTGTCGGCGCTGCTCGGCGCCTCCGGCGACAGCCCGATCTACGATCCGTACCTGAAGGAGCTCGGCGCGGCCGACGCCTCCGACGCGATCTTCGCGACGGGCGCCTGGTGCCCGATCACCGACCTGGAGCACGCCGACGGCGCCTACGAGTGGAACTGGGGCGCCAACGCCACCCAGTCCACCGGCAAGGTCGTCGACCAGAGCGTGTCGAGGGACCTCGCGGCGCAGTTCGCGGAGTACCAGGCGTCGCTGCGGCTGCGCGGCCTGAACCGCTTCGGCGCGCTGACCGCCCGCAACTACGACGACTACCTGCTGGAGCAGTACCTGCGGCCGTCGGCGACCCGGTACCTCGCCGCCCTGTCGGCCTCCGAGCGCGAGACGTACCTGGCGAAGAACACCTTCATCACCTGGTCCGGCGGCAAGGCCGCCTTCACCTGGGACGGCTACCTCGCCCACGTCGGCGCCCGGAAGAAGACCGCGCCCGCCTTCGACGCCTTCGACCTGTCGGCCGGCGAGAACAACGAGTTCGGCGCGGGCACCACCGCGAACCGCCACTTCACCGCCTACGGCGCGAAGAACGACACCACCGGGCTCGGCACGAAGCGGGTCGCCGCCGACATCCCCGAGAAACTGCGCCTGATGAACCCGATGCACCACCTGGTGGACAAGGTCAACGGCCGCCGCTCCAAGCACTGGTGGATCCGCCTCGGCACCGACGACACCGACACCTCGCACGTCATCTCCGCCAACCTCGCCGCCGCCGCGGCCGGCCTGGGCGACGAGGTGAACCACCTCTACTACTGGGACCAGGGCCACGGCGCGAACACGGACCCGGGTGACTTCATCTCCTGGATCGCCGAGGTGACGGGGTTCAAGCGCGCGAAGAACTAGCAGGCACCCGAGGTCACCGGGCCCGGCTTCCCCGTACGACCACAACCAGGTGGCCTACGTCACAAGCCCCACCCACTCCTCCTACAGGCGTGATCAATCCGCAACCAATTGTGGTCTTGACCGAGACCCATCAAGCTGCTGCGTGATTACGCTCGCGCTCATGGCCGACTCCACACCGTCCCCGAGCCCCTCGGACCGCCCCGTCTACATCGTCGGCGGCGGTCCGGCGGGGCTCTCCGTCGCGTACGCGCTGCGGGCCCGGGGCATACGCGCCGTCGTGCTGGAGAAGTCCGACAGCGTGGGCGACTCCTGGCGGCGGCACTACGACCGGCTGCGCCTGCACACCACCCGGCGGCTGTCGGCCCTGCCGGGACTGCCGATCCCGCGCCGGTTCGGGCGCTGGCCGGCCCGGGACGACGTGGTGCGCTACCTGGAGAAGTACGCCGAGGTGCACGAGCTGGAGATCGTCACCGGCGTCGAGGTCTCGCGGATCGAACGCCTGCCCGACGGCACCGGCTGGCTGCTGCACGCCACCGGCGGACGGGAGCTGACCGGCGCGGCCGTCGTCGTCGCCACCGGCTACAACCACACGCCGTACGTCCCCGACTGGGCCGGTCTCGACGACTACACCGGCGACTTCGCGCACGCCTGCGCCTACCGCAACCCCGAGCCCTACGCCGGCCGTGACGTCCTCGTCGTCGGCGTCGGCAACACCGGCGCGGAGATCGCCGTGGACCTGGTGGAGGGCGGCGCCGCGCGGGTACGGCTGTCGGTGCGCACGGCCCCGCACATCGTCCGGCGCTCCACGGCCGGCTGGGCCGCCCAGTACACGGGCGTGCTGGTACGGCGGCTGCCGGTCGGGCTGGTGGACCGGCTGGCGCGGCCGCTGGCGAAGCTCAGCGTGCCGGACCTGTCCGCGCAGGGGCTGCCCCGCCCGGACACCGGCCTGTACAGCCGTGCCAGGGACGGCGCCATCCCGGTCCAGGACGTCGGCCTCGTCGACGCCGTGCGCAAGGGCCGCGTCGAGGTGGTGGCCGCCGTCGACGGCTTCGACTCCGGCAAGGTCGTCCTCGCCGACGGCACCCGCATCTCCCCCGAGGCGGTCGTCGCCGCCACCGGATACGTCCGCGCGCTGGAGGACCTCGTCGGCCACCTCGGCGTGCTGGACGACCGTGGCAGACCCCTCGCGCACGGCGCCCGCGCCCCGCAGAACGCGCCCGGCCTGCACTTCACCGGCTTCACCACCCCCCTCAGCGGCACGCTCCGCGAGGTGGCGAGGGACGCCGAGAAGATCGCGAAGTCGGTCGTCCGCAACGGCGGGGACACCCTGTCCCGGCTGCCCGGCTGACGCGGGAACCGCTCAACTCCCTTTCTCCACGCTCCCGTTGCTCACGTGCCAGATGTGACGGGAGCGTTGTGGTGTGTCGCCCTGCCGGGCCAGAATGTGAACACTGCTCACTTTCTGGCTCCACACCCTCTCCCCTCGGAGGACGCACGTGGCACGCGAAAGACAGTTCTCCCGGCGCTCCCTGCTCGGCGGCGCCGCCGCGGCGGCGGGCGCCGTGACCCTCGCCGGCACCGGCGCCGGAACCGCCGCGGCGGCAACCACCCGGGACGTGGACGTCGCCGTCATCGGCGGCGGCATCGCCGGCCTGACCGCGGCCCGCGACCTGGTGGCCGGCGGAAAGACGGTGGCCGTCCTGGAGGCCCGGAACCGCGTCGGCGGCCGGGTCGTCAACCTCTCCCTCGCCAACGGCGGAGTCACCGAGGGCGGCGGCGAGTTCATCGGCCCCACCCAGGACCGCATCAAGGCGCTCGCCGACTCGCTGGGCGTGGCCACCTTCACCACGTACAACACCGGCAAGAACCTGCTCTACAAGGACGGCACCCGCACCCCGTACGCCACCGACGGCCTCCTCGGCTCGGTCCCGCCCGTCGACGCGGCCGGCCTCGCCAACGCCGCCATCGTGCAGGCCAAGCTCGACGACATGGCCAAGACGGTGCCGGTCGACGCGCCGTGGACGGCACCCAAGGCCGCCGAGTGGGACAAGCAGACCTTCGAGAGCTGGCTGAACGCCAACGCGATCGTGCCGTCGGCGAAGTTCCTCCTCGACGTGGCCTGCACCTCGATCTTCTCGGCCCAGCCGCGTGAACTCTCCCTGCTCTACGTCCTGTTCTACATAGCGGCCGCCGGCAACGAGTCCACCGCCGGCACCCTGGAACGCCTCACCGACACCGCGAACGGCGCCCAGGAGTCCCGCTTCGTGGGCGGCTCCCAGCAGGTGCCGATCAAGCTGGCCGCCACGCTCGGCGACCGGGTGGTGCTGAGCGCACCGGTGCGCTCGGTGACGCAGTCCGGCGTGAAGTACGTGGTGAGCGCGGACGGCGCCACCGTGACCGCGAGGAAGGTCGTGGTCGCCGTACCGCTGCCGCTGACCGGCCGGATCGCCTTCGACCCGCTGCTGCCGGCCGCCCGCGACCAGTTGAGCCAGCGCATGCCGATGGGCTCGATCGGCAAGGCGATCGCGGTCTACGACACCCCGTTCTGGCGGGCCGACGGCCTCAACGGCCAGGTCGTCAGCGACTCCGGCGTGGTCCGCTCCACCTTCGACAACTCCCCGCCCGACGCCTCCTACGGCGCCCTGATGGGCTTCATCGAGGCCGACGAGATGCGCGCCTACGACGCCTCCTCCGCCGACGAGGTGAAGGCGGCCGTCCTCAAGGACTACGTCACCTACTTCGGCGACAAGGCGAAGTCGCCGTCCTCCTTCGTCCTGCAGCGCTGGGACAACGAGGGCTTCTCGCGCGGCGGCCCGGTGGCTTACGCCCCGCCCGGCGTCCTCACCGAGTACGGCGCGGCCCTGCGCAAGCCGTTCGGCGGCATCCACTGGGCGGGCACGGAAACCTCCACGTACTGGACCGGGTTCATGGACGGCGCGGTGCGCTCGGGCGAGCGGGTGGCGAAGGAGGTGCTCGCCGCCCTGTGATCCTCCGGGCCGGGGTTGATCCGGTTTCGGGTTCACCAACTTTGCGTGCACAGCGGTTCCTGACACAGCGTCAGTTCACTTAATCTGACACTACGTCAGTTATTGGCTGTCACACAGGAGCGGGCGGACCGATGCTTGGATCAACCCACGGCACCCTCACCACCGACTCCCGCCGGGCCCGGGTCATCGCCTGCGGCGAGCAACCCGGCCCCGCCGTCCACGGCCGGCCCGCCGACGTCGACGACCTCGACGTCAGCGGCCGTCCCCTCTATGCCGCCGTCCCCGATCTGGACCGGTTCTTCCGGCCCGAGTCCGTGGCCGTGGTCGGCGCCTCGGACGCCGAGGGGCGGCCCAACACCGGTATCACCCGGCAGCTGGTCGCCTGGGCCGAGCGCGTCGGGGCGCGTCTGCACCCCGTCCACCCCAGCCGGCCGTCCGTCTTCGGCATCCCCTGCTCCCCCTCCGTCGCCGACCTGCCCGAACAGGTCGATCTCGCCGTCCTGCTGGTCGCCGACCCGCTGCCGGTGATCGACCAACTGGCCGAGGCAAAGGCGAAGTTCGCGGTCGTCTTCGCCTCCGGGTTCGCCGAGACGGGTGCGGCGGGCGCGGCCGCGCAGGAGCGGCTGGCCGCCGCCGTGGCCCGCTCCGGCATGCGCCTGCTGGGCCCCAACACCAATCTCAACGCCTTCGAGCGGTTCCGCGACGACCTCGACGGTCCGGCCATCGCCCTGATCACCCAGTCCGGCCACCAGGGCCGGCCGGTCTTCGCCCTCCAGGAGCTCGGCATCCGGCTGTCCCACTGGGCGCCCACCGGCAACGAGGCGGACCTGGAGACGGCCGACTTCCTCTCCTGGTTCGCCGAGCGGCCCGAGGTCGGCGCCATCGCCTGCTACATCGAGGGCCTCAAGGACGGCCGGTCCTTCCTGCTCGCCGCCGACCGGGCCGCCCGCCGCAAGGTGCCGGTCGTCGCCGTCAAGGTCGGGCGCACCGAGACCGGCGCCCGCACGGCCGCCTCCCACACCGGGAAGCTGACCGGCGCCGACACCGTGGTGGACGCGGCGCTGCGGCAGTTCGGCGTGATCCGGGTGGACGGACTCGACGAACTCCAGGACACCGCCGCCCTGCTGGCCCGGGCCAGGCCGCCGGTGGCCGACGGCGTCGTCGTCTACTCCATCTCGGGCGGCACGGGCGCCCACTTCGCCGACCTCGCGACCGAGGCGGGACTGCGGCTGCCGGTGCTGTCCGAGGCGAAGCAGGCCGAGCTGCACCAGTGGATACCCGAGTACCTGAGCGTCGCCAACCCCGTGGACAACGGCGGCCATCCGGTCGGCGACGAGCGCGGCCGGAAGATCATCGACGCCATCCTCGACGACCCCGCGGTGGGCGTGCTCATCTGCCCGATCACCGGCCCCTTCCCGCCGCTGAGCGACCGGCTGGTGCAGGACCTGGTGGACGCGGCCGAGCGCACCGACAAACTGGTCTGCGTGGTCTGGGGCTCCCCGGTGGGCACCGAGCCCGCCTACCGGGAGGTGCTGCTCGGCTCCTCCCGGGTGGCCACCTTCCGCACCGCCGCGAACTGCGTCACCGCCGTCCGCGCCCACCTCGACCACCACCGCTTCACCGCCCGCTACCGCTCCCCCTTCGACGAGGCGCCGCGCACCCCCTCGCCGTCCTTCCGCAAGGCGCAGGCCCTCATGCGCCCGGGCCAGCAGCTGAGCGAGCACGCCGCCAAGCAGCTGCTGCGGGCGTACGGCATCCGGGTGCCGCGCGAGCAGCTGGTGACCAGCGCTGCGGCCGCCGTACGCGCCGCGGGCCTGGTCGGCTACCCGGTGGTGATGAAGGCGTCCGGCGCGCAGATCGCCCACAAGACCGAGCTGGGCCTGGTGAAGGTCGGGCTCACCTCCGCCAGCCAGGTCCGGGACGCCTACCGGGAGCTGACCGACATCGCCCGCCACGAGGGCGTCGCGCTCGACGGCGTGCTGGTCTGCCAGATGGTGGAGAGGGGCGTGGAGATGGTCGTCGGCGTCACCCACGACGAGCTCTTCGGGCCGACCGTGACCGTGGGCCTCGGCGGGGTGCTGGTCGAGGTGCTGCACGACGTGGCCGTCCGCGTGCCGCCCTTCGGGGAGGAGCAGGCCCGGGACATGCTCGGCGACCTGCGCGGGCGGGCCCTGCTCGACGGGGTGCGGGGGCGTCCGCCGGCCGACCTGGACGCGCTCGTGGAGGTCGTGCTGCGGGTGGAGCGCATGGCGCTGGAGCTCGGGGACGTCCTCGCGGAGCTCGACATCAACCCCCTGATGGTGCTGCCCAGGGGGCAGGGCGCGGTGGCGCTGGACGCGCTGGCGGTGTGCCGGTGACCGGGGTGCTGCACACCGTCGACGCCGGGGTCGCCCACCTCACCCTGAACCGGCCCAAGGCCCTCAACGCGCTCACCCCCGACCAACGCGAGCTGCTCGTCGAGCTGTTGGCGGGCGCCTCGGCCGACCCGGACGTGCGGGCCGTCGTCCTCACCGGGACCGGGCGCGGCTTCTGCGCGGGGGCCGACCTGCGGGGCGGGGCGGCGGGCGGCGAGCGGGTCGCCGGCGATGTGGCGCGCCTGATCCGCACGGGCGCGCAGCGTCTGATCGCCGCCGTCCTCGACTGCGAGAAGCCGGTGATCGCGGCGGTGAACGGCACGGCGGCGGGCCTCGGCGCGCATCTCGCCCTCGCCTGCGATCTCGTCCTGGCCGCGGAGTCGGCGAAGTTCATCGAGGTGTTCGTGCGCCGCGGGCTCGTGCCGGACGGCGGGGGCGCCTATCTTCTGCCCCGTCTGGTCGGCCCGCAGCGCGCGAAGGAGCTGATGTTCTTCGGCGACGCGCTCACCGCGGCCGACGCCGAGTGCGTCGGCCTGGTCAACCGGGTCGTGCCGGACGCCGAGTTGGACAAGACGGCCCGGGAGTGGGCGGCCCGTCTGGCCGCCGGCCCCACCCGGGCCCTCGCCCTCACCAAGCAGCTCGTCAACGCCTCCCTCGACGGGGACCGGGCGGCCGCCTTCGCCGCCGAGGCCGCCGCGCAGGAGATCAACATGACGACGGCGGACGCCCAGGAAGGCGTCCGCAGCTTCGTGGAGCGCAGAAGCCCGGAGTACCGGGGCCGCTGACCTTCCCATCTGACGAACCGTCAGCTTCAATGGAGGGGTGATGGGACACGCAGGAGCGGCCGCGGCCGCCGTCCGGTACCTGAGGTCGGGGCCCCCGGCCCCCGTGGAGGCGCTGCCGCGCCCGGAACTGCGCTGCGTCCGCGAGGACGAGCCTGCTCCGGTCGACCCGGCCCGCTTCCGGCGCGTGCTCGGGAACTTCGCGACCGGCGTCACCGTCGTCACCGCGCCCCCCGGGCCCGGCGAGGACACCCCCGCCGGCTTCGCCTGCCAGTCCTTCTCCTCCCTCTCCCTCGACCCGCCCCTGGTCGCGTTCATGGTCGGCCGTACGTCGACGACGTGGCCGCGCATCGCCCGCGCGGGCGTCTTCTGCGTCAACGTCCTGAGCGCAGGGCAGGGCGAGCTGTGCCGGTCCTTCGCGGTGAGGGGCGCGGACAAGTTCGCGGGCGTCGCCCACGACCCGGCCCCGGTCTCCGGCTCCCCGCGCCTGGCCGGTGCGCTGGCCTGGATCGACTGCACGGTCCACGCGGTGCACACCGGCGGCGACCACCTGATCGTGGTGGGCCGGGTGGAGGCACTGGGCACCGGCGACGAGGAGAGCGAACCCCTGCTCTTCCACCGCGGCCGCTTCCGCTAGGTGTGCTGTCCGGACAGGGTGGTGACGCGGCTGGCTGGTGGGTGACCGGAGGAGCCTGCGACCGCACGGCTGAGGAGAGAGCCCACGCGCCGACGCCCCCGCTCGGGCGACGCCGGGAGCGGGGAGCGAGGGGCAGGGCCCGCGACACCTGAACTGTGGTCTCTAGGCCGTCACGGTCGCCACCGCCGTGGCCGGGGTCGGCCTGCGGCGGATCACCAGGGCCATCAGGGCCGCCGCCGCGCACAGGGCGCCCGACGCGTACCAGACCATGTCGTAGGAGCCGAAGACGTCCCGCGCCACGCCCCCGAGGAAGGCGACCAGCGCCGCGCCGACCTGGTGGGAGGCCAGCACCCAGCCGAAGACGATCGCGCTGTCCTCGCCGTACTGCTCCCGGCACAGGGCGACGGTCGGCGGGACGGTGGCGACCCAGTCCAGGCCGTAGAAGACGATGAAGAACAGCATCGGCGGATGGACGCTCGGCGCCAGCAGCATCGGCAGGAACAGCAGGGAGATGCCGCGCAGGGCGTAGTAGACGGCGAGCAGCCGGCGCGGTTCGAAGCGGTCGGTGAACCAGCCGGAGGCGATCGTGCCGACCACGTCGAAGACGCCGATCACCGCGAGCAGCGAGGCCGCCGCCTGCACGGGCATGCCGTGGTCGTGCGCGGCGGGCACGAAGTGGGTCTGGACCAGGCCGTTGGTGGAGGCGCCGCAGATCGCGAAGGTGCCGGCCAGCAGCCAGAAGGTGCCGGTGCGGGAGGCCTTCAGCAGCACGGTGACCGCGCGGCGGGCGGCCCCGACCGCGGGCGCGGGCTTCGGTACGAACTCCACGGCGCCGTAAGGCTTCAGGCCCACGTCCGCCGGGTGGTCGCGCAGCAGCAGCCAGACGAAGGGGACGACCGCGAGCGCGGCCAGGGCCACCGTGACGGCGGCCGGACGCCAGTCGTGCTTCTCCACGATCCAGGACAGCAGGGGGAGGAAGATCAGCTGGCCGGAGGCGGAGGCGGCGGTCAGGATGCCCGTGACCAGGCCCCGGCGTTCGGTGAACCAGCGGTTGGTGACGGTCGCCGCGAAGGCGAGGGCCATCGAGCCGGAGCCGAGACCGACCAGCAGGCCCCAGCAGAGCATCAGCTGCCAGGCCGCCGTCATCCACACCGTCAGACCGGAGCCGAGCGCGATCACGGTCAGGGCCACGGCGACGACCTTGCGGATGCCGAAGCGGTCCATCAGGGCCGCCGCGAACGGCGCGGTCAGACCGTACAGCGCGAGGTTGACGGAGACCGCGGCGCCGATCGTGCCGCGCGACCAGCCGAAGTCCTGGTGCAGCGGGTCGATGAGCAGTCCGGGGAGCGAGCGGAAGGCGGCGGCGCCGATGATCGTCACGAAGGTGACGGCGGCGACGAACCAGGCGCGGTGGACGCGACGGGATCTGCGGGGCGCGTCAGCCGCCTCGACGACTGCGGGTTCGGTTGTCTGGGTCACGCCATAGAGCATCCGGTCCGCGGCACCGCGCAACCACTGGCCCGAAGGACAGCATTCGTTAGGATCGGGCCATGGACACGGCCATGAGCAGCCCGAGCAGCGAGCCCGCCGAGCCGCAGTTCCGCCCGCACCGCGTGGTGGTCCTCGCCATGGACGGGCTGCTCCCCTTCGAGCTGGGCATCCCGCACCGCATCTTCGGGCGCCCCAAGGACACCCTGGGGCGCCGCCTGTACGAGGTCCTGACCTGCTCGGTCCGGCCGCCCGGCCCGGTGCGCACCGACGCCGACTTCGCCATCGCGGTCCAGCACGGCCCGGAGCTGCTGGCCACCGCCGACACGGTGATCGTCCCGGCGTCGTACGAACTCGGTCCGGTCTTCGAGGAGGGCGTCCTCACCGCCGAGCTGGCCGCCGCCCTCGCCCACATCCGCCCCGGCACCCGGCTCGCCTCCATCTGCACCGGCGTCTTCGTCCTCGCCGCCGCCGGCTATCTCGACGGCCGGCCGGCGACCACGCACTGGGCGGAGACCGACCAGCTGCAGCGCCTCTTCCCGCAGGTCGAGGTCGACCCGAACGTCCTGTTCATCGACGACGGCGACGTCCTGACCTCGGCCGGCGTCGCGGCCGGCATCGACCTGTGCCTGCACATGGTGCGCCGCGACCACGGCACGGCCGTCGCCAACGACGTCGCCCGCCGCACCGTCGTACCGCCGCACCGCGACGGCGGCCAGGCGCAGTACATCCAGCGGCCCGTCCCCGAGCCCCGGCTCGCGACCACGCGCGGGGCCCGCGCCTGGGCGCTGGGCCGCCTGCACGAGCCGATCCAGCTGCGCGACATGGCCGCGCAGGAGTCCATGTCGGTACGGACGTTCACGCGCCGCTTCCGTGAGGAGGTCGGCGTCAGCCCGGGCCAGTGGCTGACCCAGCAGCGCGTGGAACGCGCCCGCCAGCTGCTGGAGACCACCGGCCTGTCCATGGACCGCATCGCCCACGACGCCGGCTTCGGCACGGCCCAGTCGATGCGCCAGCACCTGCAGACGGCGCTCGGGGTGACCCCGACCGCCTACCGACGCACCTTCCGCGCCACCAACACGGGTTCCGCCGCCGAGCCCGTCGGGGCGCTGGAATCGGCCTGACGGGGTCAGAAGGTCAGTACCGCCCGCGCCACCCGGCCGGCCTCCGCGTCGGCCGCCGCCTTCTCGAAGTCCTCCACGGGATAGGTGGCGGTCACCAGCTCGTCGAGGAGCAGCCGGCCCTGCCGGTAGAGCTCGGCGTACAGCGGGATGTCGCGCTGCGGCCGGGAGGAGCCGTACCGGCAGCCGAGGATCGACTTGTCCAGGAACATCGAGGAGACGAGGAAGGACGCCTCCGCCTTCGCGGGCGCCGTGCCGAGCAGCACGGCCTGGCCGTGGCGGTCGAGGAGGTCGACGGCCCGCCGGACCAGCTCGACGCGTCCGACGCACTCGAAGGCGTGGTCGACCCCGTGGGGCAGCAGGTCGCGCACCGCGTCCGTGGAGGTCAGGAAGTCGGTGGCGCCGAACTGCCGCGCCACGGCCTCCTTCGCCGGGTTGGCGTCGACCGCCACGATCCGCGACGCCCCCGCGATCCGCGCGCCCTGGAGGACGTTCAGCCCGATCCCGCCGGTCCCGATGACCAGGACGGACTCCCCGCGGTCCACCCGGGCGCGGTTGAGGACGGCCCCGACCCCGGTCAGCACCGCGCATCCGATGAGCGCGGCGGACGGCATCGGGACGTCCTTCGGGATGCGCACCGCCTGCACGGCCCTGACCACCGTGGACTCCGCGAAGGCGGAGTTGGAAGCGAACTGGTACACCGCCGTCCCGCCCCGTACGAAGGGCTTGCCCGGCCGGCCGATCGCCTGCCGGCACATCGTCGGCCGCCCCCGGTCGCAGTCCGCGCACGTGCCGCAGTTGGCGAGCGTGGACAGCGCCACATGGTCCCCGGCCGCGACATGGGTGACCCCGGCGCCGACGGCCTCCACCACCCCCGCCCCCTCGTGCCCCAGCACGACCGGGACGGGGAAGGGGATGGTGCCGTCCACCACCGACAGGTCGCTGTGGCACAGCCCGGCCGCCGACAGCGCGACCCGCACCTCGCCCGGCCCCGGGTCCCGTACCTCCAGGTCGTCCACGACCTCGACCCGCTTCCCGTCGAACACCACACCGCGCATCAGACGACCCCCTTGGGCTCCCTCGGCAGGCCGAGCACACGCTCGGCGATGATCGTGCGCTGGATCTGGTCGGAGCCGCCGTAGATCGTGTCGGCCCGGGAGAACAGGAACAGCTGCTGGTCGCGGTCGATCTCGTACGGCGCCTCGGGCGCCCAGTCCCGCGGCCCGGCGGACGCCTCCGCCCCGCGCACCAGCACCGCCAACTCGCCCAGCCGCTGGTGCCAGTTCGCCCACAGCAGCTTGGACACGCTCGGCGCACCGGCGTCACCGGAGCCGCCCAGGGTGCGCAGGGCGTTCCAGCGCATGGCGCGCAGCTCGGCCCACTGCCGCACGAGCGCGGCGCGTACGACGGGGTCGTCGGCCGCACCGGTGCGTACCGCGGTCCGCACCACCCGCGTCAACTCCTGGGCGAAGCCGATCTGCTGGGCCAGGGTGGACACCCCCCGCTCGAACCCGAGCAGGCTCATCGCGACCCGCCAGCCCTGCCCCTGAGCGCCGACGACATGCTCCGCACGCGCGCGTGCCCCGTCGAAGAAGACCTCGTTGAACTCGCTCGTGCCGGTCATCTGCCGGATGGGCCGCACCTCGATCCGCCCCGGCTGGTCCATCGGCACGAGCAGGAAGGTCAGCCCGTGGTGCCGGCGCGACCCGGCCTCCGTGCGCGCCAGGACGAAGCACCAGTCGGCTTCGTGCGCCAGCGACGTCCAGATCTTCTGCCCGGAGATCCGGTAGCCCTCCCCCTCCCGCACGGCGGCGGTGCGCACCCCGGCCAGGTCGGACCCGGCGTCCGGCTCGCTGTACCCCTGGCACCACAGCTCGTCCCCGGCGGCGATCGGCGGCAGGAAACGCGCCTTCTGCTCGTCGGTGCCGTGGGCGACGAGGGTGGGGGCGAGCAGGTTCTCCCCGATGTGCCCGGAGCGGGGCGGCGCCCCCGACCGCGCGTACTCCTCGGCCCAGGCGACCTGCTGGGTGAGGGTGGCGGTCCGGTTGCCGTACCCGCCCTCCCCCCACCCGAGCCCGATCCACCCGGCCTTCCCCAGCGTGCGCTCCCAGACCCGACGATCGGGATCGGACCCGACGTGCTCACGCAGCCAGCCCCGGGCCTCGTCCCGGAACACCTCGTCCTCGCCACTGAATCCGAAGTCCACGAACGTCTCCTCACAGGAAGTGGGGGTTGCTCCTGATGCCGGGCGACTCGCCCCACCCAGGGGCGCGGGGAACTGCGCGACGAGCCACCGACAACCCGCACCCGCCCACGCACCGCACCCCCGAGCTACTGGGCGTTCGGCCGAGCCCCATCCCGCGCCGCCCTCTCCATCGCCTCCACCTGCACAAGCATCGGCATCGGATCCACCCCCACCGACCCCGGCAGAAACTCCGCGATCCGCTCCGGCGTCCAGGAAGAGCCCTCGGCGTACGCCGCCCGCAGCTCCCGCGGCTGCGCCCACACCGCCAGCTTCGCCCCGGCGATCGTGTACACCTGCCCGGTGATCTCCTTCGCGCGGTCGGACAGCAGGTAGACGACCAGGGCGGCCACGTCCTCCGGCTCCCCGATCTCGGCCAGTTCCACGGGCACGTTGGCCGACATCCGGGTCCGGGCGACCGGCGCGACCGCGTTGGCGGTCACGCCGTACTTGTGCAGGCCCAGCGCCGCGCTGCGGACCAGCGAGATGATCCCGCCCTTGGCGGCGCTGTAGTTGGCCTGCGACACCGACCCCTGGTGGTTGCCGCTGGTGAACCCGATCAGCGTCCCCGCCCGCTGCTTGCGCATGACCGCGGACGCCGCCCGGAAGACGGTGAACGTGCCCTTGAGATGCGTGGCGAGGACCGGGTCCCACTCGTCCTCGGACATGTTGAACAGCATCCGCTCGCGCAGGATCCCGGCGACGCACACGACGCCGTCGAGCCGCCCGTACGAGGACAGCGCGCGGTCGACGATCCGCTGTCCGCCGGCCATCGTGGACACGTCGTCGGCGACCGCCACCGCTTCCCCGCCCGCGGCCTCGATCTCCTTGACCACGCTCGCGGCGACCTCGCTCGTGGGGGACTCCCCCGCCACCGAGACGCCGTAGTCGTTGACGACGACCCGCGCCCCCTCGGCGGCGGCGGCCAGTGCGACGGCCCGCCCGATACCCCGCCCGGCCCCGGTCACGGCGATCACCTTGCCTGCCAAGAAGTTCCCCACGCCCGGCCCCTTCCCGCGGTTTCTGACGGACCGTTAGATTTTATGTCCCGTCAGATGCCTGGAGACAAGCCCCGGGGAGAGCCGATGTCGTTGCCGGCCGAGTTCCACGAGATCGCCAAGCGCGTGAACAACTGGGGGCGTTGGGGAGCCGACGACGAGATCGGCACCCTCAACCTGATCACCGACGAGGTCGTCCGCGAGGCGGCGGCGACCGTGCGCAGCGGCCGTCGCGTCCCGCTCGCCCTGCCCCTGAAGCAGGACGGCGTGCAGAGCGGGATGATCCCGGGCCGGGTCAACCCGCTGCACGCCATGGTGCAGATCAACCAGGAGCTCTTCGGCCCGGGGACGGTGGCGTGCAGCGACGACATCGTGACCATGGGCCTGCAGGCGGCCACCCACTGGGACGCGCTGACCCATGTCTCGCACTCGGGCAGGATCTACAACGGCCGCCCGGCCACCGCCGTCACCCCGCACGGCGGCGCGGAGTTCGGGGGCATCGACAAGGCGCGGCACGTGGTCTCGCGCGGGGTGCTGCTGGACGTGGCCCGGGCGCTCGGCAGGGACCGGCTCGACGGCGGGCACGCGGTCACGCCGGAGGACCTGGAGGCCGCCGAGGACCTCGCCGGCACCCGCGTGCGCGCCGGTGACGTGGCGCTCGTACGGACCGGGCAGATCCAGGTGTATCTCGCCGGGGACCGGGAGGGGTACGGCTATCCGTCGCCCGGGCTGTCCGTCCGCACTCCGGAGTGGTTCCACGCCCGCGACGTGGCCGCCGTCGCCGACGACACCCTGACCTTCGAGATCTTCCCGCCCGAGATCGAGGACCTGTGGCTGGGCGTGCACGCGCTCGACCTGGTGGAGATGGGGATGCTGCAGGGGCAGAACTGGAATCTGGAAGAGTTGTCCACAGCCTGTGGAGAAACCGGCCGGTACGCGTTCCTGCTGTCGGCGATGCCCGAGCCCTTCGTCGGCGCGACGGGGACTCCGGTGGCCCCCGTCGCCGTGCTGTAGCCGTGCGCCGCACGGCGGGAGGCGTCGTCTGGCGGCGCGGCCTCCCCCCACCGCCCCGAGCACGGCATACGCGCCGCCATCCGACCCCGGCGTACCCGCCCCAGCCCTCTGGCCCTGAATCCGAAAGAGCTGACGCCGACTCACGATCCGCGCTCGACGAGGACCTCCGTCACCGAAACCCTCGCCGTCCCCTCACGGCGAATCGCTGACCACCAGCGTGTTCGCCCGGTCACGACGCGTCAACAGCCCAGTGGAGATTTACGACTTACGTCCCTTTTGCAGTGGCCGCGCACGGGTGCACGGCCCCGGCGCACCGCACCGCGCAGGACGGGGGCGACGGGGATTTCTGCACCCGTGCATCGGACATGACGACAATCGGCCAGACCGTCTCGAACGGTGACGACACCCCGGACGGTCACACCGTCTCGAACGCCAGCCCCTCGTAGGCCGGGACGCCGCCCAGACAGCTCGCCGCGTCCCCGCGCGGCCGGTCGCAGCGGTCGAGTTCGCACCAGATGCTCTTGCCGGCCCCCTCGGGGCTCCAGCCCCAGCGGTCGGCGAGACCGTCGACGAGGGCGAGTCCGCGCCCGCCGGTCGCGTCGCCGTCCGCACAGCGGGGCACCGGGGCCCGGTCGCTGGCGTCGGCGACCTCGAGGCGGACGGTGGACGGCTCGGCCGCCCCCTCGGGCAGGCTCAGCCGCAGCACGGCCGGACAGCCGGTGTGCACCACGGCGTTGGTGACCAGTTCGGAGACGAGCAGGATCAGCGTCTCGGCGAGCGGCTCGTCGGCCGCTATTCCGGACACGGCGAGGCGTGAACGGGTCCACCTCCGGGCTCGCCCCACCTCAGTGGGGTCGGGCCGGATCTCCAGCTGCACTTGAAGCACCTGCACCGTTCACACCATCCGAACCGGCGGACACATGACCTCATGCCGCGCGAGCCGTGCCAGAGGCACCGCGGCGAGGGCCACGATCGTAGCCATTTTCTGCATGGCCAGAACAACAGCCGACGCAGAGCCCAGGGCAGGGGTCACGGAACGTGAATCCCTTGCACGACAGCATGGTTGACGTACAGTCACCTCAACAAGCGCTTCGGGCATATTCCAGCGCGAAGGAGTACCCGTGCGGCATACTGTGCGACGCTCCCTACGAGGAGTCGAACAGGCCGTTTGAGGGGCCGCCCCGGGGGCGACACCGGTACGGACCGCGCCCGGAACCACTCGCATCCCACAGAAGGTACCGGAGCCGGTCGCCGACTCCGGGCCGTGACGGGTCACACGTAGGACACAACCCGGTATCAACGCTCCGTGATGGCGCTGTGCCACGATCCGCGACATCCCGACGGCCGCCCGGCGAAAAGCCGCAGGCCCGCCCTGTTCATGCCACGAGGTCGGCCGCGAGCAGCTCCTCACTCTCCGTGCCGCCGCCGCAACGTTCCGAGCGCACCCACGCCCGCTTCAGCAGCAGATGCACCTCGCTCTCCCAGGTGAAGCCCATGCCGCCGTGCACCTGGAGGCAGTCGCGGGCGCCGCGCACGGCGGCCTCGTCGGCCAGCAGCCGGGCCGCGGCGATGTCGGCCCGGTCGGCGGTGACGGCGGCCGCGTAGACCGCGGCGCGGGCCACCTCGGTGCGCACGAGCATCTGCGCGCAACTGTGCTTGACCGCCTGGAAGGCCCCGATCGGCTGCCCGAACTGCTCGCGCGTCCGGGCGTGTTGCACCGCCAGTTCGCCCGCGCGTGCGGCGGTCCCGAGCTGCTCGGCGGCGGTCAGCAGCACGGCGACGGGATCGGTAGGGGCCGGTGCGGGCACCCGGTGCAGGGGCGTGAGCGGGTCCACCGACCGCAGCGGTAGGGCCCCCTCGGCACCCGGCCGCACGACGTCCGCCTCCTCCAGCCACTCCACGAGCCGCCCGTCGGCGGCGGCCACGACGACCTCCCCCTCGGCCGCCCCCGGCACCTGTCCGGCGGCGAGATGCGTGGCGACGAGCGGCCCGGGCACGAGCGCCCGCCCGGCCTCCTCGAACACCAACACGGCCTCCGGCAAACCCAGTCCGGCCCCACCGTCGGCTTCGGGCAACCGCAGCGAGAAGAACCCGAGGTCCCCCAAGGCCCGCCACAGCCCCCGGTCGAGACGTGGCCTCTCATCGCCGGGTCGGGCGTCGCCGGGAAAGGGCGCGGGGCTGTATCCGTCTGCGGCTCCGCCGCGGGGCGCGACAAGCCACGACGAACCCGCACCCGCCACCCGACGCAACACCCCCCGCACGGCCCCGCGCAACGCCTCCTGCTCTCCCGTCAGTTGGAAACGCATCGTCACCTCCCCTTCGGCAGCCCGAGAATCCGCTCACCCACGATGTTCCGCTGGATCTGCGAGGTCCCGGCCGCGATGGTGTACGACAGCGACGACAGCCGGTCGAGCACCCAGGGCCGCTCCAGATCCAGCGAGTCCGCCCCCAGCACCTCCGCCGCCGCGTCGTACAGCTCCTGCCGCGCGTGCGAGTACCGCAGCTTGAACACCGAGCCGCCCACCCCCGGCACTCCGCCGGAGGCCTCCGCCTCGCTGACGTTCCACTGCGTCAGCCGCCACAGCGCCCGGAACTCGGCGTTCAGCCGGCCCAGCCGCCGCCGGAGCGCGGGATCGTCCCAGCGTCCGTTCCGCCGCGCGGTGACCGCCAGTTCGCCCAGCACGCGCCGGCAGGCGACCACCTCCCCGACGAACGCCGTGCCGCGCTCGAAGGAGAGCGTCACCATCGTCACGCGCCAGCCGTCGTTCTCGTCCCCGACCCGGTTGGCGACGGGCACCCGGACGTCGTCGAGGAACACCTCGGCGAACTCGGCCGACCCGGCGAGGGTGCGCAGCGGCCGTACGGTGACGCCGGGGGCGTCCATGGGCAGGGCCAGCCAGCTGATGCCCCGGTGCCTGGGGGCGTCCGGGTGGGTCCGCACCAGCAGTTCGCACCAGTCGGCCACCTCGGCGTGGGAGGTCCAGATCTTGGACCCGCTGACCACGTAGTCGTCGCCGTCCCGGCGCGCGCGGGTGCGCAGCGCCGCCAGGTCGGAGCCGGCGTCGGGTTCGCTGAAGCCCTGGCACCAGACCTCCTCGCCGCGCAGGACGGGCGGCAGCCAGCGGGCGCGCTGCTCGGGCGTGCCCTCGGCGGCGATGGTGGGTCCGGCGTGCAGGAGCCCCACGAAGTTCGCGCCGACGTAGGGCGCGCCCGCCCTCTCGGTCTCCTCCAGGAAGATCAGCCGGACGCTCGGGGTGCCCTCCCAGTGGACGTCGGCGTACCCGGCGTCGTACAGCATCCGCTGCCAGCCGAGGTCGTAGGCCCGGCGCCCGGGCCAGTCGTCCGGGGACGGCTTCGGCGGCAGGGTCGGCAGCACCTTGGCGAGCCATTCGCGCAAGTGCGACCGGAACTCCTCCTCCTCCGGGGTGTACGACAGGTCCATTAGCGGTCCAGGTCGAGGTCGAGCATGCGGATCGCGTTGCCCCGCATCAGCTTGTAGACCGTCTCGTCGTCGAGGCCCTTCACATGGTCGAGGGCGATCTCCTTGGTGTGCGGGAAGGTCGAGTCGACGTGCGGGTAGTCGGTCTCGAAGGTGGCGTTGTCCCGGCCGACCGCGTCCAGGGACGCCACCCCGTGCTTGTCGCGGAAGAAGCAGCAGAACATCTGCCGGTAGTAGTACGTGGACGGCGGCTCGGGGATCAGGTCGCGTACGCCGCCCCAGGCGCGGTGCTCCTCCCAGACGTCGTCGGCGCGTTCCAGGGCGTACGGGATCCAGCCCATCTGCCCTTCGGAGTAGGCGAGTTTGAGGGTCGGGAAGCGCACCAGCACGCCGCTGAAGAGGAAGTCCATCATCGAGGCCATGGCGTTGTTGAAGCTGAGGGAGGCCTGGACGGCCGGCGGGGCGTCCGGGGAGGCGGCCGGCATCTGGGACGAGGACCCGATGTGCATGTTGACGACCGTGCCGGTCTCCTGGCACACCGCGAAGAACGGGTTCCAGTAGCCGGAGTGGATGGACGGCAGGCCCAGGTAGGTGGGGATCTCGGAGAACGTCACGGCCCTCACCCCGCGCGCGGCGTTGCGCCGGATCTCCGCGACGGCGAGCTCCACGTCCCACAGCGGGATCAGGCACAGCGGGATGAGCCGGCCGCCGCTGTCGCCGCACCACTCCTCGACCATCCAGTCGTTGTAGGCGCGCACGCAGGCCAGCGCGACCTCCTTGTCGTGCGCCTCGGCGAAGGTCTGCCCGCAGAAGCGGGGGAAGGAGGGGAAGCACAGGGAGGCCTCGACGTGGTTGAGGTCCATGTCCTCCAGGCGCGCCTTGGGGTCCCAGCAGCCGCGCCGCATCTCCTGTCGGGTGATGCCCTCCAGGGTCATCTCGTCGCGGTCGAAGCCGACGGCGGCGATGTTGCGCTTGTACGGGAACTTCAGGTCCTCGTAGATCCACCAGTCGGTCGGCGGGCCGTCCGGGTCCATCGTGATCTGGTACTTGCCGGCGACGTAGGCGAGTTCGCCGATGCCGGCGGTCAGGGCCTGGGGGCCGCGGTCGCGGTACTTCTCCGGCAGCCAGGTGTCGAAGAGGTGTGCGGGCTCGATCACGTGGTCGTCGACGCTGATGATGCGGGGCAGTTCGGTGTCCATGGTCCCCTCCGCCGGACGGTGTTTCCCTGACAGGCGCTATCTGATGGGTCGTCAGATAGCATGTCACCTGACGAGTCGTCAGCCAAGCAGGGGGCACCCGTGAACGAGACCCCGCACTCCCTGAGCTCCGCCCGGACCCTGTGGGACCTGGTCGTGCGCCGCGCCGGCCTCACCCCCGACCGCCCGGTCCTCCTCCAGGACGACCGCCGCCTGACCTTCGGGGAACTGCGCGCCCGCGCCGAGCGCGTGGCGGCCGGCCTGTACGACATGGGCGTACGCCCCGGCACGGTGGTCGCCTGGCAGCTGCCCACCCGCATCGAGACGGCGCTGCTGTCCTTCGCGCTGGCCCGCCTGGGCGCCGTGCAGACGCCGGTGATCCCCTTCTACCGGGACCGCGAGGTCGGCTTCGCGCTGCGGGAGTCGAAGGCGGAGTACTTCGCGGTGCCGGGGACCTGGCGGGGCTTCGACCACACCGGGATGGCCCGGCGGCTGGGCGCGAAGGGCGTCTTCGAGGCGTACGACACCCTCCCCGACGGCGACCCGGCCGTCCTGCCCCCGCCGCCCGCCGACGGCACCTCGGTCCGCTGGATCTACTGGACCTCGGGGACGACGTCGGACCCCAAGGGCGTGCTGCACACGGACCGTTCGCTGATCGCCGGCGGCTCCTGCCTCGCCCACGCGCTGCGCCTGTCGGCCGACGACGTCGGCTCGATGGCCTTCCCGTACGCCCACATAGCCGGGCCCGACTACACGGTGATGCTCCTGCTGTACGGCTTCCCGGCGGTGATGTTCGAGCAGTTCGCGCTGCCCGACGCACTGGAGGGCTACCGCCGGCACCGGGTGACGGTGGCCGGCGGGTCCACGGCCTTCTACTCGATGTTCCTCGCCGAGCAGCGCAAGCAGCCGGGGACCAAGATCATCCCCTCACTCCGGCTGCTCGCGGGCGGCGGCGCCCCGAAGCCGCCGGAGGTGTACCACGCGGTCGTACGGGAGATGGGCGTGCAGCTCACCCACGGGTACGGCATGACCGAGGTGCCGATGATCACCATGGGCGACCCGGAGGACAGCGTGGAGAACCTGGCGACCACCGAGGGAAGGCCGCCTCAGGGTATGGAGATACGGATCGTCGACGGCGAGGTGCGGCTGCGCGGCGAGGCCGTCTGCCAGGGCTACCTGGACCCGGCGCAGACCGCCGAGGCCTTCGACGACGAGGGGTTCCTGCGCACCGGGGACCTGGGGTTCGTGACGGACGGCGGCCACCTGGTGCTCACCGGCAGACTCAAGGACGTCATCATCCGCAAGGGCGAGAACATCTCGGCCAAGGAGATCGAGGACCTGCTGGCCGCCCACCCGGCCGTCGGGGACGTCGCGGTGATCGGCCTGCCGGACGCCGAGCGCGGGGAACGGGTCTGCGCGGTCGTCGAACAGCCGTCCGGGGCAACGGAGTTGACCCTGGACGCGGTGACGTCGTACCTGCGCGCGGAAGGGCTGTCGGTGCACAAGCTGCCGGAGCAGCTGGAGCTGGTGGACGCCCTTCCCCGCAACGACACGCTGCGCAAGGTGCTCAAGTACAAGCTGCGCGAGCGCTATGCGGACGGCGCTACTCGGGGACGGTGAAGTAGCGGGCGAACGCGGCCACGATCTCCGCCTCCCCGACCCTGCCGTCGCCGTCGGTGTCGAGCGTGGCGGCGGCCGCCCCGGCGACCTCCTCGTCCGCCCCCAGGACGCGCAGCACGCGCACGGTGTCCGCGACGGTGGCCGCCCGGTCGCCGTCGGAGTCGGCGAGGTCGAGGGCCGCGTGCAGGAAGGGGCGGGCGATCTCGGCGAACCGGTCGGGGTTGTCCCGCAGGCGCTTGACCGCGCCCGTGACGAACTCCTCGCGGGTGATGCGCTGGTCGCCGTCCCGGTCCGCGATCCCGGCCATGCCCTGCCAGAACGCCTCGGCGCCCGCGTACAGCGCCTGCCCCTTGTCGGAGCGCGCCGCGACACCGAACTCGGTGAGCAGCGCCTTGGCCGCCACGCTGAAGTCCTCGCGGTCGATGTAGCCGTTGCCGTCCTGGTCGAAGGTGGCGAACCGGGCGGCGATCCTGCGCTCGTACTCGCTGCTGACCATGTCTCTCGAGCCGCCTCACGTCACGTCGGGGTGTTCCTGGACGGGAGCGTACGACGCGTCGGCGCCTCGGGGCGCGCGAAAGCGACGCTTGTGCCAAGACCGGGGGAATTCCGGGACAACCGTGTGGCAGAAGGACCGGGCACCCTTTATGGGCGACCTCTGCGGGCGCCGCTACGCCGACAGCGGTCCGGCCTCCTCGGCGACGGCCTCGTCCAGGTCGGCGTACACGTCGAACAGCCGGCGCACGCCGAGCGCACCGAGCACCCGGTTGACGTGGGAGCCTTCGACCGCGCCCCGCGCGGGGAGGATCAGCCGCAGGCTGCCCTGGCAGGAGCGGATCAGCCGGCGGGCGGCTATGAGCACGCCGACACCGCTGGAGTCGCAGAAGAAGACCTCCGAGAGGTCGAGGACGAGACTGTGGCGGCCGTCGGCCACCGCGTCGTGCACGCGCTGACGCAGTGCCGGAGAGGTCACCAGGTCCAGTTCGCCCGACACACTGAGCACGGTCCATTCGCCCTGCTCGTCGCCGTTCACATAGAACGCCACCACCATGCCCTTCGTTCGCCGGTCCCCCGCAAAACGGAAGCCATCCTTACGCTTCCTCGCAGCGTGGCTGCCCAGCGGCCTTGCCCTGAAACCCTTCAGGGGAAACGGAAACCGATCGAAAGAGGCTTGTTTTTGTCTACTTCGATCCTGTTCGATCGGATCGGGACAGATCTGGTCCGAGAGGGGGGGTGGATGAAGGTCCACTACCACCTGACGGTTCCATGGGGGCGCGCAATGCCATAAAGGGGCGTGCGCTGTCACAGGTGCCGACTACATTCGAGGAGACGGTGGACGCAGGCTGGACGAGAGCGCGGGCAGGCCGACGAACAGGGTGGGGGGACCGCATGGCGAAGAAGGACGCACCGCCGCGCTGGGACCGCAAGATGCAGCAGCGGCTGGCACGCGGTGAGGCGGCCGCCCTCGGCGAGCTCTACGACCGCTTCGCCTCGCTCGTGCACGGCCTGGCCCACCGTGTCCTCGGCGACGAGCGGGCCGCGGACCACATCACCCGGGACGTCTTCGCCCACGTCTGGGAGCACCCCGAGACCTACGACCCCAAGCAGGGGCCGCTGCGCTCCTGGGTGGCCACGCTGACCCACCGCCTCGCCGTGCAGCGACTGCGCGCCACCGAGACCGCCGCGCTGGCCCAAGGCGGCGGCTCCACCGAGGAACTGGAGCGCAAGGTCCGCCGCGCCTCGGTCGCCGCCCGCGCCGACTACATCGTCACCTCCATGCCCTCCCCGCTGCGCGCCGCCCTGGAGCTGGCCTACTTCCAGCGCCGCGACTACCGCCAGACCGCAGCCGACCTCGGCGTCACCGAGGACGAGGCCCGCCGTCGCCTCCGCCTGGGCCTGCAGCTGCTGTCCACCGCCCACGACGCCGGCGCGCCCGGCTCACCCCCCGGGTACGGGGGTGCGGTGTGAGCGGCTTCGAGGCGTTCGACGCACCGCGCGAGCCCGGGCAGCCGCCGCGCATACCCCTGCCCCGGTCCTCCGTCGAGGACGGCGACCGGCCGCTGCCCGCGCCGCGGGAGCCCGCGTCCGCCCCGCTGGTCCTGGAGCACCATGTGCTGAAGTCGCTGCTCGGGGCGTGGGCCCTGGCCGCCTGCTCGGCGGAGGAGACGGCGGCCGTCGAGGACCACCTGGGCGGCTGCGGCCCCTGCGCGGAGGAGGCGCTGCGGCTGCGCGACGCGGTGGGCCTGCTGCACCCGCCCGAAAGCCTCGACCTGGACCCGGCCCTGCGCACCCGCGTGCTGCAGCGCTGCCTCGACCGGCGCCCGCCGCGCATCCCGGTCCCGGACTGGGCGACCCCGTACGACGCGGAGACGGCCCGGCTCGACGCCCTGCTGCAGGACATCGGCGACGCCGAGTGGCACGCGCCCGTGCGGCTGCGCTGGTTCGACGGCGAGGGCCCGACCAGCCGCCGTACGACGGTCGCCGGCGTCATCGCCCACCTGCTGTGCGTCGACGGCCTCGTGGCGGTCGCGCTCGGCCTCGACGACCCGCTGGGCGGCAGCCCCGCGGACGGCCCCGGCCCGGCGTTCCGCACCGAGGCGCTCTGGCGCAGCGCCCCCTCCCCGCCCACGCGCGCGGTCCGGCGCCCGTGGCGGGAGCAGAGCCACGACCTGGTCCGCACGGTCTCCTTCACCGGCGGCTCCGGCTCGGGGCGGCTGGCGGTCTCCTACGGCGACTTCGACCTGCCGCTGCACGACGCGATGCTGGACCGGGCGTTCGAGTGCTGGGTGCACGCGGAGGACATCGCCGACGCGGTCGACTACCCGTACGAGCCGCCCGCTCCCCGGCATCTGCACCGCATGATCGATCTGGCGGCGCGCATGCTTCCCGTCGTGCTGGCGGGGCGGCGCCAGGAGGGGCTCGCCTCCCCCGCTCCCGGGCGGCACCTCGGTGTGGCGGGCGGGCCCGGCCGGAGCCTGCGGCTGGAGATCGAGGGCCTCGGCGGGGGCGAGTGGCTGATCCCGCTGGACTCACCGGCGGCGGAGGCGTCGCCCGAGCACGAGATCGCCCATGTCGCCCTGGACGGCGTGGAGTTCTGCAGACTGGCCGCGGGCCATGTGCCGCCGGAGGAGGCGGCGGCGGGGCAGGTGGGCGACCGCGAGGCGATCAGGGACGTCCTCTTCGCGGCGGCGTCCCTGAGCAGAATGTAAGGGCGGGGTTCGGTTTCGGGGTGGGTGCGGGTAGGTGGGGGCTGGTCGCGCAGTTCCCCGCGCCCCTAAAAGCCTTGCAGTGGACCCACCCAGGGGCGCGGGGAACTGCGCGACCAGCCACGAACCACCCGCACCCGCCCCGAACCCGAGCCCCCCAGCCCGCCGCTAGGCGAACACCACCGTCCGGCGTCCGTTGAGCAGAATCCTCCGCTCGGCATGCCACTTCACCGCCCGCGCCAGCGCCTGGCACTCCACGTCCCGCCCGATCGCCACCAGCTGGTCCGGCGTGACGTCGTGCCCGACCCGCTCGACCTCCTGCTCGATGATCGGCCCCTCGTCGAGATCCGCGGTCACGTAGTGCGCGGTCGCCCCGATGAGCTTGACGCCCCGGGTGTGCGCCTGGTGATACGGCTTCGCTCCCTTGAAGCTCGGCAGGAACGAGTGGTGGATGTTGATGATCCGCCCGCTGAGCTGCTTGCACAGGTCGTCGGAGAGCACCTGCATGTACCGGGCGAGCACGACCAGTTCGACGTCGTTCTCCCGGACGACCTCGAGCAGCCGCGCCTCGGCCTCCGCCTTGGTGTCCTTCGTCACCGGGATGTGGTGGAAGGGGATGTTGTACGAGCCCACCAGCTCGGCGAAGTCCGTGTGGTTGGACACCACGGCCGCGATCTCCACGGGCAGCGCGCCGATCCGGGCCCGGAACAGCAGGTCGTTCAGGCAGTGCCCGAACCTGCTGACCATCAGGACGATCCGCATCTTCTCGTCGGCCCGGTTGATCTGCCAGTCCATGTGGAAGGCGTCACCGATCGCCGCGAAGCTGGCGCGCAGCTTGTCCACCGTCACCGACTCGTCCGCCGAGAAGTGGACGCGCATGAAGAACAGACCCGTGTCGTGGTCGCCGAACTGCTGGCTGTCCTCGATGTTGCAGCCGGTCATGAACAGGTAGCTCGACACGGCGTGCACGATGCCCTGCTTGTCCGGGCAGGAGAGAGTGAGGACGTACTGGTCGGCGGGGTTCGCCGCGGCTCGGGTGGACTGCTCGCTCATGCAGGACAGGGTCCCATAAGTGAACTCGGGTCCGAACCCGCGTCCGCTAAGCGGAACGCGTCATGATCCGCAGCACCTCGAGGGTGCGCGGCGGCGCGTCCGGGTCCTCGCCGTCGGCCACGGCCATGCGCACGTGCGCGTCCCGCGCCGCCCGTACCGCCTCCGGCCAGCCCTGGTGCTCCAGGTAGGCGGAGACGGGCGCGTCCGGCCCGACCTGGTGCATGATGCGCAGCACCCGCAGCACGGCGGTGTCGACGAGGGCCGCCTCCTGGGAGTCCCGGAAGATCGTGCCGACGTACTTCTCGGCGGACCAGTTGTCCAGCCAGGTGTCCTCGACCAGGCGGTACACGGCGTCGGTGACGTCCCCGTACCCGTCGACGCCGGCCAGCCAGACGTTCTGCTGGAACCCGGGGTCGGAGAGCATGTGCAGCGCGGAGCGCACATTGCTGCGCCAGCGCCACCACGGCATGTCGTTCAGTGGCATACCGCCCATGGTGGAGGAGCGACGACCGCGACGGGAAGAGTTGTCCGAACCTTGCACGGTCACCGATCGTACGTTCTTTCGCACTCGCGCCTCACCTGCCCCCGTAATTCACCTGCACGTCACCGATCAATAACCGTAGGTCACCACAGGGTTGGCGATGTGACGGAAGCGTGTGGGTCCATGACCGGCAGGCGACGCTTCCGCAGCACCTTCCTCCCCACCCGCACCCGGCCCGGCAGAGCTACCGCCCTCGCGGCGGGAGCCCTCGCGGTGTGTACGTCCCTGGCCACCGGTTGCGGGGTCATCCCCGGTACCGCGAGTGCCGCCGGGGGCGACCCGATCACCGTGATGACCTGGGCGCCGCAGGGCACCAGCGCCACCAACAAGCCCGGGATGCCGGCCTTCGCGCAGGCCTACGCCCGGTACGTCAACGCGCACGGCGGCCTGGGTGGCCGCAAGCTCAAGGTCCTGACCTGCAACGACCACAACGACAGCGTGGCCGCCGCCAAGTGCGCCCGCACGGCCGTCAAGCAGAACGTCGTCGCGGTCGTCGGCTCCTACAGCCAGTACGGCGAGTCCTACCTCCCCGACCTGGAAGGCGCCGGCATCCCCTTCATCGGCGGCTACGGCGCCACCACCTCCGAGTTCACCAGCCCGCTGTCCTACCCGGTCAACGGCGGCCAGCCGACGCTGCTGGCCGGCCTCGGCAAGGAACTCGCCGCGAGCTGCGGGCCCGTCGCGCTGATCCGGCCCGACACCATTGCGGGCGACGAGCTTCCCCCCATGCTCGACTCCGGTCTGAAGGCCGGCGGGCACCGGCCCTCGATCGACCAGCGGGCCGCGGACGACACCACCGAGTACGCGGGGCCGGCCGTGAAGGCGCTGGCCGCCACCACCGGCGGCGCGGCGAAGAAGGGGTGCGCGATCCCGGCGCTCGGGGACCGCACCAGCACCTTCATGGACTCCTTCCGGCGCGAGCGCGAGGAGTATCCGGCGGTACGGACCGCAGCCACGCTCGACAGCGTCGACCAGACGGTGATCAACGAGTCCGGTGGCCCGTCGGGACCGTACGAGGGCTCCTACGTCACCGGCTGGTACCCGGTGTCGAGCGACCCGCGCTGGGCCCCGATGAAGAAGGTGATCAGCGAGCAGGCCTTCGGCGACAACCGGATCGACGCCGGCGACGTCGGCGTGCAGACGACCTGGATCGCCTACACGGTGTTCAAGAAGGTCGTCGACTCGCTGGGCGGCGGCGACGTCACGGCCGACTCCGTGCGCCGTGCCCTCGACGACGGCCTGAAGGTCACCACCGGCGGACTGACGCCGCCCCTGAACTGGAGCGACCAGGGCCCGGTGGCCACCATCGGCTTCTCCCGGATCGTCAACACGGACGTGACGCTCCAGGTCGTGCGGCAGGGGCAGCTGGTGGCGGCGAAGCAGGGCTTCCTCGACGTGGCGCAGACCCTGCAGGGCGCGGACGTCGACTGACCGTCCGCGCCGGGCCGGGCCGGGACCGGCTCAGAGCTGGGTCGGTCCGCGCTGGGTCAGGCCGTAGGACTTCGCGATCGCGTTCCACAGCCGCGAGGCCTTGAGCTTCTGCTGGCTGGCGATGCCGCTCGCGGCGTTGCCGGCCGCGGTCTGCCCGGTGCCGCGGGCCTGGCCCTTGTGGCAGCCCTTGCGTCCGCCGACCTGGTCGGCCCAGGCCGCGTAGTGGTTGTCGGCGGACGCGGAGGCCTGCCACGCCTTGGTGAGGGCGGCGGTCAGGTCGGCGTGGTTCGGGAGCCTGTCGACGGACAGTCCCGACAGCCGGGTGACCAGCTCGCCGCGCTGCCTGGCGGCGGCCCGCAGGTCCGAGGCCGCGCCGCCCAGGTTCCGGCACGCCTTGACGTCGGCCACCGCGTTGATCACCGAGGCCCGGCTGTTGCCGCTGTCGGCCAGGAGCTTGTCCAGGGCGACGGCCTGCTGCTTGGCGGGGTCGGCGGACGGCGAGGCGGAGCCGTCGCCGGCCGGGGCCGTGGCGGAGACCGGCTGGTTCTTGTCCTTGCCGTCGTCCCCGCCGCCACCGCCCATCAGCGCGCCCGCGCCGACGCCGAGCACCACGATGCCGATGCCGACGGCCGCGATCAGCGGCACGCGCGACTTGGTACGGCCGCCGCGGCCGCCCCGGCCACCGCCACCACCGTCGTCGTCGTGGTCGCGCCCGGGCGGGAAGTACGAGGACTGGGGGCCGCCGTAGGCGGGCTGCTGCGGCTGCTCGATGCGCGGCAGTTGCTGCGTGGAGCCCGCCGGGGCCTCGCCGCCCGGTGCGCCGCGGAACAGGTTGTCGAACTCGGCGGGCGGCTGACGGTGGTCGCCCACCGGCGGGATGAACTGGGTGGCCTGCGCGTCCGGGTCGGCGGCGGGCGGCAGCGGCCCGGCACCGGCCTGCGCCGGGCGGCCGAGGAACTGGGTCGCCTCGCCGGAGGGGTGGCCACCGGCCTGGGGCGGCAGCGCGCCGGGCCCCACGGGCGGCAGGAACTGCGTGGCCCCCTCGTCGGCGGGTGCCGCGGGCACGGGCGGCAGATACTGCGTCGCCCCCTCACTGCCGGGCGCACCGCCGGTGACCGGGGGTATGAGCTGGGTGGCGCCCTCGTCGGCGGGGGGCAGCGGGGCACCGAAGGCGGCGGGAGCGCCGTAGCCGGGGGCGCCCGGGTAGGGGTTCGCCGGCGGCAGCGGGGAGCCGGACGTCGGCTGGTGGGCGGCGGGCGGGTAGCCGTCGTGCGCGGAGGCGCCCGGCGTGGGCTGCGCCGCGCCGCCGTAGGACGGGGACGGCGCGCCCTCCTGCGGCAGCGGCTGGGAACCGGCGTTCCACTGGTCCGTGGCCGGCGGCTGGTACGGGCCCGGCGTGCCCCAGGACTGGGCCTGCGGGGTGTCCCAGCCCTGGCCCGCCGCCGGGGGCGCGGACTCCTGCCGGTCGGGGCCCCAGGGCGTGCCCCAGGACTGGCCGCCGGGCGGGGCCGAGGCGGGCGGCTGCCCGGGCTGCTGCCCGGCGTAGAGGTCGCCGTACTGCGCGGTGTGCGATCCGCCCTGAGGGGCCTGCGGCGAGCCGTGCCGCGGGCCGGTCTGGTTGCCCAGCATGCCCGGCAGCAACGGTTCGCCGCCGTCGGAGGGCAGCACGATGCCTTCGCGCGCCTGGCGCTGCGAGGGCTCCTCGCTCTGTCCACTCTGCGTCACCGGGACTCCTACTAATGGGGGACCTTGTGAAACCGTCGGCTCACGCTACCGGGTCCCCGGAGCCGGGTGCGACACAGCTCAGGGCGCAACCTCCTCCCCTGTGACGGCGGTAACAGGGGAGCTTCGCAGGTCGCCGTATATGTCCACCTCCGATCGAATCCGATCGTCAACCAACCGTTTCCCGCCCGTTCATGCCGCGGCCTGCAGCTCCATCCGGGCCCCGAACTCCCTTACCACCGGCTCCTCCCGGTACGGCTCCAGGCGCTGCTGGAAGTCCTCCAGGTACTCGGCGCCCCGGTTGGAGCGCACGCTCTCCAGCAACTCCACCGCTTTCAGGCCGGTGTTGCAGGCCTGCTCGATCTCGCGCTGCTGCACCTGCGCGGTGGCCAGCAGCACGTACCCGATGGCCCGCCTGCGCGCCTTCGTCTCCGGCAGCCCGGCCAGCGACTCCTCCGCGCGCCGCGCCGCCGCCTCGGCCTGGCCGAGGTCGCGGTGGCAGTGCGCCAACTCGTCGGCGAGATAGGCCTCGTCGAAGTGCGCGATCCACACCGGGTCGTCCCCGGAGGCGGAGTCGGCCGACTCCAGCGCGCTCACCGCCCGCCCGGACGCCAGCTGGGCCGCCCGCACATCGCCCATCAGGGCGTGCCCGCGCGCCTCCGCCGCGTGGAACATGGACTCCGCGCGCGGGGTGACGCGCCCGCGCGCGCCCTCCTGCGCCGCCCGCGCCAACTGGGCGATCTCACGCGGGTTCCCGAGCTGCGCGGCGAGGTGGCTCATCGAGGCGGCCAGCACATAGCCGCCGTAGCCGCGGTCACCGGCCGCCTGGGCGAGCCGCAGCGCCTGGATGTAGTACCGCTGGGCCAGGCCGGGTTGGCCCGTGTCGACGGCCATGTACCCGGCGAGTTCGGTGAGCCGGGCGACCGCGGCGAACAGGTCGCGCCCCACCGCCTCCCGGTAGGAGCCCGCCAGCAGCCCGGAGACGACGCTGTTGAGGTAGTGCACGACGACCGGGCGCACATGCCCGCTGCCGTACTGGTGGTCGAGGTCCACGAGGGCCTGCGTCATGGCCTGCACGGCGGCCACGTCGGACTGGCCGACCCGCGGCCCCGCCGAGCGCGCCACCTGCGAGTCGGGCGAGGAGATCAGCCAGTCACGGCTGGGCTCGACCAGGGCGGAGGCGGCGACGGACGAGCCGGACAGGAAGTCCCGCCGGCCGACGTCGCTGCGCCACAGCTCGCAGACCTGCTCGATGGCCCCCAGCACCGTCGGCGAGAACTGCAGGCCGACGCCCGAGGCGAGGTTCTTGCCGTTGGCCATGCCGATCTCGTCGATCGTGACCGTGCGGCCCAGCTTGCGGCCCAGCGCCTCGGCGATGATCGCGGGCGCCCGGCCCCGCGGCTGCTGTCCGCGCAGCCAGCGGGCCACGGACGTCTTGTCGTAGCGCAGGTCGAGGCCGTGCTCGGCGCCGCACATGTTGACCCGGCGGGCGAGCCCGGCGTTCGAGCACCCCGCTTCCTGGATGAGCGCCTGCAGCCGTTCGTTCGGCTGCCGCGCGACGAGAGGCCTTGCGGCCATTGGCACTACCCCCTGTGGCTGCGGTGCCTGCCCACGCACCGAGTTGGCGTGTCTTCCACGGCCGGAACGCCTCGCCCTGGGAGGCGAGAAGATCCGGCCCTGAAGATCGATGCCCCGCCGACATGCGCAAAATGCGCGCCATGCGAGGAATTCCGAGGATTGCCGGGGTAAGGGCCTCTTGAAGGGAAGCCGTCCCCGTTCGTGGCTACCCAGCTCACGCCGTGGTTCCTCCCGCGCGCCCCCACACGTGCATCCATGCGCCCCGGACGAGGGATCGATGCCCCTCCCCCGCGCGCGTTACGCCCGTAACTCCAGGTGGGTGCGGGAGTTGTGTTCATCGTGGAAGAGACGATCGCGGGCACCGAAGCCGCTCAGATCCCGCAGCAGCGCGGCGAATCGCTGCTGGAGACCGCCGTACGCTACGCCGAGGAGCGCCACTGGGACGTCTTCCCCGGCACCTGGCTGGAAGCCGTCGACGGGGTGCAGCGCTGTTCCTGCGGTGACGCGGCGTGCGCCGCCCCGGGCGCGCATCCCGCGCGGGACGACTGGGCGACGCAGGCCACGGGCAGTGCGACCGTCGCGCGCCGGATGTGGCAGAAGCAGCCGACGGCGTCGATCCTGCTGCCGACGGGGCGTACGTTCGACGCGATCTCCGTGCCGGAGACGGCCGGGTTCCTGGCGCTGGCCCGCATGGAGCGCATGGAGCTGACGCTGGGGCCGGTCACGCTGACGCCGGACCGGCGGATGCACTTCTTCGTGCTGCCGGGCGCCTCGGTGAAGGTGCCGGAGTCGCTGCGCAGGCTCGGCTGGACTCCCTCCTCCCTCGATCTGGCGGTGCTCGGGGAGGGCTCCTACGTGGCCGCGCCGCCCACCCGGTTCGGCTCGCGCGGCGCCGTCCAGTGGGCCTGCCGCCCCACGCCCGCCAACCGCTGGCTGCCGGACGCGGAGGAGCTGACGTCGCCCCTGGCCTACGCGTGCGGCCGGGACAGGTGACGTGAGCCCGAGCGGCGGAGCCGCGGATCGGGTGCGGCCCGCATCCCTGAGCGGCGCCACCTGCCCGTAGGGTTCCTTCATGACCTCAGCCGCCGTACGCGTTCAAGGCCTCTGGAAACGGTTCGGGCAGCAGATCGCGGTCGCCGGGATCGATCTCGAGCTGCCCGCCGGCAAGTTCATCGGCCTCGTCGGGCCCAACGGGGCCGGGAAGACCACCACCCTCTCCATGGTGACCGGGCTGCTGCGGCCCGATCAGGGCACCGTCGAGGTCGTGGGGCACGACGTGTGGCGGGATCCGGTCGCGGTGAAGGCGCGGATCGGGGTGCTGCCGGAGGGACTGCGGCTGTTCGAGCGGCTGTCGGGCCGCGAACTGCTCGTCTACAGCGGCCGGTTGCGCGGACTGCCCGGCGCCGAGGTCGACAAGCGGGCCACCCAGCTGCTCGACGTGCTGGACCTGGCCGGTGCCCAGCACAAGCTCGTCGTCGACTACTCGACCGGCATGCGCAAGAAGATCGGGCTCGCGGCCGCCCTGCTGCACAACCCCGAAGTGCTCTTCCTGGACGAGCCGTTCGAGGGCGTGGACCCGGTGTCCGCGCAGACCATCCGGGGTGTGCTGGAGCGCTACACCGCCTCCGGCGCCACCGTCGTCTTCTCCTCCCATGTCATGGAGCTCGTCGAGTCCCTGTGCGACTGGGTCGCCGTGATGGCCGCCGGCCGCATCCGCGCCCAGGGCACCCTCGCCGAGGTCCGCGGTGAGGCCCCCTCGCTGCAGAAGGCGTTCCTGGAACTCGTCGGCGCGGGCGGCCGCGACACCGGTTCCGATCTCGACTGGCTGGGCGGCGGCGCGCGATGACGGCCACCGACGTCACCGCCGTCGTCGTACGGCTGAAGCTGTCGCTGCTGCGCAACGGACTGCGGCAGTCGGGCGGCCGGCGGGCCGCCTACGTCGTCTCCGCGGTCGTCGTCCTCCTCTTCGGGGCGCTGCAGCTGCTGGGCCTGGCCGCGCTGCGCGGACACGCGCACGCCGAGGCGGTGGTCGTCCTGCTGACGGCCGTCCTGGCGCTGGGCTGGGCGGTCATGCCGCTGTTCTTCCCCGGCGGGGACGAGACCCTGGACCCCACCCGCCTGGTCATGCTGCCGCTGCGCCCGCGGCCCCTGGTACGGGCCCTGCTGGCGGCCTCCCTCGTCGGCATCGGCCCGCTGTTCACCCTGCTCCTGCTGACCGGCTCGGTGATCACCGTCGCGCGCGGCGGAGCGGCGTACGCCGTCGGTGTCGTCGCCGTCGTGCTCGCGCTGCTGGTGTGCGTGGCCCTCGCGCGGGCCGTCGCCGCCGCCAACATCCGGCTGCTGACCAGCCGCAAGGGCCGCGATCTGGCGGTGCTCAGCGGGCTCGTCATCGCGATCGGGGCGCAGCTGGTCAACTTCGGTGCGCAGCGGCTGGGTTCGAGCGGCCTCAAGCAGCTCGCGCCGGCGGGCGACGTGGTGAAGTGGGTGCCGCCCGCCTCGGCGATCGGCGCGGTGGACTCGGTCAGCTCCGGGTCCTACGGGGTCGCCGCCCTGCAACTGGCGCTCAGCGCGGCTGCGTTGGCCGCGCTCATCGCCGTGTGGGCGCGGCACCTGACCCGGCTGATGACCTCGCCCGACGGCTCGACCCTGCAGGTGTCCGCCGAGCCCGCCGCGCGCGGCCGGGCCGGCTCCGGCCTGTCGCGCCTGCTGCCGGCCGGCCGCACCGGCACGGTCATGGAACGCAGCCTGCGGTATGTGTGGCGCGATCCCAAGACCAAGGCGGCCTGGGTGACGTCGCTGGCCATCGGGCTGATCGTGCCCGTCTTCAACGCCCTGCAGGGCACCGGCTCCGTCTACTTCGCGTGCTTCGCCGCCGGGATGCTCGGCATCCAGATGTACAACCAGTTCGGGCAGGACACCTCCGCGTTCTGGATGGTCGCGCTGACCATTTCCTCGGGCCGGGACGCCTACGTGGAGCTGCGCGGGCGGGCGCTCGCCCTGCTGGTGATCACGCTGCCGTACGCCACTTTCGTCACCGTCGTGACGACCGCGATGCTCGGCGACTGGCCCCGGCTGCCCGAGGTCCTCGGCCTGTCCTTCGCGCTGCTCGGCGCGATGCTGGCCACCGGCGCCTGGACGTCCGCCCGGTTCCCGTACTCCATCCCGCAGGAGGGCTACAAGAACGTGGCCCCCGGCCAGACCGGCCTCGCCTGGATCTCGATCTTCGGCGGCATGGTCTCGGCGGCCCTGCTGTCCGCGCCGGTCATCGCCGCCGCGATCTGGGCGAACGTGGCGCAGGGCGGCGACTCCTGGGGCTGGCTGCTGCTGCCGTTCGGGGCCGCGTACGGCGCGGCGATCACCTGGGCGGGCCTGCGTCTGGCGGCCCCACGCACGGCGGCCCGGCTCCCGGAGATCCTGACCGCGGTGAGCAAGGGGTGAGGGTCCAGGGCGACACGCGCCCTCAGGGGCTGGTGAGCACGGCGTCCAGGAACGGCTCGATCGCCGCCCGCCAGCCCTCCGGCTGGTCGTAGTGCACGAGGTGGCCGGCGTCGGCGACCTCCGCGTACTCCCCGGCGGGCAGCACCCGGACCATCTCCTGGGCCTCGGCCCGCCCCAGCTCGCCGTCGAGCCCCCGCACCACCAGCGCCGGGCACCGCACCTGCGCCAGCTCCTCCCAGTGCGCGTCGTAGACCCAGGTCTCCCGGGACTCGAGCATCTGGTCGGGGTCGAAGACGGGCTTCCAGCCGTCCGGGCCCTCGTGCATCACCTCGGCGTAGAACTCCCCGCGCGCGGGGTTGGGCCGCTCGACCCACGGGTCGTCCTCGCCGAACCACTTGCGCACGTCGGCCAGGGTGGCGAAGGGGACGGGCCAGGCCCGGAACCAGTCGGCCCACTCGCGCTGGGAGGCGGCGCCGAGGGCGGAGGCCCGCATGTCGCAGATGATCACGCCCCGCACCAGGTCGGGGCGCTTGGCGGCGAGCTGCCAGGCGGTCAGGGCGCCCATGGCGTGGCCGATGAGGACGGCCGGGGCGAGGCCGAGCTGTTCGAGGGCGGCCTCCGCGTCCTCGACGTACGCCTCCCGGGTGAAGGCGGCCCGTGGGGGCTTGTCGCTCTGGCCGTGGCCGCGCTGGTCGAGCGCGACGGCGCGGTGCCGCTCGGAGAGCCAGCGGGCGGTGGAGGCCCAGTGCGAGGCGCGGCCCATCAGGCCGTGCAGTAACAGGACCCCGGGCCCGTGCTCCTGCTGCGCCTGCGGGGCGGCCCGGTCCGGCGGGCCGGGCTGTTCCGGTACGAGGGTCGCGGGGTCCGCCTTGGGAGGGTCCCCGAACTCCCATGCCGCGAGGCGTACGCCGCCCGCCCCCGTCACGTCGATGCGTCGCGCCATGGTTCTGGCACCCCCCTAGCTCCGCTCGGACCGCTCGCTCCCGCTCGAGCCGGCCGGTCCTGTGAACCGTGTCCTGCCGTGCCGTGCAGCTGTCTGTACTGGTGCTTGTTCCGGTGCGTGTCCCGGTGCTGCCTTCCGCGGTGCACTCACTGCTGAAGCGCGGATTCCGCCCGCCCTGTCACTCGCAGACTATCGAATGGGTATTCGAAAATGCCTCGTCTGCCGACAACACCCCTCGTTCGAGTGACCGCACTCAGGGAATGATCGCCGCAGCCGAGGGGAGATTTTCAGCGGGAGGCGGACCGCTCGGGGAAACCGGTCCGAGGGGAATGACCCTGAGAGCTCGGGGCTCCGGGTCAGCACAGGGGAGGACAGGCCCCGGCGCCGCGAGGCGCCGGGGCCCTCCACACGTCTCCGGCACATCCTCCGCCCCCTCCGGTCATATGCCTCACGGGCAAGCCTCGCACGCGACCCGTCGAAGCGCTGCGATGCGACGCACTGAATCTCGGATTCCACGGACCGTCAAGACGCCCCCGACGCCTTCCCGCCCCCGCGGCCCGCCGTCCCGTCGCTCAGCGCTTGGCGACGAAGACGTGGGACGCCACGTCCGCCTCCAGCTCGGCCGCCTCTCCCCCGCTGCCGACCAGCACCCCGCCCGCCGACTCCGTCACGCTCACCACCGAACCGGGCTGCACCCCCGCCCGCCGCAGCGTGTACATCAGCTGCGCGTCCGTCTGGATGGGCTCGCCGATACGGCGCACCACCACCGTCTTGCCGTCGGCACCCGGGTCCAGGTCCGCCAGCGACACCATGCCCTCGTCCAGGAACGGGTCCGCGCCGTCCTTCTCGCCCAGCTCCTCCAGACCCGGGATCGGGTTGCCGTACGGCGACTCGGTCGGGTGCCGCAGCAGCTCCAGCACGCGCCGCTCCACCGCCTCGCTCATCACGTGCTCCCAGCGGCACGCCTCCGCGTGCACCTGCTCCCACTCCAGGCCGATAACGTCGACGAGCAGACACTCGGCGAGCCGGTGCTTGCGCATCACGCGCGTGGCGAGCCGCCGGCCCTCGTCCGTCAGCTCCAGATGCCGGTCGGCGGCCACGGCGACCAGTCCGTCCCGCTCCATCCGCGCCACCGTCTGGCTCACGGTCGGGCCGCTCTGGTCCAGCCGCTCGGCGATCCGGGCACGCATGGGGACCACACCTTCCTCCTCCAGCTCGAGGATGGTGCGGAGATACATCTCCGTGGTGTCGATCAGTCCGGACATACGTGCCCCTCGATGAGATCTGCCGGAAGCACGAACGGCATCCCGGCGCGTGCGCTGGCCCTGGACTCAATTCTGACGCATGGCACCGACAACCGTGCCGCACCGTGGAAACCACCGGGTTACGGGCGGGTACGGGACGACGACCGGTCCCGCCGCACCCTCCCGTCGCGGGGTCGTACGGCCGTATTGACACGGCACTGGTCCAGACCGCACCGTGATCCGCGACACGGACTCCGCACGGTGCGCCCCGAAAGGACCCGCATGAGCGACGGCAGCCTGGCCGACCAGTTCCTCGACGCCGCGATCGACCTCCTCCGGCGCGTACGCGACGAGCAGACGGAGTCCATCACGGCGGCCGGCACCCTGCTCGCCGACACCGTCGCCGCCGGCGGCCGCCTCTTCGCCTTCGGCGCGGGCCACTCCTCGCTGCCCGCCCAGGACGTCGTCTACCGTGCCGGCGGCCTCGCCCTGATGAACCTCCTCGTCGTCCCCGGCGTCGTGGGAGTCGACGTCATGCCGGCCACGCTCGGCTCCGCCCTGGAGCGCGTCGACGGCCTCGCGAGCGCGGTCCTGGACACCTCCCCGCTGCGCGCGGGCGACGCCCTGGTGATCATCTCCCTCTCCGGCCGCAACGCCCTGCCCGTCGAGATGGCCATGAACGCCCGCGCCCTCGGCGTGAAGGTCATCGGCGTCACGTCGGTGGCCTACGCGACCGAGACCCGCTCCCGCCACTCCTCCGGCACCTACCTGAAGGACCACTGCGACATCGTCCTCGACTCCATGATCGCCATCGGCGACGCGACCCTCGCCCTGGACACCGTCCCCGCCCCCTTCGCCCCCGCCTCGACCGTCGTCACCAGCGCGATCATGCAGGCGGTGATGGCCACGGCGGCCGGCTCCCTGGCGGACCGCGGCATCGAACCACCGCTGCTCCGGTCGGGGAACGTGGACGGCGGCCACGAGTGGAACGGACGGGTCATGAAGGAGTACGGGGACCGGATCTTCTACCGGCAGTAGGGCGCCGGAGTCGGCCGGGGGCCGGGGGCCGCCCGGCTACTCCCGGTCCACGACCCCCGCCAGATCGAGCACGGTCGCGATCCGCACCGCGACGTCCTCCGCGTACACGGCGTCGCTCCGCTCGAACGAACTCCGGCCGGCCCCGCGCAGAAACGTCACGACCCCCAGCGTCCGCCCCCGGCTGCGCAACACCGCGCACAGCGCGTGCACCGCGTCCGCCGGCCACTGCCGCCCCACGGCCCACTCCCGCGCCTTCTCCGCCGGCACCGACCCCGCACTGGCCCGCACCGACCCCGCCCGCTCCACGCACTGCAACGCCGGATGCCCCTGCCCGTAGCGCACCGGCAGCCCCGCCGCGCCCGTCAGCAGACTCGGCCCCGGAGCGCCGGACGGCGTCGCGGCGACCCGCACCAGCCGCACCGGCCCCTCCGCCTCCGCGTCGGCCACCGGGCCACCCGCCACCCGGTCGATCAGCGCGTGATCGGCGAACCCGGCCAGCGCGAAGTCCAGATGGATCGTCGCCGCCTCCCGCGGGTCCTCGCACTCCGCCGCCGCGCGGGCCGCGCGGTGCAGCTGGTTCGCCCGGAACCGCAGCAGCGACGCCTCCTGCTCGCCCTGCTTGCCCTCGGTGACGTCGACGAACAGCCAGCCGACCCCGAGCGGCACCGGCTCCTCGGCCAGCGGCGAGGCCAATCGCACGAACCCGCACCGCCAGCACCGCCGCTGCTCGCCCTCCGGCGCGCGCACGCTCACCCAGATCTCGGCCGGCGCGGGCGGCGCGCCCTCCGCCAGCACATGGGTGAGCGCGCTCTCCAGCTCCTCCACACCCTGCGCGAGCAACTCGCCCAGCGGCCGCCCGAGCGCGGACGTACGGCCGATGCCCAGCGACCGCGCGGCGTGCGCGTTCACCACCGCGGGCCGCAGATCGGCGTCCACCAGCACGACACCCCAGCTCGCGTCCTCGAACAGCGCCTCGCTCAGCGCGATGGACCGCTCCAGGTCGATCTGGGTGTGCACCTCGCTGAAGGCGCAGTACACCCCCGCGGGCTTGCCGTCCGGGCCCCGTACGGCCGCCGACTGCGTGCGTACGAGCACCCGTCCGCCGTCCTTGGTCAGCAGCGCGAACTCGTGCACCTGCCGTCCCGGGGCCTCCATGGCGGACATCAGCCGCCCCTCGACCTCCTCGGCGTCGGCCTCCCGCACGGCCCATCCGGCGAATCCGTGCCGTCCCACCGCCTCCGCCGCGGTCCAGCCGAGGATCCGCTCCGCCTCGCGGTTCCAGTGCGTGACGACACCGCCCGCGTCGAAGGCGCACAGGGCCGCGTCCATCCCGTCGAGCAGCGCCGCCAGCAGGTCCGAGCCGTCGGGACCCACGGGACCGTCCCGCTCGGGCTCATCGGGCCCCAGCTCGTCGGTGGTCCCACTATGCCGGGAAGCACTCACCTGGACCCCCTGCCAAGCCGCGTCCGCACGTACGGAACGCCGGTTCGCTCACTCGCAATCATCTAACTGGAACGTGACGCAGCACACACCGAGTTCCCACAAGATTGAGGGAATCGTTGCAAGCCGCCTCTGTCTCCAGCATCCGCCCACCGACGGCCGAAGATCAATCCATTGCGAGGCGCAGATCGATCCACAGGTCGCTCCCGCCGTCGAGCACGTACCGCTCGGTCTCCACGAACCCCCGCTTCCCGGCGAACCGCAGCCCGTCCTCGTTCACCGCCAGCACACACGTCTCCACGGCCCGCGCGCCCAGCACGCGCGCGTGGGCGAGCCCCCGCTCGTACAGGGCCGTACCGAACCCCCGCCCCCGGTACCCGGGCAGCACCCGGGCGATCACCGTCGCCGCCGCGTCCTCGCCCTGCGGCGGCCGCACGGTGGAACACCCGACGAGCACGTCCCCCAGGTACGCGTTCTCCATCCGGTACCGCGCGAGCCGCTCCCGCGCGTCGTCCAGCGACATCGCGGCGGGCGGCACGATCACGTTGTGCACGTGCCGCCACTCCTCCAGCATGTCCACCCCGTGCACGGCCTCGATCCGCAGCCGCGGCCGCCGCGCGTACACCTCGATCTCGATCCGCATCCGGGGATCGGCCAGCCCGCACACCATCATCGTCGCCGCCGGCCGCACCTGGCCGAACGCCCGCCGCAGCACCGGCCAGCAGGGCTCGAAGTCCTCCCGCTCGGGCAGCAGGTACCGCACCCGCACGACGTCCTCGAACCCGCACCCCGCCTCTGCGAGCGCGTCCCCGATGTTCCGCAGACACTGCTCGGCCTGCTCCACGACATCGTCGGAGATCGTCATGGCCGAGTAGTCGAACCCCGTGGTCCCCGACACATGCACCCACTCCCCGTCGACCACGGCCCGGGCATACCCGATCCGCTCCTCGAAGGAGGACCCACTGAGAATCGCACGCCGGTTCGTCATGGGCGGAACGCTACCGAGCGGCATCCGTCGACGGCTGTCGAAATTTCGGCTCTCGGAAAAAGAGGTTGATCCCCGGGCCGGGCCGTTCTTAATGTGTGGGCACACGAGAAGGGAGGTGGTTCGGCGAATGTATGAATACCGGACGCGTGAGGTGGCTGCGGGCTAGTGGCCCTGCACCACATCTAGTGCGGTGCCGGACCAGCGCGTGAGAGAAGCGTGCAGCCGGCCCAATCCCAAGCAGTCACCCGACCCGCGAGCTCGCCGGTACGTCCGGCCGGCTCCTCCGCCGAGGCGGAGGGACCAGAGCTCGCGGGTCGTCTGCGTGATGGGGGTCAGCCCGCGGCGATGCCGTCGTAGCCCTGGACCTCGCGCGGCGAGCGGGCGCCCGGGCCGACGTAGCGGGCGGAGGGGCGGACCAGGCGTCCGGTGCGCTTCTGCTCCAGGATGTGCGCCGACCAGCCCGCCGTACGGGCGCAGGTGAACATCGACGTGAACATGTGCGCCGGGACCTCGGCGAAGTCCAGCACGATCGCCGCCCAGAACTCGACGTTCGTCGCCAGCACCCGGTCGGGGCGGCGCGCGTGCAGCTCGGCCAGGGCGGCCTTCTCCAGAGCCTCGGCCACCTCGAAGCGGGGGGCGCCGAGCTCGCGGGCCGTGCGGCGCAGGACGCGGGCGCGGGGGTCCTCGGCGCGGTAGACGCGGTGACCGAAGCCCATCAGGCGCTCGCCCTTGTCGAGGGCCTGCTTGACGTACGCCTCGGCGTCGCCGGTGCGCTCGATCTCCTCGATCATGCCAAGGACGCGGGAGGGGGCGCCGCCGTGCAGCGGGCCGGACATGGCTCCCACGGCGCCGGAGAGGGCGGCGGCCACGTCGGCGCCGGTGGAGGCGATGACCCGGGCGGTGAAGGTCGAGGCGTTCATGCCGTGCTCGGCGGCGGAGGTCCAGTAGGCGTCGACGGCGGCGACGTGCTTGGGGTCGGGCTCACCGCGCCAGCGGATCATGAAGCGCTCGGTGATGGAGTGGGCCTTGTCGATCTCGCTCTGCGGGACCATGGGGCGACCCTGGCCGCGGGCGGACTGGGCGACGTAGGACAGGGCCATGACGGCGGCCCGGGCGAGGTCCTCGCGGGCCTGCTCGGCGTCGATGTCGAGCAGCGGTTTCAGGCCCCACACCGGCGCGAGCATGGCGAGCGCCGACTGGACGTCCACCCGGATGTCGCCGGAGTGCACGGGGATGGGGAAGGGCTCGGCGGGCGGCAGGCCGGGGTTGAAGGCGCCGTCGACGAGCAGCCCCCAGACGTTGCCGAAGGAGACGTGACCGACCAGGTCCTCGATGTCGACGCCCCGGTAGCGGAGGGCGCCGCCCTCCTTGTCCGGTTCGGCGATCTCCGTCTCGAACGCGACGACTCCCTCGAGTCCGGGTACGAAGTCGGACATCAGGCGGCTCCTCGTGATGGGTGGGGGCGGACGTACGGGCGGCTCGGCCACTGGATCCCCGGTCGGTCGTGCGACTCGCGGTCCTGGTGGCCACCCTGGTGATGCCCCGTGCGGCGGGTCGCTCAACCGGAACGACACCAGCACGATATCCCCCAGTGCCATATTTGGGGAGTCTTCGTGGCACTCAGTGCCATGCATTGGCCCCTGTAATGCCCGGCACCCTGCCGGACGGCACGCGTGCGTACGGCAAGATGACCGCGTGACCGATCGACACGCCGTCCCCCTCGATCCCGCCGCCATGCGCAAGCAGTACCGGGCCGAAGGGCTCGCCGAGTCCGATCTGGCCGCCACCCCGGTGGCACAGTTCGCGCACTGGTTCGCGCAGGCCGCGACCGAGGCCCATCTGTTCGAGCCGAACGCCATGGTGGTCTCCACGGCCGACGCGCAGGGCCGGCCGAGTTCCCGCACGGTGCTGCTGAAGGGCTTCGACGAGCAGGGTTTCGTCTTCTACACCAACTACGGCTCCCGCAAGGCCCTCGATCTCGCGGAGAACCCGTACGTCTCGCTGCTGTTCCCCTGGCACCCGATGGCCCGCCAGGTGATCGTCGGCGGCGTCGCCCGCCGCACGGGCCGCGACGAGACGGCGGCGTACTTCCGCACCCGTCCGCACGGCTCGCAGCTCGGTGCCTGGGCCAGCGCCCAGTCCAGCGTCGTCGCCTCGCGGGCGGAGCTGGACGCCTCGTACGCGGAGCTTGAGGCCCGCTACCCGGAGGGCGAGCAGGTGCCGGTGCCGCCGCACTGGGGCGGCTTCCGGGTGGCGCCCGAGACGGTGGAGTTCTGGCAGGGCCGGGAGAACCGGCTGCACGACCGGCTCAGGTACGTGGCGGAGGCGGACGGCAGCTGGCGGGTGGAGCGGCTCAGTCCGTGAGGACGCGGTCGAGGATGCTCGACCACTGGGCGATCACCCGGTCGCGGCGGCCGGTGTCGTCGGTGAGCAGGTTGGCCAGGCCGAGGCCGCGGGCCATGTCGAGCAGGCCCTGCACGGTCTCGCGCACGCCGGGGCGGGACTCGTCGGCGCCCAGCAGTTCCACCGCGATGCGGTGGGTCTCGCGGCCGACCCGCGCCTCCAGTTCGGTGACGCGGGGGCGCAGCGGTTCCTCGTTGGAGGCGGCCACCCACAGGTGCAGGGCGGCGCGGAAGAGGGGGCCGGTGTAGAGGTCGACGAGGGCGGCGACGACGGCCTGCCGGTCGTCGCCCGCGCCGTCGGGGAAGAGGGCGCGGATGGCCGTGGAGCGTTCCTCGGCGACGTATTCGACGGCCGCCGTGAACAGGTCCTCCCGGGTGGGGAAGTGGTGCTGGGCGGCGCCGCGGGAGACGCCGGCGCGTTCGGCGACGACGGAGACCGTGGAGCCGGCCCAGCCGTGTTCGGCGAGGCAGGCGACGGCGGCCTCCAGCAGGCGCTGCCGGGTGGCCCGGCTGCGGTCCTGCTTGGGGGCGCGCTCGCCGCGGTCGGCTGTGGTCACAGCACCCATGTGGGATCCCGTCGTTCCAGGAAGGCCGTCATTCCCTCGCGGGCCTGCGGGGAGGCGAACAGCCGGGCCGAGAGCGCGGTGAGACGGTCCGCGTCCCGGTCGAAGGCTTCCAGCACCTTAGCCGTGAGCAGTGCCTTCGTCTCGGCCAGGCCCTGGGGTGCGGCTCTGCGCAGGCCGTCGAGGACAGGTGCGAGTACGGCGTCGACGTCGTCGCCGGCCGCGGTGAGCAGGCCGATGCGGGCCGCCTCGGCGGCGTCGAGGCGTTCCCCGGTGAGGTAGTAGCGGGCGAGGGCGCGGGGGTCGGTGCGGGGCAGCAGGGGCAGGGAGATGACGGCGGGGGCCACGCCGATGCGTACTTCGGTGAAGGCGAACGTGGCCTCGGCGGAGGCGACCGCGATGTCGCATGCCGCGAGCAGGCCCAGGCCGCCGGCGCGGACGTGCCCGGTGACCCGGGCCACGACCGGTCGGGGCAGTTCGACGATCTGCCGCAGCAGTGCGACGAGCGCGTCGGGGTGCGGCGGGTCGCGCAGGTCGGCGCCGGCGCAGAAGGTGTTGCCGGTGTGGGTGAGGACGATCGCGCGGACGTCGCTGTCCTTGGCGCAGTCGGTGAGCGCGTCGGCGAGTTCGCCGACGAGGGCGGCGGACAGGGCGTTGCGGTTGGCCGGGGAGTCGAGGCTGAGGGTCTCCACTCCCCGTGCGCGGGTGCGTCCGATCAAGGTCATGTGTGCTCCTTCGGTGCCCGCAGTTCGCGGCGGAGGATCTTGCCGGAGGCGGCCCGGGGGACGGCGTCGATGAAGGTGACCTGGCGGACGCGTTTGTAGGGGGCGACGCGTTCGGCGACGTACATCATGACCTCGCCTTCGCTGAGTTCGGCGGCGGTGGGCTGGCGGACGACATAGGCGTGCGGGACCTCGTTGTGCTCGTCGTTGTAGGAGCCGATGACGGCCGCGTCGGCGATGCCGGGGTGGGTCAGCAGGAGCGCCTCGAGTTCGGCGGGGGCGACCTGGAAGCCCTTGTACTTGATGAGTTCCTTGACGCGGTCGACGACGAACAGCCAGCCGTCGGCGTCGACGTGGCCGACGTCGCCGGTGTGCAGCCAGCCGTCGGGGTCGATCATGGCGGCGGTGGCGTCGGGGTGGCCGAGGTAGCCCTTCATGACCTGGGGGCCGCGGATGAGGATCTCGCCGGGCTCGCCGACGCCGAGGTCCTTGTCGGGGTCGTCCAGGGAGACGATGCGCATCTCGGTGCCGGCGATGAGTTTGCCGACGGTGCCGGGCGGGGCGTCGCGCATGGCGTCGAGCGGGACGACGTGGGTGCCGGGCGAGAGTTCCGTCATGCCGTAGGCCTGGCCGACGGGCGGCAGGCCCAGGCGCCGGGAGCAGGCCTCGGCGAGGCTCGCGTCCAGGGGTGCCGCCGCGCTGGTGATGTGGGTGAGGGACGACAGGTCGTACTGCTCGACCAGGGGGTGCTTGGCGAGGGCCAGGACGATCGGCGGGGCGACGTACAGGCCGGTGATGCGGTGGTTCTGGATGGCCGCGAGGAAGGTGTCGAGTTCGAAGCGGGGCAGCACGACGACGGTGGCGCCGAGCCGCAGGGGTGCGTTCATCAGGGCGGTCAGGCCGTAGATGTGGAAGAAGGGCAGGACGGCGAGGATGCGGTCGCCGGGGCGAGCCGGCATGGCGGATTCCAGCTGCGCGAGGTTGGTGGCGATCTGCCGGTGGGTGAGCATCACCCCTTTGGGGATGCCGGTGGTGCCCGAGGAGTACGGCAGGGCGGCGATGTCCTCGGCGGGGTCGATGTCGACGACCGGTTCGGGGGCGGTGGAGCCCAGCATGTCGATCAGGGAGCGGTGTCCGGGGGCGCTGTCGCAGACGAGGATCTCCTCGACGCCGCCGGCGAGTTCGGCGGCCCGGCGGGCGGTGTCCAGCAGCGGCGAGACGGTGACGATCCAGCGGGCGGCGGAGTCCCCCAGCTGCTTGGCGAACTCCTCGGCGGTGGCGAGGGGGTGCACGGTGGTGACGGCGGCGCCCGCGCGGGTGGCGGCGTAGAAGGCGGTGGGGAAGGCGATGGTGTTGGGGCTGTGCAGGGCCAGTACGTCGCCCTTGCGTACGCCCGTCTCGGTGAGGGCGGCCGCGATGCGCCGGTGGAAGCGGTCGAGCTGTTCGTAGGTGAGGGTGGTGCCGTCGGTGCCGTCGATGAGGGCCGGGGCGTCGCCGTACTCGGCGGCCCGGGCCAGGACCGCGTCGTGGATGGGGAGGTCGACTGCGGACACATCTGCGTACTCGCTCCGGAACACGGTTCCTCCTAGTACGACTTGGGCAGGCCCAGGGTCTGGTGGGAGACGTAGTTGAGAATCATCTCCCGGCTCACCGGAGCAATACGAGCCACGCGTGCCGCCGTTATCAACCGGGCGAGCCCGAACTCGCGGGTGAGGCCGTTGCCGCCGAGGGTGTGCACGGCCTGGTCGACGGCCTTCACGCAGGCCTCGCCGGCCGCGTACTTGGCCATGTTCGCCGCTTCGCCCGCGCCGACGTCGTCGCCGGCGTCGTAGAGGGCGGCGGCCTTCTGCATCATCAGGCGGACGAGTTCGAGTTCGATGTGGGCCTGGGCGAGGGGGTGGGCGATGGCCTGGTGGGCGCCGATGGGGGTCTTCCACACGGTGCGTTCACGGGCGTAGGTGACGGCCTGGGCGAGCGCGTAGCGGCCCATGCCGAGGGCGAAGGCGGCCGTCATGATGCGTTCGGGGTTGAGGCCGGCGAAGAGCTGGAGGAGTCCGGCGTCCTCGTCGCCGACGAGCGCGTCCGCGGGGAGGCGCACGTCGTCGAGGGTGAGCTCGAACTGCCATTCCGCGGCGTTCAGTTCCATGTCGATGCGGCGGCGCTGGAAACCCTCGGTGTCGCGCGGCACGATGAACAGGCAGGGCTTGAGGGTGCCGGTGCGGGCGTCCTCGGTGCGGCCGACGATGAGGGTGGCGTCGGCGATGTCGACGCCGGAGATGAAGACCTTGCGGCCGGTGAGGAGCCAGTCGGTGCCGTCGCGGCGGGCGGTGGTGGTGATGCGGTGGCTGTTGGAGCCGGCGTCGGGTTCGGTGATGCCGAAGGCCATGGTGCGGGTGCCGTCGGCGAGGCCGGGGAGCCACTCCCGTTTCTGGGCGTCCGTGCCGAAGCGGGAGATCACGGTGCCGCAGATGGCCGGGGAGACGACCATCATGAGCAGGGGGCAGCCGGCGGCGCCCAGCTCCTCCAGGACGATGGAGAGTTCGGAGATGCCGCCGCCTCCGCCGCCGTACTCCTCCGGGAGGTTGACGCCGAGGTAGCCGAGTTTGGCCGCTTCGGCCCAGAGGGCTTCGCGGTCGTAGTCGCGGCCGTGGCGTTTGCCGAGGGCGGCGACGGCGGAGCGGAGGGCTTTGTGTTCGTCGGATTCGAGGAGGGGCATCAGGACTCCTTCGGGGTGCGGGTTGTGTGTGGCTGGTCGCGCTCGCGCGGCGGTAGCCGCAAATCGATACAGCCCCGCGCCCCTAAAGGGGCGCTTGCACCACCGCCAAGAGAGCGCCGGGCTCGACCTGCTGCCCCAGTCCCACGCGCAGCTCGCTCAGCGTGCCCGTGGCCGGGGCGGTGATCTTGTGCTGCATCTTCATGGCCTCCAGCCACAGCAGGGGCTCTCCGGCCCGCACCGCGGCTCCCACGGCCAGCCCGTCCGCCACCCTGACGACCGTGCCCGGCATGGGGGCGAGGAGGGAGCCGGGGGCGTGCTGGGCGGCCGGGTCGGGGAAGCGGGGCAGGGCGCGCAGGGCGGACGCGCCCACGTACACCTCGTCGCCGTACCGCGCCACCTCGAACTTCCGCCGTACGCCGTCCACTTCGAGGACGACGAGATCGGGGGCGGCGTGCACGACCCGGACTCCGTCGGCTTCCAGTCCGTCGCGGGTGTGCCGGTAGCGGACCTCGTGCTCCTCGCCGGCCATCGCGTACCGCTTCACCTGCGGCTGGGAGGGGACGTTGCGCCAGCCGCCGAAGCGGGAGGCGCCGTGGGCTTCGGCGAGGGCGGCGGCCAGCGGGGCGTGGGGGTCGGGGGCGGGGGTCGTCAGCTCGGGCAGGTGGCGGTCGTAGAAGGCCGTGTTCATACGGCCCCGCGTGAACTCCTCGTGGCGCAGGGAGCGGACGAGGAGGTCGCGGTTGGTGACGGGGCCGTGGACGGCGGCGCGTTCCAGGGCGCCCGCCAGGGCGCGCAGCGCCTCCGTGCGGGTGGGGGCGTGCGCGATCGCCTTGGCGAGCATGGGGTCGTAGTGGACGCCGATGGTGTCGCCGTCCGTGTAGCCGGTGTCGAGGCGGATGCCGTCCGGGAAGGCGAGGCGGTGCAGGGTGCCGGTCTGGGGGGTCCAGTCGGTCGCCGGGTCCTCGGCGTAGAGGCGGGCCTCGACGGCGTGGCCCCGCGCGGGGGGCGGCTCGCTCGCGAGGGCGTGGCCTTCGGCGACGCGGATCTGCTCGGCGACCAGGTCGATGCCGAACACGGCCTCGGTCACGGGGTGTTCGACCTGGAGGCGGGTGTTCATCTCCAGGAAGTGCGCCCGGTCGCCGGCGACCAGGAACTCGACGGTGCCGGCGCCGACGTAGTCCACGGCGCGGGCGGCGCGTACCGCCAGCGCGGCCAGTTCCTCCGTGAGCTTCTCGGAGAGGCCCGGCGCGGGCGCCTCCTCGATCACCTTCTGGTGGCGGCGCTGCAGGGAACAGTCGCGGGTGCCCAGTGTCCACACGGTGCCGTGGGTGTCGGCGAGGACCTGGACCTCGACGTGGCGCCCGCCCTCCAGGTACGGCTCGACGAACACCTCTCCGTCGCCGAAGGCGCTCGCGGCCTCGGCGCGCGCGGCCTGCAGTGCGGCGTCCAGCTCCTCCAGGCGGCGCACGATCCGCATGCCGCGCCCCCCGCCGCCCGAGGCCGCCTTCACCAGCACCGGCAGGTCGGCCTCGGTCACGTCCTCGACGGCCAGCGGGGCGATGCCCATGAGGTCCTTGGCGCGGGTCTTGGACGCCATCGCCTCGATGGCGTCCGGCGGCGGGCCGATCCAGACGAGCCCCGCGTCGAGGACGGCGCGGGCGAAGTCGGCGTTCTCGGAGAGGAAGCCGTAGCCGGGGTGCACGGCGTCCGCGCCCGCGGCGACGGCGGCCTTCACGATGAGGTCGCCGCGCAGGTAGGTGTCCGCGGGCGCCGCGCCCGGCAGCCGTACCGCCGTGTCGGCCACGCGCGTGTGCAGGGCGCCCTCGTCGGCGTCCGAGTGCACGGCGACCGTGCGGATGCCCAGATCGTGGCAGGTGCGGAAGACGCGGCAGGCGATCTCGCCCCGGTTGGCGACGAGCAGTGTCGAAATCACGTGATCCCTCACATCCGGAAGACGCCGAAGCCGCCGCGGGCGCCCTCGTACGGTGCCGTGTGGACGGCCGACAGGCACAGGCCGAGGACGGTGCGGGTGTCGCGCGGGTCGATGACGCCGTCGTCGTACAGCCGCCCGGACAGGAACATGGGCAGCGACTCGGACTCGATCTGCTGCTCGACCATGGCGCGCAGGGCGGCGTCCGCGTCGTCGTCGTAGGGCTGTCCCTTCGCGGCGGCCGACTGGCGGGCGACGATGGACAGGACGCCGGCGAGCTGCTGCGGGCCCATCACGGCGGACTTGGCGCTGGGCCAGGCGAACAGGAAGCGGGGGTCGTAGGCGCGCCCGCACATGCCGTAGTGCCCGGCGCCGTAGGAGGCGCCCATGAGGACCGACAGGTGCGGCACCCTCGAGTTGGAGACCGCGTTGATCATCATGGCGCCGTGCTTGATGATGCCGCCCTGCTCGTACTCCTTGCCGACCATGTAGCCGGTGGTGTTGTGCAGGAACAGCAGGGGGATGTCGCGCTGGTTGGCGAGCTGGATGAACTGGGCGGCCTTCTGCGACTCCTCGCTGAACAGCACGCCCTGGGCGTTGGCGAGGACGCCGACGGGATAGCCGTGCAGGGTGGCCCAGCCGGTGGCCAGGCTGGTGCCGTACAGCGGCTTGAACTCGTCGAAGTCGGAGGCGTCGACGATCCGGGCGATCACCTCGCGCGGGTCGAAGGGGACCTTGAGGTCGCCGGGGACGATGCCGAGCAGTTCGTCGGCGGCGTACTTCGGGGGCTCGGCCGGGCCCGGATCGCCGTACGCCTTGCGGTGGTTGAGGCGGGCCACCACGCGCCGGGCCTGGCGCAGGGCGTCCTGCTCGTCGACGGCGAAGTAGTCCGCGAGCCCGGACACGCGCGCGTGCATCTCGGCGCCGCCGAGCGACTCGTCGTCGCTCTCCTCGCCGGTCGCCATCTTCACCAGCGGCGGTCCGCCGAGGAAGACCTTGGCGCGCTCCTTGACCATGATCACGTGGTCGGACATGCCGGGGATGTAGGCGCCGCCCGCGGTGGAGTTGCCGAAGACGACGGCGACGGTGGGGATGCCGGCGGCCGACAGCCGGGTCAGGTCGCGGAAGATCGCGCCGCCCGGGATGAAGATCTCCTTCTGGGAGGGCAGGTCGGCGCCGCCGGACTCCACCAGGCTGATGCAGGGCAGCCGGTTGGCGAGCGCGATGTCGTTGGCCCGCAGCGCCTTCTTCAGCGACCAGGGGTTGCTGGCGCCGCCGCGCACGGTCGGGTCGTTGGCGGTGATCAGGCACTCGACGCCCTCGACGACGCCGATGCCGGTGACGAGCGAGGCGCCCACCGTGTACTCGCTGCCCCAGGCCGCGAGCGGGGAGAGCTCCAGGAACGGGGTGTCGGGGTCGAGGAGCAGTTCGATGCGTTCGCGGGCGAGCAGCTTGCCGCGCCCGCGGTGCCGGGCGACGTACTTCTCGCCGCCGCCCGCGAGCGCCTTGGCGTGCTCGGCGTCGAGGTCGGCGAGCTTGGCGAGCATGGCCTCGCGGTTCGCCCGGTAGTCGGGACCGGCGGTGTCCAGGCCGGAGTTGATCACCGTCACAGCAGGTCCTCCGGGATGTCCAGGTGGCGGGAGCGCAGCCATTCGCCGAGGGCCTTGGCCTGCGGGTCGAAGCGGTGCTGGGAGGCGACGCCGGCGCCGAGGATGCCCTCGACGACGAAGTTCAGGGCGCGCAGGTTCGGCAGGACGTGCCGGGTGACGGGCAGGTCCCGGCTCTCGGGGAGCAGGTCGCGGAAGCGGTCCGCCGTCAGCTCGTGGGCGAGCCAGCGCCAGGCGGCCTCCGAGCGCGCCCACACCCCCACGTTGGCGTTGCCGCCCTTGTCCCCGCTGCGGGCGCCCGCGACGAGCCCCAGGGGAGCGCGGCGCACGGGCCCGGCGGGAAGCGGCTCGGGCGGCGCGGGCTCGGGCAGGTCGTCGAGTACGAGGGTGTCGTGGGCCGGCGGCACGGCCACCCGGCGCCCGTCGTGCAGGACGGCCGCATGGGCGACGGTGTCCTGGGGGACGTAGGCGTCCTCGAAGACCCCGAAGGGCATGCCCTTTCCGGGCGGGGCGAGGACGTGGAAGCCGGGGTAGCTGGCCAGCGCCAGCTCGATGGCCGCGGCGGTCAGCGCCCGTCCGACCTGCCGTTCGTCCGGGTCGCGCACGACGAGCCGCAGCAGGGCGCTCGCCGTCTCCTCGGTGGACGCGTCGGGCCGGTCGGTGCGGGCCAGCTCCCAGCGGACGTCGGCGACCTTGCCGAGCGCGGGTGCCATCTGCTCGCGCACCAGGGCGGCCTTGGCCTCGATGTCGAGGCCGGTGAGGACGAAGGCGACCTCGTTGCGGAAGCCGCCGAGGCGGTTCAGGCCGACCTTGAGGTCGGGGGGCGGGGCCTCGCCGCGCACGCCCTCGATCCGGACGCGGTCGGGGCCGTCCTGGGTGAGGCGGACGGTGTCGAGGCGGGCGGTGACGTCGGGCCCGGCGTAGCGGGCGCCCGCCGTCTCGTACAGCAGTTGCGCGGTCACCGTGCCGACGTCGACGAGGCCGCCGGTGCCGGGGTGCTTGGTGATGACGCAGCTGCCGTCCTCGTGCAGCTCGGCGAGCGGGAAGCCGGGCCGGCGGACGTCGCCCTCCTGGAAGAAGGCGTAGTTGCCGCCGGTGGCCTGGGTGCCGCACTCCAGCACGTGCCCGGCGACGACGGCGCCCGCGAGCCGGTCGTGGTCGCCGGGCCCCCAGCCGAAGTGGGCGGCGGCGGGCCCGGTGACCAGCGCCGCGTCCGTCACCCGGCCGGTGACGACGACGTCCGCGCCGGCCCGCAGGCACGCGGCGATGCCGAACCCGCCGAGGTAGGCGTGGGCGGCGAGGCTGTCCGGATGCAGGGCTTTGAGATCGTCGCCCTCGACGTGGGCGACGCGCACGGGGATGCCGAGCCGGTCGGCCAGTTCCCGTACGGCGTCGGCGAGCCCGGCCGGGTTGAGGCCGCCGGCGTTGGCGACGATCCGGACGCCGCGCTCGTGGGCGAGGCCGAGGCACTCCTCCAGCTGGCGCAGGAAGGTCCGGGCGTACCCGGCGGCGGGGTCCTTCAGGCGGTCCCGCGCCAGGATGAGCATGGTCAGCTCGGCGAGGTAGTCACCGGTGAGGACGTCCAGCTCGCCGCCGGTGAGCATCTCCCGCACGGCGTCGAAGCGGTCGCCGTAGAAGCCGGACGCGTTGCCGACGCGCAGCACCGTCACGGGGTGTCCCCCTTCGCCTGGCGGCCCTTGCCGGGCGGGCCCGCGAAGGCCTGCGCGATGTCCAGCCAGCGGTCGGCGTCGGGGCCGGCGGCGCGCAGGCCGAGGTCGGAGCGGTGGGCCCGCTGGGTGACCAGGAGGCAGAAGTCGAGGGCGGGGCCGGTGACGCGGTCGGCGGCGTCCTCGGGACCGTAGGTCCACAACTCGCCGGAGGGGGCGGTCAGCTCGACGCGGAACTCCTCGAACGGCACGGACATGCCGTGCACGCCGAAGGCGAAGTCGCGGGTGCGGACGCCGAGGCGGGCGATGTGGCGGAGCCGGTCGGTGGGGGTGCGCTCGACGCCGAGGGCTTCGGCGACGTCCATGCCGTGGGCCCAGGTCTCCATGAGGCGGGCGGTGGCCATCGAGGCGGTGGACATCGGCGGCCCGTACCAGGGGAAGCGGGCGCCCTCGGGCGCGGCGCGCAGGGCCTTCTCCAGCGCCTCGCGTCCGGCCCGCCAGTCGGCGAGCAGTCGCTCGGGCGGCTTGCGCGCGCCGTCCTCCGCGCCCTCGTCCACGAAGTCCCCCGGCGCGGCCAGGGCCTTCTCGACCTCGCGGGAGAAGGCGTCGTGGTCGGTCACGGCCAGCACAGAGGAGTGGTCGGTCCAGGCGAGGTGTGCGATCTGATGAGCGACGGTCCAGCCGGGGGCGGGGGTCGCGAGGGCCCACTGCTCGGGGCTCAACTCGGCCACGATCAGGTCGAGTTCCTCGCTCTCCGCACGCAGGGCGTCGATGACGGGCGTCGGGTCAGCCATGGGTCGAGCATGGCACCGCCCCAAGAAACAAGCAAGCATGCTTGCATTAATTTGCACGCCGGGTGCCCTCGGCACCCTGCGGGTGGGCGTCGGGCTTCGGGGGTCGCCGGGAGTCGGGGGCCGCCTACGGCGTCAGGAGCCGAAGGTCACCGCCGGGACATCAGGCCCCGGTACCGGGCCCAGGCGGCCGGCGTCAGGGGGTCAGGCTTCTGGGGCCGTTGCCGGGAGCTTTGCTTTGCCTCGGCCTATCTGGGTTCTGACCGCTCCCATGCTTGCCGCGATGACCAGGGCGATCGCCGCGACCTGGACGGCGGACAGGGTCTGGCCGAGGACGAGGAAGCCGGCCGAGGCCGCGAGGGCCGGTTCCAGGCTCATCAGGATGGCGAAGGTGGAGGCGGGCAGCCGGCGCAGGGCGAGCAGTTCCAGGGTGTAGGGCAGCACCGACGACATCAGGGCGACGGCCGCGCCCAGCCCGATGGTCACCGGGTCGGTCAGCTTGGACCCGGACTCGGCGATGCCCAGCGGGAGGACGAGCAGCGCGCCCACCGCCATGGCCAGCGCCAGCCCGTCGGCCTGCGGGAACCGCTGCCCGGTGCGCGCGCTGAAGACGATGTACGTCGCCCACATGGCGCCCGCGCCGAGCGCGAAGGCCACGCCGACGAGGTCGAGGTCGCCGAAGCCCCCGCCGCCGAGGAGGAAGACGCCGGCGAGGGCGAGGGCGGCCCACAGGGCGTTGAGCGCCCGGCGGGAGGCCAGCACCGACAGGGCCAGCGGCCCGAGGACCTCCAGGGTGACCGCGGCGCCCAGCGGGATGCGGACGAGGGCCTGGTAGAACAGGCCGTTCATCGCGCCGAGGGTGACGCCGAAGACGATCACCGTGCCCCAGTCGGCGCGGGAGTGGCCGCGCAGCCGGGGCCGGCAGAACACCAGCAGCACGACGGCCGCCGCGAGCAGCCGCAGCGTGACGACGCCCAGCGCGCCGGCCCGCGGCATCAGGTTCACCGCGACCGCGGCACCGAACTGCACGGAGACACCGCCCGCCAGCACCAGGCCGACCGGGCCGAGGGAGCCGCCGGGGCGCGGCGGACCGCCGACGGCCTGCGACGCGGCGGGAGTGGTCGTGCTGGAGCTGGTCACGGGCTGTCCAGGGTGCTCGGCTCGGGTTTCGTTCAGCGTGATGTACTGCCGAGTCCAGGCTAATAGCCTTTGTCAGGCCCGTAAACCCGGTATGGGACTGTCCCGCACTGTGGAATCCGTGGACCTTGTCGACCCCCTCGCCTCGTGGGCCTCAGATGCCGGGCCAGGGTTCCTCCTCGCGGAAGAGGGGGCGCCCGTCATCGAGGGTCACGGGGACCGCGCCGGGGGCGTAGGGGTCGTGGGCGGCCTGCGCGTAGGGGTAGTACGCCGGCTCCTGCCAGGTGCCGTACGGCTCGTACACGTAGACCGTCTGCGCCTGCTCCGGGGCCGGCTGCTGTTCCACGAACAGGGGCATGCGCAGTTCGCCGGTGTCGGTGACCGCGTTGTTCTGGGAGCGGTGCAGCCGGGCGTACGCGCCGCCCCGCGCGAGCAGGTCCTCGTGCCGGCCGGTCTCGACGATCCGGCCCCGGTCGACGACCAGGATGCGGTCGGCGTCGGGGGCGAGGTTGAGGTCGTGGGTGATCATGATGGTCGTACGGCCCGCCATCAGGCGGCGCAGCGGCTTGACGACCCGGCGGGCGGCCATGGCGTCGAGGCCGGTCGTGGGCTCGTCCAGGACCAGGACCGGGGAGTCGCGCAGGATCGCCCGCGCGATGGCGAGGCGCTGGAGCTGCCCGCCGGACAGCCGGGCCGAGTGGGGGTCGACCCGGGTGTCGTAGCCGTCGGGGAGCCGGACGACGAAGTCGTGCGCGTCCGCCGCCCGCGCGGCCTCCTCGATGGCGTGGTCACTGGCGCCGGGGCGGCCGCAGGCGATGTTGGCGCGGACGGTGTCGTGCAGGACGAGCGTCTCCTGCGGCAGGAGTGTGACGTACTCGCGCAGCCGGGCCAGCGGCAGGTCCCGGACCGGTGTGCCGTCCAGGAGTACGTCGCCGGCGTCCGGGTCGTAGAAGCGGAGCAGGAGTTTGGAGACCGTGGACTTGCCGGCGCCGCTCGGGCCGGTGACGATCACCAGCTCGCCGGGGGCGACCGTGAAGGACAGGTCCCGCAGGGCGACGGTGTCGGCGCCCGGGTAGGTGAAGGAGACGTCGCGGACCTCGACGGCGCCGTCGGGGCGGCCGGTCACGGCGGCGTGACGGGGGTCGGCGACGGCGGGGCGGACGTCGAGGATCTCGATCAGCCGCTCGGCGCCGGCGGTCGCGGCGGTGACCGTCAGGCCGAGCTGGGCCAGCCCGCGGACCGGCGGGTAGAGGTAGCCGAGGAAGGCGGAGAAGGCGAGCAGCTGGCCCAGCGTCATACGGCCGGTGGAGATCTCCCAGGCGCCGATGCCGATCACCGCGAGCACGCAGACGGTCTCGATGACGGCGACGAGCTGCTGGTACGCCTCGTTCAGGCGGGTGGAGCGCACCGAGGCGCGGAACCAGGCGTTCGCCTCCTCGCCCAGCCGGCGGCGTTCGGCGTCCCGGCGGTCGTACGCCTGGGTGAGCACGATGTTGGACAGGGACTCCTCGACGACGGAGGTGATCGCGCCGTCGGCGACCCGGCCGTCGCGCGAGACGTCCTTGATGGAGCCGGAGAACCGGCGGGCCGCCAGCCAGAACAGCGGGGCCAGGACGAAGGTGGCGGCGGCCAGGTCCCAGCGCAGCCAGAAGGCGGCGGCCGCGTAGAAGAGGGCGGAGAAGGCGGCGGACGCGGCGCCGACCAGCCCGGAGACGACCATCGTCTCGATCGCCTCGACGTCACTGGTCAGCCGGGACAACAGGTCGCCCTGGCGGTGGCGTTGGAAGAAGTGCGGGGGCAACTGCTGTACGTGGTCGAAGACGTGCTCGCGCAGTCTCATCACGAACCGTTCGGTGACCCAGGCGGCGAGGGAGTTGCCGGCGTAGGCGACGACCGCGCCGACGACCGCGACCACGAGCCACTTCGCGGCCGGGCCCCAGAAGGCGGCCAGTGATCCCTTCTGCAGGGCGTTGTCGGTCAGGTCGCTGAAGACCAGGATCGCCTCGGTCTCGGCGAGCGCGGCGAGCACGGTGCACGCCCAGACCAGCAGCAGCCAGCGGCGCAGCCCTCCGGTCAGCGGCCAGAAACGGCGGAAAGCGGCACGGGCCGGAATCGTGGGAGTGCCGTACTCGCACTCCTCGTCATCCTCGTCCATATCCATGGCGTATTCCCTCCGCTTTCGGTCGCTGGAATCGGCTGCGAAAGTCGACGAATTCGCAAGCGGAGAGGACCGGCGGAAAAACCGCCGGTCCTCTCAGAACTCACTCAGTGGTCGTCGCCGCCGGGGATCGGCTTCGGCACCGGGGGCTTGGGGTGCTTCTTCTTGGGCTTCGGCGGCGGCGGGGGGAGCTGCTTCTTGGGCTTCGGGGGCAGCGGGGCGAGCTTCTTGAGGCTCATTCCGACTCCTAGCGTTTCGCAGTTCAATGGTTCGGGAATTCCGCGTCCGGCTCCCCGACACCGATGAACCTACATGCCCCGCAACTCAAGCGACGGCAAAGTCGGCGCGGAAATGGCAAGCAGGCGCTGTGAATACCTTGGAGAATCCTTGGAGCGCCCGCCGAACCTGAGAGTTCTCTTATGAACCTGAGAGAAACCTTTTGGAGAACGTCAGTCGAGCCCCCTCAGTCGAGACCCTCGGCAAGCAGCTGGGCGAGATGCCGGGCCCGTACTCCGGCCAGCTGCTCCAGCTGGGTCCGGCACGAGAAGCCGTCGGCCAGCACCTCGGCCCCCTCCGCCGCCGCGCGGACGGCCGGCAGCAGCTGCTCCTCCGCGCAGGCCGCCGACACCGCGAAGTGGCCTTTCTCGAAGCCGAAGTTGCCCGCGAGCCCGCAGCAGCCGCCGGTCAGTTCGCCGGTGAGTCCGGCGGCCGCGCGCAGGCGGCGGTCGGGGGCGTCGCCGAGGACCGCGTGCTGGTGGCAGTGGGTCTGCCCGGTGACCGGGCGGTCGAGGGCGGGCGGGGTCCAGTCGGGCGCGTACCGCTCAAGCGCCTCGGCGAACGTGACGACCGAGGCGGCGAGGCGGGCCGCGCGCGGGTCGTCGTGCAGCAGCTCGGGAAGGTCCGTGCGCAGGGCAGCGGCGCAGCTCGGCTCCAGGACGACGAACGCCGGGACTGTCTCCAGCCGCGGGTCGAGGAAGGGGGCCAGGAGGTCCAGGGTGCGACGCAACACCGCACGCGCGCGGTCGAGTTGGCCGGTCGAGAGGTACGTCAGCCCGCAGCAGACGCGGGAGCGGCGGGAGGTCAGCGGGTTCGCGCCGTACCCCCACGCCTCACCTTCGGGCATCTGCTCCACCCGCGCCTTCCACTTGAAGCGCGGCGGCTGCATCACCATCAGCCCGGCCGCCTCCAGCACCTTCAGGGCCGCCTTCCCCACCTCGGGCGCGAAGTGCTCGGTGAAGGTGTCGGGCCACAGGGCGACGACGGGCGGGAAGTCGTCATCGGTGTCATCGGCGCAGTCGGCGTCATCGACGTCGTCCGTGACCCCGTCCGCGGACTCGGGGTCGTCGGTGTCGTGCGGGTGCCGGGCGTCGGCCGGGCCGCCCCGCAGCTTCCACTCGGCCGTCATCCGCCGCACCTGTTCCACGGTCCTGCGCGTCCACCACCGGCTGAACGTCTCCGGCGCGATCCGCGGCAGCTCCCGCTCGGGCGCGATCCCGCCCAGCCGCTTGGCGAGGGCCGCCAACGGCCCCACCGAGGCGAGCGCGTTGACCAGGCCGGCCGTCCGGGTCCGCGTCACCCAGCGCAGCCACAGCGGCAGCCATCCCATGCTGTAGTGCGCGGCCGGGCGGCGTCGTCCCGCGTAGTGGTGGTGCAGGAACTCCGCCTTGTACGTGGCCATGTCGACCTCGACCGGGCAGTCGGAACGGCATCCCTTGCAGGACAGGCACAGATCCAGCGCGTCCCGCACCTCCGTCGACCGCCAGCCGTCGGTGATCACCTCGCCGGCCAGCATCTCGTGCAGCAGCCGGGCACGCCCGCGCGTGGAGTGCTCCTCCTCGCCGGTCGCCCGGAAGGACGGGCACATCACGGAGGCGCCGGCGGCGGATGTCGTACGGCACTTGGCGACGCCCACGCAGCGCCGCACCGCGGCCGCGAAGTCGCCGCCGTCCGCCGGGTAGCCGAAGGCCACGTCGACCGGCTCGCGCGGCAGGACCGAGAAGCGGAGGTTGCCGTCGAGGGGGGCGGGGCGGACCAGCATGCCGGGGTTGAGGAGGTCGTCGGGGTCCCAGAGGGCCTTCGCCCGCTCGAAGAGGGCGATCAGTTCGGGGCCGTACATCCTCGGCAGCAGCTCCGCCCGCGCCTGTCCGTCGCCGTGCTCGCCGGACAGCGATCCGCCGTGGGCCACGACGAGTTCGGCCAGTTCCTCCGAGAAGCGGCGGAAGCGGGCGACGCCCGCCGCGGTCAGCAGGTCGAAGTCGATGCGGACGTGGATGCAGCCGTCGCCGAAGTGGCCGTACGGCGTCCCGCGCAGGCCGTGGTCCGTCAACAGCCCCCGGAAGTCCCGCAGATACGCGCCGAGCCGCGCGGGCGGCACCGCGCAGTCCTCCCAGCCGGGCCATGCCTCGGTGCCGTCCGGCATGCGCGTCGCCGTACCGCTCGCGTCCTCGCGGATGCGCCACAGTGCCCGCTGCCCGGCCGGATCGGTCACGATCAGCGAGTCCAGGACGTCCGCCGCCCGCACGATCGCCTCCGCACGCGCGCGTGCCTCGGGCGCCGACTCCCCTCCCGCCTCGACGAACAGCCATGCGCCGCCCCTCGGCAGCCCGGCCGACGACGCCGCGGGGACCAGGTCCGCCGCCATCCCCTCGACCGTGAGCGGCCGGTGGGGCAGCAGCCCCGCCGCGGCCTCGGCGGCCGCGCTCTCGTCCGTGTAGCCCAGGACGGCCAGCGCCCGCGCGCGGGGTGCCTCCACGAGTCGTACGACCGCCTCCGTGAGCACCCCGAGGGTGCCCTCGCTGCCGCAGAAGGAGCGGGCGACGTCCGCGCCCTTCTCGGGCAGCAGCGCGTCCAGCGCGTAGCCGGAGATACGGCGGGGCAGCTCCGGGAAGCCGGTCCGCAGCCGCGCCAACTCGCCCTCCACCAGCGCCCGCAGGCCCTCCGGCGCCCCGGCCCACTCCCGCCCGAGCCGCAGCCGCTCGCCGCGCGCGGTGACCACGTCCAGCTCCCGCACGCTGTCGGCCGTCGTCCCCCAGGCCACCGAGTGGGAGCCGCACGCGTTGTTGCCGATCATTCCGCCGAGGGTGCAGCGGCTGTGCGTGGAGGGGTCGGGGCCGAAGCGCAGGCCGTGCGGGGCGGCGGCCTCCTGGAGGCGGTCCAGGACGAGTCCGGGCTGGACCACGGCCGTACGCGCCTCGGGGTCGACGGCCAGCAGGCGGTTCATATGACGGGTGAAGTCCAGTACGACACCGGTGCCGGTCGCCTGTCCCGCGATCGACGTGCCTCCGCCGCGCGGCACGACCGGCACCCCGCGCTCCCGGCACACCGCCAGCACGGCCGCCACGTCGTCCGCGTCCCGGGGCGCGACCACCCCCAGCGGGACGCGCCGGTAGTTCGACGCGTCCATCGTCGCCAGCGCCCGGGACACGGCGTCGAAGCCGACCTCGCCCCGGACGGCCCCCCGCAGCTCCGCCTCGAGATCCGTCATGCCCCCAGCATGCATCCCGCCACTGACAGTGACGACCGCTCTGTCCACCGGACGCTCACCGATGAGGGGACAGAAACTGTGAACGGATTCCGAACCTTCCCAATTCGATCACGAACTCCCATATAGTGACCGCCAGTTGAGCACCAGGTGTCTCTACTCGCTCAGCAGATGGACAGGCTCACGGCACGGACACGGACAAGGACGACCGAGGACCCCCACCGAGGACCCCCGACCGAGGACCCGACTCATGACCGCCCCCCTCCAGCCCGGCGAACGTCCCTCCCTGCGCTCCCTCGCGCCCGTCCCCCTGCTCACCGCCGTGCTGGCCGCCCTCGCGGTGGCCGGCGCGGTCGCCCGGACCCCCCAGGCGCAGCGCCTGCCGCTCGCCCTCGGCGCGGGCGCCGGGGCCCTGCTGCTGTGCGCGGCCGTCGCCGTGGCCACCCGCTCCGTCCTCACGGCCCGGATCACCCGCCGCCGGCTGGACGCCGTCACCGCCGACACCGGGCGGCTGCTGCAGGACCGGATCCGGCAGAGCGCGGAGTTCGACCAGGAACGGGTGCGGCTGACGGAGGAGCTGACCCGGGAGCGGGCCCGCCACGCCGCCGAACTCGCCCAGGAGCGCGCCCGGTCGGCCGCCGCGCTCGGTGAGGAGCGGGCACGGCAGGCCGCCGAGCACGCCGCTGTCGCCGAACGGGCCCGGCAGGCCGAGCAGGAGCGGGCCGCCGCGATCGCCGCGACCGCCAACGCGGCCGGCCGGATGCAGGCCCTGGCCACCGGGATGCTCGCCGATCTGCGCGCCATGGAGGAACGGCACGAGGACGAGGACGTCCTCGCCGATCTGCTCCACCTCGACCACCGCACCGCGCAGGCGGGCCGGATCGCCGACTCCGTCGCCGTCCTCGCCGGGGCGCGCTCCGGGCGCCGGTGGGCCCGCCCGATCGGCATGGAGTCGATCCTGCGGGGCGCCATGGGGCGGATCAGCGGCTACCGGCGGGTGCGCGTGCACTCCGCGTGCGAGGCCGCGGTCGCCGGGCACGCCGCCGAGGGTGTGATGCACGCGCTCGCCGAACTCCTCGACAACGCGGCCAACTTCTCGCCGCCGACCGCCGAGGTGCACGTCTACGTCGAGGAGGTGCCGGCCGGGGTCATCGTGTCCGTCGAGGACAGCGGGCTGGTCATGGGCGATGTGCAGATGCGCCGCGCCGAGCGCGCCGTCTCCGGTGACGTCGGCGGGCTGGGCGGCCTCACCGGCACCCGCCTCGGGCTCGCGGTCGTCGGCCGCCTCGCCCGCAAGTACGGCCTGAAGGTCTCCTACCGCCCGTCCGCCCGCGGCGGCACCGGTGTGCTGATGCTGGTACCGCAGGACATCCTCGTACCGGAACAGCCCGTCGAGCCCGCGCCGGCCGCCTCCGCACCGGCCCTCCCGGAGCCGCCCTCGGGCCGCCCGGTCGAGGGAGCGGAGTGGAGCACCGGCGAGCAGCCGGCCTCCCGGCCGCAGGGAGCTCCCCACTGGCCCTGGTTCGAGGGCACCTCGCACGACACCGCCCACGACGACGAGCAGTGGCCCGGCGGCGACGGCTCCGGGAGCGGGAGCGGGACGGCGCTGGTGCCGTACGGGGAGGAGTGGCCGGTGTCCTACGGCTCCTCGTCGCTCGTCCCCGCGGAGACGCACCACGCCCCGGCCACCCCGGACCACGGCCCCCTGCCCCGCCACGACTCCTCCGGCCGGGACACGGACCCCCTCCCCGACGGCCTGCCCCAGCGCCGCCGTGGCCGCGCGCTCGCGGAGGCCGAGCAGGAGCGGGCACGCGCGCGTGCCGACGAGGAGCCGCCGCGCCCCGCCGTCGTCTCCCTGGACGACCCCCTGGCCCGCGCCGCCCGGTTCAGCAGCTTCCAGCGGGCCGTACGCGGCTCGCTCTCCGACCTGGGGTCCGCGCCGGCGGAGGACACCGCCACCCCCGCGACCCCGGAGCCCGCCCCCGATCCGACCCGTACCTCCCGCCCCCACCCGGAAGGCAACGCCACCTCATGACCGGTATCGGCACCGGCCCGAACACCGTCGACCAGAAGCTCACCTGGCTCATCGAGGGACTGCTGGAGCGCACCCCGGGGGCGCGGCACGCGCTCGTGCTGTCGCGGGACGGGCTGAGGCTGTGCCGGACACCGGAGCTCACCGTCGACCGGGCCGACCAGCTCGCCGCGATCGCCGCCGGCATCCAGTCGCTGGCGCACGGCGCGTCCAGCGAGTTCGGGGACGGCAGCGGCGGCATCCGGTCGGCGATGACCGAGTTCCACGGCGGAGTGCTGTACATCGTGGAGGCGGGCGACGGCGCGCATCTGGCCGTTCTCACGGAGGAGGACGCCGACGCGGGGCTCGTCGGGCACCAGATGAGCGAACTCGTGGAACAGCTCGGCCCGCACCTGAGCGCACAGCCCCGGACGTCATGAGCCGCCCCGGCAGGGACGACTCACCCGACCGCCTCTACACCCTGACCCAGGGCCGGGCCCGCTCCGCGCCGGACAGCCCCTTCGACCTGGTGACCCTCGTGGTCGCCGAGTGCGATCCGGTGCCCGGCATGCAGTCGGAGCACGTGACGATCCTGCGCGCGGCCCAGCGCCCCGTCGCCGTGGTGGAGCTGGCGGCCGAGCTGCGGCTTCCCGTCGGCATCACCAAGATCCTTCTCTCCGACCTCCTCGCGGCGGGCCGCGTCAGCGCCCGCCATCCGAGGAAGGCCGCCGTCATCGACCCCGACGTCCTGGAACAGGTGCTCGTTGGACTCCGCAACCTCTGACGCCCGCACCCCCTCGGGTGCGACCGTCCCCGTGCCGCTCGGTGGACCCAGGTTCCAGACCGAACCGGCCCGGCTGTACCGCGAGATGCGGCGCGAGCACGGTGCCGTGACCCCGGTCGTGCTCGACGGGGGCGTACCGGCCTGGCTGGTGCTGGGCTATCGCGAGCTGCACCAGGTCACCGGCGATCCGGTGCTGTTCAGCCGGGACTCCGGGCTGTGGAACCAGTGGGACCGCATCCCCGCCGACTGGCCGCTGCTGCCGATGATCGGCCGCGGGCAGCCCTCGATCCTCTACACCGTCGGTGAACGCCACCGCGAGCGCGCCGCGATGATCAGCGGTGCGCTGGAGGCCGTCGCCCCTTCCGAACTGCGGGGCCACGCCGAGAAGTTCGCCGACGAACTCATCGACGCGGTGTGCGGGCGCGGCCGGGCGGACCTCGTCGCCGAGTACGCCATGCTGCTGCCCGTGCGCGTCCTCGCCCGGCTCTTCGGCTTTCCCGACGAGCAGGGGCCGGGCCTGGTGACCGCGCTGAACGACATGATCGACGGCCGGGAGCGGGCGCTCGCCGGGCAGACCCACCTGGCCGGCTCGATGGCCCGGCTGGTGGCCGAGCGGAAGGCCCGTCCGGCCGACGACGTCGTCTCGCGGATGCTCGCCGACCGTGCGGGCTTCGGTGACGAGGAGATCGTCCAGGACCTGATGGTGATGATGGCGGCGGGCCATCAGCCGACGGCCGACTGGATCGGCAACTCGCTGCGGCTGATGCTGACCGACGAGCGGTTCGCGGCCTCCCTCTTCGGCGGGCGCAACAGCGTCGCCGACGCCATGAACGAGGTGCTGTGGGAGGACACGCCCACGCAGAACGTGGCCGGCCGCTGGGCCGCCCGCGACACCCAGCTCGGCGGGCGCCGCATCCGCGCCGGCGATCTGCTCCTGCTCGGGCTGCAGGGCGCCAACTCCGACCCGCAGGTGCGCACCGACGGCTCGGCGCTCACCGGCGGCAACAGCGCGCACTTCTCCTTCGGGCACGGCGAGCACCGCTGCCCGTTCCCGGCGCAGGAGATCGCCGAGGTCATCGCGCGCACCGGCATCGAGGTGGTGCTGGACCGGCTGCCTGACATCGACCTGGCCGTCCCCGCCGGGTCCCTCACCCGCCGCCCCTCCCCCTGGCTCAGAGGCCTCTCCCACCTCCCGACCCGCTTCACCCCGGTCCCCACCCTCTGACCCCTCGCCGAAGCCCCGCCCGTGCGCCATTCCCGACCGCCCGGCCCTGCAATCCCGTGCCGCAAGCCCTCGACCACTTCCGCCACCTGGCCACACCGGCCCCGCCCCGCCTCGACCACCACCGAAGCCCCGCCCATCGACCGGACCCACCGCCCGGCCCGCCGATCCCGTGCCGTCGCCCGGCCTCGACCGCCCGCCCCCAGCGCCGACCGTGACCCGCACCACCCCGCCCCACCGCGCCACGCTCCACCCCGCGATCGAAAGCCCCGTGCGCCATTCCCGACCGCCCTGCTGCCCAGGAGGCCCGTATGACCACGACCGGTGTTGAACAGAGCCGTGCGGAGGAGACGCGTATCGTGCTCGATCCCTTCGTGCGGGATCTGGACGGCGAGAGCGCGCGGCTGCGTGCGGCGGGACCGCTGGCCGCCGTGGAGCTGCCCGGTGGCGTGCCCGTCTGGGCGGTCACCCGGCACGCCGAGGCCAAGCGGCTGCTCACCGATCCGCGGCTGGTGAAGGACATCGGCGTCTGGGGCGCCTGGCGGCGCGGGGAGATCCCGCCGGACTGGCCGCTCATCGGCCTCGCCAACCCCGGCCGCTCGATGCTCACCGTGGACGGCGCCGACCACCGGCGGATGCGGGCGCTGGTCGCCCAGGCGCTCACCCCGCGCCGGGTGGAGGAGATGCGGGGCCGGATCACCGAGCTCACCGAGCGGCTCCTCGACGACCTCGCCGCGGCGGCCACCGACGGTGTCGTCGACCTGAAGGCGGCCTTCGCCTACCCGCTGCCCATGTACGTCGTCGCCGACCTCATGGGCATCGACCAGGCACGCCTGCCCCGCCTGAAGGAGCTGTTCGAGAAGTTCTTCTCCACCCAGACCCCGCCGGCCGAGGTCGTCGCCACCCTCACCGAACTCGCGGGGGTCATGGCCGACACGGTCGCCGCCAAGCGTGCCGAGCCGGGCGACGACCTGACCTCGGCGCTGATCCTGGCCTCGGAGAACGGCGACCACCTCAGCGACGAGGAGATCGTCTCCACGCTGCAGCTGATGGTCGCGGCCGGCCACGAGACGACGATCTCGCTCATCGTCAACGCGGTGGTCCAGCTGTCACTCCACCCGGATCAGCGAGCGCTGGTGCTGTCCGGCGCGGCCGACTGGTCCCAGGTGACCGAGGAGACCCTGCGCCACTCCACCCCCACCTCCCATGTGCTGATCCGCTTCGCGACCGAGGACGTCCCGGTCGGCGACCGGGTCCTCCCGGCGGGCGACGCGCTGATCGTGTCGTACGCCGCCATCGGCCGCGACGAGGAGGCGCACGGCCCGACCGCCGGGGACTTCGACATCACGCGGACCTCGCCGAACCGGCACATCAGCTTCGGTCACGGCCCGCACGTCTGCCCCGGCGCCGCCCTGTCCCGTCTGGAGGCGGGAGTCGCGCTGCCCGCCCTGTACGCCCGCTTCCCGGACCTCGACCTGGCGGTACCGGCCACCGACCTGCGCAACAAGCCGGTGGTGACCCAGAACGACCTGTTCGAGCTGCCGGTCCGGCTCACGGCCTCGTAGATCACGACAAGTCCACGGGCCGGAGGACTCGTCTCATCGAACGGACACGTTTCCGTGCGGTTTCGCCGAGGGGATACGCTCCGGCTCGTGGCTGAGATCCAGATTCCCGCTGACATCAAGCCCGCCGACGGTCGATTCGGCGCGGGCCCCTCCAAGGTGCGGACGGAAGCGCTGGACGCGCTGGCCGCCACCGGTACGTCCCTCATGGGGACCTCCCACCGCCAGGCTCCGGTGAAGAACCTGGTCGGCAAGGTCCGTGAGGGCATCTCCGAACTGTTCTCCCTGCCCGAGGGCTACGAGGTGATCCTCGGCAACGGCGGCTCGACGGCCTTCTGGGACGTCGCGACGCACGGGCTGATCGAGAACAAGTCCCAGCACCTCAACTTCGGCGAGTTCAGCTCGAAGTTCGCCAAGGCGTCCAAGCTGGCCCCGTGGCTGGCCGAGCCGACCGTGATCGCCTCCGACCCGGGCACCCACCCGGAGCCGCAGGCCGAGGCGGGCGTCGACGTCTACGCCTTCACGCACAACGAGACCTCCACCGGTGTCGCCATGCCGATCAAGCGCGTGGCCGGTGCGGACGAGGGCTCGCTGGTCCTGGTCGACGCCACCTCCGGCGCCGGCGGCCTGCCGGTGGACGTCTCCGAGACGGACGTCTACTACTTCGCCCCGCAGAAGTCCTTCGCCTCCGACGGCGGCCTGTGGATCGGCGTCTTCTCCCCCGCCGCGATCGAGCGCGCCGAGCGCGTCCACGCCTCGGGCCGGCACGTCCCGGAGTTCTTCTCGCTGCCGACGGCGATCGACAACTCCCGCAAGAACCAGACGTACAACACCCCGGCGCTGGCCACCCTGTTCCTGCTGAACCAGCAGCTGGAGTGGCTCAACGGCCAGGGCGGCCTGGACTTCGCGGTGCGCCGCACGGCCACCTCCGCGCGCACGCTGTACGGCTGGGCGGAGGACGTGAAGTTCGCGACGCCGTTCGTCACCGACCCGGCCAAGCGCTCCCAGGTCATCGGCACGATCGACTTCTCCGACGAGGTCGACGCGGCCGCCGTCGCCAAGGTGCTGCGCGCCAACGGCATCGTCGACACCGAGCCCTACCGCAAGCTCGGCCGCAACCAGCTGCGCGTGGCGATGTTCCCGGCGATCGACCCGGCGGACGTCGAGGCGCTGACGAAGTGCATCGACTACGTCATCGAGAAGCTGTAACCAGCTGTCACCACCGCTTCCCGTACGACGACGAAGGGGCGCCCGGCGAACACCGGGCGCCCCTTCTCGCGTACCTCTGCCTCGCTCGCGTGCCGCTCAGCCGCGGAAGCCGAGCAGGCCGTGCAGGGCCTCACCGCTCGCCCCGGCGGCCGGCTGCTGGGCCGTCAGCGCGGACTTCGCCGTGGCCTGCGGCTTGGGGTCGGCCGTCTTCTGGCAGACCGCGTCGGCCGTGCCGTGCCCGCGCGGGACGGTGCCGTCGGTCAGGTACTTCGCCAGGTACTTGTCCAGGCAGGCGTTGCCGCTCAGCGTGATGCCGTGGTTGCCGCCGCCCTGCTCGACGACCAGGCTGGAGTGCTTGAGCAGGCGGTGGACGGTGACACCGCCCTGGTACGGGGTGGCCGCGTCGTTCGTCGCCTGGAACAGCAGCACCGGCGGCAGCTTGGAGTTGGCGACGTTCACCGGCTTCAGCGACTTGGTGGGCCAGAACGCGCACGGCGCGTTGTACCAGGCGTTGTTCCAGGCGTTGAAGGGCGCCTTGGCGTACACCGCCCAGTTGTCCTTCTGCCACTGCTTCCAGTCCCGCGGCCAGGACACGTCACGGCACTGCACGGCCGCGTAGACGCTGTAGCCGTTGTCACCGGAGGCGTCGATGGCGGCGAAGTTCTGGTACGCCGTCACCAGCGGGGCGGAGTTGTGGTCGTTGACGTACGCGGCGAACGCCTGGGCCAGGTAGGGCCAGTAGCCGTTGTAGTAGCCGCCGGGCAGGAAGGTGTCCTCCAGCTCCGCGGCGCCCACCTTGCCGCCCGCGGGCGTCTTGGCGAGTGCGGCCTGCATCGCGTACCACTTGGCCTCGATCTTGGCCGGGTCGGTGCCGAGCTTGTACGTCGAGTCGTACTTGGCGATCCAGGCCATGAGCGCCTTGTGGCGGGCGTCGAAGGCGTAGTCCTGGCCGATGTTGTCGTCGTACCAGACCCCGTCGGGGTCGACGATCGAGTCCAGGACCAGACGGCGCACCTGGTGCGGGAAGAGCTTGGCGTAGACCTGGCCCAGGTAGGTGCCGTAGGAGTAGCCGAAGTAGTTGATCTTCTTCGCGCCGACGGACTTGCGGATCGAGTCCATGTCCTTCACGGCGCTGACGGTGTTGATGTACGGCAGCACGTCGGCGTACTTGCGGCCGCAGGCGGCGGCGAAGGACTTGGCGCGCTCCAGGTTGGCCTTCTCGATGGCCGGGCTGGTGGGAACGCTGGCCGGGCGGACCGGGTTGAAGTAGCCCGGCTTGCAGTCGAGGGCGGGCTTGCTCTCGCCGACGCCGCGCGGGTCGAAGCCGATGACGTCGTACTGGGCCGCGACCGCCTTGGGCAGCGAGGAGGCGACGAAGGGCGCGAGGCTCAGACCGCTGCCGCCGGGGCCGCCGGGGTTGACCAGCAGCGGGCCCTGGAACTTGGTCGCGGTGTGTGGGACCCGGGTCAGGGCCAGGGTTATCTTCCGGCCCTGCGGCTTGGCGTAGTCGAGAGGCACCTTCACCGAACCGCACTGCAGGGTCGGGGACTCGTCCGTGCCGCACTTCTTCCAGGTGACCTTGGCCGGCTGGAAGGAGGGGGCGGAGGACGAGGTGCTGGCCTCGGCGGGGACGGCCGTGACCGATCCGGCGAGGACGACGGCCGTGCCGCACAGCACGGCTGCGCTTCTTCTCATCAAGTTCCCTCACGACATGGGGGGTTGGAAGGACCGGAAAGTTCACGGTCCTGTCCGGATACTTTCGAAGAAGCACCAACGTAAGGAACAACTTGGGTAAAGATTTGAATCTCCTGTGATCTGGAGGCGCCCGTTCCACCGTGGGCGCCTCCGTCACACACGGCCCCTACGACGCCGTACAGCTCACCGTCGGCACGCTCCCGCCCCCGGGCGCGCCACCGAACCCGAACGTCACCGAACTCCCCGCCGCCACACTGCCGTTGTGCGCTGCGTTCACCGCGGTGACCGTGGAACCGGTTTGCGTGTAGGAGGCGTTCCACATGTTCGTGACCTGCTGCGACCCGCTCCAGGTCCAGGTCACCTTCCACGAACCGATGGCCGTGGAGCCGGTGTTGGTCACCTTCACCTCGGCGTTGAACCCGCTCCCCCAGTCGCTGCTGACGGTATAGGAGGCGCTGCACGCGGCCGTGCTCCCGCCGCCACCGCCGCCGCCACCGCCCGTGCCGGTGCCCGGGAACAGCGGCGCCTTGATGCTCGCCAGGTACCCGTCCTTCACGGTGTCCACGGTCTGCCAGTCGTCCTTGAGGATGCCCCCGGTGTCACCGGAGTTGGGGTTCCAGGACCAGAAGGTCCAGTGGAAGGAGTCGGCGCCGTACGTCGACGTCGGGCGCAGGTAGCTCACCAGCGCGGACAGCCACTTCTGGTCGGTCGTGGAGGCCAGCGTGGTGCCGAACTCGCCCACCCACACCGGGGCGATGTTCTGCTTGAAGATGTAGCCCCAGTACTTGTCCCAGACGCCCGGCATGTTGGCGGGGAAGGAGGGGTCGGTGAACCAGGGCTGCTGGGCGACGCTCGTGGCGTAGTCGTGGGCGGAGTACACCACCCGGTTCGCCACGTTCAGCTGCACCGGGTACTGGGCGACCCCCATGAGGTTGCCGCCCCACCACCCCGACACACCGTTGAACGTCTGCACGCCCTCGACGAAGATCAGCAGGTCGGGGTTGGCGGAGAGCACCGCGTTCCCGGCGCGCTGGGCGGCCAGCCGCCAGTCGGTCGCCGTGTCCCCGCAGCCCCAGCAGGCCGGATCGTGCGGTTCGTTGTGCAGGTCGATGCCTACCACGGTGTCCTGGCCCTTGTAACGGGCCGCCAGCGCCTTCAGGTTGGCGATCCACGTCGACTCGGGGACCGCCGCGGTGTACCAGAGCGCCGACTGGCCGCCGGAGTCCGGGCGGTGCCGGTCGAGGATGACCTTCATCCCGTCCTGGCCGGCGTAGGCGACGAGCTTGTCCATCACCTGGAGGGAGTTGAGGCCCTGCAGATCGGCGTTCTTGCCGCTGCTGAAGTCGATGCTGTTGGGGACGGTGGAGGACTTGAAGATGTCGTCGCTGTAGGGCAGCCGGATGGTGTTGTACCCGAGCGACTTCATCTGGTCGATCATGGACTTGTAGTCGCGGGACCACAGGCCGTGCGGGACGTAGTTGGCGGTCTCGAAGCCGAACCAGTTGATCCCGGCGATCCGGACCGGCTGCCCGGCGGCGTCGAGGATCTGACGACCGCTGGTGTGCCAGTACCCGGCGCCGGCGGCGCTGTCGGCCGCGTCGGCCGTGTGCGCGGCGGCGAGCGGCAACAGCAGTGCCGCCGCGGCGGCGCACAGCGCTCTTCGCAAGCTGCGGAACATGTGCCTGGTTCCTCTCGGGGGTCTCGTCAGTCTCGGAAGTGCCGGGCCCGGAACCGATGGGAGCGCTCCCACCACCCATACGCCTCCCAGGAAACCGACAGGTCATGACCGCGTCAATAGTTCGGACGCGGACGACCGGAGAAGAGGGGTGGAGGCCGACGGCCGCCCCTGCGTCGTGGGTCAGGTGCGGCTGGTACTACTGGTGTATGCAGGAAGAGATCGCGCGGTCCGCCATCGACACGTTCATCTCGGCGTTCAACGCCTCCAGCGACGCCTATGTGACCGGGCTGCTCGCCCAGGCCCTGACCTCGGACGTGGTGTTCTGGGGGCCGCTGGGCCGCAGCGAGGGGATCGAGTCGGTCGAGCGGTTCGTGACGGACCTGCGGCGCCACCCGGCGGGCACCGGCACGATGGTGCGGTGCTCGACGGTGGACATGCCCGGCGAGTGGGCCCGGTACCAGTGGGTGTTCACCACGCCCGACGGTGGCCCCCGCCTGGCGGGAACGGACGTCGTGCATCTGCGGCGCAACCTCATCGACCAGGTCATCGTGTTCGCCGGGGAGATCGACGCGTCCGGCGGACCGGAGCGCTGAACGCTCCGCGGAGAGATCACCCCGTCCGCCGGACCGAAACGCTGAAGCCCCGCGCGAGGTATCGCGATGCGCCACCGGTCCGAAGCGCTGAAGCCCCGCGGAGAGATCACCCCGTCCGCCGGACCGAAACGCTGAAGCCCCGCGCGAGGTATCGCGATGCGCCACCGGTCCGAAGCGCTGAAGCCCCGCGGAGAGATCACCCCGTCCGCCGGACCGAAACGCTGAACGCTCCGCGGGAGGTATCGCGATGCGCCACCGGTCCGAAGCGCTGAAGCCCCGCGGAGAGATCGGCCCGTCCGCCCGACCGGAGCGCTGAAGCCCCGCGGGGAGCACCGCGATGCGTCGCCCGGGCGTCCGCCGCGCCGTCGTGGATCAGCCGCGCCGGAACAGCCGGCGCGCCCCGAACAGCAGTGCCGCCGCGACGACCACGGCGACGGCGCCGATCTTGAGGTTGCCGCCCGAGCTGCCGCCGTCGCTGCCGGAGGCGCTCGAACTGCCGCCGCCGGAGGGGGTCTTGGTGGCGCCGCCGGGGGCGTCCTGCGCCTGCACGGGACTGTCGGCGCCCTCACTGCCGTACATCAGCCGGGTGCCGTCGGCCGAGTAGCTGACGGACTCCCCCTGCCGCTGCAACGGCACGTCCAGCCGGCCCTTGCGCTTGATCTTGCCGCCGTTCCAGTCGTAGTAGATGCCGCCGAAGTAGCCGCGCACGGCGAGCTGTTCGCCGTTCGGCGAGAGGGCGGCGTCCGTGGCCCAGAGGTCGACGGTGGCGACGGGACGGAAGTAGTTGGTGCCGGAGGCGGAGAGATGGGCCGGGCCCTCGAAGAGGTGCCCGCCGTTCTCGTTCTTGTCGATGATGAACACGCGCCCGGTCTTCGGATCGACGACCAGCGACTCGGCGTCGCGGGCGCCGTCCGTGTACTTGACGACGTACTGCGTGGCCCGCACGGTCTGGTCGACCAGCTTCTTCGGCTCGGGCAGCCGGTAGATCCACACGTAGGGCCACTTGCCGCCGAGGTTGTCGCCGATGTCGCCGACGTAGATCTGGTCGTCCGGACCGATGGAGATGGCCTCGACGTCGCGCGGCGAGCCGATGCCGCTGAGGGCGACGCGGGCGACCGTCCTGCCGGTGGCGCTGTCGACCGCGTAGATGTACGGCCCGTCGCTGCTGTCGTTGTGGGTCCAGTAGACACCGGGGTGCCGGTGGGAGGCGGCGAGTCCGCTGGACTCGGTGATCCGGGGGTCGGAGATCGTGAACCCCTTGTCCCCCTTGCCGCCGGCGGCGGAGGCGGGCACGGCGAAGGCACCCACGAGCAGGACCCCGGCGAGGAGAGCGAACGGTCGGCGCATGGGCCAAGCCTGCCATCCCCGCCCGGGGTTCACGGGACGGGCCGGCCACCGCGGCGACAGGTGGCGGGCCTCACACCCCGGCCGTCCCATTGATCCCACCGGCATCGTCCATCATGAGCGGATGCTTAGGTTCATGCCGGTCGGTGACTCCATGACGATCGGGAGCGCGGGGGAGCACACCTGGCGTTACCGCATGTGGGAGCACCTGCGCGACACCCACGGCGGCCCCTTCGCCCTCGTCGGGCCCCGCGAGACGCTGTACGACAAGGCAGCCGACGCCCCGACGTCGTACGCGTACGCCGACCCCGACTTCCCGCGCGCCCACCTGGCCGGCTGGGGCGAGGGCTGGCTGCACATGGCGCCGCTGATCGCCGAGGCGGTGCGCGCCCAGCGCGCGGACGTGCTGCTGGTCTCGCTGGGCCTGATCGACCTGGGCTTCTACACCAACGCCGAGCAGACGGCGGAGAACGTGCGCCGCTTCGTGGCCGAGGCCCGCACGGCGAACCCGCGCGTCCGGATCGCCGTACTGCCGGTGATCCCGAACGTCCGCGCCGCCGAGGACGCGCCCTTCGCCGCCCAGGTGACCCTCTTCAACGAACTCCTCGCCAAGGCGGCCGCCGACCTGGACGAACCCCGCTCCCCCCTCCTGCTGGCCTCACCCCCGCCGTCGTACGACATCCACCTCGACACCTACGACGGCACCCACCCGAACGCGAGCGGCGAGCACAAGATCGCGGCGGCGTTCGCGGACGCCCTGCACCAGGCGTGGGGGGTCGGGGAGCCGTACCAGGGCTGACCTCCGGCACCGCCGCGATCGGGCGTTTGTTCCCCTCCGCGTGACCCGGTCACCGTGCGTATCGTTGTACCGCGCGGCTGTACCTGTCCGTGGGGCAGCCGGGGAGGAGCGCCACGATGACCGTCCTTGAAGACAGGATCGAGATGGCCGACGACGGCGGCGAGCTGACTCTGGACCAGTTGTTCGAGTCTCTTGAGCGGACCACCCCCGAGGGCTACAAGGTCGAGATCGTCGAGGGCGGCATCTTCATGACGCCGCAGCGGGACACGCACTGGGAGATCATCGCCGACATCGTCGAGCAACTGCGCACCAAGTACCCGCGAAGGCGCGTGAAGTCCGACGTCCGGATCGACTACCCGGGGCACCTCAACGGCTTCGCCACCGATGTGACCCTCGTGTCCGAGGACGCCGAGAAGGACGAGAAGGGTCTTTGGAGCTACCAGGACGTCGAGTTCGTCGCTGAGGTCATCTCGAGGGGCACGGCGCACAACGACTACGAGCCCAAGAAGACCGCCTACGCCGTCGCCGAAGTCCCGGTCTACCTCATCGCCGATCCCTACCAGGGCAAGTGCCACTTGTTCACCCAGCCCAAGGACGGCGACTACGTCTCGGAGACGACCGTCAGCTTCGGAGGGGACGTCGACCTCACCGTCACGGATCTCGGCCTCACGCTCAAGACGGATGAGTTCCCCCGCGGCTGACTGACACAATCCGGCACATGGCGATCATCCACAACACCACCGTCAAGCCGACCAAGTTGGAACTGCTCGCCCCCTGGCTGCCCACGAGGCCGTGGTACGCCGGTTCCGGCACACCGGAGTTGACCAGAGCCGGCGGGTTCCGGCTGGACGACCCGGAAGGCGAGGTCGGGATCGAGTTCATGGTGGCCGTCGACACCTCCGGCCCCGGACCGGTCGCCTACCACGTGCCCCTCACCTACCGCGGCGCCCCGCTCCCCGGCGCCGAACACGCTCTGATCGGCACCATGGAGCACGGTGTCCTCGGCCCACGCTGGGCCTACGACGGCTGCCACGACCCGGTGCTGTACACCGAACTCCTCGCCCTGATCGAGGGCCGTGCCCCGGCCATGGCCCAGAGCATCACGGACACCGCCGACCACGAGGTGGCCCGCTCCTACGCGGGCACCGGCCTGGGCGCACCGTCCTGGCCGGTCGACGTCACCGACGACGAGCAAGGCACCGTGCTCCCCGCGCCGGGCGGCACGACCCTCCGCGTCCACCGCGTCCTCGACCCGACCGCCCCGGACACCCGCCCGGCGCACGCGATCGGCCATGTCACCGGCGCCTGGCAGTCCCCCGACGCCCCCGAAGGCACCCGCGCACGCGCGCTGTTCGCCGCCCTCCACGGCCCGAGCGCCGGGTAGGGCGAACCCCCCGCCCGGGCCGGTGGCCCTCCCCAGTGCCCGGGCGGCCCCGCGTGCGGCAGGGTGACCGGCAGCCGTACGAAACCCGGGGGAACCCCTTGTCCAGTCCAGCCGCCACGCCCGTCCCCGCCCACGGGCGCCTGCTCGCCCTGCTCGCCACGCTCGCCGCGGCCCTGGTCCCCGCCCTCCTCCTCGCCCCGCACGCCCTGGCGGCGAACGGCTCGCAGGACGGCCTCGCGGACCAGCGCCACCTCGTCGACGCCGTCGGCGACGGTTTCGTCGGGTACTGGCACGCGGGCGACCGCCGTCTCTCCCCGGACATGCGGCAACTCGTCGACTACTGGTTCCGCTTCCACGTCGCCAAGGCCGTGATCGCCGCGCTCCTGCTGCTCGTGCTCACCGCACTCGGCGTCCTGCTGTGGCGGGCTTACGCCCGGTCCGGCGGCCCCGGTACGGCACGGAGGGCGGCGCTCGCCGCGGCGGGCACGTGCGTCGCGGCCCTCTCCCTGCTCTCCCTGCTCGTCGTGATGGCCAACGTCCAGGGCGCGGCGGCCCCCTTCACCTCGCTGCTGTCGATGCTGCCCGTCGGCACACCGGGCCACGGCGCCCTCGCCGACACCCTCGACCAGGTCCGACAGCGCCTGACGGACGCCTCGCACCCGGGCGGCGCCCCGGCCCCACCCGCCCTCGCGACGATGATCAGCGACAACTCCCGCTACCACGCCACCCTCGCGGTGACCGCCGGTGTCGTCGCGACGGTCTTCGCCGGCATGAGTGTCGCCCTGTGGCGGCGGTTCGCGAGGACGGGAACGCCGCAGCGGCGGCCACGGCGCGTACTGGGATCGTTCGGCGCGCTCTCCGGGGTGGCCTCGCTTGCCCTGGTCGTCCTCGCCGTGGCCAACACGACCACCGCGACGGACTCAGCGCGTGGTCTGCTGATCTTCTTCAACGGCGGCTGACGATCGGGTGCGCCGACACGATCCGTGACAGCAGCTCCCCGTCGACGAAGGGCCTTTCCCTCGACGGCACCGACCGCCAGCCGAGCGGCCAGGTGACGCCGGTCAGCGCCGGGACGCCCACATAGGCGAGGCAGCCGTGACCGCGCGTCAACGCCCGTGCGCCGGGCGGCCAGTGGTGCGCCGACGCGGTTTGCGGGGGCAACAGGAAGTACATGTTGCGGTCGCCCGCGAACTCCTGCACGACCGGTCCCGCGTCGAAGCCGGTCGCCGCCATCAGCTCCGCCGCGACGCGTTCCCCCACAGCTCCCTTGACGCGTACGGCGTCGAAATGGATGCCCGCATGACGGAGGGCGTGGCCGGAGGCGGGGACCCAGAGCGGGATCCAGGGGGCGGAGATTCTCTCGTTCATGACGCAAATGGTTCCGCCCCCTCACATACTGTGACCAGAGCTGCGGAACGTCCGTGCAGCGCTGTGCACTTGGGGAGGCAGTTGTGCACTCGGGTGAACGTGGATCGAAGTCATTCGGGGCGTTGTTGCGGTTCTTCCGCGAGCGCGCCGGAATCACGCAGGAAGCCCTGGGCAACCAGGTCGGATACTCCAAGTCGCAGGTGGCGATGGTGGAGCGCGGGGAGCGTTTTCCGAGGGGACAGTTCGTCGAGAGCGCGGACGAGGCAGTCGGTGCACAAGGTGCACTGCTGGTGGTGGCGGACAAGGAGTTCAGGACGAGCGGGCTGCCCCCGTGGACCGAGGATTACCTCGCGGAGGAGCGCAGGGCTCTGGGCCTGCACGTGTACCAGACCCAGTTGGTCCCCGGTTCACTCCAAACCGAGTCATACGCACGCGCCGTCTACGCGTCCAACCGCTGTCCGACCCTGGACGACGAAGAGATCGACCGGCGCGTGGCCTCCCGGATGGAACGTCAGCAACTCTTCGAGCGCAAGCCGACTCCCAGCATCAGCTACGTGCTGGAAGAGAGCGCCTTGACCCGCCCCCTGGGCGGCGCGGCCACGCTCAAGGAGCAACTGCACCACATCCTCGCGATCAGCGAACTGCGCCATGTCGAGATTCAGGTCATGCCACACCACCGGGAGGTGCACGCCGGACTGACCGGCAGCATGATCCTTCTGGAGACGGACGAACGAGACCATCTCGCCTACATCGAAGGCCCGAGCGGCGGTTACTTCGTCAGCGAACGGCCGGACGTGGGAGACCTGTTCGGTAAATATGGCATTCTGCGGGCGCAGGCTCTCACCCCCGAGGAGTCCGCGCAGCTGATGGAAAGGGTGGCGCAGGAGCTATGAGCACGAACCTCGTCTGGTTCAAGAGCAGCTACAGCAGCGGCGAAGGCGAATGCCTGGAAATAGCCCGCACCCCCACCACCCTCCACATCCGCGACTCCAAGTCGCCGGAAGTCCGCCCCCTCCAGGTCGCCCCGCTCGCCTGGACGCGGTTCCTCGGCTCGCTGGTGTCCGCTACACGGGGATGATCTCCGGCCACCACGGGGGCACGTTCCCCGGGCACACCGGCGCCGGGTAGGAGTCGAGGACGCCGATCCACGCGATCAGCCCCCAGACCAGCGCCACGCTCACGCAGACGGCGACGGCACAGGCGCTCGCGCGGCGCTCCGCGCCGAGGAGCCGCAGGACGGTGCTCCAGAGCGCGGCGAAGCCGCCCCACAGCACGGGGAAGCCGAGGAGCAGGATCATCCCGTTCGCGGACGTGTTGCCGACGTCGCAGGCACGCCAGGTGGCGCCGACGGCCCACACCGTCACCCCGGCCGCGGCTCCCCCGGCCCCCAGCGGCAGCAGCAACCCGGCACCGTGGACAGCAGCTCTCACGACATCCCCCTCATGACGGACCGGAACCTCCTTGCCTAGAGTGCACTCCACGCCGTTGGCTAGGTGGTCATGGAGTACACGCAGCTCGGACGCACGGGACTCAAGGTAAGCCGACTCGTCCTCGGCACCATGAACTTCGGACCGCAGACGAACGAGGCCGACAGCCACGCGATCATGGACGCGGCGCTGGACGCCAGGCATCAACTTCTTCGACACCGCCAACCGGCAATTTTGACGCCAGATTCCGCAGCAACGCATCGCTGACGCTCACCGCTACTGCGGACCCCGAGCGGAAATGACGAAGCCGCCGCCTCCCACTCGCCTCGAACGCAAGCAGAAGGCGACGACTCCGCCACAGCCCCGCTACCTCACCATGCGAAGGCTTCGGGAGACGGTCCGGGACCGGGGAAGATCTCGTCCAGAGACGTCAGCAGTTCCTCGCTCAACTCCAGCTGTAGGGCGCGCAGCGCCGAGTCCAGCTGCTCCTGCGTGCGAGGGCCGACGATCGGGCCGGTGACGCCGGGGCGGGTCAGCAGCCAGGCCAGTGCCGCCTCACCAGGCTCCAGGCCGTGCTTGTCGAGGAGGTTCTCGTACGCCTGGATCTGCTCGCGTGTCTTGGTGTCCTTGAGCGCGTCGGCAGCGCGGCCGCTCGCCCGGCGCCCCTGTGTGGCCTCCTTCTTGAGGACGCCGCCGAGCAGTCCTCCGTGCAGCGGAGACCAGGGGATGACACCGAGACCGTAGTCCTGCGCGGCCGGGATGACCTCCATCTCGGCGCGGCGCTCAGCGAGGTTGTAGAGGCACTGCTCGCTGACCAGGCCCATGCGGCCATGCCGGGCGGCGGTCTCGTTGGCCTGGGCGATCTTGTAGCCGGGGAAGTTGGACGACCCCGCGTAGAGGATCTTGCCCTGCTGGACCAGGACGTCGATCGCCTGCCAGATCTCCTCGAACGGCGTCGACCGGTCGATGTGATGGAACTGGTAGATGTCGATGTAGTCGGTCTGCAGCCGCTTGAGGGAGGCGTCGACGGCCCGTCGGATGTTCACCGCGGAGAGCTTGTCGTGGTTGGGCCAGACGTCCCCGTCGCCCGCCATGTTCCCGTACACCTTGGTGGCGAGGACGACCTTGTCGCGCCGCCCGCCACCCTGGGCGAACCAAGTTCCGATGATTTCCTCGGTGCGGCCCTTGTTCTCACCCCACCCATAGACGTTGGCCGTATCCAGAAAGTTCAGACCCGCGTCGAGAGCGGCGTCCATGATGCCGTGGCTGGTTGATTCGTCTGTCTGCGGACCGAAGTTCATCGTGCCGAGAACGAGTCGGCTGACCTTGAGTCCGGTGCGTCCGAGCTGGGTGTACTTCATGGGCCACAAGCCAACTGCTTCGAGTCCGCTCCAGGCAAGGGCATCAGGTTCCGCCGTCAGGAGTCGTCTCCGAGGTGCCGGTACAGCGTGGCCCGGGAGACGCCCAGAGCCTTGGCGATGGCACTGACGCTCTCTCCCTTCACCCGCAAGTGAGGACAAGAGGGTGGCCAGCTTCCCAGGGTCGAAGGCTGCGTGCTCGTGACGGTCGGCCCATCCGATGGCGGCGAAGTGGACACGGTAGGCCAGCGGGTGTAGCGGGTCCTGCGCCTTGCGCTGGTATTCGCGCTGGGAGACTCCGCCCCACAGGCGGTCATGACCGAAGCTGATGGCCACTGGCTCGCGGCTCCTTCCTGTGAGGCGCACGAGGGTGCGCCTCACGACCCCGCCGGACGGCGGGACATGTGTCTCCCTTCTTCGCGGGGGTGCCGTGCGGGAGGCACGGCGCTTCACAGGTTGGGCGCCCAGGGCATCGGGCCTGGACCCTGTCTCTTGCGGTCGGGAGCGACGGCGGCGAACTGCCGGGCATCCTGCAAACGCGCAGGAGGGCCCCGACCACAGGGCCCTCCTCGTCGCATGCAGTTGTCGGTCAGCCTTCGCTGTGGACCGCCGCCATGTTGCGCAGACGCTGCTTGAAGTCCATGGGGATCAGAACCTGAACCCTCCCGACTGGGTGTTGCCACATCCCGTCATGGCCATCGGGAGCCATGAGCTGCGCGGCGGTCATCCCGGGAATCGGCTCGGCATGGATGATGGCCTTGACCCCTGCGGCGCGTAGCTCCCTGCCCTTTTCGTGCTGGGTCGACAACGTGCTCCACCGTTCCCGGTAGGTCTCTCCTGTCGGGATCTCCTCCCAGGTGTCCGGGCGCGTGGGCTGCGCGATGAGCTGTTCACGTCGCGCGTCCAACCGCTTGTACGCCTCCCGGTACTCCTGCTTGCCCAGCTCACTGGAGTAGAGGCCCGCCTCGCGGTCCTCCCTCAGGTCCGAGAGGGCGCGGTTCACTTCCTCGATGTCGCGCGTGTAGTCCACGCCCGGCCGGAAGACCTTCCGGACGATCTCGACGTCCCCGGCAGCGAGGAGGAACGCTTTCCCCACGGCGTCCTCCAGCGTGTGCGCCGCGATGCCCTTGCTTCCGGTCAGACACGGCTTGTGCGTGGTACGGGAGGCGCAGCGGTAGTAGGGCCAGTTACGGCCAGGGGCGAGATACGCCGGCTCCCCACATGTGCAGAACGCGACCTGGAGCAAGGGCGACCCACCCTTGCGGTTGCCGTTGCGTTTGCTGGTGTTCTCGTCCAGCTTCTTGTTGGCCAGCTCCCACTCCTCGTGCGTGATCAGAGGCTCCGCGCGCTGGAGGGGCTGACCGTCCGCGTCCCGGACGACCCGGCGTCGTGTCGTCTTCTCCCCGTCGACCATCACCTCCTCGGACACCTCCATCTGCCCCAGGATGCAGCGGGAACGTACGACCTTGGCCGTGTTCGCGGCGGTCCAGCGGCTTCCCTTCGGGGTCTTGCCGTTACGGATCATCTGGGCGTCGAGTGACGTCGGGGTCTTCGACACGTCCTCGTTGAGCCACTGCGCGATGCTGTTCGCCGACTCGCCCGCGATGAGACGGCGGACGATCTCACGGAGCGTCCCGGCCGTGTCGGTCCCGTAGTCGTCCGGGACGAGCTTCCATCCGTCGCCGGTCTCCTGTTTCTCCTCCCGGTAACCGTATGGAGTGCGGCCGCCGCGCCAGCGCCCCTCCTTCACCAGGTGGTTGTACGAGGACTTGGCCCGCGCCTTGATGGCTTCGAGCTCCCCTTCCGCGAAGGACGCGATCAGGCTGAGGAGGAGCTTCCCCATCTGCGTGTTGAGGTTGATCCCGTCCTCGACGGTGGCGACCTCCTTGCCGTTCTTCTCGCACCACTCCAGGAGGGCGTGCACGTGGAGCACGCGTCGCGAGAGACGGTCGATCTTCAGCGCGCAGATGATGTCGTACTCGTCGGCGCGCGACTCCTCCACCGCGATCCGGTGCTCGATCGCGCTGACCTCCTTCCCGATGGTCGAGGGAAGCCACTTGCCGAACTCCGGACGCTTCCACGGCTCTACCCCGCCGGACACGTCGATGTCCTCGACCCACCCCACGACGACGTGCCCCTCCTGATCGGCCCATCGCTGGATGGACCGACGCTGACGCTCCGGCGATGTGGTCTCGTCCGACACCCTCGACAGACGGATCACACCCAGAACTCTCGCCATGCTCGTTCTCCCTCTCCCCTGTGTCACGCATCGCGCACAAGGGGTGACGGTATGCGGTTCGGATCATGGCGTTAAAATTGATCTTTGAACACCGCGAACGTGTACGGCTGGGGTGAGAACAAGGGCCGTACCGAGGAGATCATCGGCAACTGGTTCGCCCAGGGCGGCGACCGGCGCGACAAGGTCGTCCTCGCCACCAAGGTGTACGGCAACATGGCCGCCGACGGCGACGCCTGGCCCAACCACGACAAGCTGTCCGCCGTGAACATCCGGCGGGCCGTGGACGCCAGCCTCAAGCGGCTGCAGACCGACCACATCGACGTCTACCAGTTCCACCACGTCGACCGCGCCACCCCCTTCGAGGAGATCTGGCAGGCGATCGACACCCTGATCACGCAGGGCAAGATCCTCTACGTCGGGTCGTCCAACTTCCCCGGCTACAAGATCGCCCAGGCCAACGAGATCGCCGCCCGCCGCGGCGGCACCATCGGCCTCGTCAGCGAGCAGTGCCTCTACAACCTCGCCGAGCGCCGCGCCGAGATGGAGGTCATCCCGGCCGCGCAGGAGTACGGCCTCGGGGTCATCCCCTGGTCGCCGCTGCACGGCGGCCTGCTCGGCGGCGTGATCAAGAAGGAGGTCGAGGGCGGGCGCCGGGCGAGCGGCCGGGCCGCCGACTCCCTCGCCAACACCACCATCCGCGCGCAGATCCAGGCCTACGAGGACCTGCTCGACAAGCACGGCGTCGAGCCGGGCGAGACGGCACTCGCTTGGCTGCTCACCCGCCCGGGCGTGACCGGCCCGATCGTCGGCCCGCGCACGGCCGAACAGCTCGCCTCCGCGGTCCGCGCGACCGAGCTGGAGCTGAGCGAGGAACTGCTGGCCGGCCTCGACGAGGTCTTCCCGGGCCCCGGCCCCTCCCCGGAGGCCTTCGCCTGGTAGGCGTCACCGCTGCGCGGCGGCGGTCGGGGTCACTTGCCGAGCGCCGCCGCCAGCACCACCACGACGAACAACAGCACGAGCACGACGGCCATGATCCGGTTCCGGGTCTTCGGGTCCACGCCCCGAGCCTAACCGGCGCCGCCGAGCGGCCAACGGGCGACCGTCTCGTAGCGGGGCTGCTCGCCCGGCACCCCGGACCTCGGCAGATTGCTGCGCACCAGCACCAGCTCCGCCACCGTCCAGGTGCGGCTGCGGAACTCCTCCAGGGCCGTCAGGTACGGCCGTACGTCCACCGCGTCGCGGCTGCGCGCCACCGACAGGTGCGCCCTGTAGCGCCGGTGCTCCCCCATGTCGACCCCGGCCCTGCGGCCCGCCGCCTCGGCCCGGTCGGCCAGCAGCCGCAGCGCGGCCGTCTCCCCCTCGGCGCCCACCCACAGCGCCCGGCCGTGCCCGAACTGCCCGCCGCCGCGCAGGGCGAGCGGGAACGGCCCGGACCGCCGCGCCGCCCGCTCCAGGCGTTCCGACAGCTCGGGGACGAGGTCGTCGTCGACCTCGCCGTAGAAGGCGAGGGTGAAGTGCCAGCCGGGGCGGCCGGTCCAGCGCAGGCCGTCCGCGCCGGGGAGCCTCCTCAACTCGGCCAGTTCGGCGGCGAGTTCCTCCGCCACTTCCTCTGGAGGCAGCACCGCGGCGAAGAGTCTCATGGGGACCAGCCTGCCACCATGGGGGCATGGAGATCACCATCAGAGACGCCGGGGCGGACGACGTCCCCGTGATACTCGGCATGCTCGACAGCTGCGTGGAGTGGCTGGCCGGGCAGGGGCGGACCGGGCAGTGGGGCACGAAGCCGCTGTCGCAGAGCCCGAGGACGGTGGAGTCGGTCGTCCGGTACATGGAGGAGGGCGCCGCCTACATCGCCGAGGCCGACGGCGAGCCGGCCGCCACCCTCACCCTCACCGACGCGCCCGGCGCCTACCTGTCCCACCTGCCGCCGGTCGGCGAGCCCGAGCGGTACATCCACTGGCTGGCCTCCGACCGCCGCTTCAAGGGCCACGGCGTGGGCGGCGCGCTGCTCGCGCACGCCGCCGAGGTGACCCGGGGCGCGGGCGTCGGCCTGCTGCGGGTCGACTGCTACGCGGGCGGCGACGGCAGGCTCGTCCGCTACTACGAGGACAACGGCTTCACCCGCACCGAGACCTATCTCGGTGCGGGCGACTGGCCGGGGCAGGTGCTGGAGCGGCGCGTGTAGTCCCGGCGGGGCGCCCGTCAGGCGGCGGGCGCCAGCTGCTCCTGTGCCTCCCGCGGCACGAAGCGGACGTGCGGGTGGCCGCGGTTCCAGCCGACCGACAGGCGCAGGTTGCCGACGCGGGCCAGGACGAGGCCGATGACGACCGCCGCGCCCGCGGCGATCGCACCGCCCGCCGCGAGGCCCGCGCGGACGCCGTAGGTGTCGGTGACCCAGCCGGCGATCGGCGCGCCCACCGGGGAACCGCCCATGAACACCATCATGTAGAGGGACATCACCCGGCCGCGCATGGCCGGGTCGGTGCTCATCTGGACGCTGGTGTTGGCGGTGACGTTGACCGTCATGCCGAACATGCCGATCGGGACCATGAACAGGGCGAACAGCCACAGCGAGGGCGCCACCGCGGCCACGATCTCCAGCGTGCCGAAGGCGGCCGCGGCCACGACGAGCACCCGCATCCGGGCGGTGCCGCGGCGGGCCGCGAGCAGGGCGCCGGCCAGCGAGCCGACGGCCATGAGGGTGTTGAAGAGGCTGTAGGAGCCCGCGCCCGCGTGGAAGACGTCGTCGGCGAAGGCCGAGAGGTAGACGGGGAAGTTGAAGCCGAAGGTGCTGACGAACCCGATCAGGACGATCGTCCAGATCAGCTCCGGGCGCCCGGCGACGTAGTGCAGGCCCTCGCGCAGCTGGCCCTTGCCGCGCGGGGCGCGCTCGACGGCGTGCAGCTCGCGCGACCTCATCATGACCAGGCCGGTGAGGGTGGCGATGAACGACAGGCCGTTGAAGAGGAACGCCCAGCCGGTGCCCACGCCGGTGATCATCACACCGGCGACGGCGGGACCGATCAGGCGGGCGGACTGGAAGTTCGCGGAGTTCAGGCTGACCGCGTTCTGCAGCTGGTCCCGGCCGACCATCTCAGTGACGAAGGACTGGCGGGCCGGGTTGTCGACGACCGTGGCGAGGCCGACGAAGAAGGCGGCCAGGTAGACGTGCCAGACCTGGACGTGTCCGGAGAGGGTGAGCACGGCGAGCGCGATACCGCTGAGGCCCATCGCGGACTGCGTGAACAGCAGGGTGCGGCGCTTGGGCAGCCGGTCGACGAGGACGCCGCCGTAGAGGCCGAAGAGCAGCATCGGCAGGAACTGCAGCGCCGTCGTGACGCCGACGGCGGTGGCGGAGCCGGTGAGGCTGAGCACCAGCCAGTCCTGGGCGATGCGCTGCATCCAGGTGCCGATGTTGGAGACGACCTGGCCCAGGAAGAACAGGCGGTAGTTCCTGACCTTCAGGGAGCTGAACATCGAGGACGTGCGGGAGGGGGTAGTGGCGGTCGGTGCGGGGGCGGAAGCTGCTCCGGATCCCGAACTCAAAAGGGTCGCCTCCTTGCGTAGGGCTGCTTACAGGTGTGCGAGCTTCTCCAGTACGGGGGCGGCGGCGCGCAGTGCGGCCCACTCGTCCTCGTCCAGGCCCGCGACCAGATCGGCCAGGAAGGCGTTCCGCTTGGCGCGGCTCTCCGCGAGCATGGTCTCGGCCTGCTCGGTCTTGGTGACGACCTTCTGGCGCCGGTCCTCGGGGTGCGGCTCCAGCCGGACCAGTCCCTTGGCCTCCAGCAGCGCGACGATGCGGGTCATCGACGGCGGCTGGACGTGCTCCTTGCGGGCGAGTTCGCCCGGGGTGGCCTGTCCGCAGAGGGAGAGGGTGCCCAGCACCGACATCTCGGTGGGGCTGAGCGACTCGTCGACCCGCTGGTGCTTGAGTCGACGGGACAGTCGCATGACGCCTGAGCGAAGCGAGTTCACGGCGGCTACGTCGTCGCCATGGGTGAGGTCCGGCATGTCCTTAGCGTAACTCATTACTCTCGCTAAACAAGCTGACGTACCGGAGGATTCCCGTGAATCCGGCCACTCAACCGAACCATCACCCTTACGGGTGACGACGACGCGGAAAGTGAACGCCGCGCCGCACCCGCCAGCGACCCTCGTCCTCATGGGGACCAGCGTGCTCAGCCTGCGGATCGACGGAGAGCTGCTCGAACGGCTCCGGGACCGCGCCGCCAAAAGGGGAATGAGCGTCCAGGACTACGTGGTCCGGACGCTCATTCGGGACGACTTCGACGAGCGGTTCCAGACCGCCGTCGAGGAGACGGAGAAGTTCTACGGGGTCACGTGAGCGGTGCTCACGTCAGGCCGAGGGCCGGCATCAGGTAGTAGAAGCCGAACACCGCCGCGACGACGTACATCGCCACCGGGACCTCGCGGCCGCGGCCCGCGGCCAGGCGCAGCAGGGCGAAGGTGAGGAAGCCCATGCCGATGCCGTTGGTGATCGAGTAGGTGAACGGCATCATCACCATCGTCACGAAGGCCGGGATGGCGAGCGTGTAGTCCGCCCAGTCGATCTCCTTGACCGAGCCGGCCAGGATCAGGAAGCCGACCGCGAGCAGGGCCGGGGTGGCCGCCTGGGACGGGACCATGGTGGCCACGGGGGTCAGGAACAGCGCGACGGCGAACAGCGCGCCGGTGACGACGTTCGCGAAGCCGGTGCGGGCGCCCTCGCCGACGCCGGCCGTGGACTCCACGAAGCAGGTGGTGGCGGAGGAGGAGCTGGCGCCGCCCGCGGCGACGGCGATGCCGTCGACGAACAGGACCTTGTTGATGCCCGGCATCTCGCCGTTGGCATTGGTCAGCTTCGCCTCGTCGCTGACGCCCATGATCGTGCCCATGGCGTCGAAGAAGCACGACAGCAGGACCGTGAAGACGAAGAGGATTCCGGTCAGTACGCCGACCTTGGAGAAGCCGCCGAACAGGCTGACCTTGCCGATCAGGCCGAAGTCGGGGGTGGCGACCGGGTTGCCGGGCCACTTGGGCGTGGTCAGACCCCAGGACGGCACCTTCGCGACCGCTTCGATGACCACGGCCAGGACCGTCATCGCCACGATCGAGATCAGGATCGCGCCGGGGACCTTGCGCACGATGAGCGCCAGGGTGAGCAGCGCGCCCAGGATGAAGACCAGCACCGGCCAGCCGTTGAGGTGACCGTCGGCGCCGAGCTGGAGCGGGACGGTGGTCTGGGCGGCGTCCGGGATGCGGGAGACGAAACCGGAGTCGACCAGCCCGATCAGCATGATGAACAGGCCGATACCGATGGAGATCGCCTTGCGCAGGCTGTAGGGGACGGCGTTCATCACGCGCTCGCGCAGGCCTGTGGCGACCAGCAGCATCACCACGAGACCGGCCAGGACGACCATGCCCATGGCGTCCGGCCACGACATCCGGGGCGCCAGCTGGAGCGCGACGACCGAGTTCACGCCGAGGCCGGCGGCCAGCGCGATGGGCACGTTGCCGATGACGCCCATCAGCAGGGTGGTGAAGGCCGCGGTCACGGCGGTGGCGGTGACCAGCTGGCCGTTGTCCAGGTGGTGCCCGTACATGTCCTTCGCGCTGCCGAGGATGATCGGGTTCAGCACGATGATGTAGGCCATCGCGAAGAAGGTGGCGAAGCCGCCGCGGACCTCACGGGCGAGGGTGCTGCCCCGCTCGGAGATCTTGAAGTAGCGGTCGATCGCACCCGACGCGGGGGTGTCCCCCGGCTGCTGCGGGGCGCTGGCCTTGGCGGGAGCCGAGGTGGGCATTGGATGTTCCTACGAGCAGAAGTGGACAGACGGAAACCGTTTCAGTATGAACATATGAATCCCGTAAACGCTATCTCCGCGCGTAGACCCCCGCTCACCCCGCCCGACTCCTGCCGCGCCCCGCCGCCTCGTAAGCTGTGCCCATGGCGAAGTGGACCCCCAAGCACGAGGCGCCGGAGCCCCTGGAGGGGCCCGTCGTCCCGGTCATCACCGGCGGCACGATCCTCTGGTTCGTCCTCTTCCTCGTCCAGCTCCCCTTCTACGGCTGGTTCGACGACCACGGGCACACGTGGTGGCTGTGGACGTGTCTGGCCGGGGGCGTCCTCGGCCTGTACGGCGTCTACTTCGTCAGGAAGCGGGACGCGGCGATCAAGCGGTCGGCCGGCGCGGAGCCGGAGGCGGCCGAGTAGGCCGTACACCCACCGCACGACGTCGCTCCTCCCCAGGTCGGATCTTCCGGGCACTCGGCGGGTGAAGCCGTAGATCCGCACGTACCGTCGAATGCATGACCCACATCGACGCGGGCGCCGAGCTCGACCCGGTGCACCCGCCCGGCACGCCGGCGGCGGCACGCGGCCTGAGCGCGGCCGAGGTCGCGGAGCGGGTGTCCCGGGGGCAGGTCAACGACGTACCGGTGCGCAGCAGCCGGTCGATAGGCGAGATCGTCCGGGCGAACGTGTTCACCCGGTTCAACGCGATCATCGGCGTGCTCTGGCTGATCATGCTGTTCGTCGCGCCGTTCCAGGACAGCCTGTTCGGGTACGTGATCCTCGCCAACACCGGCATCGGGATCATCCAGGAGTGGCGGGCGAAACGGACCCTGGACTCGCTCGCCGTGATCGGGGAGGCCCGGCCCACGGTGCGGCGCGACGGGGTCGCCGTCCGGGTCGGCACCTCGGAGATCGTGCTGGACGACGTCCTGGAGATCGGGCCCGGGGACAAGGCCGTCGTCGACGGCGTGTGCGTCGAGGCCGACGGGCTGGAGATCGACGAGTCGCTGCTGACCGGCGAGGCCGACCCGGTGGTCAAGGGGCCCGGGGACCAGGTGATGTCGGGCAGTTTCGTGGTCGCCGGCGGTGGCGCGTTCCGGGCCACCAAGGTGGGCCGCGAGGCCTACGCCGCGCAACTGGCCGAGGAGGCCTCCCGCTTCACCCTCGTCCACTCCGAACTGCGCACCGGCATCTCCACGATCCTCAAGTACGTCACCTGGATGATGATCCCGACCGCGATCGGCCTCGTCGTCAGCCAGCTCTTCGTCAAGCAGCACGGCTTCAAGGACTCGGTCGCCCGCACGGTCGGCGGGATCGTGCCCATGGTCCCGGAGGGGCTGGTGCTCCTCACCTCCGTCGCCTTCGCGATCGGCGTCATCCGGCTTGGCCGAAAACAGTGCCTCGTCCAGGAACTCCCGGCCATCGAGGGCCTGGCGCGCATCGACACCGTCTGCCTCGACAAGACCGGCACCCTCACCGAGGGCGGCATGGACGTCACCGAGCTCAGGCCGCTGCAGGGCGCCGACGAGTCCTACGTCCGCAAGGTGCTCGGCGCGCTCGGCGAGGCCGACCCGCGCCCCAACGCCTCCCTCCAGGCCGTCATCGACGCCTACCCGGACGTGGACGACTGGCGCTGCACCGAGGCCCTGCCCTTCTCCTCGGCCCGCAAGTACAGCGGGGCCGCCTTCAGCGAGGGCAACGGCGAGTCCAGCACCTGGCTGCTGGGGGCGCCGGACGTCCTGCTCGCCGACGACGACCCGGCCCTCGCGGAGACCGAGCGGCTCAACGAACAGGGTCTGCGCGTGCTGCTGCTGGCCCGCACCCGGCGCGAGCTGGGCGACCCCGAGCCGGCGCGGGGCGCCCGTCCCACGGCCCTGGTCGTGCTGGAGCAGCGGCTGCGGCCCGACGCGGCCGACACCCTGCGCTACTTCGCCGAGCAGGACGTGCGGGCCAAGGTCATCTCCGGCGACAACGCCGTCTCCGTGGGCGCGGTGGCGGCGAAGCTCGGGCTCGACGGCACGACGGTCGACGCCCGCCGGCTCCCCGCCGACCGCGAGGAGATGGCGGCCCACCTCGACGAGGGCACCGTCTTCGGGCGGGTCACCCCGCAGCAGAAGCGGGACATGGTGGGCGCGCTGCAGTCACGCGGGCACGCCGTGGCCATGACCGGCGACGGCGTGAACGACGTCCTGGCACTGAAGGACGCCGACATCGGGGTGTCGATGGGGTCGGGCTCCGAGGCGACGCGGGCCGTGGCGCAGATCGTGCTGCTCGACAACAGCTTCGCGACCCTGCCCTCGGTGGTGGCGGAGGGCCGGCGGGTCATCGGCAACATCACGCGGGTGGCGACCCTGTTCCTGGTGAAGACGGTCTACTCGGTGCTGCTGGCGATCCTGGTGGTCTGCTGGCAGGTCGAGTACCCGTTCCTGCCCCGTCACCTGACGCTGCTGTCCACCCTGACCATCGGCGTCCCGGCCTTCTTCCTCGCCCTCGCGCCCAACAAGGAGCGGGCGAAACCCCACTTCGTGCGGCGGGTGATGCGGTACTCGGTGCCGGGCGGGGTGGTGGCCGCGATCGCGACCTTCGTCACCTACCTGATCGCCCGTCACCACTACACGGGTGCGGGTCAGTTGGACGCGGAGACCAGCGCGGCGACGCTCACGCTCTTCCTGATCTCCATGTGGGTGCTGGCGATCATCGCCCGTCCCTACACCTGGTGGCGGATCGCGCTGGTCGCCGCGATGGGCGCGGCGTTCCTCCTCGTGCTCGTCGTGCCCTCGCTGCAGCACTTCTTCGCGCTGAAGCTGGTCGGCATGACGATGCCGTGGATCGCGGTCGGCATCGCGGCGGTGGCGGCGGTCGTCCTGGAGTTCCTGTGGAAGTGGGTCGACCGCCGCTTTCCCGCCTAGCGGGCGCGTGCCGGGGTTACTTCACGTCGACGTAGTCACCGGTGGCCGAGACGGCCGGGGTGGTCGAGGTGCCCTCGAAACGGAAGCGCCAGTAGCCGTCGGACGCCGCGGTGGCGGTGGCCTTCACGTTGCCGTACTTGTCCGAGTACACCGTCTTGACCGTGGTGTAGGTGCTCGTACCGGCCTTGCGGAACTGCAGCTTCACCGGCTGGTTGGTGTAGCCGTGGTAGGCGTTGTCCTCCCAGTTGGCCCGGGAGAGCTTGCCGGTCGAGGTGATCGTCTTGCCCTTGTAGACCGGCTCGGGACCGGCGTTCACCGTCAGCTTGGAGTAGCGCTGGACCAGCGTGGAGCCCAGGCCGCCCTGCAGGGAGTAGTCGCCGGTGCTGTACTGCAGCGCGAGCGCGCCGGCCGACCACGTGCCCGCGTCGGCATTCATCAGGTCGCCGTCGGCCGGGTAGATGTCGACCTTGCCCGAGCAGGTGGCGGTGGTGTCGGTGACCGCGGTGCAGGTCGCCGGGTCCACGCCGCCGAGCATGTTGGTCGGGTTGTCGAGCGTGCCCTTGTAGATGACCGGACCGCTGTCGAAGTCGGACGACGAGAGGTCGTAGTTCGCCCCGTGGGTCAGCGTGTAGGTGACCGTGGTGCTGACGTGGTTCGTGGTGCCGACCTTGATCGCGGAGGCGATCTTGAGGTCGGAGAAGGTGACGCCGAGGTCGGCCGCCGTGGTGGCGGTGGTGGCGCCGAACGTCGTCCTGCCGTGCGCGGCGAGGATCTTCGCGGCTTCCGCCTGGTACGAGGTGGCGGAGCCGGCGGCCTGCGAAGCCGGCGCGGCGAAGGCGGTGAGGGCCAGGGCGCCGGAGACGGCGGCCACAGTGGCACGTATACGCATGTGTTCCCCAGTTGGAGAAAGTGATCGTGGAGCCTGTTGGCTCACGGGATCAGATCCGTGACGGATGTGGGGGGTTGTACGCGTGGGGCGGATCTTTGTCCGGGGATTGCGAACTCATTGCGAATCCCGGATGAAGTCCGCCCCAACGCGCCTGCTTCGTGCCTGCTTCAGGACTACTTCACGTCGACGTAGTCACCGGCGGCGCTGACCGCCGGGGTGGTCGAGGTGCCGGCGAAGGAGTACCGGAAGTAACCGTCGACCGTGGCCTTCGTCGTCGTCTTGAGGTTGCCGGTCGAGTCCGAGGTGATGGTCTTCAGCGTCGTGTAGGTGCTGGAGCCCTTCTTGCGGAACTGCAGCTTCACCGGCTGGTTGGTGTAGCCGTGGTACGCGAAGTCCTCCCAGTTGGCGCGGGAGAGCTTGCCGGTGACCGTGATGGTCTTGCCCTTGGTGACCGGCTCCGGCGAGGCGTTGACCGTCAGCTTCGAGTAGCGCTGGAGCTTGGTCGTGCCGAGGTTGTCCTGGGACGCGAAGCCGACCTTGCTGTAGTCGATGTCGTCGGACATCGGGT
>NZ_JAMGBF010000068.1 GCF_023516615.1 Streptomyces panaciradicis
CGCGCGGGCGCGGAGTGCGATGCGCGCGCCGGGGCGGTGCTCGACGCGGCCGCCGGCGCTCCCGCCTGTTCGCGCGCCGGTTGCGCACGCGCGGGCGCCGGAGACTGCACTTCCGCGCGGGTCTGGTGCCGTGCCGGAGGCATGGCGAAGGCCCGGACGTCCACCGAGTCGGTGATCACGTCCGGAGCGTCGGCGTCGGGCTCCCCCTCTTCGGCGGAGCGCGCGCGCAGGTCCTTGGCGTACCGGCGCTCCATCCCCGCCCGTCCGGACAGCAACCGGATGGCTGTGCTGAAGCGTTCCGTCGGACGGGCCTCGTTCAGCTCGTCCTGCCTACGGAGCCACATCGGCACCAAGTAGGCGGCCCAGGCCCCGACAATGACTGCGTAGATGAGGCCGCTGCTGCTCACGCCTCACACCGTAGAGGGGTTTGCGCGAGGCCATCCGCCAATTGGGCCGGTGTGTCGCACGATCTGGCTGATATTTCGAACTTTTTTTGTGATCGATGCGATCAGCGGGCCGCCGAGGCGGCGAATTTAATGCCTTGAGGCGGTCGCAGAGCGATCAATTTCGAACACTTATTCAATTTTCCTGACTACGGGACGGCCATGCGGGATTCCCCGGCGTGTTCTGGGGGTCGCGCGCCGTCTCCTGCGGGGAGTCGGCCGAGGTGCGCTGGGATCGTGCCCGTCGCCAACGGTTGAGCAGCCCGTCCGGAACCTCTTCCGCGGTGAGCGCGAAGACGAGATGGTCGCGCCAGGCGCCGTCGATGTGGAGATAACGCGGCCGGAGCCCCTCCTCGCGGAATCCGAGTTTCTCCACGACCCGGCGACTGGGCCCGTTCTCCGGGCGAATGCAGACCTCGATGCGGTGCAGACCGACCGTGCGGAAACAGTGGTCCACGACAAGCGCCACGGACGTCGGCATCACTCCGCGCCCGGCCACCGACTCGTCCACCCAGTAGCCGACGTGCCCCGAACACATCGATCCCCAGGTGATTCCCGCGACCGTCAACTGACCGACCAGCCGCCCCTGGTACTCGATGACGAACGGCAGCATGCGGCCCGAATTCGCCTCGGCCCGAAGATGCCTCACCATCTGCCGATAGGTCGGCCGGTGTGCGATCGGCCCGCTGGGCGTGGGCGGCGGAATGGTCGCCTCCCAGGGGCGCAGCCAGTCGCGGTTGCGCCGGTTGACCTCGCGCCACGCCCGTTGGTCGCGCAGCTTTATCGGCCGGAGGACGATGTCGCCGTCCGCCAGCACGACGGGCCAGGATGGGCTGTTCAGCTCGCACCCCCACTGGTGGCGCCGGGTCTGGGATGGTCGCCGCCGCGGATCTGGTCGACGGCGTGGGTCAGAAGGGGCTCCAGAACGGCCAGCCCGTCCTTCACCCCGCCCGTGGAGCCCGGCAGGTTGACGATCAAGGTCCGTCCCGCCACTCCGGCCAGGCCGCGGGAGAGCACGGCGGTCGGTACCTTCTCCCGTCCGAACGCCCGGACGGCCTCCGCGATGCCCGGCACTTCGTAGTCGATGACGGCGCGGGTGGCCTCGGGCGTACGGTCGGTGGGCGAGATGCCCGTGCCGCCGGTGGTCACGATCACGTCGTAGCCGTCCTCGGCGCCGGCCCTCAGGGCGGCCTCCACCGGATCGCCGTCCGGGACGACCTGCGGACCGTCGACGGCGAAGCCGAAGCCCTCGAGACCCGCGGCGATCAGCGGGCCGCCCTTGTCCTCGTAGACACCGGCGGCGGCGCGGTTGGAAGCGGTCACGACCAGCGCGCGATACGGCGCACCGCTCCCGGCGCGCGCCCCGGCGCTCACGCCCGGCTCCAGTCGCCCGACTTGCCGCCCGTCTTCTCCTCCACGCGCACGTCCGTGATGACCGCTCCCTTGTCGACCGCCTTGACCATGTCGATCACGGTGAGCGCGGCGACGGAGACCGCGGTGAGTGCCTCCATCTCGACGCCCGTACGGTCCGTGGTCTTCACGGTGGCCACGATCTCCACGGCGTCGTCCGCGACCGACAGATCCAGTTTCACACCGGACACCGCGAGCGGGTGACAGAGCGGGATGAGGTCCGGGGTGCGCTTGGCGCCCATGATCCCCGCGATCCGCGCGGTGGCGAGGGCGTCGCCCTTGGGCACACCCTCCCCGCGCAGCAGCTCGACCACGCGCGGTGAGACGAGGACGCGTCCGCTGGCCCGCGCGGTGCGCGCGGTCACGTCCTTGCCGGATACGTCGACCATGCGGGCGGAGCCCGCCTCGTCGATGTGCGTCAGTCGGTCCTGCGTACTCATGCTGTGCGGCGCTCCCGGTCCGGGCCCTCGCGGTGCGGCGCGTGGGCCTGTTGTGCGCGACACGGTACCCCCAAGTCGGCGCCGGCAACGGACCAGGACTGCCCCATGGTCCGGTACACGCGCGGGGGCTCAGCCGAGCAGGACGACCTCGACCTCGGTGCCCGGCTCGACGGACTCCACGTCCTCGGGGACGACGATCAGCGCGTCGGCGTGCGCGAGGGCCGCGACCAGGTGCGATCCGGCGCCGCCTACCGGCGTCACGGCGCCGTCCGCATACGTCCCCCGCAGGAACTGCCGCCGGCCCTTCGGCGAGGTCAGCGCGTTGCCGGCGGTGAGGGTGGCGCGGGTCGTGGGCCGGTGGACGTCGTCGAGCCCCATCAGGGCGCGGATCGCGGGACGGACGAACAGCTCGAAGGAGACGTACGAGGAGACGGGGTTGCCGGGGAGGGCGAGCAGCGGGGTGTGGTCGGGGCCGATGGACCCGAAGCCCTGGGGCTTTCCGGGCTGCATGGCCAGCTTGCGGAACTCGACGCCGCCGCCCTCCTCGTCCTCGTCCCCGACGTGGGACAGGGCTTCCTTGACGACGTCGTACGCCCCGACGCTGACGCCTCCCGTGGTGACCATGAGGTCGGCGCGCACGAGCTGGTCCTCGATGGTGGAGCGCAGGGTCTCGGCGTCGTCGGCGACCGCTCCCACGCGGTAGGCGATGGCGCCGGCGTCGCGGGCGGCGGCGGTGAGGGCGAAGCTGTTGGAGTCGTAGATCTGGCCGCTGCCCAGTTGCTCGTCGGGCTGGACGAGTTCGCTGCCGGTGGAGAGGACGACCACGCGCGGGCGGGGGCGCACGCGGACCGTGCCGCGCCCGATCGCGGCGAGCAGACCGATCTGCGGCGGCCCGAGGACGGTGCCGGCCTCCAGCGCACGGTCCCCGGCCTTCACGTCGCTGCCCGTCGCGCGCACGTGCGCGCGTGCCTGGGCCGACCGGTACACGTGCACGTGCCCCTCGGCGCCCTCGGGGGCCAGGCTGCGGGCGCGCATGCCGGTCACCGGGCCTTCGCCGAGGCCCCCGTCGGTCCACTCGACCGGCACGACCGTCTCCGCCCCCGGGGGCAGCGGGGCGCCGGTCATGATGCGGGCGGCCTGGCCGGGCCCCACGTGGAGCAGGTCGGCCTGGCCCGCCGCGACGTCCCCGACGACGTCCAGGACCGCGGGGAACTCCTCGCTCGCGCCCGCGACATCCGCGACCCGCACCGCGTACCCGTCCATGGAGCTGTTGTCGAACGGCGGCAGCGACACCGGCACCGTGACGTCCTCGACCAGGACGCAGCCCTGCGCGTCCAGGAGGTTCAGCTCGATGGGCTCCAGGGGGCGGACGGTCGTGAGGATGTCCTCCAGGTGTTCGTCCACCGACCACAGGTGGTCCGGGCCGGTGGCGCGGGTCGCGGCGCTGCTCAAGTTCCTACATCTCCTCGGCTACGTAACTTCGAAGCCAGGTCCGGAAGTCCGGGCCCAGGTCTTCACGTTCGCACGCGAGTCTGACAATGGCACGCAGATAGTCGCCACGGTCCCCGGTGTCATAACGACGGCCCTTGAAGACCACGCCGTGCACCGGACCGCCGATCTTCTCGTCCTGCGCGAGCTGCTGCAGGGCGTCGGTGAGCTGGATCTCGCCGCCCCGGCCCGGCTCGGTCTTGCGCAGTATGTCGAAGATGTGCGGGTCGAGGACGTAGCGGCCGATGACCGCGTAGTTCGAGGGGGCGTCGGAGGCGTCGGGCTTCTCGACCATGCCCGTCACCCGGACGACGTCGCCGTCCTCGGTGGCCTCGACGGCAGCGCACCCGTAGAGGTGGATCTGCTCCGGGGCGACCTCCATCAGCGCGATGACGCTGCCGCCGCGCTGCTCCTGGACCTCGACCATGCGCGCGAGGAGCGGGTCGCGCGGGTCGATCAGGTCGTCGCCGAGCAGGACGGCGAAGGGCTCGTGCCCGACGTGCGGGGCGGCGCACAGCACGGCGTGACCCAGGCCCTTGGGGTCGCCCTGGCGCACGTAGTGCATGGTGGCGAGGTCGCTGGACTCCTGGACCTTGGCGAGCCGTCCGGCGTCGCCCTTCTTCTGCAGGGCCGACTCGAGCTCGTAGTTGCGGTCGAAGTGGTCCTCGAGGGGGCGCTTGTTCCGGCCTGTGATCATGAGGACGTCGTCGAGGCCGGCGGAGACGGCCTCCTCGACCACGTACTGGATCGCCGGCTTGTCGACGACCGGCAGCATCTCCTTGGGAGTGGCCTTGGTGGCCGGCAGGAAGCGGGTGCCGAGACCTGCTGCGGGGATGACAGCCTTGCTGATCCTGGGTTGCGCCTGAGTCATGGCCGCAACCCTATCCGGTGCCTTGGTAGGGAATCTGAGGCTCCGGTTAATTGGCTCTCATATGAGCGCATTAGGAGGGATACGCGGTGCCAGACGCACGTCACGACGGATCTGCGGCCGAGCCTGACAAGCGAATGTTGCGGCGAGAGCTCCTCGCGGTGAGAAACAGGTTGACGGCGGACGACATGCGAAGAGCCGCCGAGGCGCTGGCCGGGCGCGCTGTCGAACTGCCGGAACTGGCGCACGCGCGCACGGTGGCGGCGTACGTCTCGGTGGGAAGCGAACCGGGCACCCTCGCGCTGCTGGACGCGCTGCGCGCGCGGGGCGTGCGGGTCCTGCTCCCGGCGCTCCTGCCCGACAACGACCTGAACTGGGGCGCGTTCACCGGCGAGCACTCCCTCGCTCGCGTCCAACACGGCGGGAAGATGGCGCTGTTCGAGCCGTCCGGGCCGCGCCTCGGGCCGGACGCGGTGACCGAGGCGGACGTCGTGCTGCTGCCGGGGCTGGCGGTCGACGCGCGCGGGATGCGTCTGGGACGCGGCGGAGGGTCGTACGACCGCGTGCTCGCCCGTCTGGAGCGCGCGGGCGCACGCCCCGCGCTCGTGGTCCTGCTGTACGACACGGAGGTGGTCGAGCGCGTACCGGAGGAGGCGCACGACCGGCCTGTGCACGCGGTGGTGACGCCGTCGGGCGTGCGCCGCTTCCGTGGCGGCGCGTGAGTGTCCGGGGGCGCTCGGCGATCGCCACGCGCCCTGCTTCTCGCGCTCACGCCCCGCTTGCGCGCCACACGCCCCGCGTACCTCGCGCCTCATGAGCCCCGCTCCGCGCGAGCCCCGCGCCCGCCCCCGCGCGCACTCTGCCCCCGTGCACGGGAAAGGGGCCCTCCACGCGCGTGAAGGACCCCTTTCCCGGCTCCGCGGTCTACCGCCGACGGCTCACGGTTTGAGCACCAGCGTGTCCCGGCTGTTCTTGTCGACCGCCTTCTGCGAGAAGTCCCAGTCGAGGAGTTCACCCTTGGCCCACTTGCCGGTCTGATCGGTGTAGTGGGCGCTGAAGGCGTGTCCGGAGGCGCCGGTGAGGTTGATCCACTTCGATTTGTCGAGGTCGCCGAGGTTGACCACCATGCGCATCGACGGCACCCAGACGACGCCGTAACCGCCCGCGGCGTTCCAGCCGCTGGCGTTGACGGTCGCCTCGCCGCCGCTGAGCTTCCAGGGGCCGCGGTTGAGGATGTACCGCAGGAAACCGGGGCCTTCGGTGCCGAGCGTCTGGTTCTTCAGGAACAGCCGGTGCAGCCGGCCCCAGCTCCAGGAGTCGATGTCCTTGCCGAGCTTGGCGGTCAGCTCCCAGCGGGCGTCGATCATCGCGCGCTTGAACAGGTCGTCGCGATTGTTGCTCGCTCCCGGCCGGGTGAGGGACTTCGGGGTGGACCACCAGTCGCTCTTGGGGTCGTTCATGAGGGTGCGCACGACCTCGAACCAGCGGTCGCCGCCGTCCGGCTGCGCCTGGTCGGCGTCACGCTCGCCGCACTCGCGGACCTTGTTCGTCTCGTCGGCCGGCCCGGTGGTGTTGACCGGGTCGACCCACAGGCACTGGCCCTTGACGCGCAGTTCCTTGGGCAGCTTGTTGCCGAAGGCGAGCTTGAGGATGTTGCGCCAGACCGCGTTGAAGTAGGCGGCCGCGGCCGAGTCGGCGTCCTGGGTGTAGTCCCAGCCCTCGAGGAGCTCCTGCGCCTGGCGGACGCTCTTGTCCTCGATGTCGATCTTCAGCAGCTTGGGCACGAGCAGCTTGGCGATCTCGCTGCTGTTGTCCAGCTGCATCTGCCGCATGTCGTCGGTGGAGACCTTGCCGCCGCCCTTGATCTTCGACTCGATCAGGTCGCTGATGCGCTGGCTTCGGGTGCCGTAACCCCAGTCGGTGGTGAGCGTGTAGGGGTACTTGTCCTTGTCGATCACGGCCTGGTTGGCGGTGACGATGTAGCCGCGCTTCGGGTTGAACTCGTAGGGCAGGGCGGCCTTCGGGATGTACCCGGTCCACTTGTAGTCCGAGTTCCAGCCCGGCATCGGGATCGAGCCGTCGTCCTTCTTCGCGCGCGTGGGGATCTTTCCGGGCAGCGTGTAGCCGATGTTGGTCTTGTCGGCGTAGACGAGGTTCTGCGACGGCACGTCGAACAGGGTGGCGGCGGAGCGGAAGTCGCTCCAGTCGGACGCCCTGTCCATGGCGAAGACGGCGTCCATGGAGGTGCCGGGGTCGAGCGCGGTCCAGCGCAGGGCGATGCCGTAGCCGTCGCCGCGGTCGGGCGCGGCGGTGTCGACGGAGGCCTTCTTGCCGACCTTCACGAGTTCGTCGTCGCGGTCGGACAGCAGCGGCATGCCGTCGGCCGTCTCGCGCACGATGATCTTCTTGGACGCGCCCCCGGCGACCTTGATGGTCTCCTCGCGGGTCTTGAACGGCTTGACGGTGCCGTCGTAGAGGTAGCCGTCGCCGTTGATCTTCTCCAGGTACAGGTCGGTGACGTCGACACCGGAGTTGGTCATGCCCCAGGCGATGTCCTGGTTGTGGCCGATGACCACGCCGGGCATGCCGGCGAAGGTGTAACCGGTGACGTCGTACTGGCACTTGCTGGAGACCGTGCGGCAGTGCAGGCCCATCTGGTACCAGACGGACGGCAGCGAGGCCGACAGGTGCGGGTCGTTGGCGAGGAGGGGGTGGCCGGTGATGGTGTGACTTCCGGCGACGACCCACGAGTTGGAGCCGATGCCCTGGCCGTTCACGCCGACGGCCGTGGGAACGTCGTCCAGGACCTTGTACAGGCCCGAGAGCTGGCTCTGCAGGGCCGAGGTCCCCGACGTCGACGATGTGCCCGCAGAGCCGCTCGTGGAGGTTCCGGACGAGGTTCCGCCGCTGGAGGTGGAGCCGTTCTGCTCGAACGTCTTGCTGAACGAGTTGTACGCGCCCTCCTGCACGATCGCCTTGTTGCGGCTGTACGGGTAGTCCGGGTACAGGTCGGCGATCTGCTTGGGGCCGAGGCGGCTGGTCATCAGGGCGCGGTCGATCTCGTCCTGCATGTTGCCGCGCAGGTCCCAGGCCATCGCCTTCAGCCAGGAGATCGAGTCGACCGGGGTCCACTTCGCGGGCTTGTAGTCGTTGGTGAAGCCCAGGGCGGCGTACTCCAGGGAGATGTCCTTGCCGTCCTTGCCCTTCAGGTAGGCGTTGACTCCCTCGGCGTACGCCTGGAGGTACTTCTTGGTGGAGGCCGACAGCTTGGTGTCGTACTCCTCCTTGGCGACGCGGTCCCAGCCCAGGGTGCGCAGGAACTCGTCGTTCTTGACCTGGCCCTTGCCGAACATCTCCGACAGGCGCCCGGAGGTCATGTGCCGGCGCACGTCCATCTCGTAGAACCGGTCCTGCGCCTGGACGTAGCCCTGCGCCATGAACAGGTCCTCGTCGGAGGAGGCGTAGATCTGCGGGATGCCGTAGCCGTCGCGCTTGACGTCCACGGGCCCTGACAGGCCGTCGAGGGTGAGGGAGCCCTTCGTCTGCGGGAAGGACGCGCGCACCGTACTGATGGACCAGTACGCCCCGTAGGCGATGCCTCCGATGATGGCCAGGACCAGTACCAGCACGACGAGTCGGGCTTTTCGCCCCTTCTTCCTGCCGGACTTGCCGGGCTTGTCACCCGTTGTGGCGGTGATGTTGGGGGGCATCGCTGTCCTTGCTGTCCTAACGCGAGCGGCAGGCGGTCCTGGAGTGCTGGAGCAACCATAGGCGCAGGGCCCTGTGCCCCTTGACGCGGAGTCGGGAACGAGAGCCGGCCGGTGTTCGATCTTGCCTCGGCGAGCGTCAAGAAAGCGTCAAGAGTTAGGTAAGGTAACGAAGTACTTGGGTGCGGGGTTTCACGACCTCGTGTCCTATGTACGAGAGCTCCCGCGCGCGATGCGCGTGAGCCGGGGAAGGGAACGGCCGCTGACTGTCCACCACCTCAACCAGCTTCTGCTCGTCTGCTCGCTCGTCCTGCTCGTCGCTGTGGCAGCGGTCCGGATCTCCTCGCGCAGCGGGCTCCCCAGCCTGCTCGTCTACCTGGGGATCGGGGTCCTCATGGGCCAGGACGGCATCGGCGACATCCACTTCGACAACACCGAGCTGACCCAGGTCATCGGGTACGCCGCTCTCGTGGTGATCCTGGCCGAGGGCGGTCTCGGCACGAAGTGGAAGGAGGTCAAGCCGGCGTTGCCGGCCGCCTCCGCGCTGGCACTGGCGGGGGTCGGGGTGAGCGTCGGGGTCACGGCGTGGGCGGCCCACTACCTGATCGGGCTGGAGTGGCGGCAGGCGCTCATCGTCGGGGCGGTCGTCTCCTCGACGGACGCGGCGGCGGTGTTCTCGGTGCTGCGGAAAATACCTCTCCCCACGCGCGTGACGGGCACCTTGGAAGCCGAGTCCGGCTTCAACGACGCCCCGGTCGTCATCCTGGTGGTGGCCTTCTCCACCGCGGGACCGGTGGAGCACTGGTACGTGCTGGTGGGTGAGATAGCGCTCGAACTGGCCATCGGCGCGGCCATCGGCCTCGCGGTGGGCTGGCTCGGCGCCTGGGGCCTGCGGCACGTGGCCCTGCCCGCCTCCGGTCTGTATCCGATCGCCGTCATGGCGATCGCCGTCACGGCGTACGCGGGCGGCGCGCTGGCGCACGGCAGCGGCTTCCTGGGCGTCTACCTCGCCTCGATGGTCATGGGCAACGCCAAGCTGCCGCACTGGCCCGCCACGCGCGGTTTCGCCGACGGGCTCGGCTGGATCGCCCAGATCGGCATGTTCGTCCTGCTCGGCCTCCTGGTCACACCGCACGAACTCGGCGACGACGTGGTGCCCGCGCTCGTCATCGGCCTGGTGCTCACCATGGTCGCGCGCCCCCTGAGCGTGGTGCTGTGCCTCACGCCGTTCCGGGTGCCCTGGCAGGAGCAGGCCCTGATGTCCTGGGCCGGTCTGCGCGGCGCGGTGCCCATCATCCTGGCGACGATTCCGATGGTGGAGGGCGTGGACGCGAGCCGCCGCATCTTCAACATCGTCTTCGTGCTGGTCGTCGTCTACACCCTCATCCAGGGCCCGACGCTGCCCTGGCTCGCCCGCAAGCTGCACCTGGGCGGGAGCGGCGAGGCCGCCGACCTGGGCATCGAGTCCGCCCCTCTGGAGCGGCTGCGCGGGCATCTGCTGTCCGTCGCCATCCCCGAGGGCTCGAAGATGCACGGCGTCGAGGTCAACGAGCTGCGGATGCCCGCCGGTGCCGCGGTCACCCTCGTCGTGCGCGACGGAAAATCGTTTGTCCCCCTGCCGACGACAGTGCTGCGCAAGGGCGACGAGCTCCTCGTCGTGGCCACGGACCCGGTCCGCGACGCCGCGGAGAAGCGCCTGCGCGCCGTCGGACACGGGGGCAAGCTGGCGGGGTGGCTCGGGACGAACGGGGCGGGTACGGGGCGCTGAGTGCGGGGTGAGCGCGGGGCGCGGGGCGCTGGCGCGGCGGAGTGCTGGGCGCGGGAGCGGGCGCGGGGCGCGGGGCGCTGGATTCGGGGCGCGGGGCGGGGGGCGTGCACGGCGCGCAACGCGGCGCTCGCGACGTTAAGGGCGCGTTTCGTACGGTTCACACCCCCGCCAATCGCAGGCGCGCCCGGCCCATGGTGCTCACTTTCACAGGCGCGCCGCTGGTTGATCCTTGTAAGATGAAGGCATACCTTGATCGAACCAACTCTGCCTGACGCAGAGCTGGCGCGACCGTATGGCGGTCGGGCTGCCCTCCACTGCGGGCGCCGGCATCTACCGCAGTCCGCGCAAGAGGACAGCTCTCGGCGCCCCCGCACGGGCGCGCTACCAGGCGGCAGAAAGGCACGGGCCGTGGCGTCCACGGTCACCACCGAGCCGTCGAAGGACTCGTCGGCTTCCTCCCGCCCCGGATACGGGCAACTGCTGCGCACCCGAGGCGCCTGGACGTTCCTGCTCCCCGGTTTCGCGGCGCGTCAGCCGTTCGCGATGCTGACCATCTCCATCGTGCTGCTCGTGCAGCACACCACCGGCTCCTACGGCGCCGCGGGCGCCGCAGCGGCGGTCACCGGTGTCTCCATGGCGCTGTTCGCGCCCTACAGCGGCCGTCTGGCGGACCGCTACGGGCAGCGTGCCGTACTGGTCCCCGGCGTGCTGCTGCACGCGCTGTCGGGCCTGACCCTGACGGCGCTCGCGCTGGCCCACGCGCCGCTGTGGGCGCTGTTCGCGGCGGCCGTGCCCACGGGCGCCTCGGTGCCGCAGGTCGGGCCCATGGTGCGGGCCCGCTGGGGCGGGAAGCTCCAGGGCACGCCCCTGATGACCACCGCGGCCGCCTTCGAGTCCGTCACGGACGAGCTGACCTTCGTCTTCGGCCCGCTGCTGGCCACCGCCCTGTGCACCGCCGTCGACCCGGCCGCGGGTCTGGTCACGGAGGCGGCGCTCACCCTCCTCGGCGGCCTGCTGTTCGCCGCGCAGAAGGGCACCCAGCCCACTGTCGCCCCCGCCGGGCACGCGCGCGTGGAGCACGTTTCCGCGCTGCGCGTCCCGGGTGTGCGCGTCCTGATCGCGGTCTTCCTCGGCATCGGTTCCGTCTTCGGCGGGATGCAGGTGTCGCTGGCCGCGTTCAGCGAGTCGATCGGCGAGCCGGGCCTGAACGGCGTCCTGTACGGCGTCTTCGCCGCGGGCAACATGCTCTCCGGCATCGTGTGCGGCGCGGTCGCCTGGAAGGTGGCCCCGCAGCGTCGCCTCGTGGTCGGGTACGGCGCGCTCGCGCTGGCGGCCTCCGGTCTGTGGGCCGCGCACTCGGTGCTCGTCCTGGCCGGTCTGGGTCTGCTCGTCGGCATGTGCATCGCGCCGGCGCTGATCACCGGCTACACGCTGGTCGAGGGACTGGTCCCGGCCGGGGCCCGCACCGAGGCGTTCACCTGGCTGACCGGCGCGGTGGCGCTCGGCCAGGCGGCGGCCGTGACCGTCGCCGGTCAGCTGGAGGACCGGTTCCGGGACGGCGCCGGTTTCCTGGTTCCGATGGCCGGTACGGTCCTCGCCCTGGCGACCCTGGTGGCCCTGCGTTCACGCCTGGTCTCACGGCCCCGGAGCCGGACCGTGGCACGTGGCGTCGGTCACCGCATGCCGATGACAGTGGACTGATCCTCAGGAATACGTCACTATGGACCCCCGTTAGCACTCATTGAGTGAGAGTGCCAGGAGGAGACAGTGCCCACCTATCAGTACCAGTGCACCGAGTGCGGCGAGGGCCTCGAGGCGGTGCAGAAGTTCACCGATGACGCCCTGACCGAGTGCCCCAACTGCGGTGGTCGCCTGAAGAAGGTGTTCTCCGCGGTCGGCATTGTCTTCAAGGGCTCGGGCTTCTACCGCAACGACAGCCGCGGCTCCTCGTCGAGCAGCTCGCCGGCGTCGTCCAAGCCGTCGACGTCCACCTCGACCCCGTCTTCGTCGTCCTCGGACTCGAAGTCCTCGGGGACGAACACCTCCTCGAGCAGCAGCTCCGCGGCGTAGGACGCGCGCACAGGACCCTGCCGTCGTACGACGGCGGGGTCACCGGTGTTTCCGGGGCCTGTCGGTGTTTGCGGAGCCCCTCTCCACGCGAGGCTGCCGCCGGATACTGTGCTGGCCATGGTGAACGCAGAGATCGGTGTAATCGGCGGCTCGGGCTTCTACTCGTTCCTCGAGGACGTGACCGAGGTCCAGGTGGACACCCCGTACGGGCCTCCCAGCGACTCCCTCTTCCTCGGCGAGGTCGCCGGGCGACGGGTCGCCTTCCTGCCCCGCCACGGCCGCGGTCACCACCTGCCTCCACACCGGATCAACTACCGGGCCAACCTGTGGGCCCTGCGGTCGGTCGGTGCCCGTCAGGTACTGGGTCCGTGCGCGGTGGGCGGTCTGCGTCCCGAGTACGGCCCGGGCACCCTGCTCGTGCCGGATCAGCTGGTCGACCGTACGAAGTCCCGCTCCGCCACCTACTTCGACGGGCTGCCGCTGCCCGGTGGCGACATGCCGAACGTGGTCCACGTGTCGCTGGCCGACCCCTACTGCCCCGTCGGGCGTGCGACCGCGTTGAAGGCCGCACGCGGCCGGGACTGGGAGCCGGTGGACGGAGGGACGCTGGTCGTGGTCGAGGGACCGCGCTTCTCGACCCGCGCCGAATCGTTGTGGCACCAGGCTCAGGGCTGGTCGGTGGTGGGCATGACCGGCCACCCGGAGGCGGCGCTCGCCCGTGAACTGGAGCTCTGCTACACCTCGATGACCTTGGTAACCGACCTCGACGCGGGTGCGGAGACCGGCGAGGGCGTGTCGCACGACGAGGTGTTGCAGGTCTTCGCCGCGAATGTGGACCGGCTGCGCGGTGTGCTGTTCGACGCCGTGGCCGGGCTGCCGGCGAACGAGGACCGCGACTGCCTGTGCACCAAGGCGCTGGGCGGCATGAATCCCGGGTTCGACCTGCCGTGACGCGGCGCCGGGAAGAGTGCGGGGAAGAGCGTGCGCGGCGGCGGAACCTCCCGTTCGGGTGAGGGAGTTATCCACAACTCGTCGGTAGTCCACCGGTCTCGGCGGGGATCGGCGCAAGGCCTCATCGTGGGCCTGCAAGCCGATTCCCCGACGCAGGTGGTGATCCCGCATGTCCCTACCCCTCCCGCCCTCGTACCCCGCCCCCTCCTCCTCGCACCCGCCCGGAACCGACGTACCCGCCACGTGCGAGGTGCCGCACTTCGCTCCCGTGCGGGTGCGCGGCGGGCGGTACCAGCTGCAACGCCTCGTACGGCACCGCAGGCGCGCCGTCGCGGCCGGCCTCGCCGTGACCGCGGCGGCGCTGGTGGCGGCGGGCCCGCGCGCCACCGAGCAGACGCGCGGGCATCCGGTGGCGGAGCCCGTACGAAAGCACCGTGCCGTCAAGGTCGTGGCCGCGCCGGTCCGTATCGCCGACACGGCCGCCGTCCGGCTGCTGCGACCGGGCGACCGGGTGGACGTCATCGCCGCCCGCGAGACGGCCACCGGGGGTGACGCCCGGGTGGTCGCGCGTGGGGCGCGGGTGACCAGGGTTCCGGAGCCGTTGGACGACGATCCCGGGAACGGGGCGTTGGTGGTGCTGTCGGTTCCCCGGGCCACCGCGGCCCGCCTGGCCGGCGCGGGCGCGACGGCACGCCTGGCGGTGACGCTGTGCTGAGCCACACTGTGCGTATCCTGCGGAAATTCCTGTCAAGTCCCTCGTTGGAGCTACCTGATTGGACAGGACGGCCGAGTGTTGACGTAGGTTGCGGAGCTGTTTGTTCTTCAACCTGTGCATGCGAGAAGAGGCCCGTAGGTGATCGAGAAGAGGGAACCGAGCGTCTGGCAGGGCTTCAAGGCCTTCCTGATGCGCGGGAACGTCGTCGACCTGGCAGTGGCGGTGGTCATCGGCGCCGCCTTCACCAACATCGTCAACACGCTGGTGAAGGGGATCATCAACCCGGTGGTCGGGGCGATCGGGACGAAGAATCTCGACAACTACACCTCGTGTCTGCAGGATCCCTGCAAAGTGGCCGCGGACGGCACGGTGAAGAGCGGCATCCCGATCATGTGGGGCTCCGTCCTCGGCGCCACCCTCACGTTCGTGATCACCGCGGCGGTCGTCTACTTCCTGATGGTGCTGCCGATGTCGAAGTACCTGGCGCGGCAGGAGGCCCGCAGGAAGGCCAGGGAGAGCACGCACGAGGTCATCGAGGTGACCGAGCTGGAGGTGCTCAAGGAGATCCGCAACGCGCTGGTCGCGCAGCGTGGGGGCGGGCACGACGGGCGCTAGCGGCGGCGGCCCGCTGGGGCCGGCGGACGATTCTCGGCGCGGTTCAGAGGTGGTGGGGCGGCTTCTCGTCGAGGAAGCGCTTCAGGTCGGCCGCGCTGTCGTTCCCGGCGGCGGGCCGCTCGCCCCAGCCGCGGTCGGTGTCGTCCGAGGACTGCTGGTCCAGCGGGTCGTCGAAGATCAACACGGGCTTGGGGGCGCGCGGCTCGGGGGCGGGGGCGGAGGTCATGCCTCCAGGGTACGGCCCAGGGGGCGGGCGCCGTCCGGATGGCTCAGACGGCGCGCAGTCCGTGGGACTCGAAGATGCTCCTGGCCGCAGCGGTCTGTTCGGCGGTCGGGGCGGGTGTGTCGTGCAGGACGAAGGGGCGTCCCAGCGCCTGCCACTTGGCCTCCCCGAGCTTGTGGAAGGGCAGGACGTCGACGCGCGTGACATTGCCGAGCGAGGCGGCGAAGGCGGCGACACCGTCGACGTTGGCCGGGTCGTCGGTGAGGCCGGGCACGAGCACGAAGCGGACGTGGACCTCCTTGCCGAGGTCTGCCAGACGCCGGGCGAAGACGAGGGTGGGCTGCAGGGGGCGGCCGGTGACCTTGCGGTAGGTGGCGGGGTCCCAGGACTTGATGTCGAGCAGGACCAGGTCGGTGTCCCTCAGCAGGGCGTCGGTGGCGCGGACGCCGAGGAATCCCGAGGTGTCGAGCGCGGTGTGCAGGCCGAGTTCGTGCTTGAAGCGGTTGAGCAGTTCGCCGGTGAAGACGGGCTGGAGCAGGGGCTCGCCCCCGCTGATGGTCGCCCCGCCGCCGGCGGCGGCGATGAACCGCGTGTACTTGCGGGCCTCGGCGACGATCTCGTCGGCCGTGGTGCGCTTGCCGTCGCGCATCCGCCAGGTGTCGGGGTTGTGGCAGTACAGGCAGGTCAGCGGGCAGCCCGACAGGAAGGTGACGAAGCGGGTGCCGGGGCCGTCGACACCGGTCGACAGGTCCCACGAGTGGACCGAGCCGACCACCTCGCGCCGGGTCGCCGCGGCGGCCGGGGTGGCCGCCGCGGGAACGGGCCCGCAGGCCGGCGTCGGCAGAACCGACGCCGTAGGAAGAAGCGGAGTCATCGTCCTTGCTCCTCAGAGCGAGCCGTGGAAGGTGCGGTTGATGACGTCGAGTTGTTGCTCACGGGTGAGGCGGACGAAGTTGACCGCGTAGCCGGAGACCCGGATGGTCAGCTGCGGGTACTTCTCGGGGTGCTCCATCGCGTCCTCCAGGGTCGCCCGGTCGAGGACGTTGACGTTCATGTGGAAGCCGTCGTCGGCCACGAACCCGTCCAGGACGCCGGAGAGGTTGTCGACGCGCTCCTCGGGGGTGCGGCCCAGGGCGTCCGGGGTGATGGTGTTGGTCAGCGAGATGCCGTCCTCCGCGTCGTCGTACGGGAGCTTGGCGACGGAGAGCGCCGAGGCGATGTAGCCGTGCTCGTCCCGGCCGTTCATGGGGTTGGCGCCGGGCGCGAAGGGAGTGCCCGCGCGGCGGCCGTCGGGAGTGTTGCCGGTCTTCTTGCCGTAGACGACGTTCGAGGTGATCGTCAGGACCGACTGGGTGTGCACCGCGTCGCGGTACGTCGGGTGACGGCGGACCTTCTCCATGAAGTCGTGGACGATCCAGCGGGCGAGGTCGTCGGCGCGGTCGTCGTTGTTGCCGTACGCCGGGTAGTCGCCCTCGACGACGTAGTCGACGGCCAGGCCCGTCTCGTCCCGCACGACCTTCACGCGTGCGTGCTTGATGGCGGACAGCGAGTCGGCCGCGACGGACAGGCCGGCGATGCCGCAGGCCATGGTGCGCAGGATCGCCCGGTCGTGCAGGGCCATCTCGAGGCGCTCGTAGGCGTACTTGTCGTGCATGTAGTGGATGACGTTGAGCGCGTGCACGTAGGTCTTGGCGAGCCAGCCGAGCATGGCGTCGTAGCGGGCGAGGACGGTGTCGTAGTCGAGGTACTCGTCGGTGATCGGTTCGAAGCCCTCGACGACCGTCTTGCCGGACTTCTCGTCGCGGCCGCCGTTGATGGCGTAGAGGAGGGCCTTGGCGACGTTGACGCGGGCGCCGAAGAACTGCATCTGCTTGCCCATGGCCATCGCGGAGACGCAGCAGGCGATGGCGGTGTCGTCACCGTACTTGGGGCGCATCAGGTCGTCGGACTCGAACTGCAGGGCGCTGGTGTCGATGGCGACCTGCGAGGCGTACTTCTTGAAGGCCTCCGGCAGACGCGGGGACCAGAAGACGGTCAGGTTGGGCTCGGGGGCCGGACCGAGGTTGTAGAGCGTGTTGAGGGCGCGGAAGGTGGTGCGGGTGACCAGGGGGCGCCCGTCGGTGCCGATGCCGCCCATGGACCAGGTGACCCAGGTGGGGTCGCCGGAGTAGAGCTCGTTGTACTCGGGGGTGCGCAGGAAGCGCACGATGCGGAGCTTGATGACGAAGTCGTCGATGATCTCCTGGGCCTCGGACTCGGTGAGCAGGCCGGCCTCGATGTCCCGCTGGAGGTAGATGTCGAGGAAGGCGTCGATGCGGCCGATCGACATGGCGGCGCCGTTCTGCTCCTTGACGGCGGCGAGGTAGGCGAAGTAGAGCCACTGGACGGCCTCGCGGCCGGTGCGGGCGGGGCCGGAGATGTCGTGACCGTAGGAGAGGGCCATGACCTTGAGTTCTTCGAGGGCGCGGATCTGCTCGGAAATTTCCTCGCGTTCCTGGATGACCTCCGCACTCGGCCAGAGAGCTTCGACTGCGAGTTTGTCCGCTCGCTTCGCGACGATGAGCCGGTCCACGCCGTAGAGGGGGACGCGGCGGTAGTCGCCGATGATGCGGCCGCGGCCGTAGGCGTCGGGCAGGCCGGTGATGATGCCGGAGGAGCGGCAGGCGCGGATCTCGGGGGTGTAGGCGTCGAAGACCCCGTCGTTGTGGGTCTTGCGGAGCTTGGTGTAGATCTCCCGGACGGCCGCGTCGGGCTCGTACCCGTAGGCCTTCAGGGCGGTCTCGACCATGCGCCAGCCGCCGTTGGGCATGATGGCGCGCTTGAGCGGGGCGTCGGTCTGCAGGCCGACGATCACGTCGAGGTCGCGGTCGATGTACCCGGGGGCGAAGGCGTCGATGCGCGAGGGGGTCTTGGTGTCGACGTCGTAGATGCCGCGCTCGATCTCGGTCGGGAACATCCCGAGGAGCTTCTTCCAGACGAGGCTGGTGCGCTCGGTGGGGCCGGCGAGGAAGGAGCCGTCGCCTTCGTAGGGGGCGTAGTTGTGCTGGACGAAGTCGCGGACGTCGACGGTGTCGCGCCACAGGCCGCCGCGGAAGCCCTTCCAGGCGTCTCCTTGCGAGGACGGTTCACGCGGCGTCTCCTCGGCAGGGGTGACCGGGGTGGTTTCCGCAGGAGTGGCAGTCATGGCCGAGACCTTCCGCATCGCTTCGTGGGTACGGCTCCATTGCACGCCGACGCGGGCGCCCCAGGGAGTTGCGTTGGTCCCCGATCTCGGTCCAAAGGTCCTATCGATTATCGATCAGAATCCCGGCGAAAGACGCTGACCTGGCCCTTTCGACGGGACCTTAGGACCGGGACCGCTTGTGAAACGCTTCACAAGAATTCCGGCAGGTTATCTGGTGTGCTTGGGTCCATGACGTCCAGTGCCACTCCTCCCCCGGCGCCCTCCGGCGCGCACGAACGCCACAGACCGCTGCGCCGGCTCACCGCGCGCGGCCGGGACGAGGCCCATCGTGTCGCTTCGCCGCTCGAGCTCTTCTTCGACCTGTGCTTCGTCGTGGCCATCGCCCAGGCGGGCGTCGGCCTGGTGCACGCCGTGGCCGGTGGGCACGCGGGCGACGGCATCATGAGCTACGCGATGCTGTTCTTCGCCATCTGGTGGGCGTGGATGAACTTCACCTGGTTCGCCTCGGCCTACGACAACGACGACGCCCTCTACCGGGCCGTCACCCTCGTGCAGATCGCCGGCGTCCTCGTGCTGGCCGCCGGGATCTCCCGGGCCTTCGAGGACCACGACTACACCGTGGTCTGGCTCGGCTACCTGATCATGCGGCTGGCGATGGCCGCGCAGTGGCTGAGAGCGGCGAGATCCGCGGAAGGCGCGGAAAGAACCACCGCCCTCAGGTACGCGGGCGGCATCCTGCTCTGCATGGTCGGCTGGCTCGGGCTGGTCCTGCTGCCCGAACCGGCCCGTCCCTGGGTCTTCCTGGTGATGGTCATCGCGGAGCTGTGCGTGCCGCTGTACGCCGAAAAGGCCTCCACCACGGCCTGGCACCCGCACCACATCGCCGAGCGCTACGGGCTGTTCACCATCATCGTGCTCGGCGAGACCATCGCCGCCGCCACGGTGGCCGTGAAGTCGGGCGTGGACGAGCACGACGCGCTGGGCGAGCTGCTGCCGATCGCGGCGGGCGGCCTGCTCATCGTGTTCGCCGCCTGGTGGATCTACTTCGTCGTGCCGATCCACGGACGCCTGCGCACCAGTGGGCAGGCGTTCCTCTGGGGTTACGGCCACTACCTGATCTTCGCCTCGGCGGCGGCGATCGGCGCGGGGCTGGAGGTGGCGGTGGAGCAGGCGGTCGGCAAGGCGCACATCTCCACGCTGTCCGCCTCGGCCGCGGTGACCCTGCCGACGGCGCTGTACCTGCTCACGGTGTGGGCGCTGCACTCCCGCTACTTCAAGGTGGGCATCGCGCAGCAGCTGGTGCTGCCCGTGACGGCCCTCCTGGTGATCGCCTGCACTTTCCTGGGTGACTGGGCGGTGCTCGCCGCCGGCATCGTGTCGGGGCTCGCGGTGGCGACCGGCGTGACCTTGACGGCGCGCATGCTCTCCCGGGAGCGCCGGGCGGCCGGGGCGAGCGGGGAGCGCACGACGAGTCCGGTCGCCTGACGAAGCCGCTCACGTCATGGACCCGGTCCACACTGGGTCCATGGCAGTTGACGCTTTGACCGACGTCCTCGGCGTGCGCGTGGGCCACGCGACGCGCACCGGTGACGGCTGGCTCACCGGAACCACCGTCGTCCTCGCCCCGGAAGGCGGCGCGGTGGCCGCCGTGGACGTGCGCGGCGGCGGTCCCGGTACGAAGGAGACCGACGCCCTCGACCCGCGCAACCTCGTGCAGAAGGTCGAGGCGGTCGTCCTGACCGGCGGCAGCGCGTACGGGCTCGACACGGCTTCCGGTGTGATGGGCTGGCTGGAGGAGCGGGGGCGTGGGGTGCGCGTCGGAACGGATCCACTGCACGTCGTGCCGGTCGTGCCCGCCGCGTGCGTCTTCGACCTGGGGCGGGGCGGCGACTTCCGCGCCCGGCCCGACGCCACCACCGGCCGGGCCGCGGTCGAGGCGGCCGCGGCGAGCACGGTCGGCGCGCCCGTGCCGGAAGGGTGTGTGGGCGCCGGTACGGGGGCGGCCGTCGGGCCGTTGAAGGGCGGGGTGGGCACGGCGAGCGCTGTTCTCGGCTCCGGAGTGACCGTGGCCGCGCTGGTGGTGGCCAATGCGGCGGGGTCGGTGGTGGACCCCGAAACGGGCGTCCTGTACGGGGAGTTGTTCCAAGGGCGCGTGAAGTACCCGGAGGAGGGCGTCCACGAGGCCGCGCGCCGGCGTCTCGCAGAGTGTGCGGCGAGGAACGGGCGCCCGCCGCTCAACACCACCCTCGCCGTGGTCGCCACCGACGCGGACCTGTCGAAGGCGCAGGCGCAGAAGCTCGCCGGCATGGCGCACGACGGCATCGCGCGCGCCGTGCGGCCGGTCCACCTGCTCAACGACGGCGACACGGTGTTCGCGCTGGCGACAGGCGCGCACCCGCTCGACGCCGAAAACCCCCTCGCGCTCAACGAGATCCTCGCTGCCGGCGCGGACGTGGTGGCGCGGGCCATCGTGCGCGCCGTACGCGCCGCGGAGTCGGTGGACGGACCGGGCGGGGCGTGGCCGTCGTACGAGGAGCTGTACGGGAGCCGGTGAGCCGGCGGCGTCCGAACACACCGGGCGCACAGCGCGAGTTCACCACGGCACCGCGCCGTGCGCGCCGGCTCCGCGCGCCCGCGCCCCCACCAGCGACAACACCCCTCCCGCACATTGTCCCGGTTCTGTCACGCGACGGCGTCCAAGGCGTACGGCGGGAACCTCCCGGACCACCCGCCCCCTCTTTCCCCACGCACTGGAGCGGAGCACGCACACCACGAAAACCGGGAGCAGCACGTGAAAACGCCGAACATGGCAGCGCGGCGCGCACTGGGGGCAAGTGCCGTCCTGATGGTCGGCGCCCTCACCCTCACCGCCTGCGGCGGTGACGCCAACGCCGACTCGAACAGCGACGGCAAGACCGGCAACAGCTCGCCCAAGACGTCCACGGCCAAGATCAGCATCTCGGCGAAGGACGGTTCGACCGCCGCGTCGATCAACTCGACCGGCGTGAAGGTCAGCGGGGGCAGACTGACCGCCGTGAAGATGACCCTGGCGGGGACGGGACAGGCCGTGCCGGGTTCCATATCCGGCAACGGCGGCACCTGGAAGCCGAACCAGCAGCTGGAGCGCGGGACCAAGTACCAGATCTCGGCGACCGCGAAGGACTCGGACGGTCGCACGGCGGCCGCCAACTCCATCTTCACCACGGTCACTTCGGCGAACAGCTTCATCGGTACGTACACGCCGGACAACGGGACCACGGTCGGGGTCGGGATGCCGGTGTCGTTCGACTTCGACAAGGTGATCAGCGACAGGAAGGCCGTGCAGTCGCACATCACGGTCACCTCCAGCAGCGGGCAGAAGGTGGTCGGACACTGGTTCGGCTCGCAGCGGCTCGACTTCCGGCCCGAGGAGTACTGGAAGGCCGGCTCCAAGGTCACCATGAAGATCGACCTGGACGGCGTCGAGGGCGCGAACGGCGTCTACGGGGTGCAGAAGAAGACCGTCACCTTCACCGTCGGGCGCTCGCAGGTCTCCACGGTCGACGTGAACACGCAGACCATGACGGTGGTGCGGGACGGCAAGACCTTCAAGACGCTGCCGATCTCGTCGGGCAGCCCGGATCACACCACGTACAACGGGCAGATGGTGATCTCGGAGAAGTTCGTGCAGACGCGCATGAACAGCCAGACGGTCGGCCTGGGCGGCGAGTACGACATCCCGGATGTGCCGCACGCGATGCGACTGACGACGTCGGGGACGTTCATCCACGGCAACTACTGGTACAACAAGGGCAACCCGCCCTTCGGCCGCGAGGGCACCAGCCACGGCTGCGTGGGGCTCGCGGACGCGCAGGGCGCGCAGGGCGCCACGAACGCCAAGTGGTTCTACGACAACTCGCTCGTCGGGGACGTCGTGATCGTCAAGAACTCCCCCGACAAGACCGTGGCGCCGGACAACGGACTCAACGGGTGGAACCTGCCGTGGAACGAGTGGGTGGCGGGAAGCGCCGCGTGATCGCGCACACCGCGCATGATCGCCCCAAGGAGCTCCTGAGCAGCGAGTTCTGACAGGTCATCGGGCCGTGTGGGAATTTCTCACACGGCCCGCTCGTTTTCCGTGCGCACGTTTTCTCGGTTCCCGGACATGATGTCCGACCGAGGGGCTACGGTATGCACCCACAAGGTGACATGCAGCAACGCCGGGAGAAACCTTGAGCGTTCCGTACGAGACAGCAGCGTACGAACCACCCGAGTCGCCCGAGTCTCCGGAGGAGCACCTCGCGCGACTCCTCGGCCGTGCCCTGAACTCATTCGAGTTGCCGGACGAGGTCATACAGCGTCTGGAGTGTGCGCTGGCGCACGACAGCTCGCTGCACTCCGCGCACCACAGTTCGGGGCTGCACCGCGAGACGTACCGGCACACCTGGCTGCTGGCCGACGGCTCGGCACTCACCCTGTGGGAGCTCGTGCACAATCCCGCGCCGGGCAGCGCCGCCCAGCACGAGGTGTACGTCGACGAGGAGGAGCTGCGCGCCGCCACCGCGCGCCTGCCCCTGCCGCCGGACACCCCCGACTTCGAGTTGCCGGTGACGGTGCACCTGTCGCCGGTTCCCGCGCCCCGGCACGCGTACGCGCCGGACGACTCGGCCGACCACGCGCGCCGGCTCCTGCGCCGCGCCGAGAACACCGACCGGCCGGGCGCGGAGACGGCCGCGTTACTCACGACGGCGTTCGCGCACCAGATCACGCAGGCCTTCGGGCGCCCCTGCCGCGCGCGGCGCGCGGGACTGTGCTTCGCGCTCTACGAGCACGCCTTCCTGCTGCGCGACGGCGAGGAGGTCTCCCTCTGGGAGGTCGAGCACACGGCGACGCCGGACGGGCGGCACATGTGCGAGGTGTACGTGACGGAGGACGCGGCGCGGGACGCCATGGAGCGGCGGGCGGCTCAGGTCTCCTGAGAAACGGAGCGCGCAGGCCCTCTACGCACGCCTCCGGCGCCCGCCCCGGCGGCCGTCGCTGAGCTGCCGTACGAGCCCCGCGAACGCGGCTCTCTCCGCCGGGGTCAGCTCAACGAACTCGATGTGGGGAGCGGACTGGCGCCGGCGCGGGAGGACGCGCGGACCGCGGACGACGGCGAGCCCCGGAACGGGCCCGAAGTGACCACGGCGGGCGAAGGCGTACAGGGCGAACACCCACAGGGCGGCGGTGAGGAGAAGTATCGCCGCGCCCATCGACTGCAGAACCGGGACGTGCTCATCAGGCATGCACCCAGTAGACACCACGGTCCGGACCCTTGGGCCCGGACCGTGACGTATCTCGCAGGTGGCGTGAACCACTCACAGCGCCTCAAAGAGACAAATGGATCTTTACGCCGCCACCGGCTGCTTCGCCTCGGCCGCCGCGGTGGCCGTGCCGTCCGTCTTGCCGGCGCCCACGGCGCCCGGTGCGGGCTTGCGCATGCCCTTCAGTACGACGACCAGGGCGGTGGTGACGCACACGCCGACCGCGATGGCGATCAGGTAGAGGAAGGGGTTGCCGATCAGCGGGACCACGAAGATGCCGCCGTGCGGGGCGCGCAGGGTGGTGCTGAAGGCCATCGACAGCGAACCGGTGATCGCGCCGCCCACCATGGCGGAGGGGATGACGCGCAGCGGGTCGGCGGCGGCGAACGGGATGGCGCCCTCGGAGATGAAGGAGGCGCCGAGGACCCAGGCGGCCTTGCCGTTCTCGCGCTCGGTCTCGGTGAAGAGCTTGCCGCGGACCGTGGTGGCCAGGGCCATCGCCAGCGGCGGGACCATGCCGGCGGCCATGACCGCGGCCATGATCTTCATCGCGGAGTCGCTCGGGTTGGAGACGGCGATGCCGGCGGTGGCGAAGGTGTACGCGACCTTGTTGACGGGGCCGCCGAGGTCGAAGCACATCATCAGGCCGAGCAGGGCGCCGAGCAGGATGGCGTTGGAGCCGGAGAGGCCGTTCAGCCAGTCGGTCATGGCCTTCTGGGCGGAGGCGATGGGCTTGCCGACCACGACGAACATGAGGAATCCGACGATCGCCGAGGAGATCAGCGGGATCACCACCACCGGCATGATGCCGCGCAGCACGGCCGGGATGTCGATCTTCTGGATGGCCATCACCACGCCACCGGCCAGCAGACCGGCCACCAGGCCGCCGAGGAAGCCCGCGTTGATCGTGGAGGCGATCATGCCGCCGACGAAGCCGGGGACGAGGCCCGGCCGGTCCGCCATGCCGTAGGCGATGTAGCCGGCCAGCACCGGGACCAGGAAGCCGAAGGCCACGGCGCCGATCTGGAACATCAGGGCGGCCCAGCTGTCGGTCTGCGTCCAGACGAAGTGGTCCATCACCGAGGGCGCCGACTTGATCTTGTACCCGCCGATCGCGAACCCGAGGGCGATCAGCAGACCGCCGGCCGCGACGAACGGGACCATGTAACTCACGCCGGACATCAGCCACTTGCGCAGCTTCGTGCCGTAGCCCTCGCCGGAGTCGCCGGCGCGCTCGACCGGCGTACCCGCGCCCGAGGCGGCGCCCGCGGTCACCTCACCGCGCGCCGCCTTGCCGCGCACCTCGGTGATCAGCTCGCCGGGGCGGTTGATGCCGGCCTTCACGCCGACGTCGACGGTGGGCTTGCCGGCGAAGCGTTCCTTCTCCCGTACGGGAACGTCGTGCGCGAAGATCACGCCGTCCGCCGCCGCGATGACGCCCGGGTCGAGCCGGGTGAAACCGGCCGAGCCCTGGGGCTCGACGACGACCTCGACGCCCGCCTCGCGGCCGGCGTTCTCCAGCGACTCGGCCGCCATGTACGTGTGGGCGATGCCGGTCGGGCAGGAGGTGACGGCGACGATGCGGAAGGGCCGCTCGGCGGAGGCGTCCTCGGCGGGAGCGCTCGCGCCCGCTGCCGGGGCGGTGTTGTCCGTGGCGTCGTCGGCGGAGGCCGCCGCCGACGACGCCACGGAGTCCTCGGAGGCGCCCTGCGCGGCGCCCGTACCCGCGCCGGCGACCGCCGCCTCGGGCGTCTCGTCCCCGCGGATCAGCGCGGCCGCGGCCGACGCGTCCCCCACCGCCCGCAGCGCGCTGGTGAACTCCGCGTTCATCAGCTGCCGGGCCAGCGACGACAGGATCGTCAGGTGGGCGTCGTCGGCACCGGCGGGCGCCGCGATCAGGAAGATCAGGTCGGCGGGGCCGTCCGGCGCGCCGAAGTCGATCCCCGCGGCGCTGCGCCCGAAGCCGAGCGTCGGCTCGGTGACGTGCTCACTGCGGCAGTGCGGGATGCCGATGCCGCCGTCCAGGCCGGTCGGCATCTGCGCCTCGCGCGCCGCCACATCGGCGAGGAAGCCCTCCAGGTCGGTCACCCGGCCCAGGGCCACCATGCGTTCGGCGAGGGCACGCGCCGCCGCTTCCTTGGTGTCGGCGGACAGGTCGAGATCGACCAGGTCCGCGGTGATCATGTCGCTCATCGCGGGCTCCTTAGCACGCGTATCGCCCATGGAGTGGGGTGGGCGGGGGTGGGGACGGGGACGGGGGTGCCGTGGGGGGTGGCATGCGGGGTGGCGGAAAACTCAGGGCCGCCGGTGCGGGCGGGTCCGGTCAGGACACGTCCAGTAGAGGCGAGCCGGGTGGAGGCGGCTCCGGTGGAGGCGGGGCCGGGGAGACCCCGCCTCCCGGTGAGGTCAGGGCGGCTCAGGTGGCCCTGCCTCCCGTCGGCCGCGGCGAGTAACGGGGAGTCTCGCCGCCCGGCGGCCGTATGACGCACACCGGAACCTCGGCCGGTATGGACGTGCACGGCACCGGAACCACGGCCAGTACGGACATCCACGACACCGGAAGCACGGGCGTCACGGACGTCCACGGCACCGGAACCTCGCCCGGTACGGACGTCCACGACACCGGAACCTCGCCCGGTACGGACGTCCACGACACCGGAACCTCGCCCGGTACGGACGTCCACGACACCGGAACCTCGCCCGGTACGGACGTCCACGACACCGGAACCTCGCCCGGTACGGACGTCCACGACACCGGAACCTCGCCCGGTACGGATGTTCATGACGCCGGCTCCGTCAGCTCGCGGTCGACCGGTACGTCGGCGGTCACCGTCACCGCCGCCAGGTCCAGGTCGTCGGGCGTCGGCATCTCGCTGCCCGGCAGCTGGACGGCCGCCGCGCCGTGCGCCACCGCCGAGGCGAGCGCCTCCGGTCCGCTGCCGCCGGCGATCAGGAAGCCGGCCAAAGACGAGTCGCCGGCGCCGACGTTGCTGCGTACGACGTCCACGCGCGCGCTGCCGAACCAGGCGCCCGCGCCGTCCACCAGGAGCTGTCCGTCGGCGCCCAGGCTCGCGAGCACGGCGCGCGCGCCCATCTCGCGCAACTCCTCGGCCGCCTTCACCGCGTCGCCCACCGTGGCGAGCGGGCGCCCGACGGCCTCCGCGAGCTCCTCGGCGTTCGGCTTCACCACGTCGGGCCGCTCGCGCAGCGCCTCCAGGAGCGCACGCCCCGAGGTGTCCAGCGCGATCCGCGCGCCCCCGGCGTGCGCCCGCGCGACAACATCGGCGTACCACGCCGGCGCGAGGCCGCGCGGCAGGCTCCCGCAGCACGCGATCCAGTCCGCGTCGCGCGACTGCGCGCGCACCGTCTCCAGCAGCAGTTCCTGCTCCTCCGCGGACAGTTCCGGACCCGGCGCGTTGATCTTGGTCAGCACCCCGTCCGCCTCCGCGAGCGCGATGTTGGAGCGGGTGGCGCCGGCGACCGGCACCGGCGCGACCTCGATGCCCTGCGCGTCGAGCAGGTCGGCGACGAGCGCCCCCGGCGCACCACCCAGGGGCAGGACCGCCACCGTGCGCCGTCCGGCGGCCGCGACGGCGCGCGAGACGTTCACGCCCTTGCCGCCCGGGTCCATGCGCTCGCCGGTGGCGCGGATGACCCCGCCGCGGTCGAGCGAGGGGACCTCGTAGGTGCGGTCGAGGGAGGGGTTGGGGGTGACGGTGAGGATCATGCGCGTACTACTTCCGTGCCGCCGCGCTCGATGTCGACGGCGTCTTGTCGGCTCAGCCCGCTGTCGGTGATCAGCAGATCCACGTCGCTCAGGTCGCCGAAGCGGGCGAAGTGCTCCTGGCCGTGCTTGGAGGAGTCGGCGAGCAGCACCACGCGGCGGGCGGCGGCGACGGCCGCGCGCTTGACCGCGGCCTCGGCGAGGTCGGGGGTGGTCAGGCCGTGCTCGGCGGAGAAGCCGTTGGCCGCGACGAACAGCACGTCCGCGCGGATCTCGCCGTAGGCGCGCAGCGCCCACGCGTCGACGGCGGCGCGCGTGCGGTGCCGTACGCGCCCCCCGACGAGGTGGAGCTGGATGCCGGGGTGGTCCGCGAGGCGGGCGGCGATCGGCAGGCTGTGCGTGACGACGGTGAGCGAGGACTCCAGCGGGATCGCGGCGGCCACGCGGGCCACGGTCGTCCCGGCGTCGAGGATCATCGTGCCCTCGGTCGGCAGTTCCGCGAGGGCGGCCTTGGCGATGCGGTCCTTCTCGTCCGTGGAGGTCCCCTCGCGCTCGGCGAGGTCCGGCTCGAAGTCGAGGCGGCCGGCCGGAATGGCGCCGCCGTGCACCCTGCGGACCAGGCCGGCGCGGTCGAGGGCCTTCAGGTCCCGGCGGATGGTCTCCGCCGTCACCTGGAACTCCTCGGCCAGCGACACCACGTCCACGCGGCCGCCGTCACGGGCGAGCCGGAGGATCTCCTGCTGCCGCTCCGGTGCGTACATCTCCGTCGCCTCCGCCTCGATGTCCGAGTCTTCCCACCTGATGCCCGAACTTGTGGTTTCTCTCGGAGGCTACGCCCGGATTTCTGGAAAGTAAACAGCTTCGGGCATCATCCGGACACAAACGGGCCCGCACCCCCTGCCTCCCCCGGACACAAACGGGCCTCCGCCGCCTGAAGCTCCCGGACGCAAACAGGCCTCCGCCGCCTGAATCCCCCGGGAACGCAAACGGGCCTCCCACCCCCTGAGAGGAGTGGGAGGCCCCGTGACGCCCGCAGCCGACGCGCCAAGCGACGGCGCCCCTCCCCTACACCGCCGCCCCTTCCCGGGCCGGCCGGCTTTCCGCAGCGGCCTGCCCGGCCTCGTCGTCCTCCGCCGCCGAGACGTCCGTACCGTCACCGCCCGGGACCTGCTGGGCCGCCCGCCGCGGCAGCGCGAACATCAGCAGGAAGATCGCCGTCATCACGGCCGCCACCCAGCCCAGCGCGTGCTGGAAGGCGTGCACGAACGCCGGTCCCACCTCGGCGGGAGCCAGCCGGTCCCCGATCGCGCCGAAGAAGACCACCGACACCAGGCCGAGGCCCAGCGCGTTCCCCATCTGCTGCACGGTGTTGATGAGACCGGACGCCGAGCCCGCGTGCTCGCGGGGTACGTCCGTGAGCACCGCGTCCGTCAGGGGAGCGACGATCAGCCCCATCCCGACGCCCATCACCACCAGCGGCAGCGCCATCTGCCAGGAGGCGATGCCGAGCCCGTACCGGTCGGACTCCCAGATGTAGAGCAGGACGCCGGCCACCATCAGCAGGGCGCCCGCCTGCAGCACCTTCCGTCCGAAGCGCGGCACCAGCTTCTGCACGGACAGTCCCGCCGCCGTCGAGACGGCGATCGAGAAGGGGATGCCGGTCAGCCCCGCGCGCAGCGCGCTCCAGCCCAGGCCGATCTGCATGTACAGCGTCCACACCAGGAAGAACACGCCGAGCGCGACGCCGAAGACGGTCTGTACGGCGATGCCGGCCGCGAAGCTCTTGACCCGGAACAGGGAGAGTTCGACCAGCGGGGAGCCGTCCCGCGCCGCCTTCCGCCGTTCGTACGCCACCAGCGCCGCGAAGACCAGCACCGCGCCCGCCATCGAGACGTACCCCCACAGCGGCCAGCCCAGCTCGCGGCCCCTGGTCAGCGGGTAGAGCAGCATCAGCAGGCCCAGCGTCACCAGCGCCACGCCCACCAGGTCGAGTTTGAGGGCCCGCGGCGCCTTCGACTCGATGATGAAGCGGCTGCCCAGGATCAGGCCCGCGACGCCGAAGGGGAGGTTGATGAGGAAGATGGGCCGCCACTCGAGCCCGAAGAGGTTCCACTCCGTCAGCAGGGCACCGAGCAGCGGGCCGAGCACCGCGCCCAGCCCGACGACGGCCCCGAAGAGCCCGAAGACCTTGCCACGCTCGTGCGCCGGGAAGGTGGCGTGCACGATCGACAGCACCTGCGGCACCATCATCGCGGCCATGCCCCCCTGCAGGACGCGCGAGGCGACGAGCATCTCCGGGTTGACGGCGAAGCCGCACAGCGCCGAGGCGAGGGTGAAGCCGCCGATCCCGATGAGGAACAGTCGCTTGCGGCCATGGATGTCGCCGAGACGGCCACCTGTGATCAGGCCGGCGGCGAAGGCCAGCGCATAGCCGGCGGTGATCCACTGGATCTGGCTGAAGGAGGCACCCGCGTCCCGCTGGATCGACGGGATGGCGACGTTGACGATCGTGACGTCGACGAGGTCCATGAAGGCCGCGGTCATCACGATGGCGAGGGCGAACCAGCGACGCCGGTCCGGCGGTACGACGGGGTTCTCGATGCGGTTCATGGCTCGACGCTATGACCCCAGTAGGTCAGAACAGGTCCTACTTCCGAGGCATCCTCGACAGCATGACGACGGACACCCCGGCTCGGCTCCTGACGCTCCTCTCCCTCCTCCAGACACCCCGCGAATGGCCCGGCGGAGAGCTCGCCGAGCGGCTCGGCGTCTCCCGGCGCACGGTCCGCCGGGACATCGACCGGCTCCGCGAACTCGGCTATCCGGTGCAGGCCACCATGGGCGCCGACGGCGGCTACCGGCTGGTCGCCGGCAAGGCGATGCCGCCGCTGGTGCTCGACGACGAGGAGGCCGTGGCCATCGCGGTGGGCCTCAGGGCGGGCGCCGGGCACGCCCTCGAAGGCGTCGACGAGGCCTCCGTACGGGCCCTCGCCAAACTGGAGCAGGTCCTGCCCTCCCGCCTGCGCCACCGCGTCACCACCCTCCAGGCCGCGACCACCCCGCTGACCAGCGGCGACGGGGCCAGCATCGCGCCCGAGACGCTGACCGTGATGGCCTCCACGGTCGCCGGGCGGGAGCGGCTGCGCTTCGCCTACCGCGCCGGGGACGGCACGGAGTCACGGCGCCTGACGGAGCCGTACCGGCTCGTGTCGACCGGACGCCGCTGGTACCTCGTCGCCTACGACCTCGACCGCGCCGACTGGCGGACCTTCCGCGTCGACCGGGTCAGCGAGCCCTTCGCGACCGGCGCACGGTTCGCCCCGCGGGAGCTGCCGACGGGGGACGCGGCCGAGTACCTGCGCCGCTCCATGCAGCGCCGGCAGGAGGTCTACGACTTCGACGTCACCTTCGCCGCGCCCGCCGAGGCCGTCGCCGCGAAGGTGCCCGCGTGGCTGGGGACACCGGAGCCCCTGGACGCGAACTCCTGCCGGCTGCGGGGCAGTTCAGGGGACGCGCCCGAGTGGACGGCGGTACGGCTGGCGCTGCTGGGGTTCGAGTTCACCGTGCGAAAGCCTGCCGAACTGGCCGAACAGGCACGGGAGTTGGGGGCGCGGCTGACACGCGCCGCGGGCGGGTGACGGCGCCCGGCGCGCCGGAGAGCACCCCTAGCACCGCGGTCCCGCCCCTACCCCTCCCCCGCGATCTCGTCCCAGGGAAAGTCGCGCACCGCCTCCAGGTTCTGCAGCGCGAGCGCCGCCGGCCCCCGCGCCCCGCTCGCCGGCGCCTCACCGGCCGCCCACACCTCGACGGCCACGCGTACGGCGGCCCCGGCGACGGCGGCGGCGAACCGCAGCCGAGAGGACCCGGCGGCCCGACTGCCAACGTTGTCACGCCCATCGCCGCCGGGACTTCCCTGACCGCCGCCGCTCTCCCCGGCGCCCTCCGGAGTGTCCTCCCCGGCCCTCGCCGCCATCCTCCCCGCCAGCACCTCGCCCAGCCGCCCCTCGGACTCCTGGCAGACCTCCGCCCAGACCTTGGCCAGGGCCGGGCTGTCGTCGGTCAGGCGGATGAGGGTGCGCACCAGTTCCCAGGTGGCCGCCGAGACACCGGCGCCCGGTGTCAGGGTGTGGCGGACCGCGTGTTCCAGGGCCTCGGGGACGGAGAGGTGGGCGGGGGCCTCGGCGAGGGCCTCCGTCCAGCGCTCGGCGCCTGCCGCGTACAGGGGGGCGACGGCTTCTTCCTTGGTCGCGAAGTAGCGGTAGAAGGTGCGGGGGGCGACTCCCGCGGCCTGGGCGATGTCCTCCGCGCGGGTGGCGCGCAGGCCCTGGCGCACGAACAGGCCGGCCGCGGCGCGGGCGATCTCCATCCGGGTCGCGGCCTTGCGCCGCTCGGTCAGGGAGAGCGGCGCCGCCGTGGAGGAGCGGGGGTTCGATGCGGGGGTGGGGCTGCTCACATCGGCAGGCTATGCCGATGTGGCACAATCTGCCACCGGCGGGCCACCCCGGGGTTCAGGTTCGGGGTGCCCCGCCCTCCAGCATGCGCGGACACCGGCCGACCGGCACGCGGACGCCCTCCGGTCAGTACGCGAGGATCCTCCGTCGACCACGCGGAGAGGCCCACCGGTCAGTACGCGAAAATCCTCCGTCGAGCACGCGGAGACACCCGCCCGCCCAGCACACGCGGAGACACCCTCCGGCCAGCACACAAGGACACCCTCCGACCAGCACGCCGGGACACCCCCCGGCCAGCACACAAGGACACCCTCCGACCAGCACGCCGGGACGCCCCCCGGCCAGCACACAAGGACACCCTCCGACCAGCACGCGGAGGCACCCTCCGGCCGGCACCCGAGGACGACCTCCACCCCAGCGCCCGCGAACGCCCCTCATCCAGCCCGCCCGAACACCCCCGCCCAGCCAGCGATGCGCGGCCGCGCGGGCGGATGAAAAAGAGCCGGGCTACGGCGCCCGGGGGGAGGGGCGCCGCAGCCCGGCTCAGGGAAGGTCCCGGCGCCGGGGGGGGGGGGGGGATTGCGTCGGGACGTGGTTCGGGTGGGTCGCGCTGGGCGGCCGCGCCGGTCCGGGTCGCCCCGAACACCTGCCGGTTCGCCCGAACTCCAGTGCCCTGAAGTCTTTTTCCCAGGGCACCGCCGGTTGAAGCGGCGTTACGCGCCATGTTTGCGCGGTCTTCCGCCACCCGGCGTACGCGGCCCGGGCCGTCGTACGCCGACGCCGCGGGCCGGCTCGCAGCGCGCGCCCACGCGCGCGGACCGGCCGCAGCGGCTCGTCGGTGTTACGCCGCCGCCTCGAAGCCGGTGTCGCGGGCCAGCTTCTTCAGCTCCAGCAGCGCGTGCTTCTCGATCTGCCGGATGCGCTCACGCGTCAGGCCGTGCTCCTTGCCGACCTCGGTCAGCGTGCGCTCGCGGCCGTCCTCGATGCCGTAGCGCATCTTGATGATGGAGGCCGTGCGCGGGTCTAGGCGGCCGATGAGGTCGTCCAGTTCCTCGCTGCGCAGCAGGGTGAGGACCGACTGCTCCGGGGAGACCGCGGAGGTGTCCTCGAGCAGGTCGCCGAACTGGGTCTCGCCCTGGTCGTCCACCGACATGTTCAGGGAGACCGGGTCGCGGGCCCAGTCCAGGACGTCGGTGACGCGGTCGGCGTTGGAACCGAGCTCGGCGGCGATCTCCGCGGGCTCCGGGTCGCGGCCGTGCTCGCGGTTGAACTCGCGCTGCACGCGGCGGATGCGGCCCAGCTCCTCCACCAGGTGGACGGGCAGCCGGATGGTGCGGGACTGGTCGGCTATCGAGCGGGTGATGGCCTGACGGATCCACCAGGTCGCGTACGTGGAGAACTTGAAGCCCTTGCGGTAGTCGAACTTCTCGACCGCGCGGACCAGACCGGCGTTGCCCTCCTGGATCAGGTCCAGCAGGGGCAGGCCGCTACGGGGGTAGCGGCGGGCCACGGCCACGACCAGACGGAGGTTGGAACGGATGAAGATGTCCTTGGCGCGCTCACCCTGGTCGACGAGGGCTTCGAGCTCCTCGCGGGTGGCCTCGGCCTTGGACTCCTCGTACCCGTCGAGAACCTGTCGCGCGAACACACCCGCCTCGATGATCTGGGACAGCTCGACTTCCTTCGCGGCGTCGAGCAGCGGTGTGCGCGCTATCTCGTCGAGGTACATGCCGACCAGGTCGCGGTCTGCGATCTCGCCGCCATGAGCGCGAACACTGCGTGCCGCGTTGCCGGTCTCGCCGGCGGCGGACTGACGACGGGCGACGGCACGGGTTGCCATGCGTGCTCCCTTGCGATGGTGGGCTGGCGGGTATTGGTCCTTCTCGGACGCCGGGCACTCACCTTCGAGTACCGCTAAGCACCTTGGTCGGGTGCCCTGCATCTGTTGGAAACAACGACTGGAATCCGGACAGAATTCCCAACCCGTCACCCCAATTTTCTGATCATGCAGTACCCTGTGCGGCCACATGAGGAGGTCCGATGCCGTCGGAGCGGGCAGAGGTGCAGGTCAGGCCGGGAGTCGAGAACGACCTCGAAGCCCTCACCGACATCTACAACCACTACGTACGTGAGACGCCGATCACATTCGACACCGCCGTCTTCACTCCTCAGGAGCGCCGTCCGTGGCTGCTCTCCCACCCGGAAGACGGCCCGTATCGCCTGATGGTTGCCACGGAAGCGGACACACAGGAAATTCTGGGCTACGCCACATCCAGTCCTTATCGCGCCAAGCCCGCGTACGCGACCTCCGTGGAGACGACGGTGTACGTGGCCCCGCACGCGGGCCGCCGCGGCATCGGCACGCTGCTGTACAAGGCCCTCTTCGAGGCCCTGGCCGGCGAGGACCTGCACCGCGCCTACGCGGGGATCGCCCAGCCCAACGAAGCGTCCACGCGGCTGCATGAACGCTTCGGGTTCCGGTACGTCGGCACGTACCGCGAGGTGGGCCGGAAGTTCGGCCGCTACTGGGACGTCGCCTGGTACGAGAAGGAGCTGTAGGCAGAGCTCCGGGTCAGCCGAACTGCACCGACCGCTTGGCCAGCCCCATCCAGAACCCGTCGATCACGGACTTCTGCGCGTCCAGCTCGCCGACCGCGTCGGCCGCGCCCATGGTGACGAACAGCGGGGCGAAGTGCTCGGTGCGCGGGTGGGCGAGCCGGCCGGCCGGGGACTTGTGCAGGAAGTCGAGCAGCGCGTCGACGTCGCCGTCCTCCAGCCTGCGGTGGCCCCAGTCGTCGAACTCGGCGGACCAGCCGGGCACCCCCTGGCCGACGTGCCGCAGGGCGGCCAGGTTGTGGGTGAAGAAGCCGGAGCCGACGATCAGCACGCCCTCGTCGCGCAGGGGCGCGAGCTTGCGGCCGATCTCCATCAGCCTCACCGGGTCGAGCGTCGGCATGGAGATCTGCAGTACGGGGATGTCGGCGGCCGGGAACATCTCGACGAGCGGGACGTACGCGCCGTGGTCCAGCCCCCGGTCCGGGATGTCCTGGACGGGCATGCCGGGCGCGCGCAGCAACTTGCGGACGGACTCGGCGAGTTCGGGGGCGCCGGGCGCTTCGTACCGGACGCGGTAGTAGTGCTCGGGGAAGCCCCAGAAGTCGTAGACGAGCGGGACCGTCTCCACGGCGCCGAGCGCCAGCGGGGCCTCCTCCCAGTGGGCGGAGACCATGAGGATCGCCTTCGGGCGGGGCAGGTCGGCGGACCACGCGGCGAGCTGGCCGGGCCAGACGGGGTCGTCCGCGAGGGGCGGCGCGCCGTGACTGAGGTAGAGGGCGGGCATGCGCTCCAGTGTTTCGGCGGACATGACGGCGGCTCCCTGTACTTCCCGGTACTCCCCTGCGGTTTCCCGACGGCTTCTCGATGGTTGAAATCTAAAACGCTATGAAAAGACCGTACGCTTCATTTGTTTAAATTTCAAGGAGAGGTCTCGTACAGTGGATGCATGAAGACGGCACCCCCCTCCGCTGCACCCGCTTCCGCGGCACAGGAGCCCCCCGCGGGCACCCCCTGGCTCTCCGACGAGGAGCAGCGCGTCTGGCGCTCCTTCATCCACGCCACCACGCTCCTGGAGGACCACCTCGACCGCCAGCTCCAGCGGGAGGCGGGCATGCCGCACGTCTACTACGGCCTTCTCGTCGGCCTCGCCGAGGCCCCGCACGGCCGGCTGCGGATGACGGAGCTGGCGATGAAGGCGAAGATCACCCGTTCCCGTCTCTCCCATGCCGTCGCCCGGCTGGAGAAGAACGGCTGGGTGCGCCGCGAGGACTGCCCCTCCGACAAGCGGGGCCAGTTCGCGGTGCTGACCGAGGAGGGCCACGAGGTGCTGCGGCGGACCGCGCCGGGCCACGTCACGGCCGTACGGCAGGCGGTGTTCGACCGGCTGACCCCCGAACAGCAGAAGTCCCTCGGCGAGATCATGCAGATCGTCGCCGAGGGACTGCAGCCCGACGAGGCGGGCGCGGATCTGCCCTGGCTCCGCTGAGCCGCTCACTCGGCGAACCAGGGCAGATCCTGGGGTCGTACGCGGGAGGCGTCCCCTTCCTCCTGCGTACGAGTGGTTCCGAAGGGGTACGGCCGGGCGGCCGCCGTCAGTGGGCGACCACCGGGACGGCGAGCTCGTCCTCGACGCCCTCCTCGGACCCGGCCACCGCGGTGGAACCGGGGCGGCCGGCGTTGACCAGGGTCACGACGACCACCGCGGCCAGGACCAGCATGCCGACCGCGATCCAGATCGCGTTGGTGTAGCCGTGCACCGCGCCCTGCATCTGCACCAGCTGCGCCTGCGACTTGGAGGTCGCGGAGCCGATGTGGTCCTTGATGTACGCGGTCGTCGCGGACGCGGCGATCGTGTTCAGCAGGGCCGTGCCGATCGCGCCGCCCACCTGCTGCGAGGTGTTGACCATCGCGGAGGCGACACCGGCGTCACGGGGCTCGACGCCCAGCGTGGCCAGGGACATGGCCGGCATGAACGCCGTACCCATGCCGAGACCGAGCAGCAGCATCGAGGGCAGGATCGTCGAGGAGTACGACGAGCCGATCTCCAGCTGCGTCATCAGCAGCATGCCGACCGCGGCGACCAGGAAGCCGGGGCCCATCAGCGCCCGGGCCGGGACCCGGGTCATCAGGCGGGCGCCGATCTGGGTGGAGCCGATCATCATGCCCGCGATCATCGGCAGGAACGCGAAGCCGGTCTTGATCGGCGAGTAGCCGTTGATGACCTGCAGGTAGTAGGTCAGGAACAGGAAGGTGCCGAACATCGCGATGATCGCGATACCGAGCGAGAGGTAGATGCCGCCGCGGTTGCGGTCGGTGATCACGCGCAGGGGCAGCAGCGGGGCCTTGACCTTGGCCTCGGTGACGACGAAGGCCGCCAGCAGCACCGCGGAGGCGACGAACAGGCCGACCGTCAGGGAGTCGCCCCAGCCGTCGGACTCGGCGCGGGTGAAGCCGTAGACGAGCGAGACCAGACCGAGGGTGGACAGCAGCACGCCGGGGATGTCGAGCGGGTTGCGGTTGCGGCCGCCCTCCGGCTCACGGATGACGAAGTACGCGCCGAGCGCGGCGACGATGGCGAACGGGATGTTGACGAAGAACGTCCAGCGCCAGTCCAGGTACTCGGTCAGCACGCCGCCGAGGATGAAGCCGACGGCGCCGCCACCACCGGCGATCGCGCCGTAGATGCCGAACGCCTTGGCGCGCTCCTTGGCGTCCGTGAACATCACGGCGAGCAGGGAGAGCGCGGCCGGGGCGAGCATGGCGCCGAAGACGCCCTGCAGGGCGCGGGCGCCGAACATCATGGCGCCGGTGGTGGCCGCTCCGCCGAGCGCGGAGGCGGCGGCGAAGCCGGTCAGTCCTATGACGAAGGCGCGCTTGCGGCCCCACAGGTCGGCGATCCGGCCGCCGAACAGGAGCAGTCCGCCGAACGCGAGGGCGTAGGCCGTGACGACCCACTGCCGGTTGCCGTCCGAGATGCCCAGGTCGGCCTGGGCGGAGGGCAGCGCGATGTTCACGATGGTGGCGTCGAGGACGACCATCAGCTGGGCGAGCGCGATGAAGACGAGCGCCTTCCAGCGGTTGGAGTCGGCGGCGCCTGGGGCGCTGCCGGGAGCCTTCACGGCTGTTTCAGACATGGGGGTACCCACTTCGGGACTTCGTGACGGAAAAAGGGTGTCGTAAGGGGACGGCTCGCCCGGGGGCGAGAACCGGTCAGTCGGTGCTGGTGCGTGTCAGGTATCGGAAGTGCTGACCGCCGCGACGGGCGGAACTAATCGCGGAACCGATCGGCGGAACCGATCGGCTGCGCTAGTCGCAGGGTCGGCGCAGGTCCTCCACGGTGACGGGCGTGCCCGGCAGGACCGAACGGGCCGGCGCCCGCAGTCCGTCCAGGAACATCTGCAGATGGCGGTGGACGAAGCGGTCGTTGGTGAGGCAGTCCGTGCCCGCCGGGGGCCGGCTGAGCTGGGCCACGACGACCATCAGGTCGCCGACGCCCACGTCGGTCCGCAGCTGGCCGGCCTGCTTGGCCCGGTCCATCAGCGACTCGACGATCTGCTCGCACCGCTCACGCGCCGCTTCGAGATCGGGATGGTTCTGGTCGAAGGTGCTCTGGACCATCGGGCACAGCGCGCTGATCCGCTCGTCGGCGGCGATGTGCACGAAACGCTCGAGCGCCTCGAAGGCGTCCCCGGTCTCCGCGAGCGCCTGCTCGGCCGCCTCCGACGTCCGGTCCATGACGGAGCAGACGACCTCGCGGACGAGCGCGTCGCGGTCGGGGAAGTTGCGGTACACCGTGGCGTTGCCGACGCCGGCCCGGCGGGCGATGTCGTCGAGCGGCACGTACGGGCCGAACTCGGTGAACATCTCGCGGGCGGCGGTGACGATCCGCTCCCGGTTGCGCAGGGCGTCGGCACGGGGCCGGGGCACCTTGCGCTGCGCGGGCTTCGCGGTCGTCGTGGCGGTCACGGTGGACTCCTCGGAAATCTGTGGTGCGCGATGGAAATCTGTGGTGCGCGATCCGGGGAAGCAGTCCCCGTTTCGCTCGGACACCTGACTAAACGGGGAGACGCTCCCCGGTTATTTCGGGTTGAGCGGAAGTAATGACGTGACCTGCGTCACATCCCCCTGATGGCCCCATCACGGCCCGCTCTCGGCCCCGCCCCACGTTCGGACTCCTCCAGCGAGCGCCCGCCCACCCCGCGACCGAGGGTGATCGAAAGGGCGCAGCCTGACACCGGCGGCTGCCATGGACGAAGGGCCCGTGCATGCAGCTCAGCCGTCGGATACGTCCGCGCCGCGTCGCCGCCCTCGCGTCCGTCGCCGCCCTGATCCTCGCGGTCGGCACCTCGGCCGGCAGCGGGCACCTGCGGACACCGACCAGCGCGGCCGGGGCCGGCCCGATCGCGGCGGCCAGGGGCTCGGCCTTCGGCCCGTGCATGATCAGCGGCGGCCACACCGTCCAGATGTCGGAGGGCGTACCGACCTCCGCCGGCTACTCCCGCTCCACGGGCACCGTCCACGCCCTGACCCTGATGGTCGACTTCCCCGACGCCCCCGGCCCCGGCGACGCGCTCGCCCGCTACCGCGAGTTCTTCCCGCAGACCGCGAGATGGTTCCGCACCGCCTCCTACGGCCGCCTCGACTACCGCCCCGAGACCCCCATCCGGCACTGGCTGCGCATGCCCAAGCCCTTCAAGGCGTACGGCATAGAACGCGGCGCGCCCTTCGACCCCGGCTATCGCGACCTGGTCCAGGACATCGTCGGCGCGGCCGACCCCCAGGTCGACTTCCGCGACTACGACTTCCTGAACGTCCTCATGACCCCGAACGCGGGCCCCTCCGCGCTGGACACGGTCCTGTCGGTGACCTTCGCCGGCAACACGGAGGCGCCGGTCGCCGACGGCGTCCCGGTGGCGAACGCCTCCTTCGTCTACTCCCGTCAGGACGACGGCTCCGGCTCCTACGACCGCACCGGCTACCGCGTCCTGCCCCACGAGAACGGCCACGTCTTCGGCCTTCCCGACCTCTACACGCAGGAGGGCGGGGGCGCGGTCGGCCACTGGGACATCATGAGCGAGGACTGGGGCGTCAACAACGACCTCCTGGGCTGGCACAAGTGGAAACTGGGCTGGCTCGACTCCTCCCAGGTCGCCTGCGCGGCGACCCCGGGGACGATGTCGTACGCCCTGACGCCCCTGGAGCGGGCGGGCGGCCCGAAACTGCTCTTCGTCCCCCTGGGCCCCCGCACGGGATACGCCGTCGAGGTCCGCACCCGCGCGGGCAACGACGAGGCGGTCTGCCGGCCCGGGGTGCTGATCTACCGGGTCGACGCGGACGTGGACACCGGGATGGGGCCGGTGACGGTGTACGACTCGCGGCGGGACAGCGGGGGCTGCACCCGGAGCCCGAACGTGCAGGCGGAGCTGTCGGACGCGCCGTTCGGGGTCGGGGAGGTGTTCAAGGACACGAAGAGGGGGGTGCGGATCGAGGTGGCGGGGGCGGGCGGGGACGGGGAGTACCGGGTGGTGGTGGAGCGTAGGTGAGGGCGGTTGCCGGGGCATGAGGGTGGGGGTGCCGTCTACGGTAGGGCTGCCCTGACCGCCGTACCGGAGAGCCGATGCCACCCGCGAACCCCGCCCTCGACACCGCCTCCGACGCCGGCGCGCCGGCCGAGGCGGTCACGCCGCTGATCCGCGGGGTCGCCGTGCTGCACACCCTGACGGACGCCGGCGGCACGCTGAGCCTGAGCGCGCTGGAGCGGACGACGGGACTGGCCCGCTCCACGGTCGACCGGATCACCTCCACGCTGGCCCGCATGGGCTACGTCCGCCTGGACGGCCGCGACGCGGTCCTCACCCCCCGCGTGATGGAACTCGGCAACGCCTACCTGTCGGCCCTGCGCCTCCCCTCGCTCCTGGCCGGACGCGCCGACGTCCTGGCCGACGAACTCGACGAGTCCGTGTCCCTGGCCGTCGCCGACCGCGACGGCATCCGCTTCATCCACCAGGCCACCCGCCGCCGCGCGATGTCCCTCAGCTTCCGCATCGGCGACCTGCTGCCGGCCGAACGCACCGCGCCGGGAGCCCTGTTCGCGACGGAGTGGCGGGAGCCGGAGTGGCGGGCGTGGCGCGCGCGGCGGGCCGCGGATCCGCGGGACAGCGGCTTCGCGACCGTACCGCCGCGGCAATCGGCCGACGCTGGAGGGGACTTCGAGGAGCGGGTGCGGGCGGCGGCCGGGAACGGCTGGTCCCTGGACGACCAGTTGATCGAACCGGGGCTGGTCGCGGTGTCCGTTCCCGTACGGGACCCCCGTACCGGCAGGATCGCCTGCGCGGCGAACGTCGTCAGCCACACCAGCCGGCACACGGCGGCGGAGCTGCGCGAGACGCTGCTGCCGCGACTGCGGGAGGCGGTGCGGAGGATGGAGAGCGACCTGCGCACGCCGGTACGCGCCACCGCGCCTGCCCCGTCGGGCCTGGCGACGTGGACCGGCGCGTCCAAGCAGGAACTGGGCCGGGGGTTCGTCGAGTCCCTGGCGCGTGGACTGACGGTGCTGACCGCCTTCGGGGAGGGCCGGGCGGCGCTCACCCTGACGGAGGTCGCCCAGGCGACGGGGCTCGCGCGGGCGACGGCGCGGCGGGCGCTCATCACGTACGAGCACCTGGGGCTGGTCCGGGCGAGGGACCGCGTCTTCGAACTCACCCCGCGGGTCATGGGGTTGGGCTTTCCGCCGCTGTCGCGGACCTCGCTGCCCGAGATCGCGCTGCCGCACATGACCGAACTCTCCGAGCTCGTCCATGAGTCGACGTCGCTGTCGGTGCTGTCCGGACGGGACATCCAGTACACGGCGCGAGTGGCGACGGGGCGGGTGATGAGCGTGAACATCACGGTGGGCACGCGGCTGCCGGCGTACGCGGCGTCCATGGGACGCGTGATGCTGGCGGACCTGACGGACGCGGAACGCGAGCTGGACGCCCTGACCCCGCTGAGGCCGCTGACCAGGCACACGGTCACGGACCTGCCGACCCTGCGGCGCGTGCTGGACGAGGTCCGCGCGCAGGGGTACGCCCTGGTCGACGAGGAACTGGAGGAGGGCCTGCGGTCCATCGCGGTACCGGTACGGGACCGCACCGGCCGGGTGGTGGCAGCCCTGAACGTGGCCATGCACGCGGCCCGGCACACGGTCGAGGAGTGCGTACGGGACATCCTCCCCGAGCTGCGAGCGACAGCGGACCGCATCGAGGGAGACCTGCGGGTGGCGGGACGGTTCACGGGGGTCACGGTGGTGTGACGGGGTGGCGGCGACGTGACCGCCCCCGGGGGACAAGATCCGAGCGGCCCCCGGAACAGATCCGGTACGCTGACGCCTGTGGCCTTCACGGCCACGACCACGCCTTCGTAGCTCAGGGGATAGAGCACCGCTCTCCTAAAGCGGGTGTCGCAGGTTCGAATCCTGCCGGGGGCACAGTCAGAAGGGCCAGCTCAGGAGGGGTTTCCTCCAGGGCTGGCCCTTGGCCGTTTCACCCGCTGGACCACGTCAGGTCAGGAGGTATGCCTTCAGGATCGTCACCGTGTAGGTGTTGCCGGTGGTGTCGGTCAGGGTGGATTTGAAGGAGACCGAGCGGGCGTTTTCCGGGTGGGTCAGGGTGAGGGTCCTTTTGCCGTGGGTGGTGGTCACCGGGGCGGGGGACCATGTCTTGCCGGCGTCGTAGGAGACCTTCACCGTCAGGGATTTCAGGTGGGTGGCCGCCGGGCCCTGGAGGGAGAGGGGGATCGTGGTGCGGCGGCCTGCGGGGGCCGTGCCGGCCAGGGTCAGCTTCGGGTGGAAGCGGACAGTGGAGAGGGGCAGCGCGCCGGAGTCGGACGGGCTGGACGTGAAGGTCCAGGCCGCTGTCAGGCGGCTCGTGGTCGTGGCCACGCCTGGCGGGCGGGTCAGGGTCGTTCGGATCGTGTAGCGGGCCGGGGCGGACGGGAGCTTCTCCACGGTCTGGCAGAGGTCGCCGTCGTTGTCGAGCAGGGTGCTGCCGTCCGCGGTGACCGTGGTGTGGCGTTTCGCGGTGGAGAAGGCGGGGTGTCCGCTCCCGTCGGCGAGGTCGGGGACGCACAGCTCCAGGGTGTCGCCGTCGCGCCGTGCGCCGTACGCGCCGCCGGTGATCGGGCTGAAGACACCGATGTTGTACGTGGCCGCGTAGGTCCGGCCCGCCCGGTACGACCTCGCGCTCTCCGTGCCGTAGAAGACGTCGTCGTCGTCCCCGGAGGCGTTTCGCTGGCCCAGGTTGGCCGTCCACTTGAAGCCCTTGGGCGTGGTGACGTAGATCTTCGCGGTCGTCGGCAGCGGGAAGGGGTCGCTCACCGTGCCCAGCGACAGGGTGGGGCTGCTCCACAGGACGTTGACGATGCCCTTGCGGTGGGCGGCGGACGAGCCGAAGTTCCGCTTCAGCAGGGCCAGTTCGTTCATGCGCGTGGTGTGCCGATAGCCGGTGGGGAAGCGGTCGGGCAGGTTGTGGAGCAGGTGGTAGGTGGTGCTGCCCTTCTGCCACAGGCCGCCGAGCTGCGTGCTGAGCCTCCCGGCCGGGGCGTTCGGTCCCAGGGTCGCGGTGCGCAGGTTCTTGAACGTCCCCCAGAACAGGGTGCTGTTGTGCGCTGCGCTTCCCCTGTCCCCGGTGCCGACGGCGACGTTGAGCTGGCCGTCGGACATCTTCGCGCCCTGCGGCGCGGTGATCCGGACCGGCTTCGCCTTGCGCGCGTCGAAGACGACCGTGGTGTCCCCGGTGAGGGAGAGCCGGGGCCGGACCAGCGCGGAGGTGCCCTCGGCGTCGTCCATCACGGTGTCCACGACGTAGTCGCCGCGCGGGACCCGCACCCGGTACACGCCCTTGGAGATCTGCTCGGAGTCCTCGAGGTTCGTGGTCCAGTACGTGCCCGAGTACGCGAGGATCTCGGTCAGCGGAGCGCTCATGGGCTTGCCGCCGCGGTCGAGGAACTTCAGGGTGAGGTCGTATGCCTCAGCCTCGCGTACGACGCCGAAGGCGGTCCGTACGGCCGTGGGGTCGGCGGCCGCGGGGTCGGCGCCGTTCCGCGCGGTGGCGACCAGCGTGCCCGAGTAGGTGCCGTCCGCCGCCTCGACGCGGGTGTCGGCGGTGAGGTCGACGCCGGCGGTGCCGCCCGCCGGGACGGTGAGCTGAGTGGTGCTCAGCGTGAACATGCCTTCGGGGGCCGTGCTGCCTCCGGGGCCGGTCGCGCCGGCCGTCAGGTCCAGGGTGACGGGGCGGTCGCCGTCGTTGCGGTAGGTGATGTGCCGGGTGACCGGCCGGTCGTCGGTGTGCGGCCACAGTTGCTTGCCGAAGGACACGGAGGTCTGTTCGCTCGCCACCGCCCCCTGAAGTGCCCGGGACACGTCGAGCCGGCCCGTCCCCTGCTGGAAGACGGTCGCGCCGGCAGTCGGGGTGGTGGACGCGGTGAGCGCCTGCTTGATCCGCGCGCCGGTCCAGTCGGGGTGCCGCTGGGCGAGGATCGCGGCCGCCCCCGCGGCATGCGGCGTCGCCATCGACGTACCGGACATGGAGACATAGCCGTCGGCGGCCGGGTCGCCCATGTGGCCGTGCGCCGCCCTCGCCGAGACGATGTCCACGCCCGGCGCCGTGAGGTCCGGTTTCAGCGCGTTGTCGGTGGTCGGGCCGGTGCTGGAGAAGTCGGCGAGCCGGTCCTCGCCGTCGACGGCGCCCACGGTGAGCGCCGATTCCGCGGCCCCCGGGGAGTCGACGGTTCCCGCGTCGGGGCCCTCGTTGCCGGCCGCGGCGACGGTGAGCATGCCGCTGCTCTTCGAGAGGGCGTTCACCGCCGCCTCGACCGGGTCGTCCCCCGGGGTGTCCTCCTGGCCCAGGCTGAGGTTGGCCACCTTGGCGCCCTGTCCGGCGGCCCACTCCAGGCCGGCGATGACGCTGGAGTCGCTGCCCTCGCCGTTGTCGTCCAGCACCTTGGCGTTGAGGAGCTCGGCACCGGGCGCGACGCCCTTGTACCGGCCGTCGGACCGTGCGCCGGAGCCCGCCAGTGTCGCGGCCACATGGGTGCCGTGGCCGGCCATGTCGTCGGTGCTGCCGGTGGTGGTGAAGTTCTTCGACGCCTTCACCGCCGAGACGAGGTCCGGGTGTGTGGTGTCGATGCCGGTGTCCAGGACGGCGACCTTGACGCCCTTGCCGTCGTATCCGGCCGCCCAGGCGGCCGGGGCGCCGATCTGCGCGACGCCGCCGCCCGCCTCCCCGGCCTTCGCACCGTCTTCGTCCGCCGGCGCCTTGAACCGGCCGTCCAGCCAGACCCTCGCGACTCCCTTCTCCTCGGTGAGGGCCTGCCACATGTCGTCGGCCCCGGCCTTGGGGACGGTGATCGCGGCGCCCGCCACACTGGGCAGTTCCCGGCGCACGGTGGCGTCCGCGTCCGCGACCAGTGACTTCTGGGTGCTCCGGCGCTGGGCGGACGTGCCCTCGTACGACACGATCAGCGGGAGCGTGCCGCGCCGGGTGTCGTCGTAGCCGGCGCGTATCAGGCCGCTGACGTCGAACAGCCGCATGTCCAGGACGCCTTGGCCGATCAGGGCGGCGGCGTCGGCGGGTACGACGTACTGATCGCCGCCGACGCCGCGCACGGACACCGGGACGTGCTCACGGCCCGGTGCCCGCCGTACGCCCGTCACCCGGCCCCGGGCGTCCAGCCGGACCCGGTCGCCGGTGAGGAGGGTGACGTACCGGCCTGCTGCGGAGGCGGAGGCGGAGCCGGCGGGCGCCGCGACGGTGGCGGTGTCCTGCGTCCGTACGCCGAGGCCGGAGCCCGTGGCCGCCACCGAGACGCCCGTCATCAGCCCCGCCACCAGCAGGGCGGCCAGCGAGGCGCTTGCGGTTCTGTCGCGCATTCAGCTCACCTGCCCGGGGAGCTGCTTGTTGGCGTCGACGACCGCGCGCTCGGTGATCGCGCTGGTGTGCGTGACGGTACCGACCTTGAGGGGATTGTCCGCCGTGGCCTTGACCACCACGATGCGCTCGCCGAGGAACCGCAGGGTCTTCTTGTCGAAGATCCACTCGATGCGCTCGCCGTTGCCGGAGTCCTCCCGCGCGATCGCGACCCCGTGCCGGCCCGTGGCGTCGACCGCGTCGTCCACCGAGACGACTCCGGGGATCTTGGCCGCGGCCTTGTAGAGGGCGGCGCCGACCTCGGCGGGCGGGTAGCTCTCGAACAGCAGATCGCCGATCGCGACGAAGGCCGCCTGGTCGCGCGGGACTTCGGGGTCCCGGACGGCGTCCGACTCGCGGTAGATCCGCTGCAGCAGCGCGTCGGGGTCGGTCGGCAGCGCGGCCAGGGCGTTGTAGGCGCCGCTGAACGGGGTGTCGCCCTTCAGGGTGATGCCCTTGTCGCTGGTCTGACCGTCCTCGATCAGCCAGCCGTCCCTGCCGTCGAGGGAGTTCCAGACCTGGCGGGAGTGCAGCTCGTCGCTGACCGCCTCGCTCTTGTCGCCGACGGTCTTGATGTAGCTGTCGGCCACCTTCGAGGCGATGTAGATGTACTGGCCCTTGCGCGGGGTGGGCTCGGAGGTGTCGGCGGCGGCCAGGGAGATGCGTTCGAGGAGCTGGGGGGCGCCCTTGGCGTCGGCGACGCCGATCTGGGTGGTCAGGGCGGGGCCGGTGGCCAGGGTGGTCTTGCCGTCGTCCGGCCCGCCGCCGGTGAGGGCGAGACCGCCGACGACCGCGCCGGCCAGGGCGAAGGCTGCGGCGGGCAGGAGGATCGCACGGCGCAGGAACGGGTTGGAGCGCTTCACGGGCGCGACCGGAGAGGTGGCGGGCGTACGGGAGGAGGTGCGGAGGTCTTCGTGGATCCGGGCCATCATCTGCTCCTTGTGGAACTGGTGGCGGCCCGCCGGCAGATCCCGCTCGGCGGAGGGCAGCAGACTCTGCGTCTCCGTCCACTCGGCCGGGTGGGGCCGGTGGGAGGGGCTGGCGTTCATCGGTTTCCTTCCTGTGCGGACCGGACCGCGTATCCGCGATCACCTGTTGTCTGCCGGTTCGTGCGGGTGGGTTCCCGTTTTTCTCCGAGCAGTTGTGCGTCGGTGAGCTTGCGCAGCTTGGAGCGGGCGCGGGAGAGGCGGGAGCGGACGGTGCCGACCGGGATGCCCAGGGCGCGGGCCGCCTCGGCGTACTCCATCCCCTCGAACAGGCACAGCGTCAGGACCTCGCGCTCGGGGCGCTTGAGCAGACTCAGGGCGGCCAGCGTGGCGTTGATCCGCCGCCGGTCGTCCAGACGTCCGGCGGTCTCCTCGGCGTGGTCCTCGACCCGTTCTTCGGCGGCGTGCGCGGCGGCCGCGGCGCTCGCCGCGTTGCGGTAGCGGCGGTTGCTGCGGTGGTGGGAGCGGGCGACGTTGGTGGCGATGCCCAGCAGCCACGGCCGCAGCGAGCCGCCCTCGGCCTCGACCGAGGCCCGGCGCCGCCACGCCTCCATGAAGGTCGTCGACATCACGTCCTCGGCCAGCGACCAGTCGGCGGTCAGCCGGAAGGCGTGGTTGTACACCGCGCGGGCGCACGCGTCGAAGAGTTCCGCGAAGGCGTCCGGATCTCCGTTTCGCACCCGGGTTCGCATATCTGTGGTCACGTCTTCAACTGACGTACGGTGCGGGTGAGTTCCCGTGAGACACGTCACAGCCGTCGCACAGGTCACCGGGGCGGGGACCGCACGGGGACTCGGTGCGGGACCCGGTCCGGGGATACGCAGGCTGGTCGAGAACTGTGGGAGGTGTCGAGGCCGAACGCTGGCGCGGAACTCCTAAAAGCAGGTGTCGCAGGTTCGAATCCTGCGGCATCTGCTTCTGACCACGTCCTGCCGCATCTGCTTCTGACCACGACGGCGCGGTGCGCATGGGGCGGACCGGCGAGGAATCCGTAGGACTCTCAGCGCCTTAGCTGGGCCTTTGGCTGGAAACGGCGCATCGGCGTCCGGCGTCGGGCAGGCTTCCAGGTGCACTGGGTCGACCGAGGAGACCGACAGGACATGGAAGAAATACCGCCCCTCCAGCCCGCCGAGGACGGTGCCACCGTGGGGCTGTTCTGGGTCTCGGCGGACGGCGTCTCCGTGGGAGCCCCGGCTACGGCACCGGCCCCCAACGTGGTGTTGACGGCGGAGGGGCCCCAAGTCACCGGTCCGCACCCGCGGCAGTGGGCTTGGGCCGACCTCTTAGGGCTGGAGATCACCGAAGTCCCGGCCCGTTCCGCTCCGCAACGGTGGGCGACCCACGCCGCGAGCTTCGTCGCAGCGGCTCTGGACGCCTGGGTGCCGAGCAGCCCCACCGAGATGACCGTCTCCGTCGTCGCGTCCGACGGCACCTACCGGACGCCGGCCTACTCCAGCGCCGCCGTCGCCTACTCCCCGCGCGAAGTCGCTCTGTCCCGCCGGTTGATCAGCCATTTCATCCAGGGCACCGCGACGCCGGCCGTCATGACGGAGTGGTGGGTAAAGACCCGGCCGACCAAGATCCTCCGTTCACGCGAGCGGGAAGCCGTGCTCGAACTCTGGCTCGCACGCGCCTGACTGTTCCTTCGGGGCCCCATCGGTGGATGCGGGGCCCGCCGCTCGACTCGTCCATCGCCTGGTGGCCACCCACCGGCACCGCATGCCTTCGGGCACGGCAGCGTGCGCGCTGCCCCGGACGCACGACGGAAGACCGACATGATCCGCGTTCCCACCTGCGTACTCAGCAGCTTCGAACCGCCTCAGGTACGCGACGGCCACAGCCTGGACCTGTTCGTGCAGATCGGGTCCCTGGCCAAAACGCTCACCGCGACCGTCCTGACCGCTTTGGCCGGCCGCGGCGACCTGGACCTCGACGACCCGCTGGAGTCGTTCCTGCCCGCACCCACGGGCACCGGCATCACTCTGCGCCACCTCGCCGAGCACACCTCGGGCCTGCCACGGCTGCCCCCCGGGATCAACGGCCGCGACCCCTACGCGGCCTTCGACGCCCAGGCCCTGGAGACGGTCGTACGGCGCCTGGACAGCCTGGTCACGGCTCCCCCGGGCACCCACGAGGAGTACTCCAACCTCGGATACGCCCTGCTGGGCGCCGCCCTGGTCGCGGCCACCCGCACGCCGTACGAGGAACTCCTGCACCGGCATGTCCTCGACCCGCTCGGAGTCACCGACGTCGCCGCTGATCCGCCGCCCGGCAGACGGCTGTGCCGCCGGGGGCTCTTCGGGCGACCGCAGCGTCCCTGGACCATGAACGGCGCGATCCTGCCCGCCGGCGGTCTGTGGGCCACCCCCGAAGCGACCGCCCGTCTCGTCACCGGCCTGCTCGTCGACCGCAGGCTCGGCGAGCCGGCCCCGGCCTGGCAGCAGGCGGGACCCCTGGTGTGGCACAACGGCGCAACGGGCAGCGCCTCGGTCTTCGCCGGCGCCGTGCCGCAGGGCTGGATCGTCGTCCATCGCCTGTCCGGCCGGAGCGCCACGACGGATCGGCTGGCCCTGGACATGCTCAGACGTTTCGTCGACGCCCCGTCCCAGTGAAGGAGCGGTTGTACTGCGGGGGAAGCGGGTGTCGCAGGTTCGGCGGCAGTCGCCTCTCCGTAATGGCGAACCGGCCGGGAGGGCGGTGTTCGGGTGGAGGGTGTTTGGTGTTGGCTCGAGCGGCAACGCGGAGTTCATGAGTCAATCGAACAGCGGCACGAGTCAAGATTCAGCATCCAAACGCAGCGCTGCGACCAAGGCCCGGCGGGCCACGGCGAAGGCGACTGCTCCCGCGTCGCAGGCGGCGGACAAGGCGGCCGAGAAGTCGGGTGACGTGCAGTCAAAGGCGGTGGACGCGGCCGGGCGTACGGCCGGGGCGGGCTCCGCGGTCGTGCAGGGCGCGGCCGAGCGGGTCCAGGCCGGCCGTCAGGCCGTCGTCGCCGCCTCCGGGCAGGCCGCGGCCTTCGCCAAGACGGCGTGGACGGTGATCGCGCATCGGAAGGTCCTCGCCGCCGGTGTGGGTGCGGGCCTGTCGGCGTTGAGTGCCACGTCGTATCTCGTGGGCCGGCGCTCGGGGCGCCGCACGCACGGTCCGATCACCCGTCTGACCGGTGGCCGGATCTGAGGTGAGTGGCGGGCCCGTTGCCACTCGGCTCGAACTCGCCGGAGCAGAACGGCACATGGCCCCGGACCGGGATGGTCCGGGGCCATGTGTATGCGGGTGAGTCTTTCGGAGGAACACCCGCGTTTGCGGGTGTGGGGATCGTCGCCGTGTTGTGTGCGGGATGTGGGGACGGTCGGTGTGCGGAGCGGCAGGCCCTCTTCCTGCCGGTGATAAGTTCGAGCGCGTGATATCTACGGGGGCTTCGAGCCGTACGGGGCTCGCCTTGAGTCGGGTCACCCTGGTCGGTGAACGGCGGCGCGTCGAGCTTGTGTTGCCCTCGCGGGAGCCGGTCGCGCGACTGCTTCCCGAGGTGCTGCGGCTGCTCGATCCCCCGGCGAGTGCGCGACCGCAAACGCGGTATCTGGTGGCCGCGGACGGCAGTGTGCTCGGTCCCGACGCCACCTTGGAGTCCGCCGGTGTGGTCGACGGGGCCGTACTGCGGCTCGTGCGCGGCGTGGCCGACGGGGCCGCCGCCGATCTGGACGTGCCGGGCCGGCGCTGGGGCGCGACGGCGGGGCGTGCCGTCGCCGGTTGCGCGGTGGTGGCGTGGGCGTCCGGCGCCGCGCTGCTCGCTCGGCGGGAGTTCGACGCGGCCGAGGTCGGCGCGGTGCTCCTGGTGGTCGCCCTGCTTGCCGCCCTCGCCGGAGCGCTGTTCGCGCGGGTCGGCGACGGACGCGGGGTGAGCGCGGTCCTCGTCGTCGCCGGCGGCGCCCTGGCGGTGTTCGGGGTGTGGAGTCTCGCGGATGCCCAAGGGTGGTCCGGTGCCCTGCGGTTCGCGGGGGTCGCCGGGGTCGCGGCCGTCTTCCTGGCGCTCCTCGGGTGGTGTTCTCCGCTCGGGCGTACGGGATTTGTCGGTGCCGTTGCCGTCTTGGGTGGCGCCTTGTGCTGGGAGGCCGCGGTCGCGGTGGCTCCCGTGGAGCGGGCCGGTGCTCTGCTCGGCGTGGTGTCCGTGGTCGCTCTCGGTCTGCTGTCCCGGTTCGCTCTGACGGCTTCCGGGCTGTCCGGGCTGGACGACCGGCGGTCCGGTGCGTCGTCGGTGAGCCGGTACCAGGTGTCCACCGCGCTTGCCGCGACCCACCGGGACCTCTCCCTCGCCACGTACGTGACGGCCGGGTCCGCCGCCGTGGGCGGGGTGCTCGTGCTGCGTACCGTGAACGGGTGGACGGTGACCCTCGCCCTGGCCCTCGCCCTGGTCCTCGGCCTGCGGGCCCGGGCCTGTCCCCTGGTGCCGGACGTCGTGGCCGTGTTCGCGGCGGGCGGTGTCGTCGCCGTCCGGCTCGCCTGGGTGTGGGCGGACCGGGGTGGTGCGGGCGGAGCGGTCGCCGCGTTGGTCGCCGCGGCCGTCGGCAGCCTGAGCGTGCTCGTGGTGCGGCCGACCGAGCGGATGCGGACGCGGATGCGCCGGTGTGCGGATGCGTTCGAGTCGGCCGGGGTCATCGTGCTGCTCCCGCTGCTGGTCGGCGTCTTCGGGGTGTACGGGCGACTGCTCGGAACCTTCGCGTGAGCGTCAGCGTGAACGTGAACGTGGGCGAGCATGAGGCGGCGGGGATGAACCGGGCTCAGGGCAGCGGTGACGGCGAGAACGACGAGGTGCTGCGGGACATGCGGGAAGGTGACACGGTGGCGCCGGCCACCGTGCCGGAGGTCTCGGTCGACTCTCGCGCGGCCGTGAACAGCGACGCCCCCGGCGACAAGGCTCCCCTTCCCGTACGGCACCCCGACGAGCAGCGGCCCAACCCGGGCTGGTCCCTCTCCGCGCGCATCGCCGCCGCGGCCGCCTCCGACGACGTACCGCAGGAGCGGCGAGAGCAGGCGGAGCCGCAGGAGCAGGAGCAGGGGCAGGGGCAGCAGCAGGCGGCGGGGGTGGCGGCTCCTGGGCCTCTCACCGACTTCGATCCGCAGCCCGTATCGGGGTACGACGTACGGGCGTCGCAGGCCCCGCCTGCTCCCGCGCCCGCGCCTACACCCGCACCCGCACCCGCCCCGCAGCCTCCCCCCGGGGCTGCCCAGGCCGCGCCTCCCATGCCCCAGGCCCCGCCCGCCCCTCCGGCTCCGGCCCCCCGCCCCCGCCCCTCCGCTCCCGCGCTCGTCCAGCCCACCCCCGAGTCCGTTCCCACCCTCGATCCGCGGCTCGCGCTCGCCCTCGGCAAGCCCGCGCACGGGGACTCCGTGACCCGGCGTACCGCGCAGTCCCTGCGTCGGCTGACCTCCTCCGCCGCGCAGGACGTCGCCGAAGAGACCCGTGTGGGGCGGGAGTTGCAGCAGCCCGTCGCCACCGGGCGGGTCATCGCCGTGACGTCGATCCGGGGTGGTGTGGGCAAGACGACGACCGCCGCGCTGCTCGCCCGTGCCTTCAACCACTACCGGCACGACCCGGTGCTCGCGCTGGAGGCGGACGCCGCGCTCGGGACGCTTCCCGTGCGGCTGGGGGCGGAGTCGGTGCGCTGGTCCGTCGGCGATCTGGCCCAGATCCTCAAACCGTCCATGCAACTGACCGATGTGATCGGCTACTTGGTGCCCGTCTCCGGCGGGGGCTGGCTGCTGCCCGCGAGTCAGGGGCGGGTCGGTGCGCCGCTGGACATCCGGACGTACCGCAAGGCGACCCTCGCGCTGCGCCGGTACTTCGGTGTGACGGTCGTGGACTGCGAGACGCTGCCGGGCGAGGTGGCCCGTACGGCCATGGACACCGCGCACGCCCGGGTGGTCGTCGCGCCGCTGACCGCCGAGGGCGTCGGCGGCACCCGGGTGGTGCTCGACTGGCTGGCCCGCCTGCCGCACTCCGCGCTGGCGTCCACCGTCGTCGCGCTCATCTCGGCCACCCCCGACCCGAACCTCGATCTGAAGACGGCGACGGCGCATCTGCGGGAGACCGGCGTCAGCGTCGTGCACCTGCCCTACGACCGGCATCTCGCGGCCGGCGGACCCATCCGTACGGAACTGCTCGGCTCGGCGACCCGTCATGCGGCCACGCGGCTCGCGGCGGAGTCCCTGCAGCGGGCGGTCCGGGCCCGCTGACCGGCACGGGCGCCGATCCCGGCCGCGGGAGCATCCGCCCCTCCGAAGAACCAACCGACGAACCAGCCGAATAAATTCGAATGCGTTCTCGCAGCGGGCCCGGTAGCGTCCCGTTCCGACGCCTTCCGATGCGCTGTGCCCCGGTTACTTCCTGTCAAAGACCACACCGGTGCCCATTCCGATCTCGGAAGGCGCCACCTTTTTCCAAGGTGCGTCCAGGGGGACCTTCTGCATGACCCATTTCAACCGTCAGCGTGCCAAGTCCGAGGCCAGGAACGAGATCCAGGCGGAGATACCGGGTTTGACCGCAGGCGGAGCGACGTCGTCGCTCTCCACCCACGGACGGTGGCTGCTGCCGGCGTCCGGCCCGTCGGGGGCCGCACGTCCCCGGGCCGGTTGGTCGTGGCACGACCGTACCCACCAGGGCGGCGCGGGATACGCCCGTACGCCGAAGGCCGAGCTCTTCCTGCTGGCCGTCGCCGACATGGTCGGCCACCGCACCTTCTACGAGGGCGCCCGGGCCCGTGACGAGCGCTATGAACAGCTGGTGCGCGCGCTCGCGGTCAGCGACCCCGAGTGGACCCTCGGCCTGCTGCGCTGGCTGCGCACCGAGGCGCACATGCGGACCGCTTCCCTGGTGGGCGCGGCCGAGTTCGTGCGGGCCAGGCGGGAGGCGGGGCTGACCGGCTTCTCCCGGCAGGCCGTGGACGCCGTACTCCAACGGGCGGACGAGCCGGGCGAGTTGCTCGCCTACTGGACGGGCCGGTACGGACGGAGGCTGCCGCAGCCCGTGAAGCGGGGCGTCGCCGACGCCGTGCGGCGCCTCTACACGGGGCGGTCGCTGCTCAAGTACGACACCGGGTCGCGGGGTTACCGCTTCGGTGACGTCGTCGAGCTGACCCACCCCTCACCGCATCCCGAACGCCCCTGGCAGGGCGGGCTGTTCCGGTATGCCATCGACCGGCGGCACCGGGGCGACCATGCCGTGCCGCCGCCCGGCGAGGAGCTGCTCGCCGCGCACCGGGCGCTGCTCGCGGTACCGGTGGAGGAGCGGCGTGCGCTGGTCACCGGGGAGGGCGGGGCCGAGCGGCTGGCGGCGGCCGGGATGACCTGGGAGTCGGTGGCGGGCTGGCTGCAGGGGCCGTTGGACGCGGCGGTGTGGGAGGCCGTGATCCCCTCGATGGGACCGATGGCGCTCGTCCGCAACCTGCGCAACTTCGACCTCGCGGGCGTGAGCGACCGGGTGGCCGCCGAGGTGGCCCGGCGGATCGCGGACCCGGTCGAGGTGCGGCGCTCCCGCCAGTTCCCGTTCCGCTATCTGGCCGCCCACCGTGCGGCGCCCTCGCGGCGCTGGGAGGACGCCCTGGAGACGGCCCTCGGGCACTCTCTCGCCAACGTTCCCGCGCTGCCCGGCCGCACGCTGGTGCTGGTGGACCGCTCGGGGTCGATGTTCGACCGGCCCAGCGAGCGGACGCAGCTCAACCGTGCCGACTCCGCGGCCGTCTTCGGCACGGCGCTGGCGATGCGGGCGGAGCGGGCCGACCTGGTCGAGTTCGGCAGCGACAGCCGTCGTGTCGAGGTGGCGCCGGGCGAGAAGGTGCTGCGTGTCCTGGACCGCTTCCACGACCTCGGCGGCACCGACACGGCTGCGGCCGTCACCCGGCACTACGACCGGCACGACCGGGTGGTCGTGGTGACCGACGAGCAGACGGAATCGACGCCCTGGGCCGACCCGTTCCGCGCGGTCCCGGTGGGCGTGCCCGTCTACACCTGGAACCTGGCGGGCTATGCGATGGGGCATGCCGCGTCCGGCCCGCACCGGCACACCTTCGGCGGCCTGAGCGACGCCGCGTTCCGGCTGATCCCGCTCGTGGAGGCGGGCCGGGCGGCCGACTGGCCGTGGTGCGCGGACGACGCCCCGGACGGTCCGGTGCCGGACATCGCGGCGCCGTAAATCCAGGTGAGGTGTCCGCCGTCGCGGTGGTGGGATGGCGGGATGAGCGACGACGTGACGGTGGAGGGCTCGCCCGTCGTGGACCGGGGGCGTTTCGCGGAGACGGTGACGCCCTGGGACGACGAGGTGTGGCGCCGGGCCGCCCTGGGGTGGGTGAGCGAGGTGCTCGGCGCGCGGGGGCTGCGGGAGACCGGGCCCCGGCAGGTCCGGATCCGGCCCTGGTCGGTGCTGGTGCGGCTGGCCGTCGACGCAGACGGCGGTACCGGCGGGGCGGTGTGGTTCAAGGCCAATCCGCCCGGCAGCCGCTTCGAGGCGGCACTGGCCGAGGCGCTGGCGGGGTGGGTGCCGCGGCGGGTGCTGACGCCGGTCGCGGTGGACGCGGCGCGCGGCTGGTCGCTGCTGCCCGACGGGGGGCGGCGGTTCGCCGACACCCTGGACGCCGGGGAGGGCGGCCCGCGGGCATGGGAGGAGATGCTGGGCCAGTACGCCGAGGTGCAGCGGGCCCTCGTCCCGCACGCGGGGGCGATCGAGGTACTCGGCGTGCCCCGGGCCCCTACCGCCGAGCTGACCGCTCTGTTCGACCGGCTCGTCGAGGACAACGCGGCGCTGACCGGGGAGGAGCGGGCGGTGCTGGACGGGCTGCGGCCGCGGGTGCAACGGTGGTGCCCCGAACTCGCGGAGGCCGGTGTCGGGGACTGCCTCGACCACTCGGACCTGCACGAGGGTCAGGTGTTCCACGCGCCGGAGCAGGGCCGTTTCACCTTCTTCGACTGGGGCGACGGCCTGGTGACGCACCCCTTCTGCAGCTTCCTGGTCCCCGCCCGCTGTGCCGTGGACCGCCACGGCCCCGGCGTACTGCCCCGCCTGCGGGACGCCTACCTCGAACCGTGGACGGCCGACGGCCACCGCCCGGCGGATCTCCGCCGCGCCCTGGGCCCGGCCTGGCGGCTGGGCGCGATCGGGCGGGCCTGCTCCTGGGGCCGGCTCTTCCCGGGCGCGGCGGACGGCACGGAGCCGGCCGGTGGGGCCGCGGCGGCCCAGTGGCTGCTGCGGCTGGCGGACGAACCGCCGCTGTAGGCGCCGGCTCAGCGGCCCGGCGGCGGGACGAACCGGAACTCGGCGGGCGTCAGACGGCGCGTGCTCTCGGCGTACTCCCGCATGTAGCCGGGCCAGTTGGCGACGTTGCGGCCGTCGGGTGTGCGGTACCAGGAGGAGCAGGTCTGCCATGCCGTGCCCTCGAACCGCGCCCGCAGGGCGGCGAGCCCGGCCTCCTCCACCTCGGGCCGCACGTCCAGGGCCACGGCTCCGTGGCGGCGGGCCAGTTGCAGGGCCCGGCGCACGAAGGCGGCCTGTGCCTCCAGGAAGAACAGGATGGACCCGCCGGAGGTGTTGGTGTTGGGGCCGTACATGAGGAACAGGGAGGGGAAGCCGGGGACCATGATGCCGAGGTGGGCGCGGGCCCCGTGCGCCCAGCACTGGGCGATCGTGCGGCCGTTCACGCCGCTGATCGTCATGGGCAGCACGAAGGTGTTGGTGCGGAAGCCGGTCGCGTGGATCACGCAGTCGACCTGGTGCAGCCGTCCGTCCTCGGTGAGCGGCCCTTCGGGGGTCATCCGCACGATCCGGTCCGTCACGAGGTCCACGTCGGGGCGGGCGAGGGCGGGCAGGAACTCCGAGCTGAGCAGGACCCGTTTGCAGCCGAAGGCGTAGTCCGGCCAGACCCTGCGGCGCAGTTCGGGGTCGGGCAGCCGGCGGCGCATGTGCGCGGCGGAGAGCAGGGCGCCGACGCGGCCGACGGTGCGGGGACGGCGTATGCAGAGGGTGAGCAGCTCGATGCCGTGGAAGAGGAGCCGGCGCCACAGTCTGCGTGCCCAGGGCCGGCGCAGCAGCCGGTTCAGGGCGGCCGGCATGGGGCGGCCCGTGCCCGGCAGGAACCAGTTGCCGGTCCGCTGGAACACGGTCAAGTGCGCGGTGAGCGGCGCTATCTCGGGCACGAGCTGGACCGCGCTCGCTCCCGTGCCGATGACGGCCACCCGTTTGCCCCGCAGGTCGTAGTCCTCGTCCCAGCGGGCGGTGTGGAAGCTGCGGCCCGCGAAGTCGGACAGTCCCTCCACCGCCGGGTAGGCCGGCTTGTCGAGCTGCCCGGTGGCCAGTACGACGGCGTCCGCGACCCACTCGCGCCCCTCCCCCGCGCGCACCGTCCAGGTCCGTGTCTCCTCGTCCCAGGCGCACGAGGTCACCCGCGTGCCGGTCACGATCCGCGGGGTGATGCCGAGCGCGTCCGCGGTCTCCCGCGCGTACCGCAGGATCTCGTCCCGGCGGGAGAACAGGTGGGTCCAGGTGGCGCGTTGGGCGAAGGAGTACGAGTACAGGTGGCTCGGCACGTCGCAGGCGGCGCCCGGGTAGCGGTTGTGGAACCAGGTGCCGCCCGGTTCCGCGGCGGCCTCCAGCAGGGTCACGTCGTCGAGTCCGTGCCGCAGGAGTTCGGCGGCGACGGCGATGCCGCCGAAGCCGGCGCCCACCACGACGACCCTCGGCGGGCGGCTCTCCTCGGGGCGGTTTTCTTGACGATCTCCTGACACGTGCGGGCGCATCCGGCCAACTCCGTCCGGTGTCTACTTCCTTGTCGCCATCCTTACGGGGAATCTTTTCGAGGAATGGAGTGCCATGGAAGGCACTGTGGTCGCGCTGGTGCTGGTGGCCCTGGCCGCCCTGATCGTGCTGCGCAGCGGGATGCGGGTGGTCAACCAGGTCGAGCGCGGGGTCGTGTTCCGGATGGGCAAGGCTTTGCCGTCGTACCGGCAGCCGGGCGTGACGTTCCTGATCCCGTTCGTCGACCGGATGCGGAAGGTGAACACGCAGGTGGTCACCATGCCGGTGCCCACCCAGGAGGGCATCACCAAGGACAACGTCTCGGTGAAGGTCGACGCGGTCGTCTACTTCCGGGTGACCGATCCGCTGCGGGCCGCCATCGAGGTCCAGGACTACGTCTTCGCCGTCGGCCAGGTCGCCCAGTCCTCGCTGCGCTCCATCATCGGCAAGAGCGACCTCGACGACCTGCTGTCCGACCGTGAGCGGCTGCACGAGGGGCTCGCCCTGATGATCGACAGCCCGGCCGCCGGCTGGGGCGTCCACATCGACCGTGTGGAGATCAAGGACGTGCAGCTGCCGGAGTCCCTCAAGCGGTCGATGTCCCGGCAGGCCGAGGCGGAGCGGGAGCGCCGGGCCCGGGTCATCACCGCGGACGGCGAGTTCCAGGCCGCCCAGCAGCTCGCCAACGCCTCCCGGATCATGTCCGACACCCCCGAGGCCATGCAGCTGCGCCTGCTGCAGACGGTCGTGGAGGTGGCGGCCGAGAAGAACTCGACGCTCGTGATGCCTTTCCCGGTGGAGCTGCTGCGGTACTTCGACAAGGCCGCGCGGAAGATGACGGGCGAGCCCGCGGCGGTGACGGCCCCAGTGACTGCGACGGCCCCGGTGGCTACGACGGCTCCGGTTCCGACCTCTTCCGTGGCACCCGCTCCGGCTCCGGCACCGGCTCCGCTGCCCGACCCGCGGACCGCGACCCCCGAGCAGTAGCGAGCACCACCGTCACGGCGGCCGAGGCGGCCGCCATGACCGTCATCGCCGTGGCGGGCGAGGTGAGTTGGGCCACCGAGCCCGCCAGCGCGGCGGCCACGCCCTGCATGGTCAGCATGCCCGAGGAGTGCAACCCCAGGGCGTGGCCGGAGAGTTCGTCCGGGGTGAGGGACATCAGGCGCTCCTGCTGGACGAGGCTCGCGCCGAACCCGACGGAGGCGAGGGCGGCGAGCAGGGCCGACCACGGCAGGGCGGGGTGCAGCGCGAACAGCAGGTAGGGCGCGGCGAGCAGCAGGAGCAGCGGGGTGGCCAGGCGGGGGCGCAGGGTGGCAGGGACGAGACGGCCGACGGTCACGTCGCCGGCGAACATGCCCAGCGCCGCGGCCGCGAACAGGGCGCCGGCGGCCCGGGGGTCGTAGGAGACGTAGAGGGATTCGCAGCCGACGACCAGGCCGTTGGGCAGCCACAGGCCCAGGTAGGTGAGGCGGCGGGGCGGGGAGGACCACAGCAGGCGGTTCGTGCGCCAGGTCGCCGCCACGGACGGGCGGCCCGAGGCGCGCGGCGGCCGGGCGGTCAGGCCCAGGCGGACGGCGAGGGCGGAGCCGGCGTAGAGCGCCGCCGCGAGCAGCAGGCAGGCGCGCGGGGACAGGACCGCCAGCAGGGCGCCGCCGGTCGCGTATCCGGTGATCTGCATGAGCCCGGAGAGCATGTTGAACACCGAACGCCCCAGCAGATAGCCGTCCTTGGAGAGGATCTCGTTCAGCAGCCCCCAGCGGACTCCGCCGCCGAGCGAGGCGACGAGCCCCTGGAGCAGGACGACGGCGAAGACGCCCCACACCGGCAGTCCGGGCAGCGCCAGCAGGGCCGATCCGGCCGCGAAGGACAGGCCGATGCCGGTCAGGGCCGACCTCGGCGGCAGCCGGTCGGCGCCCGAGAGCAGGAAGGTCGCGCCCAGGACCTGCGCCAGCTGCGGCCCGAACATGCTCACCGCCGACAGCAGCGGCGAGTCGGTGGCCCGGTAGACCAGCGTGCCGAGCGCCAGGCCGCCGATCGTCTGGGCCACGGTGAGGCCCGCCGAGGAGAGGAAGAACGGGGTGAACTCCGGGGTGCGGAAGAGGTCTCGGTAACTGCGCATGCCCGGAGTCTGCGAAGAGCCCGGGAGCGCTGGTTATTGTTTCGCGTGGACGCGAAAGGTCAGGGGCGAGGGGCGGGCGGGCATGGGCTGGTGGCAGATCGACGCCGACACCCTGGCCCGCAGCCGGTTCGTGCTCTCCCCGATGGCCGAGACCTTCGCCTGTCTGCAGCTGATGCACCGCGGCGGAGCCGCGCACCCGGGTGAGCAGCTCTGGCTGCGGACCCATCTCCCGGCCTACCGGGCGCTGCTGGCGGCCGACCCGGTGACCGCGCGGCTGGTGCGGGCCGGGCTCGGCCGATGGGGGTCCCCCGCGTGAGCGCAGTCGAACGTGGGGGATGGATCGCCGACTTCCTGGCGCCCACCCCGAGGGACGGGGAGTCCATCGAGGAGGGCGTGGCCCGGGTCCGGGCGACCGATCCCGCGCGGGCCCGGGCCGATGTCGTCGTCGCCCTGCAGGGCAGGCCGCTGCCGGACGAGCTGCGCCGCGACGACCTTCCCGAGCGCGCGGCCGACCTCCTCGCCCATGTGTGGACCGAGGCGGTACGGCCGTACTGGAGCCGCCGCCGGCACATCCTGCAGGCCGATGTGGTCGCCCGCACCGCGCAGGTCAGCCGGGGCGGCTGGGCGAGCGTCCTCGACTCGCTGCGGCCGGGGCGCAGCCGGTGGCTCGGCGAGAACCGGCTCCAGGTGAACCTGCACGAGTATCCGCCGCGCGACATCTCCGGCGCCGAGCTGGTCTTCGTGCCGGTCACGCCGAAGGCGGGCTGGGTGTCCTGGGAGGAGCCCGAGCGGTACGCCCTCGTCTACACCTGCGCCGGCGCGCTCGCCGACGGCACCGCGCGGCCCGCGCCCGCGAGCCTGGCCGCCCTCCTCGGCCCCGCCCGCGCCGCGGTCCTCGTGCTGCTCGGCTCCCCCCTGAGCACCAGCCAGCTGACCGCCGTGACCGGTCAGGGGCTCGGCTCCGTCGGCCGGCATCTGAGGGTGCTGCTGGACGCGGGCCTGGTGGAGCGGCGCCGGGCGGGCCGCTCGGTGCTCTACTCCCGCACGCCCGCCGGTGACATCCTGGTGGAGGCCCAGGACCGGTCCGGTACGCAGCGGAGTTAGCATCCGCTCATGACGACCGCAGACAGCAACGGCGCCGGCCCCCTCGACGTGGAGATCGGCGCCCTCCAAGGTGGATCGGCCGGCCTCCCCCAGTACGCGGGGCGGGCCGTGCTCATCGTGAACGTGGCCTCCAAGTGCGGGCTGACCCCGCAGTACGCCGGTCTGGAGCGGCTCCAGGAGCGCTTCGCCGACCAGGGCTTCACCGTGCTCGGCGTGCCCTGCAACCAGTTCCTGGGCCAGGAGCCCGGCAGCTCCGAGGAGATCGCCGAGTTCTGCTCGGCGACGTACGGCGTGACCTTCCCGATGACGGAGAAGGTCGAGGTCAACGGGGACGGACGGCACCCCCTGTACGACCGTCTCGTCTCCTTCGCCGACGCCGAGGGCCACGACGGCGACATCCGCTGGAACTTCGAGAAGTTCCTGATCGGCCGCGACGGCAAGGTCGTCGCCCGCTTCTCCCCGCAGACCGAGCCGGAGGCGGCGGAGGTCGTCGCGGCGATCGAGAGCGCCCTCGCGTAGCGGAGGTCCGTTGACCTTGTCCCTGGGGCAAGGACGAGCATCCCCCGTCGTCGGGCGGAACGGTTCCGCGCGATGACGGAGGATGCTCGGGTGGACGACGAACTGCTCACCATCGGCGCGTTCGCGGCCCGGGCGCGGCTGTCGGCCAAGGCGCTGCGGCTCTACGACCGCCTCGGCCTGCTGGCCCCGGCCCACGTGGACGAGGGCAGCGGCTACCGCTACTACCGGGCGGGCCAGGTGGAACGGGCCCGGCTGGTGGCGCTGCTGCGGCAGCTCGACATGCCGCTGGCGCGGATCGCCGAGGTGGTCGAGGCGGACGGCGCCGAGGGGGCCGCGCTGCTGGCCGCGTACTGGGCGGACGTGGAGTCCCGGCTGGCCGGGCAGCGGACGCTCGCCGAGTACCTCCGTGGACGGCTGTCCGGGAGGAGTTCCGAGATGTACGGGAAGTTCGTGGTCGAGACGGTGGACGTACCGGCGCGGGTGGTGATCACCCAGTCCCGGCACACGCTGGCCGACGAGTTGCCGGCGTGGATCGGCGCGTCGCTGGGCCGGCTGGAGACGGCGGCCCGGGAGTGCGGGGGTGTGACGGCGGCGCCGTACGTCGTCTACCACGCGGAGGTGTCGATGGAGAGCGACGGTCCGGCGGAGGCGTGCGTGCCGGTCGCCGACGAGACGGCGGCGCGGGCGTGGGCGCGCGAGCACGGCCGGTCCTGGGAGACGGGCGTGCGGGTGGAGCCGGCCCAGCGGCTGGCGTACACGCGCATCACCAAGGCCCAGGTGGCCCACCCGCAGATCCTGGCGGCCTTCGAGGCGGTGGAGCAGTGGATCGCCGCGGAGGGGCTGGAGCAGGCGGGGCCCTGCCGGGAGGTCTACTTCGCGGACTGGGACGCGGCGGGGCCCGAGGACGAGGTGTGCGACATCGCGTTCCCGGTGAGGTGACGGTGCCGGGGCGCTACTTCAGCTCGTCGGGGCACGGAGTCCCGCGCGGCAGCTGATACGGCGCCCCCAGCCGGTAGGTGCCCGCCTTGGGCGCCAGCAGGAGCGTCCACTTGTCGCCCTTGGCGTCCTCCTCCGTCTGCATCAGGCAGCCGTTGACGTTGTCGTACGACTTCGGCAGGCCGTCGGCGCGGTGCTTGGAGGCGTCCGTCTCCTGCGGGGGCTTCACGCCCTTGCCCTTGGCGTCGACCAGGCCGAGCCACGGGGAGTAGGGGACCCGGATGAGGACCCGGCCGGGCTTCTTCACCTCGATGGTCAGCTCGCCCTGGTCGGCGCGGTCCACGATGGCGGGCGGGTCGGCGAGCGGGGTGGGGTCGGTGACCCGGAACAGCTGCCAGTTGGCGTCGCCCCAGATCTGCCGCAGATACGGCATGCCCCGCTGGACGAGTTCCCGCTCGCGCTCGCCGCCGTCGCCGTCCGGCTCGCCCTTGGGCAGCACGACGAAGTGGACGGCCCAGCGGCGCAGCCATTCGTGGTAGTTCGCCGAGTTGAGGGTGTCGTCGTAGAAGAGGGGGTTGCGCTCCATGTCGGCCTGGCGGTTCCAGCCGCGGGCCAGGTTCACGTACGGCGCGAGGGCGGAGGCCTCGCGGTGGGAGCGGGCGGGGACCACCTCGACGCGGCCCTTCTCGGCGCCGACCCCCTGGAGCTCGTTGACGAGCGGGGCCAGCTCGCGGGCCCAGGAGGCGGTCGGGGTGGTGCGCACGACGTCGTCGACCGCCTTGAACCCGATCCAGAAGGTGAACCCGGCGATGGCCAGCACCGTCAGGTACCACTCGCGGGTGTGCCGGGTCTTGAACGGCAGCACGGCGACGAGTGTGACACCGGCGAACAGCATCGCCAGCCGGGTGATGTTGGAGCCGATCTGGGAGCTGACGACCCACACGCCGAGCACGGACAGGCCGTACACCGCGGAGGTGAGCCGGACCGTCGTCCACTTCCTGGGGACGAGCACGAGGACCAGGACCGCGTAGACGAACGGCAGGCTGGCGGAGCCGATCGTCATCGGCTGGGTGCCGGAGAACGGGAACAGCCACGCCGACAGGGCCACCACGGCGGCCGGCGCGAGACCCAGCGCCCAGGCGCCGGGCCGGCGCTTCTGCAGGAACAGGGCGACGGCCACCAGCCCGACGAACAGCCCGGCCACCGGCGAGGCCAGCGTGGCGAGCGCGGCCAGCGGCGCCGCGCAGGCGGCCTTCGCGCCTCTGCGGTAGCGCCACTTGTGCGGCCAGCAGAACACGACGGCGACCGCGCCCAGCGCGAACACCGTGCCCAGCCCGAACGTCACCCGCCCGGAGGCCGCGTTGCACAGGAACGCGAAGACGCCCGCCAGCGAGGCCCACAGGGGGTTCTTCACCGACCGGCTGCGGATGAGGATCATCGTGAGCAGACCGGCCGAGACCGTCCCCGCGATCATCATCGTCGTCCGCACGCCGAGCACGGACATCAGGTACGGCGACACCACGCTGTAGGACACCGGGTGCATGCCGCCGTACCAGGCGAGGTTGTACGCCGAGTCCGGGTGCCGGCCGACGAACTCGGCCCACGCGTCCTGCGCCGCGAGGTCCCCGCCACTGTTCGCGAACGTGAAGAACCAGGCGATGTGGAGGGCGCCGGCGAGCACGGTGATCGAGAGCACCGGGTGCCGCAGCAGCCGCTCGCGCAGGGCGAGCAGGAGGGCCGTCGCACGGGACGGAGCGTCCTGCGGACGGGCGTCGTCCGTTCGGTCGTCGCCGTCAGGGGCGTCGACACGTGGCACGGGCACGCGTATTCGCGGGCCGGTTCCCCGTCCCGGATCGGCGTCGTCGGCGCGTGTCGGCTCCGCAGTGGCCACCTGAAGGCACTCCCCGTGGTGTCCCGTCTTCTGTTCTGGTCCTCTGTGCACAGGACGCGTCCCGTTGCCCGCGCGTTCGCGGCCACGTCCCCGGGGCTTTCCCGGCCGCGTCCCCTGCGCGACGGCCTGCCCCGTTTCGTGACGCTAGCACGCAGCGCCGGCACCGCCACCCCGCGGCCCGCCCCCGCGCACACGCCGGCCGCCGTCCCCGGGGGGACGGCGGCCGGTGCGCCACGGGTCGCCCGCCGGGTCAGCCGATGCGGGTGAGCTTGTCGGTGAAGCCGGGTTCGGCGAGGTCCTTCTGCAGCTGGACGGGGACCTGCACCGCACCGCTGGTGCCGCCGTCGCCGACGGTGAGGGTGCCGACCTTCGTGCCGGCCTTCGCCGAGTGCGGCAGGTCGTCCGTGACGAAGGACAGCTTCACCTTCAGCCCGGCCCAGCCGACGGCCGAGACGTCCTTGGTGATCACGACGGGGGTACGGCCGCCGAGGCCGTCGTCGACATAGCCGACGACGTCGCCCTTCTTCAGGATCGTCGCCGACTTCAGGGCGCCCTGCGCGGCCCGGATCAGCTTGTCGCCGGCGTCGAGGGCGCCGGAGAGGATGGTGTTGTCGCTGCCGCCGGGGCCCTGGCCGAGGACGGCGCCCACGATGGTGCGGGTCTCGCCGCCGACCTGCTTGACGGCCGCGAAGACCAGGTTGCCGCCGGCCGCGGTGGTGGTGCCGGTCTTGATGCCGATGACGCCGTTGTAGCCGACCAGGCGGTTCCAGTTGCTGTGCTTGCTGCCCTTGTAGTCGGTGTACTCCATCATCCGGGCGATCTCGCGGAAGCTCGGGTTCTTCATCGCGGCCTTCGCGAGCTTCACCTGGTCCGCGGCCGTGGAGACGGTGGTCTTCTGCAGGCCCGAGGGGTCGGTGTACGTCGTGTTCGTCATCCCGAGGTCCTTGGCGGCGGCGTTCATCTTGCTCGCGAACGCCTTCTCGGACCCGGCGTCCCAGCGGGCCAGGAGACGGGCCACGTTGTTCGCGGACGCGATCAGGACGCCCTCCAGGGCCTCCCGCTGGGTGATCGTGTCACCGGCCTTCACCTGAACCGTCGACTCGCCGTCCGCGGTCGCCTGCTCCTCCGCCGTCCGGTCGACCTTGATCTTCGCGCCGTCGCCCTTGAGCGGGTGGTCGCGCAGGATCAGGTACGTGGTCATGACCTTGGCGACACTGGCGATCGGTACGGGCTTCTGCGCGCCGGAGGAGCCGAAGGAACCGATGCCCTGGACGTCGAGGGCGCCTTCGCCGTCCGCCGGCCACGGGATGTCGGCCTTGCCGCCGCCGAAGGTGTAGCTCTCGTCGGCGGTGAGGTCGAGGGTGGGGGCCGGCAGCGGGCGGACCGCCTGCACGATCGCGAAGACGACGGCCAGCAGCAGGACCAGGGGCGTCCAGATCTTGACCCGGCGGACGATCGTGCGGACCGGGGTCTCCGGCGGCGGCGGGGTGTTGGTCAGCTCCGCCAGCAGGTCCAGCGGGGGCTTGGGCGGGAGCGGCTGCTGGGTGGTGCGCTCGGGACCGACCTGCGGGACGGACGCCGTGGCGTCCGCGGGCGCGGGCTTCGGCTGCTTCGCCGCCGGGTCGTCCAGGGGCTTGAGCGCGACGAACTTGCTGGTGCGCTCGGGGTCCGGCTTGGGCTCGGCCTTGGCGCCCGGCTTCGAGTCCGGCTTCGGGTCCGGCTTGGGCTCGGCCTTCGGGGCCGGCTTCGGGTCGGTCAGCTTGAGCATGGTGGTCGGCTGGTCGACCTGGGGGCTGGGCCGCTTGAAGATCGCGGTGGGCTGATCGACGGGGCCGGAGCCCTCGGAGTCGTCACCGGGGGTCTTGGTGTCGGCCTTGGCGTCGCTCTTGCCGGCGACGGCGTCCTCGGGCTCGGCCTCCGCGTCGGCGGGCTTGGCGTCCTCCGGCTCGGAGTCGGCGGGCTCGGAGTCGGCGGGCTCGGCGTCCGCGTCGGCCACCGCGTCCTCCGGCTCGGCGTCGGCCACCGCGTCCTCGGGCTCTGCCTCCGCCTCGGTCTCCGCCGCCGCCTCGGTCGACCCGGCCTCGTCGTCGTCGCCCTCGGTCTTCGCGGACGGCTTCTCGGCCTCGGCGTCCGCCGGCTCCGCGGGACCCGCGGGCTTCTCGTCGCCGTCGGAGTCGCCGGACCGGACCCACGCGGCCACGGCGGCGCGCAACCGCTCGTCGCCGACGGTGCCGCCCGACCCACCGTCGGCCCCGGCGTCGGTCCCGCCGTCGGACGCCTCAGGGCCGTCGGAGTCGGCGTCAGCGCCGTCCTCGCCTCCCTGGCGCCCCGGAGCCGCCTCCGCGGCGGAATCCGCGCCGGCGTCCCCGGACGCGCTCTCGGGGGCGCTCCCGGCGCTCTCCGGGGCCTTCTCGGCGGTCCTGGCGGTGCCGGAGGGCTCGCTACCGGTTCCGGGCGTGCCGGGGCCCTCAGCGGCCTCCTCGGCCTCGGCCTCGTCACCCGGGTCCTCGGCCTCGGAGACCTCCGCGTCCCCGGCCTCGGACGCCTGCCGCGCCGCCTCGGCGGCCTCGGCCTCCTCGTCCGCCGTCTCCGCCGTCTTCTCGGCTTCCGTCAGGAGATCACGTACCGAAAGCACCCGCGTGGCCGTGTCCACGCCTCCGCGCGTCCCCGGCTCCTCATCGGCGGCCGCCCTGGCCTCGGGAACCGGACCCGCGCTCCCCGACGTCGGTTCTGCCGACGACTCGCGCTGCTTCGACCTGTCGGGGGACTCGCCCGCCACCGATGCCTCCTCCATGTGCCGCCGCATGCCCCGCACGCGGCTGCCGAACCGTCAACCGAACCGTGAATCGCCGCCCGGGACACCGCTTGTGGCGCTGTCCGAAGCATGTACCAGTGTCCTGTGTGCGGGCTTGACCCCTGCGGTAGACGAGAACGACATACCTACCGGTTCCCTCACAAAGAGGTCACGCACTCTCGACAGACCAATGTGAGAGGGGTCACCCTGTCTTTCATCCACGCGGGGAGGCATGGATGGGCAGGAGCCGCAGAACACTTCCGGAGGAGCTTCTGTTGCTGGCATTGGACCCGGCCACGGGTACCACTGCGCAGCCGCAGTCGCTCGACCTCGGTCTGGCCGGAGCACAGCTAGTGGAGCTGGCGCTGGCCGGACGGATAGCCCCAGACGGGGATCGTATCGCCGTGGTAGCACCACGGCCGACTGGAGATCCAACGTTGGACTGCGCGTTGGAGTTGCTGCGAAGGCGTGGCGCTCCCGTGCGGGCAGTGAACTGGATCGGCGGGCCGCGCCTTGGGCTGCGCCAGACCTACCTCTCGCATCTGGAGCGGTGCGGCATGGTGCATGCCGTGGCGGGCCAGATGTGCGGAGTGCTGCCGACGACTCGCTACCAGGCGACGGACAACGCCATCAGCCGGGAGATCAGGGCCCGGCTGGATTCCGCGATCCGTACCGGCGTACCGCCGGACCCACGGACCGCGGCGCTCGCCGCACTGGCGCACGCGGTCGGCCTCGGCAAGCACCTGTATCCGGGGAACGAGGGACGCTCGTCCCGGTCCCGGCTGCGGGACCTGATCAGGCACGACCCCATGGGCGGTCTCGTCGCGCACGCCGTGATGGACGTCCAGAACGGCGTGGGCGCCCAGCCCCGCCGCAGCCCGGCCCCGGCCGGCCGCCCGGCCGCCGGACCCTCCGGGCCCGCACCGGAACCCGCTCGCGGCGTTCCGATGCAGCCGCGCCGCGGACCCATGGCGCGTGTCGTGGCCCACTGAGCCGCGGTCCCACGACACACCGGCAACACCCGCACCGCACAGCACCACACGCCGCACCAGAGTCCCCAGACCCGGTTCGGGAGCCGCTGGCCCGCGCGGGGCGACGGGACCGTACGTCGTCCGTGTCCTCGGATACGGAAGGCGCGACGGTTCCGCCGTCCCGCGCGGCCGCTTTGTGTGCGGGACTCGCGAACTGGCGTGTATGCAGCGCATATCCGCCGTTTCCCAGCGGTAGAAAGCACCTTGGTGGCAATCTGCTCAACAGCAGATACGCAAAGTGGCAGACAGAGGTCCGCAGCCGGAGGTGCACGTCCCGTGGCGTCAAGTGTCAATCCCACCGTCAGGCGACGCCGGCTGGGCCAGGAGCTGCGCCGGCTCCGTGAGCTCAAGGGCATGACGGCCGAGGAAGTGGCGGAGCGGCTGCTGGTGTCGCAGTCGAAGATCAGCCGGCTGGAGAACGGCCGGCGCAGCATCAGCCAGCGCGACGTCCGCGACCTGTGCGGGGTGTACGAGGTCGAGGACCACCGGATCGTCGACTCGCTGATGCAGATGGCCAAGGACAGCCGTCAGCAGGGCTGGTGGCACTCCTTCGGCGACATCCCCTACAGCGTGTACATCGGGCTGGAGACGGACGCGGCGAGCCTGCGCGTCTACGACCCGCAGGTCGTGCCGGGGCTGCTGCAGACCCGGCAGTACGCCGAGACGCTGATCGCGGGCGCCCTGCCGGAGACCGCGGCCGCCGACATCGACAAGCGCGTCCAGGTGCGGCTGCGCCGGCAGGAACGAATCACCGCCCCGGAGAACCCGCTGCGGCTGTGGACCGTGATGGACGAGGCGGCCCTGCGCCGGGTGGTGGGCAACCGCTCACTGATGCGGGACCAGTTGGAGCACCTCGTCGAGCAGTCGCAGCTGCCGCACGTCACCGTGCAGGTGATCCCCTTCGACATGGGGGCGCATCCCGGCCTCAACGGCCAGTACGCGATCCTCGAGTTCCCGGACGCGGCCGACTCCAGCGTGGTCTACATCGAGGGCGTGACCAGCGACCTGTACCTGGAGAAGGCGAACGACGTCCAGAAGTACAGCGTGATGTACGAGCACCTGCGGGCGCAGGCCCTCAATCCGGACCAGTCACGGCAGTTCATCGCGGACATCGCGAAGGAGTACGCCCGCTGAAGCGCCGTACCGTACACCTTCCTGGGTCTCCAGTGGAAGACCCACCTGGAATATGCCATCCAGTCGAGTGAATAGTCGCTTCGTACACCGAGGTGGGCGAGTAGCGTCGATCACGCCACCACGCACCACAGGTTGGCGCAAACCGCGCTGTGGGTCCGGAGTCGGACTCGTCGTGCGGTGACAGCAACTCAACGACTGGCACTCCGGAGCAAAAATGGCAATTCGTCAGGGCGCCACGGACACGTGGACCAAGTCCTCGTACTCCACGGGCAACGGCGCGTGCGTCGAGATCAAGTCACCGGTTGTCGCGGCGATGGCCGTCCGGGACTCCAAGGTCACCGAGGGCCCGGTGCTGGCCTTCCCGGCCGAGGCGTGGAACACGTTCGTCGCGTCGATCAAGGCGTAGCGGAAGGGACTCACGATCTTCGGACCGTCCTTCCCCCGAGTACAACTTCACAAGCAGCACAGCAAGAGCCCTCTCGACCAGCTTCGCCGTCCTTGCCGAGGGGGCTCGGCCTGTGTCCGGGGCCCGTCGTGACGACGGGCCCTAGCGCAGCCGGTCGACGTACCTGTCCGTCCCGGGGACCGTCGGGACGAACGGCGCCACCAGTTCCACCCTCCCCAGCCCCGTCTCGGCCACCGGCCCGTCCAGCCCCGTGAAGTACGCCTCCCAGCACTCACGTGGATCGGCCTCCAGGAACCACAGCAGCGTCAGCCGGGTGTCCACGCCCTCCACCTGCTTCACGTACGTCATCCGGTCGCCCGGCAGCGGGGTCGGCCGGAACACGGTCACCATGGCCGCCGGTGACCCGGCGAGCCGCCTTGGCAGGTGCCGCGCCCGCAGCCATTCGAGCAACTCGGCCCGCTGCGCGGCCGATTCGGCGTCGATCACCTCCACCACCAGGCCGGCGTAGGGGTGGTCGAGGGCGTGGAAGTCGCGGGGCCCGGCGGCCCCGTCGCGGTAGACGGTGACCTCGTGGTCCTGGAACGCCGTGAAGACGTGGGTGCGGTCCTGGTACACGCGGGCGTCCCGGTTGAGCCGCTTGTTGATCGCCACGGTCCACCGCATGTGGTCGTCGTAGCGGCCGTCCGTGACCCAGTACGTCGAGAGGTAGCAGCCGGCGGTGACCGGCTGGGCGACCGCCGACTTCTCCGGGTAGCGCAGCAGTTGGAGGTCGCGGGTGGCCACCCAGCGGCGCCCGGCGAACATCCAGGGCATGGCCATCGCGCCGGCGTAGTAGTGGTCGTCCTCGTACCAGCGGTTGTACGCGTACTCGTGGCCTGGATGCGGTTCCACCATGGTGATGAGGGCGTGGCCGGGACGGACTCCGTAGGGTCCTACGGCGGCCAGCTCGGCGTACACGTCGCTCCTGGTTTCCTCGCTCACGTCGCTCCCCTTCCGTCCTCCGCCGGTCGCCCATACTCTGACGCTCCGTCAGATAATTGGCCAGACCCGCGGAGGCTCGGATGTCACTGCTCACGGGCAAGACCGTCGTCGTCTCGGGAGTCGGCGCCGGGCTCGGTCACCAGGTCGCGGCGGCGGTGGTGCGCGACGGCGGCAACGCGGTGCTCGGGGCCCGCACGGAGGCGAACCTCGCCAAGAGCGCGGCCGAGATCGATCCCGACGGGGCGCACACGGCGTACCGGCCGACGGACATCACCGACGAGAGCCAGTGCGCGGCGCTGGCCGCCCTCGCGCACGAGCGCTTCGGCCGGATCGACGCGGTGGTCCATGTGGCCGCGTGGGACGGCTACTTCGGCGGCCTGGAGGACGCGGACTTCACGACCTGGCAGTCGGTGATCGACGTGAACCTGCTGGGGTCGCTGCGGATGACGCGCGCGTGTCTGCCGGGGCTGAAAGCGGCGGGCGGTTCGGTGGTGTTCATCGGTACGCAGTCCTCCGTCGCCGCGCCCACGCAGGTCCGGCAGGCGGCGTACGCGGCCTCGAAGGGGGCGCTGACGAGCGCGATGTACTCGCTGGCGCGCGAGCTCGGGCCGCACCGCGTCCGGGTCAACACCGTGCTGCCGGGCTGGATGTGGGGCCCGCCGGTGCAGGCGTACGTGCAGTTCACGGCACAGACGGAGGGGGTGCCGGAGGGCGAGGTGCTGAAGCGGCTGACCGACCGGATGGCGCTGCCCGACCTTGCCACGGACGCGGACGTGGCCGATGCGGCGGTCTTCCTCGCCTCGGACCGGGCACGGGCCATCACCGGGCAGTCGCTGCTGGTCAACGCCGGGGAACTGATGCGCTGACCATCGAGATCCAGCCACGCTGGCTGTTCATGTACATAAACAGCGACCATCAAGCGGAACGATTTTACCTTCTCTTGAACTGCTGCTTGCTTGCTGTGATCATGCCACCCCACTCAGAGTTCGTCATGCCCGTCCCCGGCAGCGGACCCTGGAAGGGGGCTCATGAACAGTCTCGACTGGGCCGTGCTCATCGGCTACTTCGGCGTGATGGTGGCGATCGGCGTCTGGTCGCACAAGCAAGTGGGCAACGTCAGCGACTTCTTCACCGCCGGCGGCAAGATGCCCTGGTGGCTGTCCGGCATCTCGCACCACATGTCGGGCTACAGCGCGGTCCTGTTCACGGGGTACGCGGGCATCGCCTACACCTACGGCGTGACGTCCTTCGTGACCTGGTCCTTCCCGATCGCGCTGGGCATCGCCATCGGCTCGAAGCTGTTCGCGCCGCGGATCAACCGCCTGCGCTCCCGGCTGCAGGTGGCCTCGCCGCTGGAGTACCTGAAGAACCGCTACGACCTGAAGACCCAGCAGGCCCTCGCCTGGTCCGGCATGCTGCTGAAGATCGTCGACGTGGGCGCGAAGTGGGCGGCGATCGCCACCCTGCTGTCCGTCTTCACCGGCATCTCCCTGAACCAGGGCATCCTCATCACCGGCGCGATCACCGCGGTCTACTGCACGATCGGCGGTCTGTGGGCGGACGCGCTGACCGAACTGGGCCAGTTCGTCATCCAGTTGCTGGCCGGCGTCTCGATGTTCGTGGCGGTCGTGCTGAAGCTGAACGACAAGGGCATCGGCTTCTTCGAGGCCTGGGACCAGCCGGCCCTGCACGGCCACGGCAAGCCCCTCGTCGGCCCCTACGGCACCGTCTTCCTGCTGGCGTTCCTCTTCATCAAGCTCTTCGAGTACAACGGCGGCATGCTCAACCAGGCCCAGCGCTACATGGCGACGGGCTCCCCGCGCGAGGCCACGCGCTCGGCCCGGCTGTCCGCGGCGCTGTGGCTGGTCTGGCCGGTCGTGCTGTTCTTCCCCATGTGGATGTCGCCGCTGCTGGTGCACGCCCAGAAGCCGGACGGCTCCGACTCCTACGGCCTGATGACCGAACAGCTGCTGCCGCACGGCCTGTTGGGCCTGGTGATCGTCGGGTTCTTCTCCCACACGATGGCCATGTGCTCCTCCGACGCCAACGCGATCGCGGCCGTCTTCACCCGGGACGCGGCGCCCGTGCTGTCCCGGCGGGCCCGTGAGTGGGGGCAGCGCTCCGGGCTGATCGCGGCCCGGGTGACCACGGTGGTCTTCCTCGCCCTGTCGATGGCGGTGGCGACCCAGGTCAACTCGCCCACCTTCAAGGACATCATCACGGTCGTCATCAAGTGGGTCGCCGGTCTGATGGGCCCGATCGCCATCCCGATGATGCTGGGCGTGCTGCGGCCCTTCCGCCGCTCCGGCCCGACGGCGGCGCTGACCAGCTGGGGCCTGGGCCTGCTGGCCTTCTGGCTGGTCAACTACCCCATCAACTGGAACATCGACGGCGGCGTGCCGCTGCAGTACCAGGTCTCCATCCCGCTGGCCGTCTCCCTGGTCCTCTACATCCTCATCGGCTACCTGAAGCCGGAGGACACCCCGGAGCGGCTGGCGGTCATCGAGCGGATCAACACGGACGACGACAGCACGGCGGTCGCCGTACCGGCTCCGGCGGAGGGCGTGGAGGACACGCTGGGCCGCACGCCGGTGAAGGACTGACGCCCCGGGCCCGGGGGGAGGGGAAAAGCCGGTGCCGGCGCACTCCACGACCGGCAGACTGACCGGCATGACCACCCCACTCCCCTCGGGCCCGCAGGCCGACCTCCTCCGCTACCTCCAGGACGCCCGTGACGCCCTGCTGTGGAAGCTGGAGGGCCTGTCCGAGTACGACGTCCGGCGGCCCCTGACCCCGACCGGCACCAATCTGCTGGGCCTGGTCAAGCATGTGACCTACGTCGAACTGGGCTACCTGGGCGACACGTTCGGGCGTCCCGCCGCCCCGGGCCGCCCCTGGTACGGGCCCGTCGCCGACGACAACAGCGACATGTGGGCGTCCGCCGACGAGTCCCGGGCGGACGTCGTCGACCGCTACCGGCAGGCGTGGCAGCACGCCGACGCCACGGTCGCGGCACTGCCCCCGGACACGGTCGGCAAGGTGCCGTGGTGGCAGGCCGGCAAGGACGAGATCACCCTGCACCACGCGCTGGCCCGGGTCCTCGCCGACACCCAGCGGCACGCGGGCCAGGCCGACATCCTCCGCGAACAGCTCGACGGCTCCGCGGGCTGGCTCCAGAACAGCACCAACCTGCCGTCGGACGACCCGGCATGGTGGCAGGACTACCGCGACCGCCTGGAGCGAACGGCCCGCGAGGCGGCCGACAGAGCCTAGGGAGGCCGGCCGCCGGGATCACGGGCGGACGCCCGATGCCCGGGAACACCCGGCGCGCGGCAGATGCCGGTACCGGGCCGCCCCGACCGGCACGGACACCCAGCGCTCGCCGGACAGGCGGAATCAAGCCGCCGACGAACCCCGACCTCACAGCCCCGAACAGCGGGCACCACCCGGGCAGGACCCCCGTCCAGCGCTCGCCGGGCGACGGGAACAAGCCGCCGAGCAACCCCGACCTCACAGCCGCGAACAGCCGCCCGCCCGGGAAGTACCGGTGCTCGCCGGACAGGCGGAATCAAGCCGCCGACGAACCCCGACCTCACAGCCACGAACAGCGGGCACCACCCGGGCAGGACCCCCGTCCAGCGCTCGCCGGGCGACGGGAACAAGCCGCCGAGCAACCCCGACCTCACAGCCGCGAACAGCCGCCCGCCCGGGAAGTACCGGTGCTCGCCGGACAGGCGGAATCAAGCCGCCGACGAACCCCGGGCTCAGAGCCGCGAGCAGCGGGCACCACCCGGGCAAGACCCCCGTCCAGCGCTCGCCGGGCAGGCCTGGCGTGGCCGGCCGACGGTCCAGGCGGGCTCAGGCCCGCGGGTAGCGGGCCAGCCAGCCCGGGGAGGCGCCTGCCGGGCCGTGGAGGGCGGGGCCCTGGGTCATCTCCATGGCGAAGTCGTCGGCCAGT
>NZ_JAMGBF010000069.1 GCF_023516615.1 Streptomyces panaciradicis
AGGCCTGGCGTGGCCGGCCGACGGTCCAGGCGGGCTCAGGCCCGCGGGTAGCGGGCCAGCCAGCCCGGGGAGGCGCCTGCCGGGCCGTGGAGGGCGGGGCCCTGGGTCATCTCCATGGCGAAGTCGTCGGCCAGTTCCAGGATGGTGGGGCGGCCCTCCAGCTCGGCAAGCCAGGCGGGCGGCAGGGCCGTCTCGCCGTGCAGGGCGCCCAGCAGGCCGCCGGTCAGCGAGGCCGTCGCCCCCGACGGGCCGTCCTGGTTCACGGCGAGGCACAGGCCGTGCCGGACGTCCTCGCCGACCAGCGCGCAGTACACGGCGGCGGCCAGCGTCCCCTCCGCCGTACGGTCCCCGGCGAGCTCGGCGACCCGGGCGGGCGTCGGCATGCCCTGCCGTACGGCACCGAGTGCGTGCTGCAGCGCGGCGGACACCGACTCGTGGCCGGGGCGGGCGCCGAGCAGGGCGAGGGCCTGCTGGACGGCCGCGTCGAGGGTCTCGCCGCGGGCCAGCCCGTGCACGACGACGGCGTACGCCCCCGCCGACAGGTAGGCCATCGGGTGCCCGTGGGTCTGCGCCGCGCACTCCACCGCGAGCTGGGCGACGAGCTGCGGCTCCCAGCCGACGAGGAGTCCGAAGGGCGCGGAGCGGGCCACCGCCTCCGGCCCGACCTCGGCCGGGTTCTTGGGGGCGTCGAGGGTGCCCATGTTCTCGTCGCCGAAGCCGATCAGCAGCGAGCGGGCCGGGTCGCGCCGGGCGTACAGCCACTCCTCGCGGGCAAGCCAGCCGTCGTCCTTGCGCCGTTCGTCGGGCCCCCAGTCGCGCTGGGTGGCGGCCCACCGCAGATAGGCGCGGTGCAGGTCGGTCGGCGGATGCCAGGCGCCGGTGTCCCGCCGGACCTGGGCGCGTATCAGCCCGTCCACGCTGAACAGGGTGAGCTGGGTGAGGTGGGTGACGGCTCCGCGTCTGCCGTAGGCGACATCGAGATCGCCGAGCCCCTCGGGCCCGTACCCCTCGTGTATGCCCTCCAGGTCCAGCCCGTCGACCGGCGCTCCCAGCGCGTCTCCCACGGCGGATCCGAGCAGCGTGCCCCGCACCCGGCTGCGGAAGTCCTGCTGTTCCGCGCGGCCCCAGACGGCCCCGGCTGTCCCACCCACCAGAACCTCCCCGAGGCCCCCGCCCGACATACGACAGTTCAGCACTGTAATCGAACGGGGACGGTCGGTTCAGGGGGCAATCCGGTGCACGGACCGATCACGCCGGGGAAAGATGGCTGTCATGTCCACCAACACAACGACCGCCTCGACCACGGTCACCACCCCCCACGCCCGCGCCCTCACCCTGACGGCCGCGCTCCTGACGGCGAGCGTCGCCCTCTACATCGCGCTCGTCGCCTTCGGCAACATCACCGACTTCGGGACCAACCAGGCCTTCGTGCAGCACGTCCTGGCCATGGACACCACGTTCAAGGACGACGACCTGATGTGGCGGGCCATCACGAGCAAGGGCCTGCAGAACGCCGCCTACGTCGCGATCATCGTCTGGGAGACGGTCGCCGCGCTCGTCCTGATCTACGCGACCTGGCTGTGGGCCCGCCGGGACCACGCCCGCGCCCGCAGCGTCTCCACCTATGGCCTGCTGATGCTGCTCCTGCTGTTCGGCGCCGGGTTCATCGCCGTCGGCGGCGAGTGGTTCTCCATGTGGCAGTCGAAGACCTGGAACGGCCTGGACGCCGCCCTGCGGGTGTTCGTCTTCGCCGGGATCACGCTGCTCGTCGTGCTGTTCAGCGACAACCGGCGCGAGGACGCCACTACTTGACGACCGCGACCTTCGTGCCGGCCGTCGCGAAGGTCCACAGCGCCGTCCCGTCCGCCGCCTTCATCCGGATACCGCCGGTGCGGGTGCCGGACGCGGGCGGCGGGGACGTCCCGTCGACCGCGTTGGAGAAGGCGATGTTGACCCCGGAGCTGACCGAGAAGTACACGATGTGCTCGATCTTCACACCGTCCGAGCCGGTGATCGGGCCCTCGGTGCGGGTGCCGACCGTGTAGGCGCCGGGGGCGGGTGCGACCGTCCCCGGCCACACGGCGAAGGTGCGGCGCGCCGCGTCGCTCGCGTCGACCAGCCACACCGTCTTGCGGCCGAGCGAGTAGACGATCCGGCGGCCGGTGCCGGAGCCGCCCGGCACCGCGGCCGGCGACTTCGTCTTCGTGGCGTGGGGCTGCGCGCCCGCCGACGCCGACGCGTGCGGCTTGGAGGCGACCGCAGGGGGCCTCGGTCCCTTGTCGGCCTGCACGGCCAGGACGGCGACGGCGGCGATGGCTCCTACCGTCAGACCGGTCACCCAGACCTTGGGGGCTGGCACGGCACGCAACTCCTCGGTTACAGGACCCCTGACACCCGTCGGAACAGGGGTCCGATCATCGTACTGTGGTGCTCCCCCGGGTCAGTCCAGCACCGGCAGCAGCTCCGGCAGGTGCCCGTCCGAGGCCGCCGCCGCCCGCTGCCGCTCCTCGGGCACCTCGCCGTACAGCGTCGTCCGGGGCTTCGCCGGCCGCCCGGCCGCCCCGGCCACCGCGATCAGGTCCTTGACCGACTTGTACGAGCCGTAGGAGGACCCGGCCATCCGGGAGATCGTCTCCTCCATCAGCGTGCCGCCCAGGTCGTTGGCGCCCGAGCGCAGCATCTCCGCCGCGCCCTCCGTGCCGAGCTTGACCCAGCTGGTCTGGATGTTCGGGATGTACGGGTGCAGCAGCAGCCGGGCCATCGCGGTCACCGCCCGGTTGTCGCGGACCGACGGGCCGGGCCGGGCGATCCCCGCCAGGTACACCGGGGCGTTGGTGTGGATGAAGGGGAGCGTCACGAACTCCGTGAAGCCGCCGGTGCGTTGCTGGATGCCGGCGAGCGTGCGCAGGTGGCCGAGCCAGTGCCGGGGCTGGTCGACGTGCCCGTACATCATGGTCGACGACGACCGGATGCCCAGTTCGTGGGCGGTCTCGATCACCTCGATCCAGGTCGCGGCGGGCAGCTTGCCCTTGGTGAGGATCCAGCGGACCTCGTCGTCGAGGATCTCGGCCGCCGTGCCGGGAATGGTGTCCAGGCCGGCCTCCTTCGCCGCGGTCAGCCACTCCCGGATCGACAGGCCGGTGCGGGTGGCGCCGTTGACGACCTCCATGGGCGAGAAGGCGTGCACGTGCATGCCCGGCACCCGCTCCTTCACCGCGCGCGCGATGTCGAAGTACGCGGTCCCCGGCAGGTCGGGGTGGATGCCGCCCTGCATGCACACCTCGACCGCGCCCACGTCCCACGCCTGCCGGGCGCGGTCGGCGACCTGCTCCAGGGAGAGGGTGTAGGCGTCGGCGTCCGTGCGGCGCTGCGCGAAGGCGCAGAACCGGCAGCCGGTGTAGCAGACGTTGGTGAAGTTGATGTTGCGGGTGACGATGTACGTCACGTCGTCGCCGACCGCCGCCCTGCGCACGTCGTCGGCGATCCGGGTCAGGGCGTCCAGCGCGGGGCCGTCCGCGTGCAGCAGGGCGAGGGCCTCGTCGTCGGTGAGTTTCGTCGGGTCGTCGGCGGCGGTCGCGAGCGCGGAGCGCACGTCGGTGTCGATGCGCTCGGGCGCCATGCCGGGCGCGGCCGCCTCGCGCAGCTCCGCCCAGTCGCCGTAGACCTCGTCGAAGTCCTCGCGCCGGTCGCCGGTACGGCCCTCGGTGTCGATGGAGGTGTGCAGGTCGGTGCGGCCGGAGGCGGTGAAGGCCTCCTCGGGCTCCTGCCAGGGGCGGCCCTCGACCACCGCGTCCGTCAGGGCCAGCCCGGTCTCCGGGTCGGCCAGGGCGCGCACGTGCGGGCGCAGCCGCGGGTCCAGCCAGGGCTCGCCGCGGGTGACGAACTCCGGGTACACGCACAGCCGTTCGCGCAGCTCGAAGCCGGCGGCGCGGGAGCGCTCGGTGAGTTCCTCGATCTGCGGCCAGGGGCGTTCGGGGTTGACGTGGTCGATGGTCAGCGGGGACACCCCGCCCCAGTCGTCGATGCCCGCCCCGATGAGCCGCTCGTACTCGCCCTCGACGAGATTGGGCGGGGCCTGCAGGCAGGCGCCGGGGCCCATGATGTGCCGGGCGACGGCGACGGTCGCGACCAGTTCGTCCAGCTCGGCGTCCGGCATGCCGCGCATCGCGGTGTCCGGCTTGGCGCGGAAGTTCTGGATGATCAGTTCCTGGATGCCGTGGTAGGCGCGGGAGACCTTGCGGAGCGCGAAGAGGGACTCGGCCCGCTCCTCGTACGTCTCGCCGATGCCGATCAGCAGCCCGGAGGTGAAGGGGACGGAGGACCGCCCGGCGTCCTCCAGGACGCGCAGCCGTACGGCGGGTTCCTTGTCCGGGGAGCCGTGGTGGGGGCCGCCGGGCTCGGACCACAGGCGGGTGGCGGTGGTCTCCAGCATCATCCCCATGGACGGGGCGACGGGCTTGAGCCGCTGGAAGTCGGTCCAGGACATGACGCCGGGGTTGAGGTGGGGCAGCAGCCCCGTCTCCTCCAGGATGCGCACCGAGATGGCGCGGACGTAGGCGATGGTGTCGTCGTAGCCGTGCGCGTCCAGCCACTCGCGGGCCTCCGGCCAGCGGTCCTCGGGCTTGTCGCCGAGGGTGATGAGGGCTTCCTTGCAGCCGAGGGCGGCGCCCTTGCGGGCGATGTCGAGGACCTCGTCCGGCGACATGAACATCCCGTGCCCGGCGCGGCGCAGCTTGCCGGGGACGGTGACGAAGGTGCAGTAGTGGCACTTGTCCCGGCACAGCCGGGTCAGGGGGATGAAGACGCTCTTCGAGTACGTGATGACGCCGGGGCGCCCGGCCTGTTCGAGTCCGGCGTCCCGGACCCGGGCGGCGGAGGCGGCGAGGTCGGTCAGGGCCTCGCCGCGTGCCTGGAGGAGGACGGCCGCCTCCGTGACGTCCAGGCTGACGCCGTCCCGGGCCCGTTTGAGGGCGCGACGCAGGGAGTTCTCGGTGGGGCCGGTTCCGGTCGCGGAAGTCGTCATTTCTTGAGCATACGTTCGAGGTCTGCGTTGTCGGTTGCGGGTGCGTTCCGGCTGGTGGCGCCCCCTCACAGGAACTCGGCGTACCCGTCCAGGACGCGGAGGACCTCCGCCTCCTGTGCCGGCGGCAGCTGGACCACGACCTCCTCGATGCCCAGGTCGGCGTAGTGGGCGAGCTTGCCGGGGCTGGGGAAGACGGCGTACGGGACGATCTGCAGGGTCTTGGGATCGCGGCCCGCGTCGGCCCAGGCGGCGCGCAGCACCGGCAGCGACTCGGTCAGGCCGCGTCCGCCGATGGGCATCCAGCCGTCGGCGTACTCCACGATGTGGGAGAAGAGCTTGGGGCCCGCGGCGCCGCCGACGAGGGTGCGCGGGCCGACGACCGGACCGCGCGGTTTCTGCACCGGCTTGGGGTACGCGGAGGAGGCCCGTACGCTCCCGAACTCCCCCTCGTAGGCGGTCGGTTCGTCCGTCCACAGGGCCCGCATCAGCGCCATCCGGTCGCGCACCAGCTCGCGCCGGGTCCGCCACTCCACGCCGTGGTCGGCGGCCTCCTCGACGTTCCAGCCGAAGCCGAGGCCGAGGGTAAAGCGGCCGCCGGAGAGGTGGTCGAGGGTGGCGATCTGCTTGGCGAGGGCGATCGGGTCGTGCTGGGCGACCAGGGTGATGCCGGTGCCGAGGCCGAGCCGCTCGGTCACGGCGGCGACCTGGCCGAGGGCGACGAAGGGGTCGAGGGTCCGGCCGTACTCGGGCGGCAGGTCGCCGCCCGCCGGGTACGGGGTCGCCCGCTCGACGGGGATGTGGGTGTGCTCGGGCAGGTACAGGCCCGCGAACCCGCGCCGCTCCAGCTCACGCGCGAGCCGGACGGGGGTGATGGTCTCGTCGGTGAGGAAGATCGTGACGGCGATGCGCATGGGTCATCCATACCGGGTACCGCATGCGATGTACACACCGACCGGTCGGCATTCGGCACCGGGTTCCCCGCGCCCCGGGGCGGGTCTACGGTGACGAGGTGACGACGTTGCGCGGCACCCTGGCCCCGGGGGCACCGGACTACGTGTACGTGCCCTTCGACGTCCCGCCCGGTGTCCGCGAGCTGCGGGTCTCCTACTCCTACGACAGACCCGCCGTGCCGCCCGGCACCCCCGGCAACGCCCTGGACATCGGCCTCTTCGACGAGCGCGGCACGCGGGCGGGCGGGGAGGGCTTCCGGGGCTGGTCGGGCGGGGCCCGCACGGAGTTCTTCGTCCGCGCGGACGACGCGACACCGGGATATGTGCCGGGACCGGTGCGGGAGGGCACCTGGCATGTGGCGCTCGGCCCGTACACGGTGGCGCCGCAGGGTCTGTCGTACGAGATCACGGTGGCGTTCGAGTACGGCGCCCCCGGCCCCGCCGCCCGGCCGGTGTACCCGCCGGAGCGGGCCGCGGGCCGGGGGCGGGCCTGGTACCGCGGCGACTGCCACCTGCACTCCCGGTACTCCGACGGCCGCCGCACCCCGGCGGAGATCGCGGCGCTCGCGCGGGCCGCGGGCCTGGACTTCGTCAACTCCTCCGACCACAACACCCATGCCGCGCACGCCCATTGGGCCGCGGAGGCGGGCGAGGACCTGCTGGTCCTGCTCGGCGAGGAGGTGACGACGCGCAACGGTCACGTGGTGGCGCTCGGCACCGATCCGGGCACGTTCGTGGACTGGCGGTACCGGGCCCGGGACGGCCGGTTCGGGCATGTGGCCGCTCTGATCCGGCGGGCCGGCGGGCTGGTCGTCCCGGCGCATCCGCATGCCCCCTGCATCGGGTGCGCCTGGAAGTTCGGGTACGGGGAGGCGGACGCGGTCGAGGTGTGGAACGGCCCGTGGACGCCGGACGACGAGGTGACGCTGGTGGAGTGGGACGGAGGGCTCGTGGCGTCGGCGCGGGAGGAGCGTGGCTGGCTCCCGGCGATGGGCAGCAGCGACGCGCACCGGGATCCGGATGCGGTCGGGCTGCCGCAGACGGTCGTCCTCGCCGACGACTTGACGCGGGAGGCGATCCTGGAGGGCATCCGGGCGGGGCGTTCGTACGTGGCCGAGTCCAAGGACGTGTCCCTGTCGTTGACGGCGACGGTCGCGAGCGGTGAACACGCGGGGATCGGGGGGCGGTTGGCGGTCGGCGCCGGCACTCCCGTCACGGTCCGCGCCGCGGCCGCAGGCGCCCCTCGCTGCACGATCCGCCTGGTCACCGACGAGGGCACGGTCCTCGTCGGTGACCCGCTGCCGGTGACGGGCTCCGGCTCGGTGGAATGGCGGACGACCGCGGCACACGCGGCCTACGTCCGCGCGGAACTGCGCCACGAGACGGCGGCCGGACCCCTTCCGGGAGCGATGGCCGCCTTCACCAACCCCGTCTTCCTGAGCAGATGACGCGCGGCCGGTTCAGCGTTTGAGCAGGAAGGTGAAGTCGGTGGAGAGCCTGCCGTTCAGGCGGGCCGCCGAGACGACCTTCCCTCCGTCGATCAACCGCTCGACCTCGGCCCGTGACAGACCGCAGCCCTCGGCGATCAGCCGCACCGGCCGGAGGGGGATCGGCGCCGCGAAGCGGACCGAGACGTCGACCGCCTCGCCGTCCGGGTCGTGATCCGGTCCGCTCGTGTCGAGACGCCAGGCGCCGGCCCAGTCGAGCGCGACGCGGTTGCGGCGCAGCACGAGCGGGTCGGCGAGCACCTCGGCGGCCAGAGCGGAGTCGTTGTCGTGCATGCGGTCCAGCAGTGCGGGCTGCACCGAGCGCACCCGCGCCCGCTCCAGGACCGTGAACTTCGCGGTGTCCCCGCAGGTGGTGCAGAGCGCGAGGAGCCAGGCGTCGATGAGTTTGTGGTGGGCGTTGACACGGAACTTGCCGTTCGGCCGGAAGGTCCCGGACGGGCACGTGTGGCAACGGCGCAGGACAAGGGGCAGGCGGGTGGGTGCGACCACCCAGTTGGTGAGCACAGAAGTACACCGGTTCCAGTGAGATACCTGCAGCAGAAAGGGGCGCGGCGCACAGGCGCGACGCGCGACGAATCAGCTCTCGGGAGGTCTCACACGGTGTACAACGGCACGCCCTTCGGCAGACGACTCGGTCCGGCAGCACGGTAGCGGCGCATCACGGCGCCGTTCCATCGGTTTTCGTGGTGGAGTCGACCCATGGACAGTGAGACCAAGTACCGCGTCGTCACGGCCTTCCAGCGGGTCCTGAACCGCGTGACGCGCCGTCTGCCCACCCACACCCTCCTGGAGACGACCGGCCGCACCTCCGGCCTCCCCCGCCGTACGCCGGTCGGCGGGCGGAGGACCGGGGGCTCCTTCTGGCTGGTGTCGGAGTTCGGGGAGCGGTCGCAGTACGTGCGCAACATCAAGGCCGACCCCCGGGTGCGGGTGCGGCTGCGCGGCCGCTGGCACACCGGCACGGCCCACCTCCTGCCCGACGACGACCCCGTCGCCCGGCTGCGCGGCCTGCCCCGGATGAACAGTGCCGCGGTGCGGGCGGTGGGGTCCGGGCTGCTGACGGTGCGGGTGGACCTGGACGACTGAGGTCAGCCGGGCCACACGATCGACTGCACCTCGCTGTAGGCGTGCAGCGCGTACGAACCGCAGTCGCGTCCGACCCCGCTGTGCCGGAAGCCGCCGAAGGGGGCCTCCATGTTGCGGCCGACGGTGTTGACGCCGACCCCGCCGGCCCGCAGCCGCCGGGCCACCCGGAAGGCGCGGGCGACGTCGCCCGACCACACGTAGTCGATGAGCCCGTAGTCGCTGTCGTCGGCGAGGGCGACGCCCTCGTCCTCGTCGTCGAACGGGATCACCACGACCACCGGCCCGAAGATCTCCTCCCGGGCCACGCGCATGTCGTTGGTGCAGTCGGCGAGCAGGGTCGGGGCCACGTAGAACCCCCGGTCGTACGGCGGCCGTTCACCGCCCGCCACCACCACCGCGCCCTCCTTGCGGCCCAGTTCGGCGTACGACTCCACGCGCTCCCGGTGGGCGGCGGAGATCACCGGACCGACCACCGTGTCCGGCTCCCTCGGGTCGCCCACCTTCAACCGGCTTGCGTAGGAGGCCAGTTGGTCCACGAGACGGTCGTAGATCCCCCGCTGCGCCAGCACCCGCGTCGGCGCCGTGCAGATCTGGCCGCTGTAGAAGGAGAAGGTGGTCCCGATCCCGGCCGCCGCCGAGCCCACGTCGGCGTCGTCGAAGACGAGGGCCGCGCCCTTGCCGCCCAGCTCCATGAGCTGCCGTTTCATGGAGCGGCCGCACACCTCGCCGATCCGCCGTCCCACCGCCGTCGACCCGGTGAAGCTGACCATGTCGACGTCGGCCGACTCCACCGCCGCCTCGCCGACCTCCACCGACCGGCCGGAGACCACGTTGACGACCCCCCGCGGAACTCCGGCCTCCTCAAGCGCCTCCGCCATCCGGTAGACCGACAGCGGGTCCTGCGGGGCGGGCTTGACGACCACCGTGTTGCCCATGGCGAGCGCGGGAGCGATCTTGCCGGCGGGGTTCGCCCACGGGTTGTTGTACGAGGTGATGCACGCCACGACACCCACCGGCTGCCGTACCGCCAGCGCCCCCATCACCCCGGCTCTCCCCATCGGCCCGGCGTCGTTGATCTGCGGCGGGATCGCCCACTCGGCGGGTTCCACGCGCGCGTACCGCCGGAAGCGGGCCATGCCCACCCCGACCTGCATCGCCCGCGCGGTCCCCGTGGTCGCGCCCGTCTCGGCCCGGGCGAGTTCGGCGTACGGCGCGAAGTGGGCCGCGATGACGCCGGCCGCCCGGCCCAGCACCGCCGCCCGCTCCTCCGGCGCCGTCCTCGACCACGGCCCGAGGGCCTCGCGGGCCGCGGCGCAGGCCGCGCGCACCTGATCCCGCGAGGCCTCCGGGGCCCACCCGACGGTCTCCTCGGTCGCCGGGTCGACGACGGCGTAGTGGCCGCCGTCCGGCTCGGCCCACTCGCCCCCGACGAACAGCCGCTGCCCGTCGCCCGCCTCGCTCACCGGGTGCTCACCGTCCGCGTGTCCCGCCCGGAGCGCAGGACCGTGCCCGGTACGGCGCCGCTGACCGCGTCGTCCCGGATCACCTCGACCCCGTTGACCCAGACGGCCCGCACGCCGATCGCCTTGGCGTCCAGCCGCGGGCTGTCACCCGGCAGGTCGTGCACCAGGGTGGCCTGGCCCGCGTCGATCCGCTCCGGGTCGAAGAGCACCAGGTCGGCATGGAAACCCTCCTGGACCCGGCCCCGCTCGCGCAGGCCGAACAGCCGCGCCGGATCGTCGGTCAGCATCTTCACCGCCTGCTCCAGGCCGACCAGCTTGCGCCGGCGCAGGCAGTCGCCGAGGAAGCGGGTGGTGTACGGCGCCCCGCACATCCGGTCCAGATGCGCGCCCGCGTCGGACCCGCCCAGCAGCACGTCCTCGTGCTGCCAGGTCTCCGCGCGCAGCGCCCAGGAGGCGGGGTCGTTGTCGGTGGGCATCGGCCACAGGACGGTGCGCAGTTCGTCGGCGGCGCAGATCTCCACCATGCAGTGGAAGGGGTCCTGGCCGCGCTCCCGGGCGATGTCGCCGACCACCCGCCCGCTCAGTCCCCGGTTCGCCTCGCTGTAGGTGTCCCCGATGACGTACCGGCCGAAGTTGGTCAGCCGCCGCAGGACACCGGCCTCCTTGGAGCCGGCGCCGCGGAGCATCTCGGCCCGTACCTCCGGGTCCCGCAGCCGGGCGATGCGCTCGGGGACGGGCAGGGCGAGGACGGGGCCCCAGCCGGGGATGAGGTTGAGGGCGCAGAAGGTGCCCAGGGACATGTTCATCGGGGTGAGGATCGGCATGGTGAGGGCGACGACCCGGCCGCCCGCCTTGCGCGCCTGCTCACTGGCCTGCAGCTGCCGTGGCACCCGTTCGGGGACGGCCGCGTCGATGGTGAGGACGTTCCAGTTCAGGGGCCGTCCGGCCGCCGCGCTCATCTCCGCGAACAGCTCGATCTCGGCGTCGCTGAACTGGTCGAGGCAGCCGGCGACGATCGCCTCGATCTGGGTGCCCTCGTGCTCGCCGACGGCCCGCGACAGGGCCAGCAGCTCGGCGGGCAGCGCGTGCCGGGAGGCGACCGGCTGTCCGTCGCCGTCGGAGTGCGTGCGGGACTGGGTGGTGGAGAAGCCCCAGGCGCCGGCGTCCATGGCCTCGTGCAACAGCCTTACGATCGCGTCCAGTTGCTCCTCGTCGGGCTGTCCGCCGATGGCGTCCGGCCCCATGACGTACCGGCGCAGCGCGCAGTGCCCGACCATGAACCCGGCGTTGACGGCGATCCGCCCTTCGAGCGCGTCCAGGTACTCCCCGAACGCGTTCCAGCTCCAGGGCGCCCCCTCCTCCAGCGCGGTCAGCGACATGCCCTCGACCTTGGACATCATCCGGCGCGTGTAGTCGGCGTCCTCGGGGCGGGCGGGGTTGAGCGGCGCGAGCGTGAACCCGCAGTTCCCGGCCGCGACGGTCGTCACCCCGTGGTTCAGCGACGGCGTCGCGTACGGGTCCCAGAACAGCTGGGCGTCGTAGTGCGTATGCGGATCGACGAACCCGGGCGCGAGCACGAGCCCGGAGGCGTCCTCGGTGGTGCGGGCCTCCTCGGTGACTTTGCCGATGACGGCGATACGGCCGTCGCGTATGCCGACGTCGGCGACCCGGGCGGGCGCACCGGTTCCGTCGACGACGGTCGCGCCCTTGATGAGGTGATCAAGCATGGGGCTCCCTTCTCATGCGCGGGCACATGTCCCACCTGAAGGGGCGCGGGGAACTGCGCGACCAGCCACAACCCACCCGCACCCGGCAACGCGCGCTCAAGCCCCCTGGCGGAACCGCGAGGTCCGATGCACGGGATCCGTGTCGATCTTCGGAATCACGTGCTCCCCGATCAGCCGGATCGTCTGCAGCGTCTCCTCCTTCGGCACCCCCACCGGCAGGCCGAAGCTCAGCTGGTCCGCCCCGGCCTGCTCCCACCGCTTGCACTGCGTGAGCACCTCCTCGGGGTCGCCGCAGATCAGCAGCTCCTCCTCGATGAGCACCTCCACGAACTCCGGCGTGTACTCGGGCAGCGTCTCCGGCCACTCCGGGAACCCCTCGGGGCGGGGGAAGGTGTCGTGGTAGCGGAACACCAGCGAGGGCAGGTAATGCAGTCCGCCGTGCACGGCGATGTCGATCGCCTCGTCGTGCGTGGGCGCGCAGATGGCCGTGGTCGTCACCATCACGTTGTCGTTGACGAAGTCGCCCACCGGTTCGGCGTTCACGATCGCCGTCTTGTACTGCTCCAGCACCCACTCCATGTCGGAGACCTTCTGGATGCTGAAGCCCAGCACGCCGAGCCCCTTCTTCGCGGCCATCGCGTACGACGGCGGCGACCCGGCGGCGTACCACATGGCGGGGTGCGACTTGCCGTACGGCTTGGGCAGGACCTTGCGCGGCGGCAGCTGCCAGAACTTGCCCTGGAAGCCGGCGTACTCGTCCTGGAGCCACATCTTGGGGAACTCGGCGATGGTCTCTTCCCAGATCTCCTTGGTGTAGTTCATGTCGGTCACACCGGGGATGAATCCGAGGATCTCGTGCGAGCCGGCACCCCGCCCGCTGCCGAACTCGAAGCGGTTCTCGGTGAGGTGGTCGAGCATCGCGACCTTCTCGGCGACCTTCACCGGGTGGTTGACCTGCGCGAGCGGGTTGAAGATGCCGGATCCGAGGTGGATGCGGTCGGTGGCGTGCGCCAGGTAGCCGAGGAACACGTCGTTGGCGGAGAGGTGGGAGTACTCCTCCAGGAAGTGGTGCTCGGACGCCCACGCGTACTTGAAGCCCGACTTGTCCGCCTGGATGACGTACTCGGTCTCCTCCATCAGCGCCTTGTGCTCCGCGAGCGGATCGGTCTCGCCGCGCTTGCCCACATACCCCTGTACAAAGAGCCCGAATTCCACGGAGGTTCACCGTCCCCGGTTCTGGAGTTTTCTGACGCTCCGTCAGTTTTGGATGACTGTCGCACCACCGGCCGGGAGGGTCAAGAGCTGATGACCCGTCAGATGAGGTTGACGCCGGCCAGCCACCCGCCGTCGATCACGAAGGGCTGGCCGGTGATGTACGAGGAGTCCTCGCACGTCAGGAACAGCGCCAGCCGCGCCACCTCGGCCGGCTTGCCGATCCGCCCGAGCGGCACGAGTTTGCGGTACAGCTCGTCCAGCGCCCGGCCGGTCTCCTCCGCGTCGGCCGTCGGGTCCAGCTGGGCCGGGTTGGACATCGCGGTGTCGATGGCGCCGGGGCACATGGCGTTGACGCGGATGCCGCGGTGGGCGAGCTCCAGTGCCGCGACCCGGGTGAGGCCGAGGATGGCGTGCTTGGTGGCGGCGTAGGTGCCGACGGCGGCCATGCCGGTGACGGCCGTGTAGGAGGCGGTGTTGACGATCGTGCCGCCGTCCTCCATCACCGGCGCCACCGTTCTGATGCCGAGGAAGCAGCCGACCTGGTTGACCCGGACGACCTGCATGAACTCGTCGAGAGGCGTGTCGACCAGGGAGTTGAAGCGCAGGATGCCGGCGTTGTTGACCAGGCCGTCGATCCGGCCGTGGGCGTCCTTGACCGTGCTGACGGCCGCCCGCCACTGCTCCTCCTCGCCGACGTCGAGGTGGACGTACCGGCCGCCGATCTCCCGCGCGAGCGCCTCGCCCTGGTCGTCGAGGACGTCGGCGACGACGACCTCGGCCCCCTCCGCCCGGAACAGGCGGGCCTCCTGCTCGCCCTGTCCGCGCGCCGCGCCGGTGACGAGCACGACGCGTCCGTCCAGCTTGCCCATGCCACAACTCCTCTACAGGTCGGGTGCGACGTCGGCGCCGAAGGCCGCCATCTGGTCGGTGAGTTCGCCGCGGCTGCGGCAGCGGAACCGCACCTGGATCTGGTGCACGCCCATCGCGCCGTAGGCGCGCAGGGACTCGGCGAGCCGGTCCGGGGGGCCGGTCAGGGTGCGGCGGCCGACGTCCCAGGCGGGTGTGCCGACGTACAGGGGCTCGGTGATGGCGCCGACGGTCAGCGGCTCCTCGATGCCGGCCTCGGCGCGCAGCCGCCCGAGCCGGGCGATCTGCTCGGGCAGGCGCTCGCGCGGGTCGCCCTGCGGCAGCCAGCCGTCCCCCCTGAGCGCGGCCCGGCGCACGGCGGCGGGCGACGAACCGCCGACCCAGAGGGGGACGCGGTCCTGGGCCGGGCGGGGCCGCTGGCCCAGGCCCTCGAAGTCGTGGCGCTTGCCGTGGTGTTCGGGGAACTCCTCGGCGCCGAGGGCGGCGCGCAGGGCGTCGATCGTCTCGTCCAGGACCGCCCCGCGCCGCTCGAAGTCCACGCCCAGCACCTCGAACTCCTCGCGCACATGACCGGCCCCGACCCCGAGGATCAGGCGGCCCGCGCTGAGGTGGTCGAGGGTGGCGTACTGCTTGGCGGTGAGCAGGGGGTGCCGCAGCCCCACGATCGCCACATGGCTCAGCAGCCGGACGCGTTCGGTCGCCGCCGCCAGGAAGGCGAGGGTGGCGACGGGGTCGTACCAGACCGTGCTCATCGCGGGGGCGAGCCGGCGCGGGATGGCCACGTGGTCGCAGGAGGCGATGTAGTCGAAGCCCGCGCGGTCCGCGGCCCGGGCGACGGCGAGCAGGTCCTCGGGGCCGGCGGCGGCCTCCCAGGGCTCGGCGTACATCGTGCTCTGCGACTGCACGGGCAGCTGGATGCCGTACGACAGGGCGGTCACGGTCGCCAGAGCCCCTCGGGGGTCAGTCCCAGCAGGTCGATGGCGTTGCCGCGGACGATCCGCTCCACGGTCGCCGGGTCCAGGTGGCCCATCTGCGCCTCGCCGACCTCGCGGGACTTGGGCCAGGTGGAGTCGGAGTGCGGGTAGTCGGTCTCGTACAGGACGTTGCCGACGCCGATGGCGTCGAGGTTGCGCAGCCCGAAGGCGTCGTCGAAGAAGCAGCCGTAGACGTGCTCGGCGAACAGCTCCGACGGCGGCCGGTGCACCTTGTCGGCGACGCCGCCCCAGCCGCGGTTCTCCTCCCAGACGACGTCCGCGCGCTCCAGGATGTAGGGGATCCAGCCGATCTGGCCCTCGGCGTACATCACCTTCAGGTTCGGGAAGCGTTCGAACTTGCCGCTCATCAGCCAGTCGACCATGGAGAAGCAGCAGTTGGCGAAGGTGATCGTCGAACCGACGGCGGGCGGGGCGTCCTTGGAGGTGGACGGCATCCGGCTGCTGGAGCCGATGTGCATGGCGACGACCGTGCCGGTCTCGTCGCAGGCGGCGAGGAAGGGGTCCCAGTCGTCGGAGTGCACGGAGGGCAGGCCCAGGTGCGGGGGTATCTCGGAGAAGGCGACCGCGCGGACCCCGCGGGCGGCGTTGCGGCGGACCTCGGCGGCGGCGAGTTCGGCGTCCCAGAGCGGGATGAGGGTGAGGGGGACGAGCCGGCCCTGGGCATCCGGGCCGCACCACTCCTCCACCATCCAGTCGTTGTAGGCCCGCACGCACAGCAGGGCCAGCTCGTGGTCCTCGGCCTCGGTGAAGGTCTGGCCGCAAAAGCGCGGGAAGGTCGGGAAGCAGACGGCGGACTGGACGTGGTTGACGTCCATGTCGGCCAGCCGCCGCGGGACGTCGTAGGACCCCGGGCGCATCTGCTCGTAGGTGATGACCTCGAGTTTTATCTCGTCCCGGGAGTAGCCCACGGCCGTGTCGAGGCGGGTCAGGGGGCGCTGGAGCTCCTCGTAGAGCCACCAGTCGCCCAGCGGGCCGTCGTCTCCGGGGGCGCCCATGACGGGGCGGAAGCGGCCGCCGAGGAAGGAGATCTCCTTGAGCGGGGCGCGGACGATGCGGGGGCCGACGTCCAGGTACTTCTTCGGCAGACGGCTCTGCCAGACGTCCGCGGGCTCCACGGTGTGGTCGTCGACGGAGATGATCTGAGGGAACGTCAGGTCGGTGTCCATGGCGCTCACGGTAGCGCCGATCTGACGAACCGTCAGCTACGAGTCGGCGGGCTGTTTCCCGTGCGGGTCTGTGCGGAAGTGTGCGAAGGCCGCGTGAGGGCCTTGTGACTTACCGCGCGTCCGGCCGTGACCGCCCCCTCCACAGCTGACGCATCCGCCCTGGACAAGGCAGACTGACGGGGTTGCTCACTGTGTCTAGGGGGACGGCGATGGTCGACCGTGTACCGCGGGTGCCCGAGCAGAGGCGTTCGAGCCCCTCTGCGGAGCCTGCGGCCCTGTGCTTCGGCGTGCTCGGACCCGTGCGCGCCCGGCGCGGGGACGCGTCGTTGAACACCGGCTCCCCGCAGCAACGCGCCCTGCTGGCCGCCCTGCTGCTGCGCGAGGGCCGTACGGCGACCGCCGCCGAGCTGATCGACGCCCTGTGGGGCGAGGAGCCGCCGTCGCAGGCGCTGGCGGCGGTGCGCACGTACGCCTCGCGGCTGCGCAAGGTGCTGGACGCCGGGGTGCTGGTGAGCGAGTCGGGCGGCTACGCGATCCGCGGCCTCGCCGAGGGCGCCCTGGACCTGGCGGTCGCCCAGGACCTGGCGATGGAGGCGGAGAAGGCCAGGAGCGCCGGGGACCTGTGCCACGCCCGCGAGGTGCTGGGCCGCGCGCTGGCCCTGTGGGACGGCGAGACGCTGGCGGGCGTGCCCGGCCCGTACGCGGAGGCCCAGCGGGTCCGCCTGGAGGAGTGGCGGCTGCAACTCCTCGAATCCCGCCTGGACATGGACCTGGAGCAGGGCTGTCACGCGGAGGCCGTCTCCGAGCTCACCGCCCTCACCGCGGCCCACCCGCTGCGCGAGCGCCTGCGCGAGCTGCTGATGCTGGCGCTGTACCGCAGCGGCCGGCAGGCGGAGGCCCTCGCGGTGTACGCGGACACCCGCCGCCTGCTCGCCGACGAGCTGGGCGTCGACCCCCGCCCGGCCCTGCGCGAGCTGCAGCAGCGCATCCTGGAGGCCGACCCGGGCCTGGCGGAGCCCTCCGCCCCGCCGGCCGAGCCCGCCGCCGCCCCCGTGCGTCCCGCCCAGCTCCCCGCCACCGTCCCGGACTTCACGGGCCGCGCGGCCTTCGTGCGCGAGCTCGGCGAGGTCCTGTCCTCGGCCGAGGGCCGCGTGATGGCCGTCTCCGCGCTGGCCGGCATCGGCGGCGTCGGCAAGACGACGCTCGCGGTTCACGTCGCCCACCAGGCCCGGTCGGCCTTCCCCGACGGCCAGCTGTACGTCGACCTGATGGGCGCCGGGGCGCGGGCCGCCGAACCGGAGACCGTGCTGGGCTCCTTCCTGCGGGCCCTGGGGACCCCCGACACGGCGATCCCGGACTCCCTGGAGGAACGGGCCGCCCTGTACCGCTCGGTCCTCGACGGCCGCCGGGTCCTGGTCCTGCTGGACAACGCCCGGGACGCGGCCCAGGTGCGTCCGCTGCTGCCCGGGACGGAGGGCTGCGCGGCCCTGGTGACCTCACGGGTGCGAATGGTGGACCTCGCGGGCGCCCACCTGGTGGACCTGGACGTGATGTCCCCCGACGAGGCGCTGCAGCTGTTCACGAAGATCGTCGGCGAGGAGCGGGTCGCCTCGGAGCGGAAGGCCGCCCTGGACGTGGTCGCGGCCTGCGGCTTCCTGCCGCTCGCCATCCGCATCGCCGCGTCCCGGCTGGCGGCGCGCAGGACGTGGACGGTCTCCGTCCTCGCGGCGAAACTCGCCGACGAGCGGCGCCGCCTGGACGAGCTCCAGGCCGGTGACCTGGCGGTCAAGGCCACCTTCGAACTCGGCTACGGCCAGCTGGAGCCGGCCCAGGCCCGCGCCTTCCGGCTGCTCGGCCTCGCGGACGGCCCGGACATCTCCCTGTCGGCCGCCGCGGCCGTCCTCGACCTCCCGGCGGAGGAGACGGAGGACCTGCTGGAGTCCCTCGTGGACACCTCCCTGCTGGAGTCGGCGGCGCCCGGCCGCTACCGCTACCACGACCTCGTACGGCTCTACGCGCGTGCGTGCGCCGAACGCGACGAGTGGCCGCCCAGCGAGCGCGAGGCCGCGCTGTCCCGCCTGCTGGACTTCTACCTGGCGACGGCGGCGGGCGTGTACGCCCTGGAACGTCCCGGGGACCGGCTGGTGGACCACCTGGAGGGGACGGCGTATCCCGGGGTGCCGTTCACCGACCTGCGCGCGGCGCAGGACTGGCTCTACGCGGAGGCGATCTGCCTGCTCGCGTGCGTGCGGCAGGCCGCGGGACGGCCCGAGACGCTCAGCCGCGCCGTCGACCTGCTCTGGGTCGCGCACGACCTGTCCGAGTCGGGTGCCAACTCCCGGGAGTACGAGGTGACCGCGGAGGCCCTGCTGGAGGCGGCCCGGCGGTACGGCGCCGACCGGGCCGAGGCGCGCGCCCTGATGACGCAGGTGAACGTCCACCACGTCAGCGGCCGTTTCGAGCTGGCGGACCAGGAGGCGGAGCGCGTCACGCTCCTCGCGCAGCGGGCGGACGACCTGCTGCCCGTGTGCTGGGCCCGCAACGCCCGCGGCATCATGGCGCTCTACCAGAACCGCCACGAGGACGGCGAGGAGCACCTCTCGCAGGCCATCGAGCACTTCCGCACCCTGAGCGACCGCGCCGGCGAGGCCAGCGCCCTGTGCAACCTCTCCCGTATCCACCTCGCCACCGGCCGGACGGCGAGCGCGGTCGAGCTGGCGCAGCAGGGCCTCGAACTGTACGACGCCATGGGCAACTCCATGCGGGGCGCGAACGCCCGGTACGCGCTGGGTCTGGCGCTCACCCAGAGCGGCGAGCTGGACGCCGCGGGCCATCGGCTTCAGGAGGCCCTGGAGGTGTTCCGGGAGAGCCGCCAGCGCCTGTGGGAGGGCATGAGCCTGTTCCGGCTGGCCGAGGTCGACCTCGCCGCCCGGCGGCCCGCGCAGGCCGCCGCCAACGCCGAGATGGCGCTGACCGTGCTGCGCGGCATCGGCGGCGAGTGGCGGCGCGGCAACGTCCTGACCGTCCTCGGCCGCGCCCTCGGCGGCATCGGGCAGCTCGGCCGGGCGCACGTCTGCTGGCAGGAGGCGATCGGCATCTACGACGAGCTCGGCTCGCCCGAGGCCGCGGAGGTCCGGGCGCTGCTGACTCCCGTACGGGCGGCCTGAACGACCTCGTCGGGCCGTTCATCATTCGTTTATCGCCGTGCGCCATCCTCGTCTCAGTCGATCCGTCGCGTCGGGGGGCAGACGGGTCACTGCGGAGGGTCCCGCACCCGCTGATTAGGGTGAACGGCCCGGACAGGCCCGCCCGGTCATCCTCGGGGGAGTGACCGGGCGGGCCTCGCGATCCACGCAGCCGAACAGACCCAAGGGGAGTTGACGAAGATGAGCGACGAGCTCAAGCCTGCCGACATGCACGCCACGGACGCCAAGGCGACCGTCCAGGACATGCACGCCACCGACGAGCCGGTGACGACGGACGACATGCACGCCACCGACGAGCCGCTGGAGACCAAGGACATGCACGCCACGTCGGAGCCGTTCACGCCGACGAAGTAGGACCGCACACACGGGGGATCGAGCGCGACGGCCCGGAGGGGAGCCGTCGCGCTCGGTGTGCGTCCGCCGCCGGCCGGTTCAGGGCCGCCGCCCGCGCAGCTCGCCCTTGACCACCTTCCCGCTGGCGTTCCGGGGCAGCTGGGGGACGAACTCCACCGCCCTGGGCACCTTGTAGTTCGCCATCTCGCGCCGGGACCAGGCCATCAGGTCGTCCGCCGTCAGCACGGCCCCCGGCCGGCGCACCACGTAGGCCTTGCCGACCTCGCCCAGGCGCGGGTCGGGGACGCCGACGACGGCGACGTCCGCCACGTCCGGGTGCAGGCCGAGGAGTTGCTCTATCTCGGCCGGGTAGGCGTTGAAGCCGCCGACGATGAACATGTCCTTGATCCGGTCGGTGATCCGCAGGTTGCCGGCCGCGTCCAGGACGCCCACGTCGCCGGTGCGCAACCAGCCGTCCTCGCCGAGCACTTCCGCCGTCGCCGCCGCGTCCTGGTAGTAGCCGCGCATGACGTTGAAGCCGCGGACCAGGACCTCGCCGGGTTCGCCGGGCGGCGCCTCGACGCGGACCTCGGTGCCGGGGATCGCCCGGCCCGACGTCGCGGCGATCACCGTGGGGTCGTCGCCGCGGCGGCACATCGTGACGATGCCGCTCGCCTCCGACAGGCCGTACGCCGTCAGGACCGTCTCCACGCCCAGTTCCCCGCGCAGCCGCTCCACCAGCCGCAGCGGCACCACCGCCGCGCCCGTCACCACCAGCCGCAGCGCGGACAGGTCGTGCGCGTCCCGGGCGGGATGGTCGAGCAGCGACTGGTGCAGGGTGGGCGGGCCGGGCAGCACCGAGACGCGTTCGGCCGCGATGTTGGCCAGGACCGTGTCCACGTCGAACACCGGCTGGGGGATCATCGTCGCGCCCCGCATCAGACAGGCCAGGACGCCGGCCTTGTAGCCGAAGGTGTGGAAGAAGGGGTTGACGACCAGGTAGCGGTCGCCCCGCCGCAGTCCGGCGAGGTCGCACCAGATCTCGTACGCCCGCAGCGACTGCGCGTGCGTGATCACCGCGCCCTTGGGGCGGCCCGTCGTGCCGGACGTGAAGACGATGTCCGACGGCCAGGAGCCCTCGACCGCCGCCGCGCGCGCCCGCGCCCTTCCTGCCGGGACCCCGTCGCCGCCCGCCAGGAAGTCCTTCCAGGTGCGGAAGTCGGCGGGCGCGTCGTCGGAGAGCACCACCACCTGCTCCAGGCCGGGCAGTCCCGGCCCGTCGGCGATCGCCCGCCGCAGCGAGGCCACGTACGACGTCCCGAGGAACGTGCCGGTCACGAACAGCAGCCGGGCCCCGCTGCCGCGCAGCACCTCGACGGCCTCCGTGCCCTTGAAGCGGGTGTTGACCGGCACGAGCACCGCGCCTGCCGACACCGCGCCGAGTGCCGCGACGATCCAGTCCAGCGAGTTCGGGGCCCAGATCCCGACCCGGTCGCCGGGCTCGACGCCCGCGGCGAGGCAGGCCGCCGCCGACCGTTCGACGCGGGCGCCCAGTTCGGCGTACGAGATCCGGGTGCGGCCCTCCACCACCGCCTCGACGTCGGCGTACCGTTCGGCCGCCGACCGGACGAGTCCCGGAATGCTGCCCCACTCCACGTCACCGCGCACAACAGCCCCCAACCTCGTAGCTGACTACCCGTCAGATTAGCTGTAACCTGACGCACTGTCAGCCGCCCTGTCCCCACGCGGAGGTGCCCCGACATGCCCGGACTCAAGGACGCCACCGCGATCGTCGGCATAGGGCAGACCGCCTTCGGCAAGCGGCTGGCCGAGGACGAGCGGACGCTGGCCTGCCGTGCCGTGCTCGCCGCCCTCGACGACGCCGGCATCGCGCCCGGCGAGGTGGACGCCGTCGCCTCCTACACGATGGAGGAGACGGACGAGGTGGAGCTGGCCAAGGCCGTCGGCTTCGGCGACCTGACCTTCTTCAGCAAGGTCGGCTACGGCGGCGGCGGTTCGTGCGCCACCGTCGCCCACCTCGCCGCCGCGATCGCCACCGGGCAGGCGAGCGTCGGCGTCGCCTGGCGCTCGCGCAAGCGGGGCTCCGGGCCGCGCCCCTGGACCAACACCACCGTCCAACTCCCCACCCCCGCCCAGTGGACCCGCCCCTTCGGCCTGCTCCGCCCGGCGGACGAGATCGCCATGCTGACGCGCCGCTACATGCACGAGTACGGCGCGACCCGCGACCACCTCTTCAACGTCGCCCTCGCCTGCCGCAACCGCGCGAACCAGAACCCGGCCGCCGTCATGTACGACCGCCCGCTGACCCGCGAGATGTACATGACCTCCCGCTGGATCAGCGAGCCCCTCTGCCTCTTCGACAACTGCCTGGAGACGGACGGCGCGTTGGCCTGTGTGGTCGTCAGCGCCGAGCGCGCCCGGGACTGCCGGCAGACCCCCGTCTACGTCCACTCCGCCGCCCAGGGCCTGCCCGCCCAGCACCACGGCATGGTCAACTACTGGAACGACGACCCGCTCACCGGCCCCGCCTGGACCGCCGCCCGGCACCTGTGGAAGCACGCCGACTTCACCCCCCAGGACGTCGACGTCGCCCAGATCTACGACGCGTTCACCGCGCTGATCCCGCTGTCCCTGGAGGGCTACGGCTTCTGCGGGCGCGGCGAGGGCGGGGCCTTCACCGAGCAGGGCGCGCTGGAGATCGGCGGCCGGCTGCCCCTGAACACCGGCGGCGGCGGACTGAGCGAGGCCTACGTGCACGGCTTCAACCTGATCAACGAAGGCGTACGGCAGCTGCGCGGCACCGGCACCGCCCAGGTCCCGGACGCCGCCACCTGCCTCGTCACCGCCGGCGAGGGGGTCCCCACCTCCGCCCTGCTGCTGAGGAGTTGAGGCACATGCCCTCCGAACCCGCGATGCTGAGCCCCGTCACCGACACCGACGGCGCCCCCTTCTGGGGCTACGCCCGCCAGGGCGAACTGCGTGTGCAGGCGTGCGCCGACTGCGGCGAACCGCGCTTCCCGCCGCGCCCCTGCTGCCCGCACTGCCAGTCCTTCGCCGCCGAGTGGCGCCGCACCGAGGGCCACGGACGCATCTGGTCCTACGTCCTCCCCCACCCGCCGCTGCTGCCCGCCTACGCCGAGCAGGCCCCGTACAACGTGATCGTCGTCGAACTCTCCGACGCCCCGCGCGTCCGGCTGGTCGGCAACCTGGTCGCCGAGGCCGGGGCGCGGCTGGACTCGGTGCCGCCCGAGCGCATCCGGATCGGCGCGCGGGTGCAGGTCGTCTTCACCGACGGCGGACTGCCCCAGTGGGTCCTGGAGCGCCCATGACGACGACCGTGCGACTGGCCGCCGACAAGGACACCGGGGTCGCCGTCGTCACCCTCGACCGGCCCGGCCGCCTCAACGCCATCGACCTCACCATGCGCGACGAACTCCGCGAGGTGTGGCGTGAGTTGCGGTTCGACGACTCCGTGCGGGCCGTGGTCCTGACCGGTGCCGGGGAGCGGGCCTTCTGCACCGGCCTCGACCGGGACGCCGTGGTCCCCCAGCCCTCCTCCCCCTACATGGCCGACGATCCGCTGCTGCGCGTCGGGCCCAAGTCCAACGACCTGTGGAAGCCGGTGATCGCCGCGGTGACCGGCATGGCCTGCGGGGGCGCCTTCTACCTCCTCGGGGAGGCGGACTTCCTCGTCGCCGACCCCACCGCCGCCTTCTTCGACCCGCACACCACGTACGGCATGGTCAGCGCCTACGAGTCGGTGCTCCTCGCCCAGCGGATGCCGTACGGGGAGGTCGCCCGGATGATGCTCATGGGCACGGCGGAACGGCTCTCCGCCGAGCGCGCCCACGCCATCGGGCTGGTCTCCGAACTCACCGCTCCCGGCGGGGCGTTGGCGGCGGCGACGGAGTGCGCCACCGTGCTCGCCGGGTATCCGGCCGAGGGCGTCCAGGGAACCGTGCGGGCCCTGTGGGCGGCCAGGGAGAGCGCCGTCGCCGCGGGGTTCGCGCAGGCGCCCCATCTGATCGCGCTCGGCAACCTGCCGGGCGAACGGCAGGCGGAGCTGTTCGCCGGGCGGGGCAAGGGGTTCCGGACGCGGTAGGGCCTCAGCTCGACGCCGGCGCCAGGTCGCGTACCTCGCAGTGGTCGACGCGGGAGACCTGGGCGTCACCGCCGCCGACGTACTCGCGCAGCGTCACCGTCCCGCTCGCCGGCACCCGCGCCCGGTCGACCTGGGTGGTGACGACGCCGCCCTGGGCGTCGAAGAAGGTGACGGTGACGTCGAAGGTGCCCGCGGTGGTGTTCGGGTTGCTGACCCGGACCGTCGCGTACGGCTGCTTCACGCTCGCGCAGCTCACCAGGACCGCCATCGCGGGCGACGCCGAGGCCGCGGCGGACGACGGGTAGGAGCCGCTGCGGCCGGTCGTGGTGGTCGTGTGCCGCGAGGTGTCGTGGTCCTGCGAGGAACTGCTGCACCCGCCACCGCTGCTGTGGTGCTTGCCGATGCCGTGGTGCCGTCCGGTCGAGAAGCCCGTCAGCGACAGCACGACGAACCCGATGACAGCCGCGAACCTGAGACCACGCCCCCGTGTGTTCATACGTCCAGCCTAGCGACGGTCCGTCACGAGCATGTCACCGCGTGGCGGCCGTCGCGCACCGGGCGTAGCGTCGTCGGTGACGGCCGCCGTCCGACACCCTTTCCGTCAGCAGGTACGACGGCCGTCACCGGAACCTCACGCGGTGCGCGCGGTTCCGGTGCCCTTCTCCGCGTCCAGCGCGTACACGCACCGGTCCTTGCTGCACGCGTACACGACGCCGTCCCGGACCACCGGCGAGCCGGTGATCTCGCCGCCGGTCGCCAGCTTCCAGCGCAGCCGGCCGTCGTCGGCCTTCAGCGTGTACAGCAGGTGGTCGGTCGAGCCGAAGTGGATACGGCCCTCCGCGACGGCCGGGGCGCCGACGATGTCGCCGCCCGCCTGGAAGCGCCACTTGGGCGTGCCCGTGACCGCGTCCAGGGTGTAGAGCCCCTTGCCGCTGCCGACGTGGACGTGGCCCGCCGCCACCAGGACCGGGTCGATCGAGGAGCGGGACTCGGTGGCGATGCGCCAGCGGTCGCGGCCGTCGGCGGCGTCGAGGGCGTACACCGTGCCGAGGTAGTCGGCGAGGTAGACGCCGCCGCCGGTGACCGCCGGGCCGGGCGCGAAGGTGGGCGGGGAGAGGAAGACCGCGGGGGCCTCGAAGTGCCATTTGACGTGGCCGCCCGCGATGTCGAGGGCCACCACGCGGGTGCCGGCGGAGACGTACACGTAGCCGTCGGGCGCGGGCGTCACCCGGACCGGGACGCCGCCGCAGGAGGCCGCGTCGCCGATCGGGTAGGACCAGCGCTCGTCACCCGTGCGGGCGTCCAGGGCGCGCAGCCGGGCGTCCTGCCAGACGTAGACCGTGCCCTCGTGGACGGCGGGCCCGGCCTCGGGCTGCTCGAAGTCGGTCTGGGCGCCGGTGAGCTCCCACAGCTTCTGCCCGTTGGCGGCCTCCCAGGCCTGGACGCCGCCGCCGCGCGTGCCGGTGACGACCGTGCCGCGGTCGGCGTGCAGGGAGTACACCCAGGCGTCCGTGGACAGCCGCCACAGGTCCGCGCCCTCCCGGCAGTCCAGGGCGAACAGCGTGGGCCCGTCGGAGGCGTGGATACGGCCGTCCGCGACCGCCATCGACCAGGCGACGTCCCGGGTCTTGAAGCGGCGCCGGCCGGTGGCCACGTCCAGGGCGTGCACCTCGAAGGAGGTGACGTACACGAGGTCGCCGGAGACCGCCGGGGTGCCCCAGACGTCGTTGGACATGCGGAACCGCCAGGGGCGCCAGCCGGCCGCCGTCTCCGGGGGCGCGGGTGCCGGCACCGCGGGGCCCACGGCGGGGTCGGTGCCGTTGACGCCGGGGCGGGCCTTGGACCAGGAGGCGGCCAGGGCGGCCTCCGGCGGGGGCGCCTTGACGGCG
>NZ_JAMGBF010000007.1 GCF_023516615.1 Streptomyces panaciradicis
CCGCGGCCGCGTCCGCGACCAGCCGCCCCGAACCCCGCCCGGCCGCCAGTCGCGCCTCGATCAGCACCAGCTTGGCGTGCGCCTCCCACCAGGCGCGCCGCTGCCCGGCGAACAGCCGCACCGCCAGCGCGGCACGGGCGACCGCGGTGTGCGCGTCCCCCGCCAGCCTCGCCGCCCGCGCCGCGACCAGCAGCAGCTCCGCCTTGCGCGTCGACTGCCCGCCGATCCGGTCCAGCGTCCCGATCGCCGCGTCCGCCTCGGCCAGCGCCTCCGGCACCAGACCCGCGGCCATCAGCACCTCGCAGCGCCGGATGTAGAGCATGAACGACGGCGTGCCGAGCTTGAGGTAGCGCTCCTCGGCCTCGTCCAGCAGCCGCAGCGCGGCCGGCACGTCCCCCTGCCGGAACGCGGCCAGCCCCCGGCTCTCGACGACGTCCGCCTTGTCGTGGTCCTGCCCGGTGGTGTCCCACAGCGCCTCCGCCGACGCGAAGTCGGCGTCCGCCCGCTCCACCGCGCCCAGCGCCAGATGCACGGTCGCCCGCAGGGTCAGCGCCCGCGCCGTCCAGATGACGTCGTCGGCCTGCCGCAACACGGGAATCGCCCGCCGTACGTCCTCCAGGGCCTCGCGGTGCCGGCCCAGCACCCAGGAGGCGTACGCCCGCCGGAACAGCACGCGCGCGCGGGTGTGCCCGCTGCTGACGGCGACACCCCGCTCCAGCGCCTCCAGGCCCTGCCGGGTGCGCCCCGCGTGGATCAGGGCCACGCCCAGCGCGGCCAGCACGTCCGCCTCACGCTCGGGGTCCTGGGCGCGCGCGGCCAGGTCACGGGCGCGGCGCAGGTGGCGCAGCGCGATCCTGAGGTCGCCCCAGTCCCGCTGCCAGATGCCGATCGCCTGGTGCGCCACGGAGGCGCGCCACGGTGACGGGTCGGACTCCAGCACGTCCTGAGCCCGCGCCAGAGCCTCGTTCGGGGCGGCGAACACCATCGGCAGCAGTTCGAGCACCGAGTCGCTTCCCGCTGTCACTCTGAGGATGGTAACGGCCCTGGTGGCGCCCCACACCCGTTTGGCGCTGTATCAGGCGACGCCTCTGTGACTCTGAACTGACGACAGCTGCCTCGAGGGGGAGGACACGCCATGGCACCACAGCGATTCCACGAGCAGTTCGACCAGATCCAGCGCTCCATGCCCGATGTACCGCTGGCCCTGGGACCCGACGACTCCGCGGAGTTCGTCTACGAGAAAGGCGTGGTCCTCGCCCGTGACGGCGAAGAGGCCCGGCTCGTCGAGGACACCGTCCGCACCCACTTCACCGAGGCGACCGGCCTGAGCGGCGACCAGGTGCGCCGGGGCAGCCCGGAGACCAACCGCTCGGGCATCACCCGCATCCGGGTCGGCGACCCCGGGCACGGCGACCGGCGCGGCGACCGGGCCGTCGCCCACGCCCTGCGCGCCCTGCGCGGGCACGAGGCCCGCGCCGGCCGCCGCCTGGTCAGCCGCAACCACGTGGTGTCGCTCGCCGTGAACTCCTGTCCCGGTGACGAGCCCGTGCCCGCCCCGCTCACCCAGGGCACCAACCCCGCTCCCGCCGAGGCCGGCCACGACTCCGACACGGCGGTCGACGTCCTCGTCGTCGACAACGGCCTCACCCACGACTACTCCCTGGTGCCGCTGCTCGCCCGTGTCCAGGGCGACCTGCACGGCACCGAGACCGACGCCCAGGGGAACCTGTTGCAGTACGTCGGGCACGGCACGTTCATCGCCGGGCTCGTCGCCGCCGTCGCCCCGCGGACGAACATCACCGTCCGCAACACCCTCAACGACGCCGGCGCCGTCCTGGAGGACGAGTTCGGCCAGCGCCTGTTCGACGCGGTCGACCGCGACGGCTGGCCGGCGATCCTCAGCCTGTCCGCGGGCACCGCCAACGGCCGTGACGACGGCCTGCTCGGCGTCGCCGCCTTCATGGAGGAACTGCGCGAGCAGGACACGCTGCTGGTCGCGGCGGCCGGCAACAACTCCAGCGCCAGTCCCTTCTGGCCCGCCGCCTACGCCGGCCTGCCCGAGTACGCGCACGCGGTGCTGTCGGTCGGCGCGCTGCGCACCGACGGCGAGTTCGGCGCCTGCTTCTCCAACTACGGCTCCTGGGTGAAGGTCTACGCCCCCGGGGAGCGGCTCACCAGCACGCTGACCGGCTTCGACGCGCCGGTGCCGTACGTCTACCAGCACTCCACCTACGACGCGTGCCGGTACCACTTCACCTACGCGTGCACCTGCCAGTCCCCGCGCCACACCGGGGTGCTGAGCGAGGCCGGTACGCCGACCTCGGGCAAGGCCGACCAGGTGATGTTCGAGGGCTACGCGCACTGGAGCGGCACCTCCTTCGCCACGCCCGTCGCGGCCGCGATGATCGCGGCGTTCATGACGGCCGGCAAGGAGTCCGACGCACGCGCCGCCCGAAAGCAGCTGCTCTCCGGGGACACGGCGTACGCGGAGGTGCGCGGGGCGCACGTGCCGGCGCTGCTCCCGGCCGGCTGGCGTCCGTCGCCGGTCACGCAGCTGGCGCCTCCGGCATGAGGTGCGGAACGGTCCCCTCCACGGCGTACGATGACAGGCCGTACACGAGGAGTGGGACCGTGGACCGAGCACATGTCGGCGCGCTGGTCCAGACCGCCGTCGACGGCGACGCGGCGGCCTGGAAGGCGCTCGTGGAGGGGCTGAGCCCACTGGTGTGGTCGGTGGTGCGCGCGCACCGGCTCTCCGACGCCGACGCGCACGAGGTCTACCAGACGGTGTGGTTCCGCTTCGCCCAGCACCTGGGGCGCATCCGCGAACCCGACAAGGCCGGCTCATGGCTGGCGAGCACCGCGCGGCACGAGTGCCTGAAGGTGCTCAAGAGCCTGCGGCGGCTGACGCCGACGGACGATCCGCAGGTGCTGGACCGGATCAGCGAGGACCGTACGCCGGAGCAGTCCTTCCTCGACCTGGAGGAGGCCGCCGCGGAGTCGGAGCGGATCAGGCGCCTGTGGCAGGAGTTCGAGGAACTCGGCGAGCGGTGCAGGCAGTTGCTGCGCGTCCTGATGGCCACGCCGCCGCCCAGCTACCAGGAGGTGTCCGTGGCCCTCGGGATCGCCGTGGGCAGCATCGGACCGCTGCGCCAGCGCTGTCTTCGGCGCCTGCGGGCGCGGCTCGAGGCACGGGGAGCGGTGTGAGCGGCATGGACGACGACGTGAACGGCACGCACGGCATGGACGACATGGACGGCGAGGCGCCCCTCGACGGCGAGGACCTCGACCTCGACCTGCTGGAGGAGGAGCTCCGCCGGGCCGCGGCCGTCCTCGACCCCGTCCCGGCCGAGCTGCGGCGGATGGCCGTGGAGGCGTTCGCCCTGCACGACCTCGAGGCCCGGCTCGCCGAGCTGACCTTCGACTCGGTGGTCGACGCCATCCCGGTCCGGGGGGCGGTCGACGCGCCGCGGATGCTGACGTTCCACGCGGGCGGCGTGACCGTCGACGTGGAGCTGACCGCGCACGGGCTGATGGGACAGGTGCTGCCGCCCCAGCAGGCCCGGATCGAGGTGCTCACCGGCCCGCACCCGGGCGAGCCCCTGGCCACCGACGACATGGGACGCTTTACCCACGACCGGCCCCCCGCCGGCCCGTTCGCCCTGCGGCTGCGGACCGGCGAGGGAGTGCTCGTCACGGACTGGCTGACGGTCTGACCAGACGTCACCAGGGCCTTCGCCGGCCGGCCCGAGGTCAGCCGGCGGGGCCCGAGGTCAGCCGGCGGGGCCGGTGACGGCGTCGACGAGAGTCGCCAGCGCCGCCGCCAGCCGGCCGAGCCCCGGTCCGGCCGGCCCGCCCGGCTCGGTCATGTAGGTGTCCCGCCGGATCTCCACCATCAGCGCGCCGACCCGCGCGTCCGCGCCGTGGAAGCGGAGCGGCACGTACGTCCCGGCGAACGGACTGTCCAGCCCGGTCTCCCCGCAGGACGCGAACGCCTCCCGTGCCGCCCGCAGCAGCGCGGGCGGCGTGTGGAAGGAGTCGGTGCCCAGGCAGACCGGCGGACGGGGGCCCTCGCCGTGCAGCTCGTACGGCAGGGCCGCGGTCGGGTAGGAGTGCACGTCGACGATCACGGCGCGGCCCGTCGCGGCGAGCCGGTCGGCCACCGCGTCCGTCATGGCGCGCGCATACGGGTGGAAGTACCGGTCGATCAGCGGGCGCGGGTCGGTGTCCGCGGGCCGCAGCGCCTCGCGGTGCGTCGTGCGCGTGTACACCGCGCCCATCCCGACGGCGAGCATCTCCTCCCGCTCGTCGGGGAACCGCTCGGGGTCGACGACCAGCCGCGACAGCCGGTTGACGAACCGCCACGGGGTGACGCCCGCCGATCGCGCCGCCGCCTCGGCGAGCTCGGCCGTGTGCGCGTCGGTGATGTGGTCCAGCTCCCGCTCCAGCTCCGCGTCGTCCAGCACGATGCCCGCGCGCGCCTCGGCGGGGATCGTGCGCGCCGAGTGCGGCACATGGAGGATCACCGGGGAGCCGGGCGCGCCGGGCAGGAGCTCGAAGGACGGAGTCATCGGCGCCCGCCGAACTCCCATTCGTGCACCTCGACGGCCGCGTACCCGTCCACGCTGAGGACGGCCCGGGCGGCCTGCGGGTCCGGCGCCCGCAGCAGGGCCGCCGTCCCGAGCCAGGTCTCGCCGTCGTCGGACAGCAGCGGCCCGTACGCCACCAACTCGTCCCTGTCGGACGGCGGTTCGAGGTCGACGCCCTCTCCCGCTCCGAAGCCGAGCACCAGGTACCGGTTGCCGCCGCTGGAGCCGCCGGGGAACTGCCACATGGTGCGTCCCAGCAGATTCCGCCACCGGCGCAGGAGCACGTCCCGGTAGACGCCCGCCTGGTGGTTGGGCTCGTCGAAGGCGAACGCGCGGGCCGCGGCCGCGTCCGGCAGCTCCACGATGTGCACGCTGCCGGTGGGCGTGTCGCCGCCGGCCGCGAAGGTCGGCCCCCGGGCGATCAGCTCGGCCGCGTAGCGGTCCATGTAGGACCAGTGCGCCTCCAGCAGCTCCTCGCGCAGGGCAGCGGAGCCGGGCCGGTCACGGTGGTAGCAGAAGAACTCCATGTCCGCAGAGTCTGCCCAGGTCCGCGGGCCGCCGCCATTCGATATCGAGGCCGCGAACGCCGGCGTCCCGGCAGGCGGGGTGCCTGCCGGGACGCCGGCTCGAAAAGACCTCGGAGCGTCAGCTCAGGGAAGCCAGCGCCTCGTTCCAGGTGGCCGACGGGCGCATGACCGCCGCCGCCTTGGCCGGGTCGGGCTGGTAGTAGCCGCCGATGTCGGCCGGCTTGCCCTGGACGGCGTTCAGCTCCTCGACGATCTTCTGCTCGTTCGCGGCGAGCGTCTCGGCGAGCGGGGCGAAGGCCTTGGCCAGGTCCGCGTCCTCGGTCTGCCGGGCCAGCTCCTGCGCCCAGTACAGGGACAGGTAGAAGTGGCTGCCGCGGTTGTCGATGCCGCCGACGCGACGGGTCGGGGACTTGTCCTCGTTGAGGAAGGTCGCCGTGGCGCGGTCGAGGGCGTCGGCGAGGACCTTGGCCTTCGGGTTGTCCGCGGCGGTCGCGTACTGCTCCAGCGACGGCACCAGCGCGAAGAACTCGCCCAGGGAGTCCCAGCGCAGGTAGTTCTCCTTGACCAGCTGCTGGACGTGCTTCGGCGCGGAGCCGCCGGCGCCCGTCTCGAACAGGCCGCCGCCCGCCATCAGCGGGACGACCGACAGCATCTTGGCGCTGGTGCCCAGCTCCAGGATCGGGAACAGGTCGGTCAGGTAGTCGCGCAGCACGTTGCCGGTGACGGAGATGGTGTCCTCGCCGCGGCGGATGCGCTCCACCGAGAACTTCGTCGCCTCCACCGGGTTCAGGACACGGATGTCCAGACCCTCGGTGTCGTGCTCCGCCAGGTAGGTGTTGACCTTGGCGATCAGGTTGGCGTCGTGCGCGCGGGTCTCGTCGAGCCAGAACACCGCCGGGTTGCCGGTGGCGCGGGCGCGGGTGACGGCCAGCTTCACCCAGTCCTTGATGGGGGCGTCCTTGGTCTGGCAGGCGCGGAAGATGTCGCCGGCGGATACCGTCTGCTCGATGACCACGTTGCCGGCCTGGTCGACGAGGCGGACCGTGCCGGTGACGGGGATCTCGAAGGTCTTGTCGTGGGAGCCGTACTCCTCGGCCTTCTGCGCCATCAGGCCGACGTTCGGGACCGAGCCCATGGTGGAGGGGTCGTAGGCGCCGTTGGCCCGGCAGTCCTCGATCACGGCCTGGTAGACGCCCGCGTAGGAGGAGTCCGGCAGGACGGCGAGGGTGTCGGCCTCCTGGCCGTCCGGGCCCCACATGTGGCCGGAGGTGCGGATCATGGCCGGCATCGAGGCGTCGACGATGACGTCGGACGGCACGTGCAGGTTGGTGATGCCCTTGTCGGAGTCGACCATCGCCAGCGCCGGGCCCTCGGCGAGCTCGGCGTCGAAGGAGGCCTTGATCTCGGCGCCCTCGGGCAGACCCTCCAGGCCCTTGTAGATGCCGCCCAGACCGTCGTTCGGGGTCAGGCCGGCCGCGGCGAGCGTCTCGCCGTACTTCGCGAACGTCTTCGGGAAGAACGCGCGCACCACGTGACCGAAGATGATCGGGTCGGAGACCTTCATCATCGTGGCCTTCAGGTGCACGGAGAACAGCACGCCCTGCGCCTTGGCCTCGGCGACCTGAGCGGTCAGGAACTCGCGCAGCGCGGCGACGCGCATGACGGAGGCGTCGACGACCTCGTCCTTGAGGACCGGGACGGACTCGCGCAGCACGGTCGTGGAGCCGTCGTCGCCGACCAGCTCGATGCGCAGCGCGCCGGCCTCGGAGATGACGGCGGACTTCTCGGTGGAGCGGAAGTCGTTCTCGCCCATGGTCGCGACGTTCGTCTTGGACTCGGCGGTCCAGGCGCCCATGCGGTGCGGGTGGGTCTTGGCGTAGTTCTTGACCGAGGCGGGGGCGCGGCGGTCGGAGTTGCCCTCACGCAGGACCGGGTTCACGGCGGAGCCCTTGACCTTGTCGTAGCGGGCCTGGATCTCCCGCTCCTCGTCGGTCTTGGGGTCGTCCGGGTAGTTCGGCAGCGCGTAGCCCTGCGCCTGCAGCTCGGCGACGGCGGCCTTGAGCTGCGGGATCGACGCCGAGATGTTCGGCAGCTTGATGATGTTGGCCGCGGGCGTCTTGGCCAGCTCGCCCAGCTCGTGCAGGGCGTCCGGGATGCGCTGGTCCTCGGTGAGGTACTCCGGGAACACCGCGATGATGCGGCCCGCCAGTGAGATGTCCCGCGTCTCCACGGAGACACCCGCCTGCGAGGCGTACGCCTGGACCACCGGCAGGAAGGAATACGTCGCCAGGGCCGGGGCCTCGTCAGTGTGCGTATAGATGATGGTCGAGTCAGTCACCGGGTGCTCCGCTCCACGTCTGCAACATTGCTCGACATCAAGATATCTCGGACTCGGGGGCGGGCTCGACAGGGGTCCGTTCCGCGGACGTTTCGACGGAGCTCGAAACGCCGTACGGGGATGCAACCAAACAGCCGATCGCATGGTCATGGATGTAGATCGTCCAACTGATCGTCGACGGCCGGAACTGACCACCCGGCCGCCCGAGCGAAAGCTGACCATGAGATATCGCACCAGAGTGACGGCCCCCGCGGCCGCCCTGATCGGTACGGCCGCGGCACTGACCGTGGGGGGAACGGCCCGGGCGACGCCGAAGGGCGGGGGCACACCGGGCGCCGAGACCCTCGGCGACACCGTCTTCCCGGCCCTCGGCAACGACGGCTACCGCGTCTCCGACTACCACCTCGACCTCGCCTACGACGCCACGACCAAGCTCGTCGAGGCCACCGCCACCCTGAGGATCCGCGCCACCCAGCCGCTGAGCCGGTTCTCCCTGGACTGTCTCGGCCTGGACGTGCACGCCGTCCGCGTCGGCGGCCGCACCGCCTCCTTCGAGCAGGCCGACGAGAAGCTGCGGATCACGCCCGCCCGGCCGCTGCCCGACAAGGCCCGCGTGACGGTCTGCGTGGAGTACACGGCCGATCCGGCCCGCGCCCTGCCGCACACCGCCTGGGTCGTCACCCCGGACGGCTTCGCGATCTGCCCGCAGCCGAACTCCGCGCACACCGTCTTCCCCTGCAACGACCACCCCGCGGACAAGGCGGACTTCACCTTCCGCGTCACCGTCCCCGACGGACTGCGGGGCGTCGCCAACGGTCTCCTGTGCGGTACCGAGAGCCTCGACGGGGGCCGTACGGCGTACACGTACGCGTCCCGTGAGCCGATGGCCACGGAGCTGGTGCAGATCACGGTCGGCGACTACGTCGTCAAGGAGCGGCCGGGCCCCAACGGCCTGCCGCTGCGGGACGTCGTGCCGACGGCCCGCGCCGCCGCACTGGAGCCCGCGCTCGCGCTCACGCCCGGCCTGGTGGAGTGGATCGAGCAGCGCCTCGGGGCGTTCCCCTTCGAGACGTACGGTCTGCTGCCCTGCAACTCCGACAGCCCGACCGCCTTCGACTTCACGGGGCTGGAGACCCAGACGCTCACCCTGTACAAGCCGAACTTCCTGCTCCAGGAGGAGAAGAAGATCGGCTCGCACATGATGCACGAGCTGGTCCACTCCTGGTTCGGCAACCTGGTCAGCCCCGCGAACTGGGCCGACCTGTGGCTCAACGAGGGCCACGCCGACTACTACGGACTGCTGTACCGCTACGAGCGCGGCTGGACCGACTCCCTCGGCTACAGCACGTTCGAGGACCGCATGAAGTGGACCTACGGCGTCGGCGACCAGTGGCGGCACGACTCCGGCCCGGTCGCCGCGCCGAACGAGGTCAACCTCTTCGACAACCAGCGCTACACGGGCGGCGTCCTCGTCCTGTACGCGCTGCGCCAGGTCGTCGGCGAGGACGTCTTCCACGCGATCGAGCGCGCGTTCCTGGACCGGTACCGGAACTCCTCGGCGACGACGGACGACTACATCGCCGTCGCCTCGGAGGTCTCCGGCCAGGACCTGACCGGCTTCCTGCGGGACTGGCTCTACGGCACCAGGACCCCGCGGATGCCCGGCCACCCGGACTGGACGGTCACGCCGGTCAGTTCCTCGCTCGCCACCCCGCACAGCCGCCGGGGCGGGCACTGGCACGAGAACTCGGCGACTCTCTGAGCCGTCAGTCGAGGTGGGCGACGTGCGCGTCGCCCACCTGCTCGGCGGTGCGCTGCTGCGGGATGCTCACCGAGCCCTGCTGCAGCGCCACCGTCCGCGCGGGCGCCGGGATGCGGATGCCCTCCTGGCCGTAGCGCCGGTGCAGTCGCTTGATGAACTCGTGCTTGATCCGGAACTGGTCGCTGAACTCGCCGACCCCGAGGATGACGGTGAAGCCGATCCGTGAGTCGCCGAAGGTGTGGAAGCGCACCAGCGGCTCGTGGTCGGGGACGGCGCCGTCGATCTCCCTCATCACCTCGGCGACGACCTCGCAGGTGACGCGCTCGACGTGCTCCAGGTCGCTGTCGTAGGCGACGCCGACCTGGACGGTGATCGTCAGCTTCTGCTCGGGGCGCATGAAGTTGGTCATGTTGGCCTTCGCGAGCTCCCCGTTGGGGATGACGACCAGGTTGTTCGAGAGCGCCCGCACGGTCGTCTGACGCCAGTTGATGTCCTCGACGTACCCCTCCTCGCCGCTGCTCAGCTGGATGTAGTCGCCGGGCTGCACCGTCTTGGAGGCGAGGATGTGGATGCCCGCGAACAGGTTGGCGAGGGTGTCCTGGAGGGCGAGGGCGACCGCCAGACCGCCGACGCCCAGGGCGGTGAGCATCGGCGCGATCGAGATGCCCAGCGTCTGCAGCACCACCAGGAAGCCGATCGCCAGGACCAGGACCCGGGTGATGTTCACGAAGATCGTGGCCGACCGGGCGACCCCGGAGCGGGACTGGGTGACCGCGCCCACCAGACCGGCGATCACCCGCGCCGCCGTCAGCGTCACGACGAAGATGAACACGACGGTGAGCGACTGGTTCACATGCTTCTGGACGGTTCTCGTCAGCGGCAGTATCCCGCCCGCGGACGCGGCCCCGCCCAGGAACGCGGCCCACGGCACCACCGTGCGCAGCGCGTCCACGATGACGTCGTCACCGCTCCAGCGGGTGCGGTCGGCGTGCTTGCCCAGCCACCGCATCAGCACGCGCAGCAGGAACGCGGCCAACAGGCCCGCACCCAGCGCGATTCCGGCGAGGACCAGGTCGTCCACGGTGAGCGCTCGGTTCACCGGTTACCTCCAATTTCGGGATGTGCAACCGCTCATCCTGCCGCATCCGCACAGGGGTTCGTGCCCGCGGCCGGTGCGGCCTGGCGCATTCCGTTCGCCACACGTCTCGTCATACGTCCGTGAAGGACCCGTGCCGCCCCGCCCCGGAGGCGAACCGCGCCGCCCCCTCCAGCCCCTGCGCCAACACGCCCATTCCGTGGCGGAGTTCGCCGCGCATCGCCTCCTCCTCCGTGAGGCCCTCCTGCTCCAGCGCCGACGCCCGGTCGCCGCGCAGGCACGTCTGCGGGAAACGGGCGATCTCCGCGGCCAGTTCCTCGGCCGCGGCGCGGGCCGTGCCGGTGGGGACGAGGCGGTTGGCCAGCCCCATGGCGTACGCCTCCGCCGCCGGCACCGGACGCCCCGTCAGGATCAGGTCCAGCGCCCGGCTCTGCCCGATCAGCCGGGGCAGCCGCACCGTGCCCCCGTCGATCAGCGGCACGCCCCAGCGGCGGCAGAACACGCCGAAGACCGCGTCCTCCTCGGCGACCCGCAGATCGCACCACAGGGCCAGTTCCAGGCCGCCCGCCACCGCGTGCCCGGCGACCGCCGCGATCACCGGCTTGGACAGCCGCAGCCGCGTCGGGCCCATCGGCCCGTCGCCGTCCTCCGCCACCCGGTTGCCCCGCTCCGTACCGACGGCCTTGAGGTCGGCGCCCGCGCAGAACGTGCCGCCCTCACCCCACAGCACCGCCACCCGCGCCTCCTCGTCCGCCTCGAACTCCCCGAACGCGGCGGCCAGTTCGGCGGCCGTGGGACCGTCGACGGCGTTGCGGGCCTCGGGACGGGAGAGGACGACCGTGGTGACGTGTCCCTGGCGCTCGGTCCGGACCGGCATGCCGGGCCCCCTTTTCCTGTGCGAGCCTGATGGTGCGTACAAAGGGAGTGTTCCTGATGGCAGGCGAAGGAGCCGACCTTCCGGTGGCCGTGGTGACCGGGGCCAACCGCGGGATCGGACACGAGGTCGTACGACAACTGGCCGACCGGCGGTACCGCGTGCTCCTCGGTGCGCGCGACCTCGGCAAGGGGCGCGCCGCCGCGGCCCGCCTCGACCCGGGCGGCGAGCGGGTGACCGCCGTCCGCCTCGACGTCGCCGACGCGGCGAGCGTGGCCGCGACGGCCGAACGGGTGGCCCGCGAGCAGGGCCGCGTGGACGTGGTCGTCAACAACGCGGCGATCCTCTACGACACCTGGGCGCAGGCCCGCTCCGCGGATCTGGCCGAGGTCCGGCAGGCCCTGGACACCAACCTGTTCGGTGCCTGGCGGGTCACCCAGGCGCTGCTTCCGCTGCTGCGGCGCAGCCCGCACCCCCGGGTCGTCATGGTGAGCAGCGAGGGCGGCTCCCTGCACGCGATGAGCGGCGGCACCCCGGCCTACAGCGTCTCCAAGGCCGCCCTCAACGCCCTCACCCGTCTCCTGGCCGGTGAACTGCGCCCGGACGGTGTGCTGGTCAACGCGGTCTGCCCGGGCTGGGTCGCCACCGACATGGGCGGCCGGGGCGGCCGGTCCGTGGCCGAGGGCGCGGCGGGCGTCGTCTGGGCGGCCACCCTGCCCGACGGAGGGCCGACCGGCGGCTTCTTCCGGGACGGCGAGCCGCTCGCCTGGTAGGGCGTCTGTCCCGACGGGACGTCCGCCTTCAGTGTGGCGTCAGATCACCTTCAGCCGTACCAGCGCCCCCAGGGTCAGCGCCCCCGGCACCAGCGGCAGCCACACCGTGATGATCCGGTAGGCGAGCACCACCGCCGTCGCCACGGCCGCCGGGCCACCCGCCGCCACCAGCGCCACGACCAGCGCCGCCTCCACGGAGCCGAGGCCGCCGGGCGTCGGCACCAGCGCGACCGCGACCGTCGCGGCCAGGTACGCCACCGCCATGTGCACCGGAGGCACCGGCAGCCCGAGTGACATGCCGACCAGGACGAGCCCCGCCGCCTGCAGCGCGGGGAAGGCGAGCGAGCCGCCCCACAGGGCGAGGGCACGGGACGGGCGCGTGTGCACCGAGCGCAGTTCGCCCAGCGCCGTGCGCAGGAAGGACAGCGCGGTCGTCCGCAGCCGCCGTACCAGGACCAGGACCGTGGCGGCCACGACCGCGACCGCCGCGACCGTGAGCAGCAGCGGGGCCGTCGCTCCCGGCGGCACCAGGCTGCCGAAGCGCAGCGCGCCGGGGAAGGCGAGGAGCAGTGCGACCAGCAGGGCCACCCGGGTGACCGACTCCGCCAGCAGGTACAGGGCCAGGGCGGCCGAGGAGCGGGCCAGCGGAATGCCGCACACGGTCATGAACCGCAGGTTGACCGCCCCCGCGCCCAGGCCGGTGGGCAGCAGATGGTTGGCGGAGCCGGCCGCGAACTGGGTGGCCAGCAGCCGCCGTCTCGGCAGCCGGTCGACGACCGCGCCCTGCCGGGTGAAGGCGGCCGCCACCCAGGTCAGACAGGTGGCGGCGACCGCCGCCAGCAGCCACGGCCAGTCGGCCGAGCGCAGGTGGCCGAAGCCCTCGGCCAGCACGTCACGGTGCCGCACGGCGACGACGGCGACCAGCAGGAGCGGAAGCAGGCACAGGACCTGGCGGACCGGGACGCGACGGGGGAACCGTCCCGGCGGGAGGGAGCCGTGGGGAATTTCGACCGCAGTCACACCGGGAGAGGGTTTCCGCACCGCGCCAACGGCGGGTTGCGGCATCGCGGACAGCGGCTTACGGACGGGAAGCGGGTGGGGAGGCAGGGCCATGAGGTCCTTCGGGGCAGGGGACGAAGCGGCGGGAGTGTTGACCTCAACGACGCTCGAGGTTCTACGTTCTCTCCCATGAGCATGGAAACCACAGCGTGGACACAGCTGCACAGTGTCATGACGGCCCAGCAGGAGCGCCGACCCGTGGCGCGCGCCACGCTGCGCCGTATCGGCGCGTTCGCCCGTCCGCACCGCGCCCGCATCGCACAGTTCGTGCTCCTCGGGGTGGTGACCGCGCTGCTCGCCGTCGCGACCCCCGTGCTCGCCGGACATGTCGTGAACGCGATCGTGTCGCACGGCGACCAGGGCACCGTCGTACGCCTCGCCCTGCTCATCGCGCTCATCGCGGTCGCGGAGGCGGCGCTCGGGATCCTCGGCCGGAGGCTCTCGGCGTCGCTCGGCGAGGGGCTCATCCTCGATCTGCGGACGGCTGTGTTCGATCATGTGCAGCGGATGCCGGTCGCGTTCTTCACACGGACACGTACGGGAGCGCTGGTCTCCCGACTCAACAACGACGTCATCGGCGCCCAGCGCGCCTTCAGCAACACCCTGTCCGGAGTGGTCAGCAACCTGGTCACCCTCGTCCTCACGCTCGCCGTCATGCTCACCCTGTCCTGGCAGATCACGCTGCTCGCGCTGCTGCTCCTGCCCGCGTTCGTGATCCCGGCCCGGCGCATGGGCAGCCGCATGGCCCTGATGCAGCGCGAGGCGGCCACCCTGAACGCCGCCATGGGCACCCGGATGACCGAGCGCTTCTCCGCTCCCGGCGCCACCCTGGTCAAGCTGTTCGGGCGCCCGGAGCAGGAGTCGGAGGAGTTCGCGGCGCGCGCCCGCCGGGTCGCCGAGATCGGCGTGCGCACCGCCACCGCCCAGTCGGTGTTCATCACCGCGCTCACTCTGGTGTCCTCCCTGGCGCTGGCCCTCGTCTACGGCCTGGGCGGCTGGTTCGCCCTGCGCGGCAGCCTGGAGCCGGGCGCTGTCGTCTCCCTCGCCCTGCTGCTGACCCGCATGTACGCGCCGCTCACCGCGCTCGCCGGGGCCCGGGTCGAGGTGATGAGCGCCCTGGTCAGCTTCGAGCGCGTCTTCGAGGTGCTCGACCTGGAGCCGCTCATCGAGGAGAAGCCGGACGCGCGGGCCGTCCCCGAGGGCCCGGTCTCCGTCGAGTTCGACGCCGTCCGCTTCGCCTACCCGTCCGCCGACAAGGTCTCCCTGGCCTCGCTGGAGGAGGTCGCGTCGCTGGACACCAGGGGCGGCGCCGAGGTCCTGCACGGCGTCTCCTTCCGCGCCGAGCCCGGCCAGACCGTGGCGCTCGTCGGCTCCTCCGGCGCCGGCAAGTCGACCATCGCGCAGCTGCTGCCGCGCCTGTACGACGTGGACGAGGGCGCCGTGCGCATCGGCGGCGTGGACGTCCGCGACCTGAGCGCCGGCTCGCTGCGCGCCACCCTCGGCATGGTCACCCAGGACGGCCACCTCTTCCACGACACCGTCCGCGCCAACCTGCTGCTGGCCCGCCCCGGGGCGGACGAGGCCGAGCTGTGGGACGCCCTGCGCCGCTCCCGCCTCGACGACCTGGTCCGTTCGCTGCCCGACGGCCTGGACACGGTCGTCGGCGAGCGCGGCTACCGCCTGTCCGGCGGCGAGCGCCAGCGCATGACCATCGCCCGTCTGCTGCTGGCCCGCCAGCGCGTCGTCATCCTCGACGAGGCCACCGCCCACCTCGACAACACCTCCGAGGCCGCCGTCCAGGAGGCGCTGACCGAGGCGCTGGCGGGCAGGACCGCGGTGGTGATCGCACACCGGCTGTCCACCGTGCGGGCCGCGGACATGATCCTGGTGATCGAGGACGGGCGGGTCCTGGAGCGCGGCACCCACGAGGAACTGCTGCTGGCCGGCGGCCGGTACGCCGAGCTGTACCGCACGCAGTTCGAGGAGCGCGGCGAGGACGGCGCGCCGGAGGTCGAGGTGGTGGCCTAGCGACGGCGACGGCGTCGGCCCCGGAGACGGCAGTGCCGCCCCCGGGGCCGTACGGCGGGAAGTCGCTACGACTGCAGCGCCGGCTCGTCCCGCTTGCCGCGCACCCGCTGGCGGACCAGGGCGAAGACCACCACGCCCAGCGCCACCAGCGTGGACAGGACCACCTGGTCGCGTCCGCCGCCCTCGGCGGTGTCGGTGAGCATGTAGATCAGCACGAAGGCGATCAGGGCGATGGTGGCCCAGGTCAGGTAGGGGTAGAGCCACATCCGCACGACGAGCTTCTCCGGCGACTCCCGCTGGATGATCTTCCGCATCCGCAGCTGGGAGAAGCAGATCACCAGCCAGACGAAGAGCGCGATCGCGCCGGAGGAGTTGAGCAGGAACTGGAAGACGGTGTCCGGCCACAGGTAGTTGAAGGCGACCGCGACGAAGCCGAAGACCACCGAGGCGAGGATCGCCGTGCGCGGCACACCGCGCTGCGTGGTGCGGGCGAAGGAGGCCGGGGCGTCGTTGCGCCCGCCGAGCGAGAAGGCCATGCGGGAGGCCGTGTACAGGCCGGAGTTGAGGCAGGACAGCACCGAGGTCAGCACGATCGCGTTCATGATCTGCGCGGCGTGCGGGATGCCGATGGAGCTGAGCGCGGCGACGTAGGAGCCCTCCTTGAGGATCGCCGGGTCGTCCCAGCGCAGCAGCGACACGACGATCAGGATCGAGCCCAGGTAGAACACCGCGATCCGCCAGATCACGCTGTTGGTGGCCTTGGTGACCGCGCCCCGCGGGTCCTGGGACTCACCGGCCGCGAGGGTGACGATCTCGCTGCCCATGAAGGAGAAGACCACCATCAGCACGCCGGTGAGGATCGCGCCCGGCCCGTGCGGCAGGAACCCGCCGTGCGCGGTGAGGTAGGAGAAGCCGGACGCCGGGTGGTCGGAGCCGGGCAGCAGACCGAAGATCGCGAGGCCGCCGAGCACGATGAACGCGGCGATGGCGACGACCTTGATGCCCGCGAACCAGAACTCGAACTCGCCGTAGGAGCTGACCGAGGCGAGGTTGGAGGCGGTCAGCACCAGCATGACGATCAGGGCCCAGCCCCACTGCGGGACCGCGGGCACCCAGCCGGCCAGGATCTTGGCCCCGGCGGTCGCCTCGACGGCGAGCACCACGACCCAGAAGAACCAGTACAGCCAGCCGATGGTGAAGCCCGCCCAGCGGCCCAGCGCCCGGTCGGCGTAGGCCGAGAAGGAGCCGGACGTCGGGTTGGCGGCGGCCATCTCGCCCAGCATGCGCATCACGAGGACGACGAGGACGCCGACCAGCGCGTACGAGACGAGGATGCCGGGGCCGGCGGCGGCGATGCCGGAGCCGGACCCGACGAACAGGCCGGCGCCGATGACACCGCCGATGGCGATCATCGACAGGTGGCGGTTCTTGAGCCCCGGCTTCAGGCCGGGCTCGGAGGGCGGACTCTGGGTGAGCGTTGAGGTCATCGCGACATCCATGAGAGGAGTGAGGACGGAGGGGACGGTGACCCGGAAATTAGTTCAGTACGATCCAAAAGAACAAGACTTGTTTAACTGTTCATCGTGCTCTATTTTGCGTGCAACGCGGAGCCGCTACGTCCGTAGGAGCCCCCCATGCACATCTCACGCGGGCCGTGACCCCGCTCAGCAGGCGGTTAAGGTGACGTCGTGGTCAAGGCAGCGGGCAAGTTCGTCTCCGGGGTGCTCGACGTCCGCGTCCTGCCCGGCAGGGGACAGACAGGGTCGGAACTCGTCCGCTCACGCATCGCCCTGCGGGTGCGTCTGAGGTCCGAGGCGCCGGGGGAGAGGCTTCCCGACGTCGGCGTCCTCGCCGAGGAGCTCGGCATCGGCGAGATCACCGTGCGCCGGGCCCTGGAGGGCATGTGCCAGGACGGTCTCCTCGACCGCCGGCGCGGCAGGGCCGGCGGAACCTTCGTCGCCCAGGACTGGGACACCGTCGTGGCCGTGATGCACGACCCCGACGAGGCCGCCTCGCTCGACGCCGTCCACGCGCTCCTGGAGTGCGGGCTCGTCTCCCACGCGGTGGGTGAGGTGCCGCGGGACCGGCTCGACGGACTGCGGGCCCTGGTCGACGAACTGGACCGGGCCGACCTGCCCGACCGGCTGCTCGAACTGGAGACCCGCTTCCACCTCGACCTCGCCGAGGCCCTCGGGGGCGCCGGCATCCGCGAGTTCGCCGCCGACCTGCTCGGCCGCCAGTGCCTGCTGCTGCCCGCACCGACCCCCGAGGTCGTCCGGGCGCGCAACCGCCACCACGCCGACCTGCTGGACGAACTCGCCCGCGGCGCCATGGCCCCGGCGGTGGCCGCGGTCAAGGCCCACCGCGGCGACACCGGAACGGCCTGAGACCCGCGCACGACTCACCTCCCCGCACCGAACCCCGCACAAGGAGCCGCCGTCATGCCCGACCGGAGAACCGCCGGCCCGCCCCAGCGGCTGCGCGGCGGCGTCCTCGGCATGGCGGACATCGCCGCCGCCACCATGGCCAACGTCGGCCCGGCCATGAGCTTCTTCTTCGGCTTCGCCTTCCTCGCCACCACCGCGGGCGTCGCCTCCCCGCTGACCATCCTCGCCGCGGGCGTGGCGGTCGCGCTGCTCGGCAACACCCTCGCCCAGTTCTCCCGGGCGCACCCGTCGGCGGGCAGCTTCATCACCTTCGTCGGCAAGACCTTCGGGCCGGTCAGCGCCGTGACCACCGCCCTGCTGGCGGGCCTCGGCTACATCATCGCCATGGCCTCCGTCATCGCCATCTCGGGCGGCTTCGTCCAGATCACCCTGCACCACTACACCGGCCTCGACGTCCCCTGGATCCTGTGGACCCTGCTGCTGACCGGCGCGTCGGTGGTGCTGATGCTGCGCGGCATCGTCGTCTCCACCAAGTGGGCCGGCTACTTCTTCGCCGTCGAGATGCTGGTCCTCGTCGTGGTCTCCGTCGCCGCGCTCGTCGAGCACCGCGGCAACCTCTCCGCCGCGCCGTTCCTGCCCGACCACATCCACGACGGTCTCAAGGGCCTGGCCGCGGGCTTCCCGCTCGCCGTCTACCTCTTCGTCGGCTGGGAGAACTCCGCCGCCCTCGCCGAGGAGACGGAGAACCCGCGGCGCAACGTCGGCCGCGCCGTGTTCTCCTCGGTGGGCATCATGACGGCGAGCTACATCCTCTTCTCCTACGCCACCGTCACCGGCTTCGGCTACGACGTCCAGCGCCTCGGCGACTCCGCCATCCCCTTCATCGACGTCGCCCACGACACCCTCGGCGCGCTGGCCTTCCTCGCCTACGTCGGCGGTCTGACCTCCACCCTGGGCGTGCTCATCGCGGGCATCAACTCCCAGGCGCGGCTGGTGTTCAACGCCGGACGCGAGGGACTGCTGCCGTCCTTCTTCGGCTACGTCCACCCCGTGCGCCGTACGCCGAACAACGCGATCGTCACCTTCGCCGTCACCGCCCTGCTGATCATCGGCGGCTGGGGCCTCGGCCACCTGATCGGCGCCGACGGCGGCCCGATGGACCCCGTGGTCTTCTTCACCGAGTCCTCGACCCTGGGCACCATCCTGATCCTGGTGGTCTACCTGGCCTCCAACATCGCCCTGCCCTTCTACTACCGGCGCTACCGGCCGCAGGAGTTCCGCACGGTCCGCCACCTGGTGCTGCCCGCGCTCGGCGCCCTGGCGATCCTGGTGCCGCTGTACTACCTGGCCAAGCCCGGCCAGCCCGCGCCGTACAACTGGTTCCCGGTCGCCGCGCTCGCGGCCCTGCTCCTCGCCGTCGGCTACGCGGCCCTCCTCGTCCGCCGGGACCCGGGGCTGGCCGAACGGGTCGGCTCCGTCGTCGCCGACGTGGAGTGAACCCGCGTCGCCGCGTCGTCGCCGACGAGGAGTGAACCCGGCGCCGGGACCGGCCGGGCGCCGAGGGCCGACTTGCCGAGCGGCCGCCCGCCCGTACCCTGACGGCGGAGCGCGGGGGGCGGCGCACACACAGCGCGCTTGGCCGAAAAGACGCAGGTGAGGGCCGTGCGCACGGGAGCGGGAGCGGCGGGCCCGGTGTCCGACCGGTTGCGTGGCACGGCGGGGCTTTTCACGGTGGCCATGACAGCTGCATCCAGCAGCTTCTGAAAGGAACGTGCATGTCCCCCCTCGTTTCCCGCGGACTGCTCCTGCCGTCCGTCGTCTGCGCGGCCCTGGTCCTCGGCCCCGCAGGCACCGCCGCCGCCACGACCGGCCCCCGAACCACAGCCACCGAAACCGCCGTCGCGCAGCCGTCCGTCCCCGACGCGCCGACCACCGAGGGGGCGGACGTCGGCCGGTGGCTCGACGGGGCGAAGCGGCTCCCCGGCACCGAAGCGCTCCACCCCCTGCTCGGTGTCCTGACCGCCCTCGACGCCCGACGCGGTGACCGGCTCGGCGCGCAGGAGGCGACCGATTACCGGAAGGCGATCGAAACCTCGTCCGCCGCCCTGGTACGCCAGTTGCGGGAACACGCCGCACCCACCGCCGACGGCACGACCCGGGCGGGAGTACGCGCCGGCGACCCGATCTCGGACGTCGTGGAACAGATCCAGGCGGCGATCTCGGATCTGCTCAAGGGCCTCGGCTCGCTCGACCTCGGCTCGGCGCTCACCTCCGTGACGGGCGCCCTGTCGCCCATCCTCTCCCTGGTCACGGGGCTTCTGGGCGGCGGAACGCCCTCCCTGCCGACGGCCGGGTAGCCGCATCCCGGACCCGGTGAGAAGACGCGGGGCGGACCGTGCGCGGCGCGGTCCGCCCCGCCTGTGCGCCGGTTTTCGGACCGAAACATTTCGAAGTGAACGACGAATATTGCGAGGGCCATTGACGCCTCGGATCGGCTCCCTATCATCCAGATTGTTCGAGAGCTTGACCTTTGTTCGGTATGGCGAACGCTTCCCGGTCGAGAATGTCATGCGCACGGCAAACAGCAAGGAACCAGTACCCGCACGAATCGAACCCGTACTAGAGAATCAAGAGGTCCTCATGCGCAGAGCAAGTTTCAGCCGCAAACGTCTGTCCGTGGCGCTCGCGGCCTCGGCCGCCGCCCTGGCCTCGCTGGCGGCGGCACTCGTCGCGCAACCGGCTCAGGCGGCCCCCAGCGCGTGTGCTCTTCCGTCGACGTACCGGTGGTCGTCGACGGGTGCGTTGGCCCAGCCGGCGAACGGCTGGGCCTCGCTGAAGGACTTCACCAACGTCGTCTACAACGGCAAGCACCTGGTCTACGCGTCGAACGTGTCGGGGTCGTCGTACGGCTCGATGGCGTTCAGTCCGTTCACGAACTGGTCCGACATGGGGTCGGCCCGTCAGACCGGCATGAGCCAGTCCGCGGTGGCGCCGACGCTGTTCTACTTCGCGCCCAAGAACATCTGGGTGCTGGCGTACCAGTGGGGCGCGTGGCCGTTCATCTACCGGACCTCCAGCGACCCCACCAACCCCAACGGCTGGTCCGCGCCGCAGCCGCTGTTCACCGGGAGCATCTCCGGCTCCGGCACCGGCCCCATCGACCAGACGCTGATCGCCGACGGCCAGAACATGTACCTGTTCTTCGCCGGTGACAACGGCAAGATCTACCGGGCGAGCATGCCGATCGGGAACTTCCCCGGCAACTTCGGCTCCTCGTACACGACCGTGATGAGCGACTCGACGAAGAACCTGTTCGAGGCGCCCCAGGTCTACAAGGTCCAGGGCCAGAACCAGTACCTCATGATCGTCGAGGCGCGGGGGGCGAACGAGCAGCGCTACTTCCGCTCCTTCACGGCCTCCAGCCTGAACGGTTCGTGGACCCCGCAGGCCGCCACCGAGAGCAACCCCTTCGCGGGCAAGGCCAACAGCGGTGCCGGCTGGACCAACGACATCAGCCACGGCGACCTGGTCCGCAACAACCCCGACCAGACCATGACCGTCGACCCCTGCAACCTGCAGCTCCTCTACCAGGGCAAGTCCCCCTCGGCGAGCGGCCCCTACGACCAGCTGCCCTGGCGGCCGGGCCTGCTCACCCTCCAGCGCTGACCGGGAGCCACCCCCCAACGGAACCCCCGACCGAGCACCGGCCGGGGGTTCCCCTCCTGGGCGAAGTCGGCCCGACGACATGCCTCGTGCTACCGTCGGGCGTTTGCGCGGTCCTCGCGCCCGGGGTTCCGCGTCCGGTTCCGCCGGTGCGTGGGCTCTTCGATCCTGCCGGGCCTTCCTCGGTACGTTTCCTCTGCGGAAGGCTCTTCATGACCCGTCCCGATGACTCCTTCGCCGGTTTCGAACTCCCGGCGGCGCTGCTGCGCACGCTCACCGAACTCGGACTGCGCGAGCCCTTTCCCATCCAGGCCGCCACCCTGCCCGACGCCCTGAAGGGGCGCGACGTCCTGGGACGCGGGCGCACCGGATCGGGCAAGACGCTCGCCTTCGGCCTGCCGCTGCTGGCCCGTACGGCCGGGCGGCGCGCCGAACCGAAGGAGCCCCTCGCCCTGGTCCTCGTGCCGACCCGGGAGCTGGCCGAACAGGTCACCCAGGCGCTGACCCCGTACGCGCAGGCGCTGCGGCTGCGTATGGCCACGGTCGTCGGCGGCCTGTCGATCGGCCGGCAGGCCGCCGCGCTGCGCGAGGGAGCGGAGGTGGTCGTCGCCACCCCCGGACGCCTGCACGACCTGATCCAGCGCAGGGCCTGCCGCCTGGGACGCGTACGGATCACCGTGCTGGACGAGGCCGACCAGATGTGCGACCTCGGCTTCCTGCCGCAGGTCTCCGACGCGCTGGACCAGGTGCGCCCCGGCGGTCAGAGGATGCTGTTCTCGGCCACCTTGGACGGCGACGTCGATCAGCTGGTCCGCCGCCACCTGCACGACCCCGTCGTCCACTCGGTCGACCCGTCCGCGAGCACGGTCACGGCGATGGAGCACCACGTTCTGGTCGTCCACGGCCCCGACCGGTACGCCGTCACCACGGAGATCGCCGCCCGCGACGGCCGTGTCCTGCTCTTCCTCGACACCAAGCACGGCGTCGACCAGCTCACCCGGCACCTGCGGGCCAACGGGGTGCACGCCGGGGCCCTGCACAGCGGCAAGTCCCAGCCGCAGCGCACCCGGACGCTGGCGCAGTTCAAGAACGGTCACATCGGCGTTCTGGTCGCGACCGACGTCGCCGCCCGCGGCCTGCACGTCGACGACCTCGACCTCGTGGTCAACGTCGACCCGCCGACCGACCCCAAGGACTATGTGCACCGGGCCGGCCGCACCGCCCGGGCCGGCGAGTCCGGCAGCGTGGTCACGCTCGTGCTGTCGGCCCAGCGCCGCGAGACGAGCCGCATGCTGGCCGAGGCCGGCGTCGAGGCGACCGTCACCAAGGTGCGCTCGGGCGAGGCGGAGCTGAGCCGGATTACCGGCGCCAAGGCCCCTTCCGGGGTCCCGCTCGACGGCGAGCCCGCCGTCTCCCGGCCCAAGAACACCAACGCCCCCTTCCGCGGTCTCGGCACCAGCAAGAACGCCTCCCGTGGCGCCGGCGGCACGTCCCGCAAGGCCGCCGAGGCCCGCAAACTGGCCGAGGCCCGCAAGGCCGCGCACGTGCGCCGCAACGGCTGACAGGCGTCTTCGCAACGATTGACAGGCGTCTTCGCGGAGGCGAACGCCCGTCCGCCGCGGCGGACCACCCCCTGCGCGGTCCGCCGGGTGCGCGCGCCGTGACAAGCTGTGGTCGCACATCCCCGAACCCAGGAGGTCAGCATGACCGCAGAGCCCGTGCCCACGGAAGGTTCGGAGCCGGCCGCCGCCGAGCCGTCCCCTCTGACGCCGGACGGCGACGGCAACTACGACCTCAAGCGCAAGTTCCGCGAAGCCCTCGCCCGTAAGCGCGGCGCCCTGGCGGACGCGGCCGACGCCGCCGCCAACCCCGACGCGTCGAAGGTGCGCGCGGCGCACGGCCCCGCCGCGAGCCAGCGGTCGTTCCGGCGCAAGAGCGGCGGCTGACCCGACCCGGGCCCCACGGCCCGAGCCCTTCACCGGCACCGGGCACGCCACGTGCCGGTGGCCCGCGACGCGCACACCGCGGCGCGTCCCGGGCGGGGCATGGCCGGCGATCCTCCCGCACCGGATCCCGCTGAGTCCCCGTGCGCCGTTGCCGGTGTCAGTCCTCGAACACCCGGCGACCGCTGACCTCCCATGCGGGACGTCGCAGCCTCCCGACGGCCTTTGACCTGCACGAGCAGGCAGAGAGCACACACGCCGGGAGCACTTTCATGTTCCGCTCCGTGTCCGGACCCGAGGTCTGACGCTCGGACATTGACTCGGGCCGAAGGCGTGAGGCCGAACCACGCCCCCCTCCCCTCGAAGACCCTCCGATGGCCCACGTCCGGTGGTGGTCCGCGGCAGGGGAGGCACATGGTCGACAGGGCGGCCTCTTCCCGAGAACGGAGCGATCCCTTGCAGCGCACCGAACAGATCTCAGCCCGGGTCATGGAGTCGATCTCCACCCCCGAGCGGGTCGAGACCCACCTGGGCACTCTGGAATTCCCGCTGGGAATGCCCACCGAGGAGACGGCGAGACGGGTCTACGACCATGTGCACCACGTGCGCGCGGTGAGCGCCTTCCTCGACGCGTATTCCGGCGTCAGCCTGTGGGCGGCCCGCCGGGGGTTCCTGGAGGCCGGAATCCAGGACCACGACATCCTGCTGTTCTCCGAGTTCATGGATCCCAGGACGCTCGTGCTCACCGGGAACGCGGACACCGTCTACTTCCTGACCTTCCTCGATCTGACCGAGGGTCCGCTGGTGGTGGAGGTGCCGCCGCTGGCCCTCTGTTTCCTCGACGACATGTGGTTCCGCTGGGTCGCGGACCCCGGCATGGCCGGTCCGGATCGCGGAGCGGGCGGCAAGTACCTCTTCGTGCCCCCCGGTCACGAGGGCCCTGTTCCCGAGGGCGGGTTCTTCACGTTCCGGACCCGCACCACCCGGCTCATCCTGGGCGGACGGGCCTTCCTGGAGGGCGACGACCCCGAGCCGGCGGTCGAGCGGGTCAAGGACGGACTGCGTATCTACCGCTACGTCCCCGGGTTCTACGGCACCAGCATCGGGGAGATCGTCACCGGCGGCACGGCCCCGCCGCTGCCGTGGACCGCCCAGACCTGGACCGCCGCCCTGCGCAGGCCCGACCCGCCGCGCTTCGTCGAGGGCTCCGGGCTTGCCGTGAACACGGTTCCGCCCGCGGACGCGACGTACTTCGACTTCGCGAGCGAGCTCGTGCACGACCAGCCGGCCGAGGCGCTCGACCCCGAGATCGCCGGTGCCCTGGCCGCGGTCGGCATCGTCAAGGGCAGGCCCTTCGAGCCGGACGCGCGGATGCGGGAGATCCTCGCCGAGGCGGCCGCCGTAGGCAACGCCACGGCCCGCACCCTCGCCTGCCGTCCGCGCCCGGCCGAGGGGGCGCACTACTACGGCGCCGCCTCTCACTGGCTCAACGGCCTGCTCGCGTCCGGCCACGAGTTTCTGGCCCCGCCCGCGGACATCACCGACAGGGGCGTCGAGCTCCGCCCGAACGACGGCGCCCGGAAACTCGACCTGCGGTCCTGGTGGTGGTACCTGGGCGTGGGCATCAGCCCGGCGTTCACGGCGCCGCTGCCCGGCGTCGGCTCGCAGTACGTGTTCTCCCTGGCGGATCAGGAGGGCCGGCCCCTCGACGGCGGCAGGTACTACCGGCTGGTGCTTCCGCCGGACATCCCCGCCGCGAAGTTCTGGTCGGTCACCGTGTACGACAACCAGACGCGGTCGATGCTCGACACCCCCCAACGCTTCCCACGAGCCGGCAGCCAGGCGTATCCCACCCCGGCAGCGGTCCCCGAGGCGGACGGCACGACCACGGTGCACTTCGGTCCCGAGCGGCCCGACGGCGTCCCGGAGGGCAACTGGATCCAGACCACGCCCGGCCGGGGATGGTTCGTGGTCCTGCGGCTCTACAGCCCGCTGCGGCCGTTCTTCGACAAGACCTGGCGCCCGGGCGAGATCGAGGCGGTGGACTGACCTCGCCCGGCAGCGCTTCGCAGGTACGACCGTACGGACGGTGAGGTGCATGGGCACGACCCCGCTGGGGAGTTGGCACGACGGCGCCGCGAAACGGGCGATCGTCGACTTCGTGACCGCTGCGGCGGACGAGGGCTCGCCGGGCTTCGTCCCACCGATGGACCGGGTCGCCGTGTTCGACAACGACGGAACCCTGTGGGTCGAGAAGCCCGCGCCGGTGCAGATGGCGTTCGTCCTAGGGAAACTGGCCGCGCGGCTGAAGGCGGACCCGTCGCTGGCCCGTGAGCGGCCCTACCGGGCGATCGCCGACCGGGACGAGTCGTACTTCCGCGCGCTGAACGAACAGGACCCCGACGCGGTGGCGTCGATGGTGCAGGCCATCGGATCGGCCTGGGAAGGCACCACGCTCGCCCAGTTCGAGGCCGAGGCCGCCCGGTACCTGGACTCGTGGCGCCACGAGCGCTTCGGCGTGCCGTACTCCGGTCTCGTCTACCGGCCGATGCTGGAGCTGTTCGACCACCTCAGGGCGCACGGCTGGCGATTGTTCGTCTGCTCGGGCGGCGGGCGCGACTTCATGCGGGTGATCTGCGAGGACACCTGGGGCCTGCCCAGGGAGAACGTCATCGGCTCCGCCCCGGAGTTCGCCTACCGGGACGGCACGCTGGTCCGCCGGGCCACCCCGCACGGCCCGGTCGCGCTCGGGCCCGGCAAGCCGGAGGACGTCCTCGCCCGCACCGGCCGGCTGCCGGCCTTCGCGGCCGGCAACGACGACGTGGACGTCGAACTGCTCAGCTCCGCGCGGTTCGCCCTGCTCGTCGTCCACGACGACGACGTCCGCGAGTACGCCTACAGCGACTGCGCGGAGCGGGCCCGCGCGATGGCCGAGAGGTCCGGCTGGACGACGGTCAGCGTGAAGAACGACTGGAACACCGTTCTGACGGAACGGCCCGACTAGGAGGAATGCGATGACCCATGTGAGCGACGGCGCCAGCCCCGGCACGCCGCCCGAGATCCTTGCCTCGATCAGCGTCCCGGACCGGGTGGAGACGGTTTTCGGCGCGTTCGACTTCTTCGACGGCATGCCCCTGCCCGACGCGGTCACCCGCAGCTACGACGCCCTGGACCTGCTGCGCGGGATCGAGGTGTTCCTCAACTGCGTGCCCGGCGCCTCGATGGTGGCCATGCGGCGCGGGCTCGCCAGCCTCGGCATCGACTCCCACACCATCGGTTTCACGGTCCCGCGCTGCAGTTCGGCACCACTGGTGCTCACCGCGAACACGGAGACGACATACGGGATGGCCTTCCTGGCGCTCGACCAGGACGGCCCCACCGTGATCGAGTCGCCGCCGAACTCGCTGTGCTTCGTCAACGACCTGTGGCAGCGCCACGTCACCGACATGGGCATCGCCGGACGCGACAAGGGAGAGGGAGGCAAGTACCTCTTCCTGCCTCCCGGTTACGAAGGCGACATCCCGGACGGATACCTCGTCACGCGGCCGGCGACCTTCGCCTCCTGGGTGCTGATGCGTGCGCTGGGGGGTGAGGAGAGCCTGCTCCGGACGCGGATCTACCCGCTCTCCGCCGCGGCGGACCCGCCCGAGCAGCGCTTCGTCAACTTCGCGCAGTCGGACTTCAACACCGTCCACGCCAACGACTTCTCGTTCTTCGAGGAGATCGACACCCTCGTTCAGGGGGAGCCGCCCGAGGCGCTCGATCCCGAGCGGGCAGGACAGCTCGCCGCGATCGGCATCGTGCACGGCAGGCCGTTTCAGCCGGACGACCGGATGCGCTCGATCCTCGACACCGCCGCGCGGATCGCGTCGGGCATCGTACGGACGCTGGCCTTCAAGCCGCGTGACCCGATCTTCTACTACTATCCCGGCAGCTCGTGGAAGAACCCGTGGCCTTCGCGCAGCTACGAGTTCCTGTCGGCGGAGGGCGCCCGGTTGCTGGACGCCCGGGCGGTGTTCCACTACGTCGGGGCAGGCACCTCGCCGGCGATGGCGGCGGCCGCAGTCGGGGCCGGATCGCAGTACGCCTACACGGCGGAGGACTCCACCGGCGCCTGGCTCGACGGCGGACGCGCCTACACGCTCAGGCTGCCGAGCGGCATTCCGGCGAAGAACTTCTGGGCCGTCAACGTCTACGACCCGCAGACCCGTTCCCTGCTGCGCACCGACACGCCGTACCCGAGCGTGAACAGCCTCTCGGATGCCGTCCGGCCCGAGGACAACGGCGACACGATCATCCACTTCGGCCCGACGGCACCGCAGGGCAAAGAGGGCAACTGGGTTCAGACCGTCCCCGGCAAGGGATGGTTCACGCTCCTGCGGCTCTACGGCCCGCTCGAAAGCTGGTTCGACAAGAGCTGGCGGCCGGGCGAGATCGAGCCGGCGTGAGGTAGGCGGCCGTGGGTGAGGCGATCGGTCAGATTCTGTCCTACGGCGTCGCCGTGGCGCTGAGCGCGTTCCCGATCATCGGGGTGGTGCTGATGCTCGCCACCCCCAGGGCGCGCTCCAACGGGCCGGCGCTCCTCCTGGGCTGGGTGCTGGGCCTGGCCCTGGTCGGCACGATCGTGCTGCTGGTCTCCGGCGGCGCCGGCCCGAGCGACCAGGGGCAGCCGGCCGGCTGGGTCAGCGCGCTCGACCTGGTGCTCGGCGTGCTGCTGCTGTGGGTGGCGGTGAAGGAGTGGCGCGGCCGGCCGCGCGGCGACGAGGAGGTGCCGTTGCCGAAGTGGATGAAGACGGTCGACTCCTTCACTCCCGCCAAGGCGCTTGCACTGGGGATGGCCCTGTCCGCCCTCAACCCGAAGAACCTGCTGCTCTCGATCGCCGCGGCGTCCGCGATCGCGCGCACGGACACCTCCGCCGGAGCACAGGCCGTGGCCCTGGCGGTCTACGTGCTGCTGGGGGCGCTCGGGCCCGGAACGCCGGTCGTGCTCTACTTCGCCCTCAAGGAGCGCTCGCAGCACATCCTCGACGGCCTCAAGCTCTGGATGGAGCGGAACAACACCGCGATCATGGCCGTGATCTGCCTGCTCTTCGCCGCGAAGCTGGTGGGCAACGCCATCAGTGACCTCTCCTCGTGAGGGCGGACATGCACGCGCTGTTCCCCTCGATGCGGGGATACCGGCGGCAGTGGCTGGGGCGGGACGCGCTGGCCGGGATGACCGTGTGGGCGGTTCTCGTGCCGGAGGCGCTCGCCTACGCGACGATCGCCGGCGTCTCGCCGGTCGTCGGCCTCTACGCCGCGCCGGCGGCCCTGCTCCTCTACGCCGCCTTCGGCAGCTCCAGACACCTGGTCGTCGGGCCCATGGCGGCGACGGCGGCCCTCTCGGCGGCGATCGTCGGCGACGCCGCGGGCGGTTCCGGCGCGCACTTCGCCGCGCTGACGGCGGCGCTGGCCGTCACGGTGGGCATCGCGGCGCTCCTCGCCGGACTGCTGCGCCTCGGCTTCCTCGCGAGTTTCATCTCCGAGCCGGTGCTGAAGGGCTTCATCGTGGGCCTGGCACTGACGATCATCGCGGGCCAGCTGCCGAAGCTCTTCGGCGTCGAGGGCGGGCCTGGGAACTTCTTCGAGAAGATCTGGGCCCTGATCGAGGACCTCGGCGGCACCAGCGGCTTCACCGCCCTGGTCGGCGTCGGCAGCCTCGCCCTGATCCTCGTTCTCAAGCGGGTCGCCCCGCGGGTGCCCGGCTCGCTGATCGCGGTGGTGCTGGGGATCGCCGCGTCCGCGGCCTTCGATCTGCAGGACCACGGTGTCGACGTCGTCGGCGGCATCGAGACCGGTCTGCCCTCGTTCGGCTTCCCCGATGTCTCGGTCGACGACCTCGGCGGCCTCGCCGCCGGAAGCGTCGGCGTGACGCTCGTCGCCTTCGCCGAGGGACTCGGCGCGGCGAAGAACTACGCCGCCCGCGACCACTACGAGGTCGACGCCAACCGCGAGCTGATCGGGCTCGGCGCCGCCGGCCTGGGCGCCGGCCTGTCCAGCGGCATGGTCGTCAACGGCAGCCTGTCGAAGACCGCCGTCAACGGGGCGGCGGGCGCACGCACCCAGCTCTCCGGCATCCTCGTGGCCGCCCTGACCGTGATCACGCTCCTCTTCCTCACCGGCCTCTTCGAACAGCTCCCCGAGGCCGTGCTCGCCGGGGTGGTGATCGCGGCCGTGGTGGAGCTGGTCGACCTCCACGCCCTGGTCTCCCTGTACCGCGTCTTCACGCACCGGCTCGGACAGGACTACGGCGTCGCCGCGCGACCGGACTTCACGGCCGCGGTCGCGGCGATGCTCGGGGTGATGGTCTTCGACACCCTGCCCGGCCTCTTCATCGGCATCGGCGTCTCCCTGCTGCTGCTCCTGTACCGCTCCTCGCGCCCGGTCATCAGCGAGATGGGGCAGCTGCCCGGGAACGGGCCCTTCGCGGCACTCGACCGGCACAGCGAGAGCCGCAGGATCCCCGGAGTGGTCGTGCTGCGCGTCGAGGCGGGCATCTACTTCGCCAACGCCGAGCGGATCCGGTCCGAGGCCCGGGGGGCCGCCGCCCGGGAAGGGGTGACGGCGGTCGTGATCGACGCCGAGACGGTCCCCTTCGTCGACGTCAGCGCGGTACGCATGCTCGACAGCCTGGCCGAGGAACTCGGGGACCTCGGAGTCCGGCTCCTGCTCGCCCGCGACGTGGGCCAGGTGAGGGACGTGCTGCGCACGGCCGAGGCCAGGACGGAACTCAGGCGTGTGTATCCCACGGTGCGGGCAGCGGTCGAAGCGGCCAGAACCGGCACCTGACTCGGCCTTTTGATACGGCACTTGTCGAGCCCCCAGGTCGTGAGCGCCGCTTGAGGGTCAGCATCAGTGCTTGTTCAGTCTGAACGCCGGTAGCCATCAGCCTTGGTGGGGCCTGCTCCTCATCCGGTGCCGGCGGTCGATCCTCATGAGCGGCTGGTTTTCCCCAACTCCTCTCCGGAGTGTCAGTGACGGTCCGTACGCTCGACGTCATGGAGGGGAACCAGGGGGAAACCTCACACGAGGAGGAAGCCGGCGCCGAGGCCTGGCAGCGACTGAGCGCGTACGCCTACCTCAGCGCGCCCGAGCGCCTGGACTACGTCGCCGTGATGCGGGTGTTCTGCGGCACGCTGCTCGCCGACCTGTCGGTACCCGACCTTCTCGCCAAGCTGGCCGGGACGGACGGCCCGGGGGTGGCGCTGGACGCGGAAACGCTCACCCGCAGGCTCGAAGAACTCGTGCGCTGGGGCAATCTGCTGCGCAGCACGCACACCGTCAGAGCGACCAGCATCGCCGAATACCAGCGCTCGCGGTCCCGCTACCAGCTGTCGAAGCTGGGGGAGCGCGTGCAGCGGGACGCGGACGAGGTACTCGCCGGGGCGGACGCGGCACGCGAGGTCAGCAGCGAGCTGCTGGCCCTGGTCGACCGCGGTCTGCGGGAGATCGCCGCGATGGCCGCGGCCCCGGGCGGCGCCGATCCGCAGCAGGCGCTGGAGCGGATCAGCACGCTCTTCGTGCAGTTCGCCGAATTCGCCGAGTCCGTGAGGGACTTCTACGCCTACCTGGGCCAAGTGCTGGCGCGCTACGACCTCGACTCGGCCGAGTACCAGGGGTTCAAGGAACTGCTGCTCGACTACGTGGAGGCCATCACCGAGGACGTCTCCTTCCGGGCCCCGCGCATCGCGGCCCACCTGGACTCGGTCTGGCCGCACCTGCCCGCGCTGCTCGCCCGGATCGACGCGCACGCGGCGGGTATCGGCGCGCTCGCCGACGGGCTGCCGGAGACGCGCGTGCAGCGCAGCCGCGGACGCGACCGCGCGGACTGGGAGGGGCTGCGCGAGTGGTTCACCGTCACCGGAGGGCACTCCAGCCAAGTGGATCAGCTGCGGGACGCCACCCTGCGCGCCCTGCAGCCCCGCGACGCCGGGATGATCCAAACGACAGGGCCTGGTAGTGCTTCGTTAGGTTCTGGTTCTGGTGAGGGGGCGGCCGCAGGTGGTGCAGGTGCCGTCCCAGCAGCGCAGGAGGTCCTGCAACGCGTCGAGGACTTGGTAGAGGCTCAGGCTGTCGTGAGGGCTTTTGGGTCGTAGCGCCGCAGGGTGAGGAAGGCCTGTGCGGCGGTGACGAGGGTGACGTGGTGGTGCCAGCCGCGCCAGGTGCGCCCCTCGAAATGGTCCAGGCCCAGGCCGTGTTTGAGTTCGCGGTAGTCGTGCTCGATGCGCCAGCGCATCTTCGCCCAGCGCACCAGGTCGGCGATGGGGGTGGTGGCGGGCAGGCTGGACATCCAGTAGCCAGTGGGTGCGTCGGCTTCTTCGGGCTGTTCCACCAGCAGGGTCCGCAGCGGCAGCACCCCGTCCCACCGGCTTCGTCCGCCGGCCTGTTCCTGGGCTGCATGGGTGGCTTCCTTGCCCGACGGCCGCACCTGGAGCACCGCAAAGCGTGAGGTCATTGCCCCTTTGCTGCCCTGGCGCCAGGTGACGGTCTCGAAGCAGGCGTCCGCGTCGACCAGCTGGTGCAGGGGGCGGGCCGGTTCGCGGTAGCGGGGCAGTGTGGGCGGGCCCAGGCCCTGGTAGGGCGGCAGATACGGGATGGCATTGGCCGGGCGGGCGATCTCCTTCGGTTCGACGGCCATCACGTAGGACCAGCCGCGTTCCTCCAGGGCCAGGCGGAAGGAGACACTGCGGCCGTAGCCGGCATCGGCCACGATCACCGGCACCGACCCCAGCCAGCCCGCCAGCCTCTCCAAAAGCCCCAGGGCCAGGCGGGGCTTGGTCACATGCCCGATCTCGTCGGGCACGCCCGCAGCCGTGCGCCGCGGGAGGTCGTGGGCCCATTCCTCAGGCAAGAACAGCTCCCATTCCAGCGGGCAGGAAGCAAGATCGGTGGCCGCGTGCACGCTGACCGCGACCTGGCAGTTGGCCCGCTTGCCCAGCGCCCCGCAATACTGCCGGGCCACCCCGACCGAGGCCCGCCCGCGCTTGGGAAACGACACATCGTCGATGACCCACACCTCGGGCCTGACCACCTCGACCAGCCGCTCGGCGATCCGCCGCCGCACCGGCTCCCACAGCCACGGCGACTGGTTGACGAACTGCTGCAGGGCCTGCATGTTCCCGTCCGGCAGCCGCTCGGCCATCGGCTGGATCGACTTACGCCGGCCGTCCAGCATCAGTCCCCGCAGACAACACTCGCCCCACCGCCACTGATCCCGCCCCGGCACCGAGGCGAACACATCGGCAACGAACTCCGCTAACTCACCCCGGAGCCGTTCCACCTCCCCCAACCTCATACCAGGAAACCCACCACCAGCCGAGATCACCCAACGTAACGAGCACTACTAGGCGTCGGCACTGGATTTCCGGTGGCCCATGCGGAGGCGATCCGTCGGGTGCATCCGGACGCCCAGGTTCGTTGGCATCATCGCGAAGGTCACGCGTTCGCCGACCGGGCCCGCTGTTGTGTCGGCCTCCAACTCGAAGTGGTGGCACACCATTGCGACGACCATGGTCATCTCGATGAGGGCGAGGTTGCGTCCGGGGCAGAACCGAGGCCCGCCTCCGAAGGGCAGGAACGGTGATACGCCGGTCGTCCGCGGGGCGGAGGAGGACAGCCAGCGCTCGGGCTCGAATGCGCCGGGGTCCGGGTACCTGCTGTCGTCGGCATCCGAAGCGTGTGTCAGTAGCGGCATGACAAGGGTTCCGGCCTTCAGATGCAAGGCGTCCGCTCCGTCCGCAACGGTGATGTCACGGGCGGTCTGCATGATCAAGAAAGGGCTCGTCGGGCGCAGGCGGATCGATTCGTTAACCACCGCCTCGGCATAGCGCAACCGGGACAGGGCGGCCGGGTCGGCTCGGAGTCCCGTGTCCCCCAGCACCCCCTCCGCCTCTTCCCGTACCTTCCGCTGCACCTCGGGATGGGCGGCCAGGTAGTACAGCGCCCATGCGGCAGCGGCGGCAGTGTTGTCCTCCCCCGCTACGATCATGTTGACCACGGCGCTGACGACGTCCTTCTCCGCCAGTTGTTCGCCGCCGTTCGCGCCTGCCTCGGCGAGCGCCTCGAGGTAAGTAACCGGCTCCCGCCCTTCTGCCACGCTACGCCTGGCCTGGACGTACTGTTTCTCCACCAAGCCACGGAGCTCCGCAATGGTGGCGTCCAGCCTGCGGTCAGCGGGCAGGCGGACCCACCGCCAGTACGGGATCGGGCTGGAGATCCGGCGCCCGAGTTTCTCGAAAGCCAGTGGCAGGCGCCCGGCCAGGCCATCGCTTTGCTGTGGTCCCACGGCGTCCAGATCGTGGCCTGAGAACAAGGCCGTCGACACTTCGACCGTGTAGCGCATCAGGTCGTCGAGGACGTCCACCCGCGCACCCCCCGTAGCGGCCCAGAGCATCTGGAGCCGCTCGACAGACCGGATGATCACGGAGAAGGAGTCACGCAATGCCTCGGCACGTAAGCCCCGCATTGCGATCTGGCGCATACGGTGCCAGTCCTCGCCTTCTGCATCGAACAGACCTGGAGCGCCTATCTCGTGGATGAGTTGCGCCAGCAGCGGAGCCCGCCGGAATGCTCCCGGTCGCTCGCGCAGAACTGTCTGAACGATGTTCGGCGACGAGGTGACGACCAGGGGAGTACGGCCGAACCGGATCCGGTAGATCGGGCCGTACGTGTCCCGCCAGTCATGGAGCACGCGGTGCATGGCCGGACCGCGCGCCAGGGCCGGGAGGTGACCCAGCAGGGGAAACGCCGACGGCTCCGGGAGGTCGTTGACAGTGAGCATGCTCTCGGTCCTTTCCATGGCAGATCAGGCCTGGGCACACAGGTTGACACCTGTTAACCGCGACTGAAGTTAACAGGTGTCAACCTGTCATGTCGAGTGTCGTCGGCCTCGGATGACCGGAGAGGGAAGGGGTGACCGCTGACACGCCAAAAGGCGAAGAGGGAGAAGAGGGGCGGCCTGGTGACGGCGTTCAGGCAGTGAAGCCCCACAGGATGAAGAGCCGGTCGACGTGTGTCTCCACGTCCGGCCACGCCAGGTGTGGCTTGTGGATGCGCAGGGAGACCACTCCGTGCATGCCGACCCAGAGATCCTCAGCAGTGACGCGCTCGTCTGCGCCCGCCCCTCTGGCCAGTTGGCCGATGCCTCCCAGGACAACGTCCGCCGCCCCGCTCTGTACGTAGTCGTCGCCCAGTTGGCCGGCACTCTCAAAACGCAGCTGGTACAGCCCTGGGTTGGCGACGCCCCAGGCCAAGTAGGCAGCGGCGATGCGGCGGAGGCGGTCGAGAGGAGGCAGCTTCGGATCGTCGGCCTCGGTCAGCGCAGCGACGAAGATGGCATCGATGCGCAGGAGAATGGCTCGGTTGAGCTCACTCTGCGAGGCGAAGTAGCGGTACACCGCAGTGGCGGACACCCCGCAGGCCCGGGCCGCCGACCGCAAGGACGGCACGGCGAGAACCAGGCCGGGAGAGGCCAGTTCAAGGGCTGCGTCCAGCAGCCGGTCACGCAATGCTTCGCCAGGCACCCGCCACATCCCTCATTCGGTCGAGTTCGTTCGTAAGAACTTAACGCGGCGCCCCGGAGAGACCCATCGAGTCGTTTCCAACCTGGCGGGAGGTTGGACGGGCGGCCCTGGCCGCGGACATGAAGATAGCTCCTGGTAGACGGGTTCACGACCAAGATCACCAGTCCGCCAGAAGCTTTCCTATGCTTGTCTACCCGTCCGCCATTGATCTGTCCAGCCGCACCTTGCGCCACCTCTCCGGTCTTCTCGCAGGTCACCGCCGCCGCATCGGCTCCCGGTGGCGTCGCCTGACCTGCGGCCGGCAGGCCCTGCTCGTCGTGGCCCACCTGCGCTGCGGCGACACCTACGCCCGCCTCGCGGCAGCTTTCCGCATCGGGATCGCCACGGCCTACCGCTACATACGCGAGGCCGTCGACCTCCTGGCCGACCTCGCGCCCACGCTGGAACAGGCCATGGAGACCGTGCGGAAGAAGGCGTACGTGATCCTCGACGGCACCGTGCAACGACGGCGGCCTCAAAGTGGGCGGTCCGTCCGGAGGAGCGGAAGATCGATCCGGGTGTGCCGACGAACAGGCGCCAGGCCACGTTCCGTTCACGTCCTGGGCCGGGCTCCGGCCCGCAGCCCATCACGGAACTCCAGCTGCTGTTCCATGCGATCACCGTCCGGGCCGCATCGCAGACACACACAGGAACGTCGGTCAGCCGGTCGAGCAGGCGCAGGGCGCCACCACCGATGTGTTGTGGTACGTAGCCGTCTCCAGCCAGGGAGTAGCCGGCGAGCACGCAGAAATACTCGTAGTCGTCGCGGCCCAGCCGCAGAGCCCGCACAAGTGCTTCCAGGACCTCCCGGGAGGGATGGCCCTGCCCCTGCTCCAGGCGCTTGATGTAGTCGGCTGAAACCCCTGCCAGTCGGCCCAGCTCCTCGCGCCGCAGGCCAGGAACTCAGCGGCGGCCGATGCTTTGAACGCCCGCCTGCTCAGGCGACGTTCGATCGCGCCACTGCCGCAGCATCGCTCCGAAGTTGTTGCTTTCCAACATGTTCCGACTCTGGTTACCCAGCGCCTGGTCAGCCTGGCCCAAACACTCCCAGGCAACCGCGTCCAGGACTCCAGCATGGTTTCGCTGTCGCTGGGTGGCGGGGGGTGCAGCGGGACTTCGATCGTGCGGGGGCGGTCTCACGGAGACCGCCCGTGTGGCCGTCCTGACGGTGGACACCGACGGCGAGGTTGTGCAGGCCGGCCCTGATGCGCGGGTGGGGGCAGTTCGAGTGGGTACCGGTGGTGGTCATGAGCCTGGGGCCGCGGTGCCCGGCACGATCGGGGCAGGTCGAAACTTCAGCGGTCGACGATGCCCGACCGCCAGGCCCATGCGGCGATCTCGACGCGGTTTCGGGCGGGGAGTTTGGTCTGCACGTTGCCCAGATGGGTTTTCACCGTGCCCACGGAGATCGACAGTTCTGCGGCGATCTCCGCGTTGGTGAGGCCGTTGGCCACGAGCCGTACCACGTCCGTCTCGCGGGCCGACAGGCCAGAGGACCGCGGTTCCCGGGCGCCGTGCGCGGCCGGGGTCGGCAGGCCCCTGAACAGTCGAAGCGTGATCGACGGGCTGACCAGGGCTTCCCCGGACGCCGCGGCGCGGATCGCCTCGACCAGCAGCGCGGGGCCGGAGTCCTTGAGCAGGAAGCCGCAGGCCCCGTCGCGCAGGGCGCGGTGGACGTACTCGTCGTCGTCGAACGTCGTGGCCACGACGACCTTCGGGGGGTCGACCAGGCCGGGACGGGTCAGCCGGCGCAGCGCCTCCAGGCCGTCCAGCCGGGGCATGCGGATGTCCATCAGGACGACGTCGGGGCGGTGTCGCTCGGCGAGTTCCACCGCCTCCAGGCCGTCCGCGGCTTGTCCGACGACCTCGATGTCGTCCTCGGCTGCCAGAATCATCTCGAAGCCGGTCCGGACCATGGCCTGGTCGTCGGCCAGCAGCACACGGATCTTCTCCCGGCCCGTCATGCCGCGCTTCCCACGGACGCGTCCAGGCGTGCGCCTACCGGCAGCGTCGCCTCGACGCGCCAGCCTCCGGCCGCCGCGGGGCCCGACTGGACCCGGCCACCGATCATGCCCACCCGCTCCGCCAGCCCCTTCAGTCCGAAACCACCGCCGAGCGCCTGGAGGGCCTGGTGGCCGGCGCGGGTCCGTCCGTCGTCGCTCACGGTCACGGTGACCCGGGGCCCGGAGCGGACCAGGCGCACCTGAACCTCGGTGAAGTCGCGAGCGTGCTTGCGTATGTTGGTCAGCGCCTCCATGACCACCCGGTGCAGGGTGGTGACCACCTCCACGGGCAGGTCCTCAAAGTCGCCCTCCGTCCGCAGGCTCGCCCGGCCGCCGCCGACCGGGGCGAACTCCTCGACGAGGGAACGCACTTCCGCCATGCCGACGAGCGGGGCGGTGACCGTTTCCCGTGTCTCGCCCGCGTCCGCCGGGGCGGTGTCGCGCAACATCCCGACCATCGCACGCATCGACTTCAGCGCCTCCGCCCCCGCGTGCTCGATCCGTTCCAGCGCCGGGGGCACCAGGTCCGGGCGGCGGGCGGCGATCGAGCGCGCCCCCTGTGCCTGGATGACGATGCCCGTGACATGGTGGGCGACGAAGTCGTGCAGGTCCCGGGCGAACTCGGCGCGTTGCTCGAGCCGTACGGCGGTCTCCCTGCGCTGCCGGTCGGTGACGACCAGACGTATGGTCAGGCCGATGGCCAGTGCGGCTATGGCCGCCAGGGTGAAGAAGAACGCCAGGACCATGCTGCTCAGATCGATCTCGACGGCCAACGGGCGCAGGACGATCGCCGCGATGCAGGCCGCCGAGGCCACAGCCGCCCTCCTCGGTGTGCCGCGCCATGCGGTCAGCGTCAACAACCCCAGCAGCGCCGCCGGTTCGGTGAATCCGACCGGTGGCTCCACGGGCGTGTACCCGTTCTCGTTCCGGACGGACAACACCCAGATGACGTGGACGGAGGCCGTCGTACCGAGCGACAGCGCCGCCACGGCACCGGTCACGAGCGGCAGGCCCTGGGCGCCCAGCCGGGGCCAGAGCAGGAGAGCGGCGGCCGACAGCATCGCCGAGCACAGCATCAGCGGACCGGCCGTGTGTGCGTCGATGCTGGTGAACGCCTGGCCCAGCAGACTGAACGCGCCGATCAGGTAGTCGAACCAACCGAGACAGAGCAGCAGCACGCCCACGACGGGCCACATCGCCGTGCGCACCCACGACCATCGCCAAGATCGCCAGGACGTCATGTCGGGAGCCTAGCCGGAAGGTCGGCCGAAAGTCGTAGTGCTCTCTGAAAGATCTGACTTTCGCAAGATCCGCCGCCCGGGTGCGGCGGACGAGAGTTGACTTCGCCGCCGGACGCCACCGGCAGTCAACCCGGCAAAGCAAGGAGCAACTCCCCATGGCCGACGTCAACTTCGAGATCGGTGCCCCCACCGTGCTGGGGCCGCTGCTGGCCTCGTTCGGCGTGCTGGTGGCCGTCCGGGTACGCCAGGGCAGACCCGGCTGGACGGGAGGGCACGCCGTGACCCGCCTGCTGGCGGCCGGATACGCAGCCGGCGTCCTCGCCCTCACGCTCTTCCCGATCGTGGTGACCTACGGCAAGTACGCCAACCAGATGCCCTGGACCAACCAGATCAACTGGATCCCGGTGCCCAGCCCCGACCCGAGCATCGTCGCCAACGTGATCCTGACGGTCCCGCTCGGCATGCTGCTCCCGCTGATGTCGGCCCGGGCCGGGTCGAAGGGGCGGGTCACGGCCCTCACAGCGGTAGTGAGTCTGTCGATCGAGCTGACCCAGCTCCTCATGTACATCGTGTGCAACAACGCCCGTCTGACCGATGTCACCGACCTCGTGGTCAACACGCTCGGCGGGCTCATCGGGTACGTCGTCCTCCACCGCGCGGCCCGCGTCCCGGCCCTGGCCCGCCTGCTGCACACCCTCGCCCTGCCTGGCTCCGCGTTCGCCACGCGGGGGCCAGTGGCGCCCCGCCCGGCCGATGCCACCGCCGCCAACTCCTGACCGTGGCCCGACGGGCCGCCACCGAAGGCCACCACGCGGGCACGACTATGCACCGTCGTTGCCGTCGCGCTCGCGCAGGGAACGGATCCGGCGATCGGCGCCTTCCTCACCGCCCGCGCCACCCCGGCCGGTCCCGGACTGCGGGCGATCGCTGTCGACGGGGGCAGGGCCCTGCGCGGCTCGCGGACCCACCTCACCGGGCGCGTCACCCTGCTCGCCGCGATGGACCACACCGGCCACGTTCTGGCCGGCGCCAGGTCAACGACGCCGGCGGCCTGCCGGTGGCCCTGGAGACAGCCACACGCGGCCTCGACCAGCTCGCGGTCACCCACGGTATGACCCTGTTCGTCAACGGGGCCTCCGGCGGCATCGGCAGCGCCGCGACCCAGCTCGCCCGCGCCCGCGTCATCGGCTCCGCCGGCGCCGCCAACCAGAGCTACTTGGCGACGATCGGCGCCGAACCCGTCATCTACGGCGACGGCATAAGCGAGCGCGTGCGCGCCCTGGCCCCCGACGGTGTCGACGTCGCCTTGGACGTCGCCGGCAACGGTGTCCTGCCCGAACTCATCGCCCTGGCAGGCGGCGCCCCGCAACGCGTCGTCACTCTCGCCGACTTCCAGGGAGCCGAGGACCACGGCGTGCACTTCAGCAACGGGTTCAAGGACGGCAACGCTTTCCACGCCTTGCACAGCATCGGTGAACTGATCGCAAGCGGCCGCTTCTGGCTCCCCGTGGAGAAGACCTACCCGCTCGCCGACATCCGCGAGGCCCACCACGCCGGCGAACACGGCCGCATCCGCGGCCGCCTGGTCCTCGTCGTGGGCGGCGCCCTGTGACCCGCCCGCGCCTCTGCACCACGTCGGCGAACTCGCAGGAGACGAGAGAGTCATGAGCACCCTCACCCCCCAGCGTGTCGCCCTCGTAGGCGGCGGTTCCGGCGGCATCGGCCAAGCCGTCGTACTAAGGCTGGCCGCTGACGGCTACGCCGTGGCCGTCCACTACGCAGGCAGCCAGTCCACTGCCGACGGCCTGGTCGCGGCCGTCCTCGCCAAGGGCGGCCACGCGATCGCGGTGGGCGGCGACATCGCGGACGAGACAGCCATGGAAGCTGCCTTCGATGCGGTCGAGGAAGCCTTCGGCGGCATCGATGCCGTGGTGAACACCGCCGACATCATGGCCCTTGGCCCGATCGCGGACTACGACCTCGAGGCCTTCGACCGGATCATCCGCACCAACGTGCGCGGCACCTTCGTCATCTCGCAGCAGGCAGCCCGCCGGGTCCGCCCGGGCGGCGCCGTCATCAACTTCTCCACCTCGGTCACCCGCACCCAGTTCCCCGGCTACGGCCCCTACACACACGCGCCGAGTTCTACCGGCGCACCGGCCTCGCAGAACTGCTCACCGACCAGGCCAGTCTGTAACCCGAACACCCCTCGGCCACCACGCCGATCAACGGGCTCGGACCCGCCCGCAGCCCGCAACGACTGTGCCCGCGACACCCTTTGACCACCTGAGAGGACTCAGCGATGAGCATTCATACAGACGCTTCAGGCACTTCCCCCTCGGACACGCCGTGGGCACTGGTGACCGGTTCGACCAGCGGGATCGGCCGGGCGACGGCACTGGGCCTGGCCGCCGACGGATACGCGCTCATCATCACCGGCCGCGACAAGGACCGGGCCGCCGAGAGCCGCCGAATCATCGAGTCCGCGGGCGGCCGTGCGATCGACCTGGTCGCCGACCTGGCCGACCCCGCAGCGGTACGCACCCTCATCGGCCAGGTACGTGAGGCCATCGACGGCCCGCTCGAAGTCCTGGTCCACAACGCCGGCGGCGGCAGCTTCGCACCGACCGAAGCCACGCCGGAGACCATGTTCGACACCGCGTTCAACGTCCATGCCAAAGCACCGTTCCTCCTGACCGGCGCGTTCGCCCCCGCCATGGCCGAACGCGGACACGGGGTCATCATCAACGTCGGCAGCCTGAGCACCTCGATGGCCGCATCCGGCACCTGCGCCTTCCAGGCATCAAAAGCGGCTCTGTCCATGATGACCAAGTCATGGACCGCCGAGTACGGCCCCCGAGGCGTCAGGGTCAACTCCGTCGACCCCGGCTACATCCTCACCCGCGTCAACCAGGAAATCCGCTCCATGTTCACCACCTACCTCGCCTCGCTGCCCGCCGGCCGCGGCGGAGACCCCAACGAGGTCGCGAACGCCATCCGCTTCCTCGTCTCCCCCCAGGCGTCCTACATCAACGGAGCAACACTCGCCGTGGACGGCGGGAAGAACGCCGTCGTCGTCATGTAGAAAACCCATCCAGATGCGCGGACTCCAGTCAGCGCCCGGGCGCCCATGCCCGTCGGCCCGTCTGGACCGTATCCAGCGGCGGGGGGGCCTGTTGAGTCGGCACGGAGCGCGGTGCCGGTGTTGCCACCGGTCCGTTTCTCCGTGCCGCTCGCCGAAGCCGGCGTACCCGTCTCCGAGTACCGGGCTCTCCACGGACTCTGCCGTTCAGGCGTGGTCGGGGCGGGTCCAGGTGTTGGGGATCGTGTTGCCTCTGTAGCGGTAGCGGGTGACCGTCACCGCCTGGAGGTCAAACAGTTCGACCCCATCTGCCGAGAGCTTTTGCCATCGTCCGTTGCGGTCGGTGACCGGTCCGCCCACGGTGGGCCCAGCCTGTGACCGCGCTGGAGGCGTTGCCGCAGGTCAGGGCCGGAACCGTTCCCGTGTTCACATGTTGTTCGATCGACGGATTAGGAGCCCGGCTATACCCCCGCGGCATCGCCACGACTACCCCGCAGCACTTCGCCGTGGCCTCCCCGGCCGACACATAGCAACCGACCGGGAAGTTCCCAGCCCCCATAGCAAGGCAGGGACGCACCGCAACCAGCCCAGATCCGCCAGGTTCGAACTGGTGACGAGTAAGGAGGCCTCAACGCCGGTTCCTCGCGTACTCCTTTCCGTCTCGCTTGCCGGACCCGCACCATCTGGCAGTGCTGATACGTCCCGGCTTTGTCAGGGCCACTTGCCGCCCTCCCCGGCACCTCCCGGGTCGGGCTGTGCTCAGCTTCAGCCGCCCTGCTGCGACAGGACGGCGGTGGCGTCCTTTCACCGCCACTCGAACAACTCGCGCTTCACGGCGCACCTATGTCCTTCGTCAAGCTATCCCGGCCGGGGTGAGGCCGTGCCCGTGATGGGCGCTCTTGCCGATGTCCAGGCCGAGGAAGACGCCCACGTCGTCGCATCGTCCAATCCATCCCCGAGCGGGGTTCGTGCGGTGCTGGCCAGGGCGTTGGCGTCGTATGCGCGCATCCACGTTATGCATACCTGCCGCCCGCAAGCGGCCGGGCATTGCGCCAGGCCAGGCGGTAGTCGGACCTCTCATCAGCGTCTCCAACGGAGCCTTCCAGGCCCGGTGACACCACCCCCCCAGGTCATCCGTTGCGCGTCTGCGTCTTGGTTCGGCAGGCCGTCCGGGCTGCGCTCTGATCTTGTGCCTATGGACGGCTGCCCCGCCGAGCCCGGCCTGTCATCCGACCTGCCTGACAAACGAAACGACATCAAGGAGCTCAATTCCAGTAATCGGCGATCAGTCGTTGACCTCCGCACTGTGGGTTTGGAGGCTGGCCTGCCCGTCGGGGGGGGGCGTTTTGCAGGCACCGTTGCCCACGCTGATCCACCGTCCGCGCGGGGCAGCCGTCCTCAAACACCCGGCGGCAGCTGACCACACATGCGAGACGTTGTAGCCTCCGAAACATCGCCCTTGACCTGCAGAAGCAGGCAGGGAGCAGGAAGAATCGGGAGTTTCCTCATGTTTCGTACAATGTTCAAGTCCAAGATCCACCGAGCCACCGTCACCCAGGCCGACCTGCACTACGTGGGATCGGTGACCATCGACGCCGATCTGCTCGACGCCGCCGATCTGCTGCCCGGCGAGCTCGTGCACATCGTGGACATCACCAACGGGTCGCGTCTGGAGACCTACGTCATCGAGGGCGAACGCGGCTCGGGTGTGATCGGCATCAACGGTGCCGCCGCCCACCTCGTCCGGCCCGGCGATCTGGTGATCATCATCAGTTACGCTCAGGTGACCGACGCCGAGGCCCGGGCGCTGCGGCCCCGGGTCGTGCACGTGGACCGCGACAACCGCATCGTGGCCCTGGGCGCCGACCCCTCCGAGCCGGTACCGGGTTCGGACCAGCAGCGCAGCCCGCAGGCCGTGACGGCCTGACTCCGGACTGCCGTCCTTCGACCAGGAGCGTGCCCCATGAGTGACATCGAGATCCGCGACGACCGCGCGGCGGGCCGGCTGGAGGCCCTCGGTGACGGCGCGGACGGCGAAGTCGTCGGCCACATCGAGTACTTCGTCCTCGAAGCGCCCCGGCGCGCCTTGGTCCCGGTCCACACGATCGTGGAGCCGGCGCACGAGGGGAAGGGCATCGCGGGGTCCCTGGCACGGGAGTTGTACGCCATCGCCGAGCGCGAGGGCGTCGTCGTCGCCCCGCTGTGCCCGTACGTCGTGAAGTGGGCCGAGCGCCACCCGGACGTGGCCGGGACGGCCGATCCCGAGCTGCTGCGCGCGGCGAAGCAGTGGCTGGCGGCGCACCCCGGACGGTTCTGAGCCGACGTCACACGGCGCCGCCCCGGCCGCCCATGCCGTGAACGACGGCGGGCCGGGGCGGCGCCGTGCTATCCCGCACCCGATGTCGTCCGGCACGGCGCGCGCCGGGCGGGGCCGACCGGACCCAGGTCGTCCTTCGGGCGGGTGAGTGGGGAAACGGCGCCCGGGTACGCGGGGGAGTAGTCCAGAGCCGACGTCGACCGACTGGCGGGAGGACCTGATGACCGACCCGTACCCCGACCCCGTACCGCCGGGACCCGACCCGGGCCCGGACCCCGTACCGCCCGCGCCCGAGCCCGGCCCGGGCCCCCAGCCGCCGGACCCGTACCCGTCTCCGGTCCCGAACCCCCAGCCGCCCCCCGGGCCGGAGCCCATCCCGCCGCCGCAGCCCCCGTCGCCGCCGGCGCCGATCCCGCCCCCGGACCCGTCCCCGATCCCACCGGGACCGGAACCGGTGCCGAACCCGGAGCCGGGCCCGCCGCTCAGCTGACGCGCCCGGCGCGCTGGACGCGACGCGCACGAAAGAGGCGACGGACGGCCGCTCGGCCGTCCGTCGCCCCGTTCAGCCCGTCGGGGGGCGGGTCGCCTACGCGGTCACCTCCGACCGGTCGCCGCCCCACAGGGTGTGGAACGAGCCGTCCCGGTCGGTGCGCCGGTAGGTGTGGGCGCCGAAGAAGTCCCGCTGCCCCTGCGTCAGCGCCGCCGGCAGCCGCTCCGCGCGCAGGGCGTCGTAGTAGGCGAGGGCCGCGGCGAAGCCGGGGGTCGGCACGCCCTGGCGGGTCGCGGCGACCAGGACCTCGCGCCAGTCGTCCTGGGCGGCCGCGATCTCCTGGGCGAAGGTCTCGTCCGACAGCAGGCTCGGCAGGTCGGGGCGGGCGTCGTACGCGGCGCGGATGCGGTCCAGGAACGCCGCGCGGATGATGCAGCCGCCCCGCCAGATCGCCGAGACCGCGCCGAGGTCGATGTCCCAGTCGTACTCCTCGCGGGCCGCCGCGATCTCGTGGAAGCCCTGCGTGTAGGAGACGATCTTGGACGCGTACAGGGCCTGCTCCACCCGGTCCGCGAAGGCCGCCGCCTCGGACTCCGACAGCGGGGTCGCCTTCGGGCCCGCCAGGCCGCGGGACGCCTCGCGCAGCGCCGCGTGGCCCGACAGGGACCGGGCGAAGACCGCCTCCGCGATGCCCGAGACCGGCACCCCGAGGTCCAGGGCGATCTGGACCGTCCAGCGGCCCGTGCCCTTCTGCTCGGCCTGGTCCACCACCACGTCCACGAACGGCTCGCCCGTCGCCGCGTCCACGTGGGAGAGCACCTCGGCGGTGATCTCGATCAGGTAGGAGTCCAGCCGGCCCGTGTTCCAGGTGCGGAAGATCTCGGCGATCTGTGCGGGGGAGTAGCCGGCGACGTCCCGCAGCAGCTGGTAGGCCTCGCCGATCAGCTGCATGTCGGCGTACTCGATGCCGTTGTGGACCATCTTCACGAAGTGGCCGGCGCCGTCGGGGCCGACGTGCGTCACGCAGGGCGCGCCGTCCTTCGCCTTCGCCGAGATCTTCTCCAGCATCGGACCGAGCGAGTCGTACGACTCCTTCGGGCCGCCCGGCATGATGCTCGGCCCGTTCAGCGCGCCCTCCTCGCCGCCGGAGACGCCCATGCCGACGAAGTGGATGCCCTGCTCGCGCAGCGCGGCCTCGCGGCGGCGGGTGTCCGCGAAGTGCGCGTTGCCCCCGTCGATGATCATGTCGCCGGGCTCCAGGAGCGGCGCGAACTCGTCGATCACCGCGTCCGTCGGGCCGCCCGCCTTGACCATGATGACCAGCCGCCGCGGCCGCTCCAGCGCCGCCACGAACTCCTTGGCGGTCTCCGTCGCGATGAAGTCGCCCTCGTCCCCGAACTCCTCCACGAGCGCGTTCGTACGCGCCGACGTGCGGTTGTGCAGGGCGACCGTGTAGCCGTTGCGCGCGAAGTTCCGGGCGAGATTGCGGCCCATGACCGCGAGTCCGGTGACGCCGATCTGGGCTGTCTTGCTCATTCGGTTGGCTCCTTGAGGATCCGGTGTCGGTGGTGCCGCTCGTGCCCGCCAGTATCGCCCCACCGACCATCCTGACGTGCCGGTACGCCCGGCGCATGTCCGGGTTGTCCGGCGTGGCGTACGCAAGTACGGACCACGGGGTCCATCTGCCTCAGCCGATCCGCAACTCCGGCGTATTCCTGTTCCCTTGAGATACAGGGCGGCCGATTGCCGTCTTGTCATGGCCTGTTCGCGGCGCTTACTTTTGGCCCTCCTGACGCATGTCGAGGGGGATCTTCATGGCCGTACGCGGCCGGCACCGCCGGTATCAGCCGAACAGGATCAACCGCGCCTCACTCACCGTCACCGCGGGCAGCGCGGGAATGGCGATCCCGCTGATCGGAGCCGGCACCGCGCACGCGGCCGACGTGTCGACCTGGAACAAGGTCGCCGCGTGCGAGTCCAGTGGCAACTGGAGCGTCAACACCGGCAACGGTTTCTACGGCGGACTGCAGTTCACCCAGTCCACCTGGGAGGCCTACGGCGGCCGGGCGTACGCCCGACGGGCCGATCTGGCCACCAAGGACCAGCAGATAGCCGTCGCCGAGAAGGTCCTCGACGGACAGGGGCCGCGCGCCTGGCCGGTGTGCTCGGTGCAGGCCGGGCTGTCCCGCGGCGGCGGCACCCCGGACGTCCACACCGAGAGCGCCGGCACGAAAAGCGCCAAGAACGCGAAGAAGACGTCGGTGAAGGACGTCCAGGCACACACCACGCCCCAGTCGCGGGCGGGCACGGCCGAGATGTACACCGTGGTGCGCGGCGACAGCCTCTCCGAGATCGCCGAGACCGAGCACGTCACGGGCGGCTGGCGGCGGCTGTACGACACCAACCGCACGACCATCGGGGCGGATCCGGACCTGATCCTGCCCGGCCAGCGGCTGAACCTGCGGGGCGCGGCCCCCGCGCCGGCCCACCCGGGCCACAAGTCCTCGCCGTCGAAGGCCCCTTCGACCACCGAGAAGACCCACAAGACCGAGAAGACCCACACGACCGAGCAGGCGCCCACCCACCACGCCCTGGTCGCCCCGGTCAACGGACCGATCGGCACCGGCTACCACGTGCCCGGCTCCTCCTGGTCGAAGGGCTACCACACCGGCGTCGACTTCCCCGTCCCCACCGGCACCTCCGTGAAGGCGGTCGCCGCGGGACACGTGGTGAGCGCCGGCTGGGGCGGGTCCTACGGCTACCAGGTGGTGATCCGGCACTCCGACGGCCGCTACACGCAGTACGGCCACCTGTCGGCGATCTCCGTGCGGGCCGGGCAGAGCGTGAGCCCCGGCCAGCGCATCGGCCGCTCGGGGGCCACGGGCAACGCGACGGGCCCGCATCTGCACTTCGAGGTGCGGACGGGGCCCGGCTTCGGTTCCGACATCGACCCTCTCGCCTATCTCAGGGCCGGAGGCGTCAGGATTTGACACGCACCCGGTGCCGGTCGACGGCCGGCGCCGGGATGTAGGAGCCCCCGTAGAACGGGCCGTAGAAGCGGTAGCGGGCCGGGTCGAGCGAGAGCTCGTCCGTCTCGTCGTAGGCGACCTCCAGCACCGCGGGGCCCACCTGCGCCGGGACGAGCTGTTCCGCGGCGAGCAGGTCCTCGGCGGGTGCGACGGGCGCGGGCTCCGGCTCGGCGGCCGGCGCGGTCCCGACGGCCGGCTCGGTCCGCGCGGCGGTGTGGGCGAGGCGCTCCGTCGTCAGCAGGATCAGGCCGCCGGCCGCCACCACGCCGCAGCTCAGGGCGAGGGCGGTGCCCGTGGTGCCGTAGCGGAAGGTCTCGCCGAACATCGTGATGCCGACCGCGGCCGCCACCACCGGGTTGACGACCGTCAGGGTGGCCAGCGGGGCCGCGAGGCCGGCGCCGCGGTAGGAGGCCTGGGACAGCAGCATGCCGGCCGTGGCGAACACGCCGATCACGGCCAGGGACGGCACGTCGGACGCGCTCACGCCGTCGCTCCAGTCGACCGCGACGGTCTTGGTGAACACCGAGGACATGCCGAACGCTATGCCGGACCCGGTCGCCAGCAGCATGCTGCGCACCGCCGGGTGCCGGTGGGCTGCCCGGCCCGCGATCATCAGGGTCACGACCACACCGCCGGTGACCACGGCCACCGCCACCCGCTGGGCGGTGTCCAGCGACTGCCCGTCGGACGTGCCGACCAGGGCCAGCAGGCCGGCGAGGCCCACGGTCGCCATGATCGCGCCCCGCCAGGCGGTCGCACCGGCCCTGCGGCCCACGAACAGCGCCGCCATCGGCAGCGCGAACACGATGGTCAGGGCGCCCAGGGGCTGCACCAGGCTGAGCGGGCCGTAGGCCAGCGCCACCACGTGCAGCAGCCCGCCGAGGCCGTTGAGCGCCACCGCCGCCCACCAGGACGGCCGGCGCAGCGGCGCGTACTGCTCGCCCGGCGAGGACACCGCCACGCGCTCCTGCACGATCGCCCCGCCGGCGTAGGCGACGGCGGAGACGAGGGAGAGGAGCACGGACAACGCGAGGGCACTCATCGGTTGCTCCTCTGCGTATGGCGCGGGCGGTGGTCCCGGCGCGGCGAACGGTCGGCCTTCATGGCACAACACGATGCCCTGTCGATCTGTTCCCGTCGTCGTCCCTGAGCACGCAATGGGTCCTACTGCCGATGGAGTACGAATCGGGCACCGTCATCCCCAGGGTGGGCGACTCCGGGTGGACACCCCTGGAAGCCGCCCCCTAGGGGGCTTGGTACTACTGCTCCTCGTGGACCTCGACCCCGAACTCGCCGCTCTGAGACCGCTCGGCGGCTTCTTCGTACTGAACACGGGCGGAGCGCTGCCTTCCGCTCTGCCCACACTAGCTCGGACGTACGAGAACCGACCGACGGAGACCTACGGCGATCCACTCACCTTCCGGGTCGAGAAGGTCGCGTCCGTGCTGCGGACCCCGGAGCCGAGGGTGGCGGCCTCCGTGTTCCAGCTGGGGCTCGCGGCCCGGCTGTGGTCGGTGACGCTCGGCTGCGCCCTCGCCTACGGCGCCGTCCCCGACCTCGACCCCGCGCTGCTGCACTGGGACCCCGGCGCGAGCGCCCCCGACGACCTGTGGCTGTCCGAGGCCCGCCCGCTGCCCGCCGACCCGGAGACCGTCGCCGGCGTCGTCCTGCACACCCACCTCGAACCCCTGGCCGAGGCGCTGCGCGCCCGCTACCGCGTCGCCCCCGGCCTGCTGTGGGGCAACGCCGCCTCCGCCCTCGCCGGCACCGCCCGGCAGCTGGGCCCCGCGGCGCGCCCCCTCGCCGCCGCGCTCCTCGCCCACCCCCTCCTGGCGGGCACCGGCACCCTGACCGGCGGCGCCTTCCGCCGCCGCAGCTGCTGCCTGTACTACCGGGTGCCCGGCGGGGGCGTGTGCGGTGACTGTTGCTTCACACGACCGCCGCGCCCTTCCCCGCGCGGCGCATCTGGGTGACCATGAAGGAACTGGTCGCCGAGGCAAGGGGTATCGGGTGCGTGTGGGACTGCTGACCCGGGAGTTCCCCCCGGACGTGTACGGCGGCGCGGGCGTCCATGTGGAGTTCCTCGCCCGGGAGCTGACCCCCCTGGTCGACCTGGAGGTGCACTCCTGGGGCGAGGGCCGCGGAGCGGGCGTCGTACGCCACCGTCCCTGGGCCGCCCTGGACACCGCCAACGACGCGCTGCGCACCTTTTCCGTGGACCTCGCGATGGCCGCCGGCCTGGAGGGCCGCGAGCTGGTGCACTCCCACACCTGGTACGCCAATCTCGGCGGCCACCTCGCCAAGATGCTGTACGGCGTGCCGCACGTCATGACCGCGCACTCGCTGGAGCCGCTGCGCCCCTGGAAGGCCGAGCAGCTCGGCGGCGGGTACGCCCTGTCCGGCTGGGCCGAGCGCACCGCGATCGAGTCCGCCGACGCCGTGATCGCCGTCTCCGGCGCCATGCGCGAGGACATCCTCGGCTGCTATCCGGCACTGGATCCGGCCAAGGTCCACATCGTGCACAACGGCATCGACACCACCCTGTACCGCCCCGACCACGGCACCGACGTGCTCAGCCGCGTCGGCCTGGACACCGGGCGCCCGTACCTCCTCTTCGTCGGCCGCATCACCCGGCAGAAGGGCGTGCCGCACCTGCTGCGGGCCGTCCGGGACATCGACCCGGGCGTGCAGGTCGTGCTGTGCGCGGGGGCACCGGACACCCCGGAGATCGACCGCGAGTTCCGCGAGCTGTACGAGGAGCTGAGCCGGGTCCGCGACCATGTGCACTGGATCCCGCAGATGCTGCCGCGCCCCGACGTGATCCAGCTGCTCACCCACGCGGCCGCCTTCGTGTGCCCCTCGGTGTACGAGCCGCTCGGCATCGTGAACCTGGAGGCGATGGCCTGCGGCACCCCTGTCGTGGCCTCCCGGGTCGGTGGTATCCCCGAAGTCGTGGACGACGGCCGGACGGGGGTACTCGTCACCGTGGACGACGATTTCGAGGCCTCTCTCGCGCGGGCCCTGGATTCGGTGGTCGGCGACCCGGAGGCGGCACGGCGGATGGGCGAGGCGGGGCGCGAGCGCGCGGTGACGGAGTTCGGCTGGGACGCCGTCGCCCGCCGTACGGTCCGCCTCTACGAGGAGATCCTGAAACAGGAGTAGAACGAACGGGATCTCCTCGAACAGGCTTACTCCGCCCTGGGCAGGGGCAGGGATGGATCAACCACGGTGAGGGGAGCGACCATGCGTCGTGGCGGACCTTCGGTGCTCGGGATCGTGCTGGCGGGCGGAGAAGGCAAGCGCCTTATGCCCCTGACGGCGGATCGCGCGAAGCCAGCGGTCACCTTCGGCGGTACGTACCGCCTTGTCGACTTCGTGCTGTCCAATCTCGTCAACGGCGACATCCTGCGCGTCTGCGTGCTGACGCAGTACAAGTCGCACTCGCTGGACCGGCACATCACCACCACATGGCGGATGTCGAGCCTGCTCGGCAACTACGTCACGCCGGTCCCGGCCCAGCAGCGGCTGGGCCCGCGCTGGTACCTGGGCAGCGCGGACGCCATCCTGCAGTCGCTGAACCTGGTGCACGACGAGGGTCCCGAGTACGTGGTGGTCTTCGGCGCCGACCACGTGTACCGCATGGACCCGCGCCAGATGCTCACCCAGCACATCGAGTCCGGGGCGGGCGTGACGGTGGCCGGTATCCGGGTGCCGCGCTCGGAGTCCTCGCAGTTCGGCGTGATCACGCCGGGCTCGGACGGGCTGACGGTGGAGCGCTTCCTGGAGAAGCCCGCCGACCCGCCCGGTCTCGCCGACGACCCGGAGTGCGTCTTCGCCTCCATGGGCAACTACATCTTCACCACCAAGGCCCTGATCGAGGCCCTGCAGCGGGACGCCGAGGACGAGAACTCGGTGCACGACATGGGCGGCTCGATCCTGCCCCAGCTCACCGAGCGCGGCGAGGCGCAGCTGTACGACTTCAGCGCCAACCACGTCCCCGGGGAGACCACCCGCGACCGCGGCTACTGGCGCGACGTCGGCACCCTCGACGCGTACTACGACGCCCACATGGACCTCATCGCCGAGCGGCCCGCCTTCAACCTCTACAACCGGCAGTGGCCCATCTACACCCACTCCTACCAGCTCTCCCCGGCCCGCTTCAACGCGGGCGGCATGGCCAGTGAGTCGATCATCAGCGCCGGCTGCCTGATCCGCGGCCAGGTGACCCGCTCGGTGCTGTCGCCGGGCGTCCTGGTCGACCCGGGCGCGGTGGTCCAGGGCTCGATCCTGCACGACAACGTCCAGATCGGCCGCGGCGCGGTGGTGCGCGGGGCGGTGCTGGACAAGAACGTCGTGGTGCCTCCGGGCGCGACCATCGGAGTCAACCCCGAGCGGGACGCGGAGCTGTACACGGTCTCCAAGGGCGGCGTGATCGCGCTCGGCAAGGGACAGGTCGTGTCGTAGCCGCGCACGTGCGCGAGGACAGCCCCGGCGGACTGATCGCCGGGGCTGTTGTCATGTCCCTGGACGCACAGCGGAATCCGTGTTGTCATGCCAACTGCTGTCCATGACAACGTTGTTATGGGAGGGTTCCGTGCACGCCAGACGCCTCAGAGACAGGCTCGCGTTACTGCTCGCCGCGGTGCTCGGCGCGGTCGGCCTCGTCGCCGCCCCCACCGCCACCGCCGCCGAGGACCCGGTCGAGGTCCACGGTCTGAAGGGCGAGTACTACACCCAGTCCGCCCCCGGCGCCTTCGACTTCCATGAGCTCAAGGCCACCGGCTTCGATCCGAACCTCGACTTCGACAACCTCGAACCACGCCTCGCCTTCACCACCGGCCGGTCCGACGACGTCAGCGTCCGCTGGACCGGGAAGATCGTCCCGGAGAAGACCGGCCCCCACACCTTCTCGATCACCGGCGACAACGGCTTCCGCCTCTGGATCGGCGGCGCTCTCGTCATCGACCACTGGGTCGACGACTGGGACCGCGAACAGACCTCGCAGCCCGTCGAGTTGACCGCCGGCCGGGCCTATGACATCAAGGTCGAGTACTTCGAGCACTACGGCGGCTCCAACCTCCATGTGCGCTGGACCGAGCCCGGCGGCACGAAGGAGGCCGTCCCGCAGTCCGCGTTCCGGCTGCCCGACGGCTGGGACTACGACGGCGCCGTCGCGGCCACCGTCACCGCCACCGGCCGCACCCTGCGGCTGGACTTCGCCCAGCGCCTCGCCGCACCCCCGGCCGGCTTCACCGACCACCTGACCGCCGTGATCGGCGGCGCCAAGTGGCCTCTGTCGAGCGCCCACTTGGACCCGGCCGACCCCCGCTCCCTGCTGGTCACGCTGGAGCAGCCCGTCGTCGGCAACAAGACCGGCACCGCCCGCGGCACGGCGGACGTCCGCTACGACGGCGACGGCGGCCTCGCGGGCGCCGACGGCAACGTTGTCAACGCGTTCTGGAGCAGCGGCCCCAACCACTCCACGTACGAGCTGCGCACGAAGTGGGCCGACCAGGTCGGGCCGCGCAACGCCCACCCCGAGTACCCGCGTCCGCAGCTGACCCGCACCGACTGGCGCAACCTGAACGGCCGTTGGCAGTTCGCCGCCGCCAAGGAGGGCGAGCGCCCGCCCGTCGGCAGGAACCTCGCCGAACACATCCTGGTGCCGTATCCCGTGGAGTCCCAGCTCTCCGGACTGGAGCGGCACGAGGACCGCATGTGGTACCGGCGCACCTTCACCGTCCCGGCCGGCTGGAGGATCGGCTCGGGCAAGCGGCTGATGCTCAACTTCGGGGCCGTCGACTGGCGCGCCGAGGTGTACGTCAACGGCGTCAAGGTGACCGAACACCAGGGCGGCTACGACAAGTTCTCCGCCGACGTCACCGACGCGCTCAGGCCCGGCCGTACCCAGGAGCTCATCGTCGGCGTCTACGACCCGACCGACGCGGCCTCCGGCGAGAACCCGCCGCTCGGCAAGCAGCGCCTCGACCCGAGCGGCATCTGGTACACGCCGACCTCGGGCATCTGGCAGACGGTGTGGATGGAGCCCGTCGTCCGCGACCACGTCGACGCGCTCATGCTCACCCCCGACGTGGCCAAGGGGCAACTCACCGTCGAACCCGAGGGAGTCCGCGACGGCGTCCCCGTCACCGCGACCGCGTACGCCGGGCACCGCAAGGTCGCCACGGTCCGTGGCCGCACCGGAAGCCCGCTCACCCTGACCCTGCACGACCCGCGTCTGTGGTCCCCCGACGACCCCTTCCTGTACGACCTGAAGGTCACCGTCGGCACGGACCGCGTCGGCAGCTACTTCGGGATGCGCTCGATCTCCGTCGAGAAGGTGGACGGCGTTCCGCGCACCCTCCTCAACGGCAAGCCCGTCTTCATGATGGCCACCCTCGACCAGGGTTTCTGGCCCGACGGCCTCTACACCGCCCCGACCGACGAGGCGCTCGCCTACGACCTGAAGGTGCACAAGCGGCTCGGCTTCAACGCCGTGCGCAAGCACATCAAGGTCGAGCCCGACCGCTGGTTCTACTGGGCCGACCGGCTCGGCCTGCTGGTGTGGCAGGACATGCCCGCGATGACCGCCGGCGTCGATCCGAGCCCGGCCGCCCGCGCCGAGTTCGAACGCGAGATGAAACAGGTGATCGACGAACACATCAGCAGCCCGTCCGTCGTCATGTGGGTCACCTTCAACGAGGGCTGGGGCCAGTACGACATGGCCCGCATCGCCGACCAGGCGAAGGCCTGGGACCCCACCCGCCTGGTCAACTCCATGTCCGGGCTGAACCTCGGGGCCGACGGCGGCACCGGCGACATCATGGACGAGCACGGCTATCCGAGCCCCGCCCTGCCACCCCACCCCGACGGCCGGCGCGCCCTGGTCAGCGGCGAGTACGGCGGCCTCGGCCTCGCGGTGCCCGGACACGCCTGGTCGGTCCAGCAGTCGTACGTCGACGTCGACCCGGCGGCCTACACCGACGACTACCTGACGAAGCTCGCCGAGGTGCACGCCCTCGCCTGCCGGGGGAGCAACGGGGCCGTCTACACCCAGATCTCCGACGTCGAGGGCGAACTGAACGGTCTGCTGACCTACGACCGCCGGGTGCTCAAGCCGGACGTCCAGCGGGTGCGGGCCGCCCAGCAGGCGCTGATCCGCGACGCGTCACAGCCGAACCCCGCGGGATGCGCGGCTGACTGACCCGCGAACCCGATCATGCAGACAACGCTGTCTCACGCCCGACGGAGGCTCTACGACATGAGATGGACCCGGCGCCTGCGCCTGTGCACGGCCGGGGTGGTGGCAGCGTCCGCGCTGCTCGCCGCCCCGGCCGCCCGGGCCGCCGAGCCGAGGGACGGCAGGCTCACCGATCTGGTGAACCCGTTCATCGGCACCGAGAACGAGGGCAACACCTTTCCCGGCGCCGCCGTGCCCTTCGGCATGGTGCAACTCTCGCCGGACACCGGGCACAACACCGGCTACGACTACTCCTGGGCCCACATCCGGGGCTTCTCCCTGGTCCACCTGTCCGGCGTCGGCTGCGGCATCGGCGGCGACCTGCCCGTCCTGCCGACCACGGGTGACGTCACGCAGACGGACTACGCCAAGTACGCGGCCGGCTTCAGCCACGACCACGAGGCGGCGAGCCCCGGCTACTACCGGGTCGGCCTGGACACCGGCATCGAGGCGGAACTGACCGCCACCGAGCGCACCGGAGTGCAGCGCTACACCTTCCCCGCCACGGACAAGGCCAACGTCCTGCTCAACGCGGGCCAGTCGCTGCACAGGAAGGGCGCGAGCCGGGTCGAGATCCTCGACGACCGCACGGTGCGCACCGCCATCACCGGCAGCGGCTTCTGCCAGGGCACCCGGCCCTACACCGTCTACACCATCACCCGTTTCGACCGCCCCTTCACCGCCTACGGCACCTGGGACGGCTCCGCGGTCACGGCCGGTTCGACCACCGGGGCGGACGGCGCCTACGTCCGCTTCGACACCACGAAGGACCGCACCGTCGAGGCCACCACGGCCCTGTCGTACGTCGACGCGGCCGGCGCGGCGGTCAACCTCCGTGCGGAGGGGGGTCGTTCCTTCGACGCCGTGCGCGACGCGGCCGGCCGGTCGTGGGAGAACCGGCTGGAGAAGGTGCGGGTGCAGGGCGGCGACCAGACGCTGCGCCGCACCTTCTACTCCTCGCTGTACCGGTCCTTCCTGGCGCCCAACGTCGGCAGCGACGCCGACCGCCGCTACCGCGGCTGGGACCAGAAGATCCACCGCGCGAACGGGTTCACGTACTACCAGAACTGGTCGCTGTGGGACACCTACCGCACCCAGTCCCAGCTGCTGTCCCTGCTCGCGCCGCGCGAGGCCCGGGACATGGCCATCTCGGTCGTCAAGGTCTCCGAGGACGGCGGCTGGCTGCCCAAGTGGGGCTACGGCACGGTCGAGACGAATATCATGACCGGCGACCCGGTCACCCCGTTCCTGACCAACGCCTACCAGCAGGGGCTGCTCCACGGCTACGAGGAACGCGCCTACCGGGCGCTGAAGAAGAACGCCGACGGGGTGCCGCCCGCGGACTCGCCGTCCCTGGGCAGGGAGGCCAACCGGGAGTACATCGCGAACGGCTTCGCCCCGTACGTCAAGGACCGCCCGAAGGCCAAGCCCGGCGACTCGGACTACCACCAGGGCGCCTCGGCCACCCTGGAGTACGCCCTCGCGGACGCGGTCCTCGCCGAGATGGCGCGCGACCTCGGCCACGACGCCGACGCGGCGCGCTACGCGGCCCGCGCCCAGAACTACCGCACCGTCTTCGACCCCTCGACCGGCTTCTTCCGCGCCCGGGACGCCTCCGGCGCCTTCACCGGCCCCGCCGACCCGGCGCAGAGCGTGGGCTTCCACGAGGGCACGGCCTGGCAGTACCAGTGGCTGGTGCCGCAGGACCTGCCCGGCATGGTGGACCTGATCGGCGGTGCCCGGGCGGCCGACACCCGGCTCGACTCCTTCTTCGCCTACGACCAGCTGCTGAAGGACCCGGCGAAGACGGCGCGCGAGGTGTGGGTCAACGGCCCGTACGACTACTACAACGCCGACAAGTACAACCCGCAGAACGAGCCCGACCTCATCGCCCCCTACACCTATCTGTCCATCGGCCGGCCCTGGAAGACCACCGACGTCGTGCACGCGGCGCTGACCCTCTTCACGGACGGCCCGACCGGCATGACCGGAAACGACGACCTCGGCACCATGTCCGCCTGGATGGTGCTGTCGTCGATCGGGATCTTCCCGGTCCAGCCCGGTTACGACACCTGGGGCCTGTCCACGCCGGTCTTCGACCGCGTCGACCTGACCCTGGACCGCCGCTACTACCCGCGCGGCGGACTGAGCATCACCGCCCCCGGCACCTCCGCCACCGACCGTTATGTCCAGTCGGTGCGCACGAACGGCACACCGCGCGACAGCGCGTACCTGACCACCGGCGATCTGCGCTCGATGCGCACGCTCTCCTTCACGGTCGGCCCGCACCCGTCCGAGTGGGCTACGTCACCCCAGGCGGCGCCGCCCGCCCTGAAGTGACCCCAGGTACCACACCAGTCCCGCCCCCCTCACGGGGGCGGGACCCGTGGCGGGACTTAATCTGCTGTTAACTGTGTGTAGCTTGATCGTACTTGACCGTAATCGCCTGGGGGCGGTTGACTGCTTGCTCACCCGTCGTCGACGCGAGGCAAGCCATTGACTTCTGACCTGCTCGCTCCTCTCGACCTGGCGTTCTGGAACATCGAGTCCGCCGAGCACCCCATGCACCTAGGCGCCCTCGGTGTGTTCTCGGCCCACTCGCCCACCGCCGGCGCCCACGCGGCCGACCTGCTCGCCGCCCGCGCCGCCGCGGTGCCCGGGCTGCGCATGCGGATCCGCGACGTCTGGCAGCCGCTCTCCTTCCGGCCCCTGGCCTTCGGCGGCGCCACCCGCGAGCCGGACCCCGGCTTCGACCCGCTCCACCACGTCCGGCTGCACGCCCCCACCGCCGACTTCCACGCGGACGCCGGCCGGCTCATGGAGCGCCCGCTGGAGCGCGGCCGGCCGCCGTGGGAGGCGCACGTGCTGCCCGGCGAGGACGGCGTGTCCTTCGCCGTGCTGTTCAAGTTCCACCACGCGCTGGCCGACGGGCTGCGCGCGCTGGCCCTCGCCGCCGCCGTCCTGGACCCCATGGACCTGCCCGAGCGCCGGCCCCGGGCCGAGGCGCCGAGCGGCGGCGGTCTGCTGCCCGACGTGCGCCGGCTCCCGGACCTGGTCAGGGGCGCCGTGTCCGACGTGGGCCGGGCCCTGGACATCGGCGCCTCCGTCGCCCTGTCCAGCCTCGCCGCGCGCTCGTCGTCCGCGTTCACCTCCGAGGCCACCGGCACCCGCCGCACCGCCGGCGTCGTCATCGACCTCGACGACGTGCACCGCATCCGCAAGTCGGAGGGCGGCACCGTCAACGACGTCCTCATCGCCGTCGTCGCCGGTGCCCTGCGCCGCTGGCTCGACGAGCGCGGCGACGGCAGCGAGGGCGTGGCGCCGCGCGCCCTGATCCCGGTCTCCAAGCGCCGCCCGCGCACCGCCACCCCACAGGGCAACCGCCTCTCCGGCTACCTGATACGGCTCCCGGTCGACGACCCCGACCCGCTCGGCCGCCTCGGCACGGTCCGTACCGCGATGGACCGCAACAAGAACGCCGGCCCCAACCGGGGCGCGGGCGCCGTCGCCCTGCTCGCCGACCACGTGCCCCCGCTCGCCCACCGGCTCGGCGGCCCGCTGGTCAGCCAGGCGGCCCGGCTCTGGTTCGACATCCTGGTCACCAGCGTGCCCCTGCCCAGCCTCGGCCTGAAGCTCGGCGGCAACCCGGTCACCGAGGTCTACCCGCTGGCCCCGCTGGCCCGCGGCCAGGCCCTCGCTGTCGCCGTCTCCACCTACCGCGGCCAGGTCCACTACGGCCTCGTCGCCGACGCGGAGGCCGTACCGGACCTGGACCGTCTGGCCGCGGCCCTGACCGCGGAGGTGGAGACACTCATCACTGCCTGCGGCTCCTGAGCACCTCACGTTTGGAGGACCGGCCCGGCGCTCCGTAAAATCCATCCCTCGACAGGCGGGTGCGATCGGAGCGCCGCTCGGGTGATCAGGGAAACGGCAGCGCGATGACGGTGACAGAGGAAGGTCCGGCGACCACGGACGAGGTCGTGTACGGACCCGGCATCGACCCGGAACGGCTCGCCGTCTGCCTCGGCGTGCTGGAGGAGCTCGACCGGCTGGACGTCGACCACCCGGACGCGATCGCCGTGCGCCGCGCCACCGCCGGGATCTACCGGACGGTCAAGCAGCGCCGCCGGCAGGAGCGCCGGGCCGCGAAGACCGCCCACGACAAGGCGGTCACGGAGGCCACGGCGACCGGCTCCGCCCAGCGCATCGACGACGAGACCGAGGGCCTGCTGCCGTCCTCGCGGACCGAGGAGGGCCGGGTCGCGGGGATACTCCAGCGCCCGCGCTCCTGCTACACCTGCAAGACCCGGTACGTGGAAGTCGACTACTTCTACCACCAGCTCTGTCCCGAGTGCGCCCGTCTGAACCGCGACAAGCGCGACGCCCGCGCCGACCTCACCGGCAAGCGCGCCCTGCTCACCGGCGGCCGCGCCAAGATCGGCATGTACATCGCGCTCAGGCTGCTGCGCGACGGCGCCCACACCACGATCACCACGCGCTTCCCCAAGGACGCCATCCGCCGCTTCAAGGCGATGGACGACTCCGGCGACTGGATGCACCGCCTGGAGGTCGTCGGCATCGACCTGCGCGACCCGGCGCAGGCCGTCGCGCTCGCCGAGCAGGTCGCCGAGGCCGGCCCGCTGGACATCCTCGTCAACAACGCCACGCAGACCGTGCGCCGCCTGCCCTCCGCCTACGCCGCCCTCGTCGACGGCGAGAGCGCCCCGCTGCCCGCCGGCGAGCTGCCCGCCCACCACGTCATCGGCGCCTTCAACTCCGGAGCGGTCGACGGCCTGGCCGCCCTGCCGCTGGGCACCAGCGGCCTCGACGCCCAGCAGGTCGCCGACCTGGCCCTGGTCGCGGGCAACGCCAGCGTCGCCCGGCACCTCGACGGCACCGCCATCGACGCCGGCGGCCTGGTCCCCGACGTCGTCGACAGCAACACCTGGGTGCAGACCATCGAGCAGATCTCGCCGGTGGAGCTGCTGGAGACCCAGCTGTGCAACTACACCGCGCCGTTCATCCTGATCAGCAGGCTGCGGCCGGCGATGGCCGAGGCCGCGCGCAGGGCGCCCGGCAAGCGGGCCTACGTCGTGAACGTCTCGGCGATGGAGGGTGTCTTCGGCCGCGGCTACAAGGGAGCGGGCCACCCGAACACCAACGCCGCCAAGGCCGCGATGAACATGGTCACGCGGACCAGCGCCCAGGAGATGTTCCAGACCGACGGCATCCTCATGACCTCGGTCGACACCGGCTGGATCACCGACGAGCGTCCCCACTTCGACAAGCTGCGCCTGGCCGAGGAGGGCTTCCACGCCCCGCTCGACCTGGTGGACGGGGCCGCGCGGGTCTACGATCCGATTGTGCGCGGCGAGCAGGGCGAGGACCTGTACGGCGTCTTCCTGAAGGACTACGCGCCCGGGAAGTGGTGATCCGCGGATCGAGCGTGCCGTCCGGCGCCCCACGGGAACCCGGACCCTGGTGAACACCGCGCCAGGGAGTGACCATGAGCAGTCCACACGGTATCGATCCGCGAGCGCGGAACGACCCACGCAACCGCTACCCCACCGACGAGCAGTTCTACGCCAGCGACCGCCCCGAGCACGCGCAGCTGCCGGAGGACCGGCCGCGCGGCGGCGGTGAGACGAGTCCGCTCAAGCACCGCGGCACGTGGGCCACGGTCGCGCTGGTCGCGGGCATCATCCTGCTGATCCTCGTCGGCATCGCACTGTTCCCGTGAGGGAGCCTCCGCCACCGTCATGAGCGAGGTGGTGCGTATGAGCGAAGCATGTCGTGGACGGCGTACTCCCGTGCGGAGTGCGCCGTCCTCACGCGTGTGCCGCCGTCCACCAGCAGATCCGCGCCCGTGATCCACTCGGCCGCGTCGGAGGCCAGCCACACCACGGCCCGCGCGATGTCGTCGGGCTCGCCGATCCGCCCGAGCGGCAGACCGGCGGCCACCCGCGCCTCCTCGGGCTCCCACACGAACCGGGCCATCTCGGTGCGCACCAGCCCGGGGGAGACCGAGTTGACCCGCACCCTCGGCGCGAGCTCGCCCGCGAGCTGCCGGGTCAGGTGCAGCAGGGCGGCCTTGCTGGTGCCGTAGGCGCCGACGTTCGGACCGGCGTGCCCGGCGCCCTCGGTGCAGATGTTGACGACCGAGCCGCCGTGCTCGCGCATCCACGCCCGCCACGCGCCCTGCACCAGCCGCAGCGGCGCCTCGACGTTCACGGCGAACGCGGCCCGCCACGCCTCGGGGTCGGCGTCCATGAGCGGGCCGTAGGGCTGGTTGGTGGCCGCGTTGTTGACCACGACGTCGATCCGCCCGAACGCCCGCAGCACGGAGTCGACGACCTCCCGCAGATGGTCCGGGTCGCCGACGTCGCCGCTGACACCGATCCCGTCCAGCTCGCCCGCCGTGCGCCGCACCTCCCGCGCGTCCCGGGCGGTCACGCACACCTGCGCGCCCGCCGCGGCCAGCCGCCCGGCGACCGCGCGCCCGATGCCCCGGGTCCCGCCGGTCACCACGGCGGCCCGGCCCTTCAGCCCGTCCTGCGGATACGACGACGTCACCGCCGTACCGTCTCATGACGGACCGTCAGTCAACAGCCCCCAGACGGGAGTTGCGGGCTGCGACTAGTTCCAGGACGGTGCGCCAGTCCTCCAGGACGCCGGCGTCGAACCCGGCGGTCCGGCTCTCCTCCTGCGCCAGGACGAGGCGCGTCAGGTCGTCGCCGGCGCTGCCGTCACGGCGGACGAGACGGTGGACGCGCTCGCCGAGCAGGGAACGCACCGCCGCGGCGGCGTGCTCGGACCGGCGGGTCTCGTCGCCGGGGCACAGCAGCCGGCCGATGTCGTGCACCAGCCCCGCCACCTGGAGCTCCTTGTCGGCGGGGCGGCTGCGGCGCAGCAGCGCGGCGGTGCGCAGCGCGTGCTGACTGCGGCAGGCGTACAGCAGATCCATCAGCTCCTCGACACTGCGCAGCTCCATGCGTCGGTCCTCCCGCCGGACAGGCCGTTGCCGTCCGTCAGCAGATCATGGCCGTGTTTCGATTCGGCCAACGGGACTTGAACTGCGTCGCCCCTTCAGTGCTGTGCGTGCGGGTCGTGGTGGGCGTGCCCGGCGTGCTCCTGGCCCTCCTCGGACGGTGCCCCGCCCATCATGCGCAGCATCGCCGGGCCGCCCGTGCGCCAGAACCGCCACACCAGCACCGCGGCGAGCAGCAGGAAGGCGATGTTGAGCCAGGTGGTGTAGTTCCACGAGACGCCCTCGTCGGGGATCGTGGCCGCGCTCTGGTCGGGGATGAGCCCGAGGCCGCCGAAGACCAGCTCCACCGCGTATCCCGCGAGGACCATCGCGCCGTAGAAGGTGGCCAGCAGGAAGCCGGTCATCCGCGGGCCGTAGTACTTCCGGTAGATGTTCAGGATCGGCAGGATCAGCAGGTCCGCGAAGATGAACGCGATCACGCCGCCGAAGCTGATGCCGCCCTTCCACAGCACCACCGCCAGCGGCACGTTCCCGATGGAGCAGACGAACGAGGCGATCGCCACCAGGGGGCCGATCAGCGGGCCGACCAGCTTCGCGGCCAGCGGATGGCCCTCCAGGAAGAGGGACTGCCAGAAGGAGTCGGGCACCCAGGCGGCGATCGCGCCCGCGATCAGCAGCCCGACCACCAGGTCGCGCAGGATCGCCGCCCACTCCATGACGAACACGTGGGAGACGGAGGTGAAGCCGTCGCGGGACAGGAGCCGCCGGGCGAACGATCCCTCGCCGCCGACCGACATGTCCATCGCGGCATGGCCCTCCATGGAACCGGCGAGCCCCCGCCCGGCCTGTTCGCGGGCCTCGCGCAGCAGACGCTCGCGCAGGAAGATCCGGAACATCACCGCGAGCACCACGATCATGATCGGGCCGCCGGTGAACTCCGCGAGCGTGAACTGCCAGCCCATCAACAGGGCGAGGATCACGCCCAGTTCGACGACCAGGTTGGTGGAGGCGATCTCGAAGGCCATGGCGGCCGTGAAGTTCGCGCCCTTGCGGAACAGCGAGCGGGCCAGCGCCACGGCCGCGTAGGAGCAGGACGAGGAGGCGGCGCCGAGGCCGGCCGCGAGGGTGAGGGTGCGGGGCCGGTCGTCGCCGAGCAGGCGTACGACGGTGGACCTGCGGACCACCGCCTGCACGACGGCGGACAGTGCGAAGCCCAGCACCAGGGCCCAGGTGATCTCCCAGGTCATCGATCCGGTGATGGAGAGCGCGTGGAGGATCGCGTCCATGGGGGTGGGGTCCTTCCGGTCCGTCCGGTGTGACACGTCTCCGCCGCACTGTACCCCCTAGGGGTATACGTACCGTGTGCCGGTCACCGCCGAGAAGCAGTGCACGGCATCGGTGCGGAGCGCCACGCGCACGGGTTCCCCCCTGGAGTGCGTGGCACGCCCGGGAAGCCGGACGACGAGGTCGCCGAGCCGGGGGGCCCAGGGCGCGGACGTGTGGAGGTGGACGACGGCGCCGGTGTCCTCGACCGCGTCCACCACCAGGTCCAGCCCTGGCGTCGTCCGGTCCTGCGGGGCGAGGACGTCGAACCCCTCGGGCCGGACGCCGAGCACGACCTCGTCGGCGCCCTCGGCCGCGGCGGCCCGCAGGACGGAGCGGGGCAGTGGCACGTCCAGGCCGCCGAGCGACACGCCGTCCGGGGACGGTCGCAGGCGGAACAGGTTCATCGCAGGCGAGCCGACGAACCCGGCCACGAACGTGTTGGCCGGCCGCGCGAACACCTCGCGCGGCCGCCCCACTTGCTGCAGCACCCCGTCCCTGAGCACGGCGAGGCGGTCGCCCATGGCCATCGCCTCGGTCTGATCGTGCGTGACATACACCGTGGTGATGCCCAAATGGTGCTGCGTCCGGACGATCCGCCCCCGGGTCTCCACCCGCAGCCGGGCGTCGAGGTTCGACAGAGGCTCGTCCATCAGGCAGACCCGCGGATCCCGCACCAGCGTCCGCCCGGTCGCCACCCGCTGCCGTTCGCCGCCCGACAGCGTGCGCGGCCCGCGCCGCAGGTACCGCTCGACGTCCAGCAGGGACGCGGCGAAGCGCACCCGGCCGCGGGCGTGCTGCCGGGGCATGCCGGCGATCCGCAGCGGGAAGCCCATGTTGTCGGCAGCCGACAAATGCGGGTACAGCGAGTAGTTCTGGAACACCATCGCGACGTCCCGCTCACGGGGCGGAAGATGGGTGACGTCACGGACGCCGATGTGGATCGATCCCGCGTCGACGTCCTCCAGGCCGGCGAGCAGCCGCAGACAGGTGGACTTTCCGCACCCGGAAGGTCCGAGCAGCACCATGAACTCACCGTCCTCGATCTCGAGGTCGAGCGAGTCGACGGCCGGCCGGCCGCCCGACGCGAAGCGCCGGGTGACCTTGTCGAAGGTGACGGACGCCATGACATCCCCCTGACGGACAGGTCCTCGAACCCAGAGTGGAACGGGTGTTGCCCGTTCGGCACGCCTATGGTCCGAAAGAGTGACGCATGAGGGGAATGAAACAGGATGAATTACAACAGTAACCCCAAGTTTTCAGCCCCATAGAGCAGGGTGCCGCTCATTTGGTTAATCTGGTCCGGACGGACAGCACCACAGGGTCCCACCCACACCCACGTCCGTCCCGGGGCAAGCCGTTCACCACGGCCTGCTCGTACGCGAGTTACCGGCGCCACCGCGTCCGAACTGCTTTCGACTCACACCCGAGCGGGCGTCAGGTGCCGGACCACACAGTGGCCGGTATGCCCCGAGGGTGACCCGACACATAAGGAGTGCGCGGTGACACCGGAGAAGACGAATCGCGATCAACGCCCCAAGGAACGCTCCGAGCGCGCCGGCCGCAGGCCCGGCGAGCTCGGCAGCCTGGACGTGTGGGCCCGGTCCGCCCCGATCCGCCTGGCGGGTTACGAGGACGACCTCGCCGAACCCCACATCCTGCCCAGCGTCGACTGAACCCTCGGCAGGATCTTCGCGATCGCCGACCGCGGGGGCGTACGCCACGCTCACGCCCCCACGGAACACAGCAGCCGCGGCCCACACCGGCCGCGGCTCTGTCTGTCGCGGCCACGAGTCTGCCGCGGCTCTGTCTGTCGCGGTCACGCACCGGCCGCGCTAGTCCTTGCGGCCGGTGACGGCCACCGTCACGCCCAGGGCGATCATGGTGAGGCCGCCGGTCCCGCCCACCATCGACAGCCTGCGCGGGGAGTGGGCGAACCAGGCGCGGGCGGTGGAGGCGGCCAGGCCCCACACGCTGTCGGAGGCCAGCGCGATGGCGTTGAAGACCAGGCCCAGCAGCAGCATCTGCAGCGTGACGTGCCCCCGGTCGCGGTCGACGAACTGGGGGAGGACGGCCGCGAAGAACACGATCGTCTTGGGGTTGGTCACGCCGACGGCGAAGCCCTCCCAGAACGTGCGCAGCCCGCTGTGCACCTCCCCGCCGCCCGCGAACGCCGCCCGCAGCGAACCGCGGGTGCGCCACGCCCGGACGCCGAGGTACACCAGGTAGGCGGCGCCGGCCAGCTTGAGCGCGGTGAAGACCAGGACGGAGCGTTCCACCACGGAACCGATGCCGACCGCCACGGCCACCACGAGCAGATAGGCGCCGAGCGTGTTGCCCACCACGGTGGTCAGCGCGGCCCGGCGCCCCTGGGCGAGCGCCCGTCCGACGACGAACAGGACGCTGGGGCCCGGGATCACGATCAGCAGCAGGGACAGCGCCGCGAAGGCGAGCAGTCGGTCGGTGGACATCATGCTCTTCATGCAAGCACGGCGAGGTGCCCGTCCTCAGCCCTATTTTCCGCGGGCCCTCAGTCCAGCGGCGCCGTGCGCTGCCACGGATGCAGCTCCTCCAGCTGCCGCGCCACCTCCAGCAGCACCGCCTCCGAGCCCGGGCGGCCCACCAGCTGGACGGCCGTGGGCGCGCCGGAGGGCAGGGTGCCGAAGGGGACGGACATCGCCGGCCAGCCGGTCAGGTTCCAGGGCGGGGTGAGGGGCGAGTAGTTGGTGTTGGCGAGGACGTTGGCGAGCCAGCCCCGCTCGTGCCAGGCCACCGACTTCGGGGAGCGGCGGGCCAGCGCGGGGGTGAGCAGCACGTCGTACTCGGCGAAGAACGGCTCCATCCGGCGGCGCAGCCGCTCCCGGCTCTCGCCGGCGCGGACGCGGCCGACGAAGCGGCGGCCGACCGCGGCGTGCATCCGCGTGCGCCGGGTCAGCAGGCGCCGGTCGAGGTCCTGGGCGTCCACCGCCGTGCCCGCCGTCCAGTGGGTGAGGGAGGTCGTGCTCAGCGAGAGCGGGTAGGGCGGGTCGGCGCGGCGGACCTGGTGGCCCGCCTTGATCAGGACGCCGGCGGCGTCGCGGGCCGCGGTCGTCCAGGGCCGGGTGACGGTGACACCGGCCAGGGGGCTGCGCAGGGAGACGGCGATCCTGCGCATGGCCGGCTCGGACGGGCGTACCGCCTCGGGGTCCGTGTCCGCGAGCACCGCCAGCATCAGGCGGGTGTCCTCGACCGTCGTGGCGAGCGGCCCGTTCTCCGACATGCCGAACCAGTCGCCATCGCTGATGCCCGCCGGGACGACCCCGTGGCCCGGCTTGATGGTGATGAGACCGCAGTTGGCGGCCGGGATGCGCAGGGAGCCCATCCCGTCGTTGCCGAGTGCGAGCGGCGCGAACCCGGCGGCCACCGCGGCACCGCTGCCCCCCGAGGAGCCGCCCGCCGTCCGGGTGAGGTCCCACGGGTTGCGGGCGGTGCCGTGCACACCCTCGGTGGTGCCGAAGACACACAGCTCGGGCACGTTTGTCAGGCCCACGACCACCGCGCCGGCCGCGCGCAGCCGGGCCACGGTGACATGGTCCTCGGCGGCGGGCTCCTCCGGCGTCGCGGCCGAGCCGACGCGGTTGGACTCGCCCCGCACGGCGAGGTTGTCCTTGACCGCGACCGGCACGCCGGCCAGCGGCAGCTCGGCCAGGTCGGGACGCGAGGCCACCTCGTCGGCCTCGGCCAGGGCCGCCTCGGCCCGGACGACCCGGAACGCTCCGACGCGGCCGTCCAGCCGCTCGATCCGGGCGAGGTGCTCGGCCACCACGTCCCGCGGTGTGGCGCGCTTCTCGCGTACGGCGGCGGCGATCTCGGCGGCGGTCCGGCCGACCCAGCTGGTCACGTGCGCTCCTCGGGGTGCGGTACACAGGGCTCGTACTCGTCCGTACTCGTCAGTACGGAGAGCACTCTGCCCCGGAGCCCGGCCTCCCGTCGAGAGCACCGGCTCTTGGACATCGGGTGACCGGCGCCACATCCCGCCCGACGAGTGCGATGTGTCCGTCCGGGACGGCTGGTTCTACCACCCGGAGCAAGTCCCCACGTGGGCGGAGGAGTTGACCGGCGCCTCACGACGCCCTGCCGGGCTGCTCGAGGCGCCGGTGCGGGCCCGCCGCCGGCGGCTGCGGGGTCGTTCGTGGGTCTGACGGTGGGCGCGCCGTCAGGCGTGGGTCCGGCGGTGCTTGCGTACCCGCCAGACGATGAGGGCGGCGAGCGCCAGCACGGCCGTCACCAGCGCGACGGATCGCCCGACCAGGGTCTCCGCGCGCTGGTAGGCGGCCCCGGCGGCGTAGCCCAGTACGGCGTTGCCGACAGCCCAGATCACCCCGCCGAGCGCGTTGTAGAGCAGGAAGCGGCGGTACGGCATGGCCGAGGCGCCCGCCATGGCCGGGACGAAGGAGCGGAACAGGGCGATGAAGCGGCCGATGAACACCGCCGCGGGTCCGTGCCGGCGCAGCAGTTCGCGGGACTTCTCCACCCGCTCCGCCTTCCGGCGCAGCGCACGGCTGCCCAGCAGCCGCGGTCCCGCACGGCGCCCGATCTCGTAGCCGACGCCGTCACCGACGATCGCGGCGACGCTGACGACGACCGACAGCCACACCAGGTCGACGACGCCCTGCCGGGCCAGCACGCCGCCGACGATCACCGCCGTCTCGCCGGGCAGCACGAACCCGAAGAACAGCGCGTCCTCGGCGAAGACCATGGCCGAGACCACCGCGTACACCACGGGCGCGGACAGATCGTCGAGCCAGTGGAGGAGCGTGCCCATCCGCCGACTCCCTTCCCGGCCGCCGCCCGGTGACGTTCACCGGTGGCGCACCGACGAGTACCCCGCGCTAGCGCCGGGCGGCGTCCACGGCCGGCCGGCACCGCAGGATGTTGATCGCGGTCATGGTCAGAACGGTGTCGCCGCGCTGGTCGAAGACCTCGATCGCGGTGCGTACGATCCCGCGGTCCGGCTTCGAGCGCGACGGACGTGCCTCCTTCACCGTGGTCCGCAAGGACAGCGTGTCACCGGGGCGGACCGGCCGCACCCAGCGCAGCTCGTCGATGCCGGGGGAGGCCAGACTCGCCACGGCGCTCACGTAGTGGTCGGCGTACAGCCGCATCATGATCCCGCAGGTGTGCCAGCCGCTGGCCATCAGCCCGCCGAAGGGGCCCTCGGCGGCGGCCCGCGGGTCGGTGTGGATGCTCTGCGGGTCGAACTCGCCGGCGAAGCGGAGGATCTCCTCCTCGGTGACGGTGATGCTGCCGTACGCGTAGACCTCGCCCGGGACGTAGTCCTCGAACCAGCGGTCCTCGACCGGGGTGGCGAAGTCGGCGTCGCCGAGCGCGGTGGTGGCGGCTTCCATGAACGTCACGATAGTGGCCCGCCCGCGAAACCGACCGCGACGTCCGGCCGTTGGCGCGGGCGGCAGGGGCCGCGTACGGCATACCCCGCGCGGTCGCGTCAGGCGTCCCGCGCCGCGCCCGTGCTGTCGCGCACGATCACCCGCGGTACCGGTACCCGCACGGTCCGGGCCGGGCCCCCGTCCACCAGCGCGGTCAGCTCCCGGGCCGCGGTGCGCCCGAACTCCACGCTGTCCCGGGACAGGGCCGACAGCCACGGCTTGACCATGCGGCACAGCGCCGAGTCCTCCCAGGCGACCACCGAGACGTCGGCCGGGACGGAGAAGCCCAGTTCGGCGGCGGTGGCGACACCGGCCACGGCCATCACGTCGTTGTCGTAGATCAGGGCCGTCGGGGGAGCGGGGCGCTCCAGGACCCGGCGGGTGACGGCCGCGCCCTCCGCGTCCGAGTAGTCCGTGGTCACCGACTCCACCTCGGTCAGGCCCCGCCGTCCGGCCTCCGCGCGCAGGGTGCGCACCCGGCGCTCGGTGTGGGCCAGGCCCGGCAGACCGGCGATGTGCACGATCCGGCGGTGGCCGAGCGCGTACAGCTCGTCCACGACCGAGGCCATCGCGCCCGCGTCGTCCGCCCACACGGTCGAGATGCCGGGATGGCGTTCGTCCGGCGCGCCGCCGATCACCACGGCGGGCAGGCCGAGTTCGTCGAGGAGGCCGGGGCGCGGGTCGTCGGTGCGCGGGTCGACGACGAGGACGCCGTCGACCCGGTGCTCGGCCCACCAGCGCCGGTACACCGCGCACTCGTCGGTCACGTCCTCCACCACCTGGAAGAGCAGGCCGAGATGGCGTTCGGCCAGCACCTCCTGGATGCCCGAGACCAGCTGGAGGAAGAACGAGTCCACGCCGAGCGTGTCCGCGGGCCGGGCGAGCACGAAGCCGACCGTCGCCGCGCCCTCCCCGGACAGCTGGCGCGCCGCCGTGCTCGGCCGCCAGCCCAGCTGCTCGGCGACCCGGCGCACGCGCTCGCGGGTCCCCTCGGACACCCCCGGCCGGCCGTTGAGCGCGAAGGACACCGCGCTCTGGGAGACCCCGGCGTGCCGTGCGATGTCCTTCATCGTGGGCCGGGGCGCGGGTGACCGCTTGCCTGACACGGTGATTCCCCATTCGTCCGACGGATTCCGGGAGACTATGCACTAATGCGCTTCAGCTGCAAGAACCTAATGCGCTTTAGCGACTAAAGAGATTAGCTCCGCCGATGCCATTGACGGGCCGGTGCGACGGCGTGCAGGGTCTCGGTCGTTGGCCAACCCCACTGCACCAGATCCGCTGCACAAGGAGGCCGTTCAGCCGTGCCCATCTCCCGCAGAACCCTCGCCGCCGCCGCTGCCCTCTGTCTCGCCCTGCCGCTGAGCGCGTGCGGCTCCGGCGGCGACGGCGGCGGCTCCACCGACGCCTCCGGCAAGGTCGAGGGCGACATCACCTTCCAGACCTGGAACCTGCGCGCCAATTTCAAGGACTACTTCGAGGGCGTCATCGCCGACTTCGAGAAGAAGTACCCGGACACCCACGTGAAGTGGGTCGATCAGCCCGCCGAGGGCTACGCCGACAAGATCAGCGCGGACGCGGCGGGCGGCACCCTGCCCGACGTCGTCAACGTCTCGCCCGACCTCGTCGCGCCGCTCGCCAAGGCCGGTCTCGCCCTCGACCTCGACAAGGCGGCGGCGAAGTACAAGAAGGAGTACCTCGCGGGCGCCTGGGCCAGCCATCGGATACCGGGCATGACGGGCACGTACGCCTTCCCCTGGTACCTCAACACCGGCCCGCTGTTCTACAACAAGTCCCTCTTCAAGAAGGCCGGACTCGACCCCGAGACCCCGCCGAAGACGTACGACGACCTCTTCGCCGACGCCCTCGAACTCGCCGAGAAGAGCGACGGCAAGGTGGCGACCCTCGCCAACGTCCCGACGATCGAGGACTTCGGCCGCTACGGCGTCGAGCTCATGAACAAGCAGGGCACCGCCTTCACCTTCAACGACGCCAAGGGCGTCCAGATGCTCGCGAAGTACAAGGAGCTGTACGACGCGAAGGCCCTGGACCCGCAGGCGCTGACCGCCACCCCGGAGTCCTCCGGACGCAAGTTCCTCACCGAGGCCGTCGCCATGAACCCCGGCAGCGCCCTCGACCTCGGCAACTTCAAGAAGCAGGCGCCGAACCTGTACAAGAACATCGGCATCACCGACCAGATCACCAGCACCGGCCACGTCAACATGTACGTCATGGGCGTGATGGTCAACTCCAAGACCAGGCACACCCCGGCCGCCGTCGCCTTCGCGCACTTCGTCACCGACGCCGAGCACCAGATGTCCTTCGCGAAGAAGGTCGCCATCTTCCCGAGCACCGCCGGCTCGCTCGACGACCCGTACTTCACCAAGGAGGACGGCACCGACGAGACGCGCGTGCGCATCGCCGCCGCCAAGTCCCTGAAGAACGCGGTCAACTACACCCCGGTGCTGTTCAGCGAGCAGATGAAGACCGCGCTGCGCAACGAGGTGGCCAAGGCACTGCAGGGCAAGGAGAGCCCCAAGGCGGCTCTCGACAACGCTGTCAAGCAGTGCAACACGCTTCTCCAGCAGCAGGGATAGCGTCCGATGGCCCTGTCCACCGCCCCCCGGGCGCAGCGCGTACGGCGTCAACTACCGTTCAGCCCGTGGCTGTTCGCAGCGCCCGGGCTGCTGGTCACCGGCGTGTTCATCCTGTACCCGTTCGTCTCCACGCTGGTCAACTCGCTCACCGACCGCCGCACCCTGATCCCGGGGAAGTTCGTCGGGCTCGCCAACTTCCGCGAGCTGCTGCACGACGACATGTTCTGGATCGGCCTGCGCAACAGCACGCTCTATGTGCTGGGGGTCGTCCCCGCGCTCGTCGTCCTGCCGCTGCTGCTCGCGCTGCTGGTCCAGAAGAACATCCCCGGCATCACCTTCTTCCGGTCCGCCTTCTACACCCCGGTCGTCGCCTCGATCGTCGTCGTCGGACTGATCTGGGTGTGGCTGCTGGACGAACGCGGCCTGATCAACTCGCTGCTGGAGAGCGTCGGGGTCGGCCGGGTCGGCTTCCTCAGCGACCAGTGGCTGCTCCTGCTGAGCGCCATGGCCGTCACGGTCTGGAAGGGCCTCGGCTACTACATGATCATCTATCTGGCGGCGCTGGCGAACGTCCCGCGCGAACTCCACGAGGCCGCCGCCGTCGACGGCGCGGGCGCGGTGCGCCGCTTCCTCACCGTCACCGTGCCCGCCGTCCGCTCCACCATGGTCCTGGTCGGCGCGCTGTCCTCGGTCGCCGCCTTCAAGGTCTTCTCCGAGGTGTACCTGATGGCGGGACCCAGCGGCGGACCGGCCGGCGAGGACACCACCCTCGTCATGCTGGTCCAGCGCACCGGCACCGGCCTGACCGGGCGCGTCGGCTACGCCTCGGCCATCTCCGTGGTCGTCTTCGTCGTCACCGTCGCCCTGATGCTGCTCGTGCTGCGCGCCGACCGGAGGGACGAGACATGAGCGTCCTGGAGAAGGCACGTCCGCGCACCGAGCAGCCGGCGGCGCGCGAACCCCGCGTCACCGACGAGCACGGACGCCGCGTGCGGGTGTGGGAACTGGTCCTGCGCTACACGCTGTTGCTCGCCGTCCTGGCCCTGACCGTCGGCCCGTTCCTGTGGCAGCTGTCGACCTCCCTGAAGGGGCCGACGGAGGACATCTTCAGCTCCCCGCCCAAGTTCCTGCCGGGCCACCCGACCCTGCACAACTACGCACGCGTCGCCGACACCATCCCGGTCTGGGACTACGCCCTGAACTCGCTGAAGGTCGCCGCCGCCAACGTCGTGACGAACTGCGTCGGTTCGGCCCTCGCCGGCTACGCGCTCGCCCGGCTGCGCTACCGGGGGCGCCGCGTCGCCACGCTCGTCTTCATCCTCGCGATGCTCGTGCCCGTCGAGGGCATCATCATCGCCCAGTTCACCACCATGCGGGAGCTGGGCCTGAACAACACCCTCGTCGGGGTCGTCCTGCCGGGCTGCATCGGCGCCATGAACGTGCTGCTGATGCGCAACGCCTTCCTCAACCTGCCCTACGAGATCGAGGAGGCCGCCTACGTCGACGGCGCCAACGTCTGGCAGCGGTTCCTGCGCATCGCGCTGCCGTCGGTCCGGGGAACCGTCGCGGTCGTCGCCATCTTCGCCTTCATGGGCGCCTGGGACGACTTCCTGTGGCCGCTGATCGTGCTGAGCGACCCCTCCAGGTTCACCCTGACCATCGGCCTCAACTATCTGCACGGCACCTTCGCCAACGACGAACGGCTCGTCGCCGCCGGCACGGTCATCGCCGTGGCACCGCTGATCGCCCTGTTCGCCTGTCTGCAGCGGTACTTCTTCCGCGGGGTGGGCGAGGGCGCCGTGAAGGGCTGAAACACCCCCCGACCCGCCCCCGCAAGGACACCGCATGCCTCCTGCCGTGCGCTTCGGCGTCAACTACACCCCCAGCGAAGGGTGGTTCCACCACTGGCTCGACTTCGACCCCGACTCCGTACGCGCCGACCTCGACTCGATCGCCGCACTGGGCCTGGACCACATCCGCGTCTTCCCGCTGTGGCCGTACTTCCAGCCCAACCGGACGCTGATCCGCGGACGGGCCGTCGAGCAGCTCGTGCAGCTCGTGGACGCGGCCGCCGAGCGCGGACTGGACGTCAACGTGGACGGACTGCAAGGGCACTTGAGCAGCTTCGACTACCTGCCCGCGTGGACGCGCACCTGGCACCGGCGCAACCTCTTCACCGACCCGGACGTCCTCGACGGCCAGGCCGAGTACCTGCGCACCCTCGCCGCCGCGCTCGCCGACCGGCCGGGCTTCCTCGGCATGACCCTCGGCAACGAGGTCAACCAGTTCTCCGCCGGCCCGCACCCCGACCCCGACCGGGCGACCGAGGCCGAGATCGACGCCTGGCTGGAGCGCATGCTGGCCGCCTGCGAGAAGGGCGCCCCCGGCAGGCTCCACCTGCACGCCGAGTACGACGCCACCTGGTACCAGGACGACATGCCGTTCACCCCGGCCCAGGCCGCCCGGCACGGGGCGCTGACGGCCGTGCACTCCTGGGTCTTCAACGGCACCGCCCAGCGCCACGGCCGGTCCGCCGTCCCCACCGAGCACCACGCCGCCTACCTCGTCGAACTCTCCAAGGCCTGGGCCGGCGACCCGCACCGCCCGGTCTGGCTGCAGGAGGTCGGCGCACCGGCCCCGCTGATCCCGCCCGTGCACGCCGCCGCCTTCACCGAGGCGACCGTCGCGAACGCCCTGGACTGCCCCGACCTGTGGGGCATCACCTGGTGGTGCTCCCACGACGTGTCCCGGCAGCTCGCCGACTTCCCCGAACTCGAATACGGGCTCGGCCTGCTGACCAACGACCGGCGCCCGAAGGACACGGCGCGGGTGCTGGCCGCGGCGGCCTCCCGCGAGCACCCGGCGCCCGCGCCCCGGACCACCGCGCTCGTGGTCCCCGCCGAGCCCGCCTCGCGCTCCCGCTGTGCCCCCGGCGGCCCGGTCTTCGACGCCTTCTTCCGGCTCACCGCCGACGGCGCCCGGCCCACGACCGTCCTCGACACCCGCGCGGACGACGGCGAGCACCTCGCCGCGCGCGGCATCACCGAAGTCGTCACTCCCGAACAGGTACTCCCCACCCCACAAGGAGGCACCAGCTCGTGAACCCCACCAGACGCACCGTCCTGCTCGCCGGCGCCGGCGCCGCGGCGGCCCTGCTGCCCCCGCTGCCCGCCGCCGCGGCCCCGAGGACCACCGCCGCGGCGACCCCGCCGTACGCCTCGTACTGGTACCCCGACTCCCTGCCCTCCGGTTCGCCGGGCACCGGCATCACCTGGCGCAGCCTGAAGTCCTGGACGGCCGCCGGCGACCCGGACCTCGCCTTCAACGCCGCCGCCGTCCCGCTCGCACCCCGTTTCACCCCGACCCCGGCGAACACGACCGCCCGCTCGGGCCAGGCCCGCGTCCAGTCGCTGGTGTCCTTCGGGCCGACGTCCGCCAACCCCTCGCAGGGCTCGGCCACCGCCGACACTTACGCCCTCACACACTGGGCCTACCTCGACGAGCTGGTGTTCTGGGGCGGCTCCTCCGGCGAGGGGCTGATCCTCGCCCCGAACGCGCCGATCGTCGACGCCGCCCACCGCCACGGCGTCCCCGTGCTCGGCAACGTCTTCCTGCCGCCCGTCGCCTACGGCGGACAGCTGCAGTGGACCCGGGACCTGGTGCAGAAGGACGCCGCCGGACACTGTCCGCTCGCCGCGCAACTGGTGGCCGTGGCCGCCGCGTACGGCTTCGACGGCTGGTTCGTGAACGCCGAGACGGGCGGCGGCAACACGGCGCTGGGCGCCGACATGCTCGGCTTCGTCAAGGAGCTCAAGGCCCTGGCGAAGGCCCGCGGGCAGCGGGTGACCTGGTACGACGCCATGACCGTGAACGGCGCGGTGAGCTGGCAGGGGGCGCTGAACAGCCAGAACCAGGCGTTCTTCCAGGCCGCCGACGACATGTTCGTCGACTTCCGCTGGAGCGCGGGCAGCCTCGCCTCCTCCGGACAGAAGGCCGAGCAACTGGGCCGCAGCCGCTACGAGTTGTGGGCGGGCGTCGATGTCGAGTCGAACGGGTCGGACACGTCCGTGAACTGGGACGCGATCGTGCCCGGCGGCAAGGCGCACATCACCTCCCTCGGCTTCTACCGGCCCGAGTGGACCCGCAACCACCTGCCGGCCTCGCGCACCCCGGGCGACTTCCACGCCGCCGACGACCGCTTCTGGACCGGGCGTTCACTGGACCCGTCGCGGCCCGACACCGCCGACCCCTGGCGGGCGCCCGCGGTGTCGGTCGCGGACCGGTCGACGGTGAGCGGGATGCCCTTCGCGAGCACCTTCAACACCGGGCACGGGCTGCGCTGGTACGAGGAGGGGGCCGTCACCTCGGACACGCCGTGGAACCACCTCGGCCTCCAGGACCGGCTGCCGTCACGGCGGTGGGTGGTGCGGACGGCCGGGGCCCGGCCGGCGGTGTCGTTCGACTTCGCGGACGCGTGGCGGGGCGGCAGCAGCGTGCTCGTCGACGGCGAACTGGACGCTCCGACGGTGGTCGAGCTGTACGCGACACGGCTGCCGGCCGGTGCCGACACGGTCGTGGAGCTGACGCACCGCACGGACGCCGGGGCTGTGAACGTCGAGCTCGCGGTCGCCCTGGCGGAACCGGACGCACCGGGTGCGACACCGCCGTACACGTATCTGCCCGTGAACTCGGTCGACGGCTGGCAGACGGTGACCGTCCCGCTCACGGGGCTGTCGGGGACGGTCCACTCGATCGCCGTACGGCTCACCGCGACCGCCGGTCCGGTCAGGTGGCGGCTCGGCGGTCTCACGGTCCGCGACGCCGTCGTCACTCCCGCCGCCCCCTCCGGCCTGCGCGTCACGGCGGCCTCCGGCGGCGACCTGCGCCTCGCCTGGACCGCCGCGCCCGGCGACGTACGCCACTACACCCTGCACCGCCTCCTGGCCGACGGCACCCGCCGCTTCCTCGGCGCGACCTGCCAGCGCGCGTACTTCCTCACCGGTCTGCGGCCCGAACAGGGCGAGCAGGCAGCGCGGTTGGAGCTGCGTGCCGTGGGGGAGCTCTACACCTCGTCGGCCCCCGTCACCGTGACCCACACCTGGTGACCACCCTCACCGGGAACCCTCCACACCTGGTTCCACCCGCACCGGGAACCACCCGCACCTTGTGATCACCCGTCACCGGAACACCTACGGAGCACCCGCATGCATGACGACCGCACCCTGGTCGAAGCCCGCCTCAAGCGCGTCCTCGACGAGCGCCTCCGCCCCGCCGTGTACCCCGAGTCCGTGCCGCTGGAGGTCGCGGTGTGGAACGCGCCCGGTGAGCCGGTGCCGGTCGCCGAGGGGCTGGCCGCCGAGCCCGAGCCGATCGCGGTGGGCGCCCGCTGGGGTGCCCCGTGGGGGACCAGCTGGTTCCGGGTCACCGGGACGGTGCCCGAGGCGTGGGCCGGGAAGACCGTCGAGGCGATCCTCGACCTCGGCTTCGACGAGAACATGCCCGGCTTCCAGTGCGAGGGCCTGGTCTACCGGCCCGACGGCACCCCGGTGAAGGGCCTCAACCCGCGCAACCAGTGGGTGCGGATCGGCGCCCCCGTCGAAGGCGGCGAGGAGGTGCGCCTGCACGTCGAGGCCGCCTCCAACCCTGTCATCCTCGACTACCACCCCTTCCTGCCGACCCGGTTGGGCGACAAGGAGACCGCCGGCAGCGCCCCCCAGTACCTCCTCACCCGCATGGACCTCGCCGTCTTCGACGAGACCGTGTGGCAGCTGGTCATCGACCTGGAGGTGCTCGGCGAGCTCATGGCCGAGCTGCCGGTGGAGTCGGCCCGGCGCTGGGACGTCCTGCGGGCGGTGGAGCGCGCGCTGGACGCGATCGACCTGCAGGACGTCAACGCCACCGCGGCGGCGGCCCGTTCGCGGCTGGCCGAGGTGCTGGCGACCCCCGCCGCTCCTTCCGCCCACCGCATCAGCGCGGTCGGCCACGCGCACATCGACTCGGCGTGGCTGTGGCCGCTGCGCGAGACGGTCCGCAAGGTCGCCCGCACCACCTCCAACATGACCGCGCTCCTCGACGACGAGCCCGACTTCGTCTTCGCCATGTCCCAGGCCCAGCAGTGGGCGTGGGTGAAGGAGCACCGGCCCGAGGTGTGGGCGCGGGTGAAGGAGGCCGTGGCCGACGGCCGGTTCGTGCCGGCCGGCGGCATGTGGGTGGAGTCGGACACCAACATGCCGGGCTCGGAGGCGATGGCCCGTCAGTTCGTGCACGGCAAGCGGTTTTTCCTCGACGAGTTCGGCATCGAGAACGAGGAGGCCTGGCTGCCCGACACCTTCGGCTTCGCGGCCGGACTGCCGCAGATCATCAAGGCGGCCGGGTCGAAGTGGCTGCTGACCCAGAAGATCTCCTGGTCGCAGACGAACAAGTTCCCGCACCACACCTTCCGCTGGGAAGGCATCGACGGCACCCGGATCTTCACCCACTTCCCGCCGGTCGACACCTACAACTGCTCCATGAAGGGCTCCGAACTCGCCCACGCCGCCCGTAACTTCAAGGACAAGGGCGTCGCCCGTCACTCGCTCGCCCCGACCGGCTGGGGCGACGGGGGCGGTGGCACCACCCGCGAGATGGTCGCCAAGGCGGCCCGCGTGCGCGACCTGGAGGGCTCGGCGACCGTCGCCTGGGAGACGCCGCGGGACTTCTTCGAGAAGGCCGAGGCCGAGTACCCCGAACCGCCCGTCTGGGTCGGCGAGCTCTACCTGGAGCTCCACCGCGCCACGCTCACCAGCCAGGCGAAGACCAAGCAGGGCAACCGCCGCAGCGAACACCTCCTGCGCGAGGCCGAACTGTGGGCGGCCACGGCCGCCGTCCGCACCGGGTTCCCCTACCCGTACGAGGAGCTGGACCGGATCTGGAAGACGGTGCTGCTGCACCAGTTCCACGACATCCTGCCCGGGTCGTCCATCGCCTGGGTGCACCGGGAGGCGAGGGCGACGTACGAACGCGTCGCCGCCGAACTGAACGCCGTCATCGACGCCGCCCAACGCGCCCTCGCCGGCGAGGGGTCGACGCCGCTCGTCTTCAACGCCGCGCCGCACACCCGCGCCGGCGTCCCCGCGGGCGGCGCGGGCACGGCGCTGCCCCAGGGCGCGACCCGCCTCGCGCCCCGGCCCGGCGGCGGGCACGTCCTCGACAACGGTCTGCTGCGGGTGGAGATCGACGCCCGGGGCCTGGTCGTGTCCGCCCACGACATCGCGGCCGACCGCGAGACGATCGCCCCCGGCCGCCCCGCCAACCTCCTGCAGCTCCACCCCGACTTCCCGAACATGTGGGACGCCTGGGACGTCGACGAGTTCTACCGCAACACGGTCACCGACCTCACCGACGCCGACGAGGTGAGCCCCGGCGCGGACGGTATGTCGGTGCGGGTCGTGCGAACCTTCGGCGCGTCGCGGGTCACGCAGGTGCTGTCGCTGCCGCCCGGCGAGCGGCGGCTGGTGCTGGACACGGAGGTGGACTGGCACGAGACGGAGAAGTTCCTCAAACTCGCCTTCCCGCTCGACGTGCACGCCGAACGGTACGCGTCGGAGACCCAGTTCGGTCACTTCCACCGCCCCACGCACACCAACACCTCCTGGGAGGCGGCCAAGTTCGAGGCCTGCAACCACCGCTTCGTCCATCTGGAGGAGCCCGGCTGGGGTGTCGCCGTCGTCAACGACTCGACCTACGGCCACGACGTGACCCGTACCGTGCGCACGGACGGCGACCGCGGCACGACGACCACGGTCCGCGTGTCCCTGCTGCGGGCTCCGCGCTTCCCCGACCCCGAGACCGACCAGGGGGTGCACCGCTTCCGGCACGCGCTGGTGGTCGGGGCGGGCATCGGGGACGCGGTCCGCGAGGGCTGGCGCATCAACGTCCCGGAGCGGCGGATCGAGGGCGCGTGCGAGGTCGCGCCGCTGGTGACGGTCGATCAGGAGGCGGTGGTGCTCACCGCCGTCAAGCTCGCCGACGACGGCAGCGGGGACGTGGTGGTGCGCTTCCACGAGGCCCACGGCGGACGCGCCCGGGCCGTGCTGACCGCCGGGTTCGAGGTCGCCGACGTCACGGTGACCGACCTCCTGGAACGGCCGTCGGCGGACGGCGCCGCGGTGGAACGCGACGGCGCGCGCGTCGCCGTACGCCTGCGTCCCTTCGAGCTGGTGACGCTGCGGATGCGGAGGGTGTAGGCAGACACCGACCGGACGGACCGTCCTCCTCAGGCGGGTCCTCGGCTCCTGTCGGCCCGTGCGCCGTAGTGGCCCAGGAACATGTCGACCCCGCCCGTGACACCCGGCATCACCTGCGGCTTTCCGCGGGGTACGAGCACCAGCGCGCCGTACATCGCCACGCCGGAAGAAAATTCGCTCGGCGATGTCGAGAACAGCGGCGCTGCTCCGTCCCAGGGGTGAACGCGGCCACAATGGGTCGCACCAGGACCGAGGAGAACCCCGATGGCGAAGTATCTGCTGCTGAAGCACTACCGCGGCGCCCCGGCCGCGGTGAACGACGTCCCCATGGAGCAGTGGACGCCGGAGGAGATCTCGGCGCACATGCAGTACATGCGGGACTTCGCGGACCGGCTGGTGCAGACCGGGGAGTACGTCGACGGGCAGGCGCTCGCCCCCGAGGGGACCTGGGTGCGCTACGACGGTGAGGGGCGCCCGCCCGTCACCGACGGGCCGTTCGCCGAGACCAAGGACCTCATCGCCGGGTGGATGGTCATCGACGTCGACAGCCACGAGCGGGCCGTCGAGCTGGCGGGCGAGCTGTCGGCCGCGCCCGGGGCCGGCGGGAAGCCGATCCACGAGTGGCTGGAGCTGCGCCCGTTCTACGCCGCCTCGCCCACCGACGCGGACTGCCACGCCAGTGGATGAGGCGCTGCTCAGGAGCCTCACGCCGGGTGTCCTCGCCGTCCTCGTCCGCCGCGGAGCCGACTTCGCGGCGGCCGAGGACGCCGTGCAGGACGCGCTGGTGGAGGCCCTTCGCGTCTGGCCCGCCGACCCGCCGCGCGACGCGAAGGGCTGGCTGGTGACCGTGGCCTGGCGCAAGTTCCTCGACCAGACCCGCGCGGACACCGCGCGCCGCCGTCGTGAGGACCGCGTCGAGGAGGAACCGGCTGCCGGCCCGGCGCCCGCCGTGGACGACACGCTCCAGCTCTACTTCCTGTGCGCCCACCCCTCGCTCACCCCGTCCTCCGCCGTGGCCCTCACCCTGCGCGCGGTCGGCGGACTGACCACCCGGCAGATCGCCCGGGCCTACCTGGTGCCCGAGGCGACCATGGCCCAGCGGATCAGCCGCGCCAAGCGGACCGTGTCCGGCGTGCGCTTCGACCAGCCCGGCGACGTCGCCACCGTGCTGCGTGTCCTCTACCTGGTCTTCAACGAGGGCTACTCCGGCGACGTCGACCTCGCCGCCGAGGCCGTCCGGCTCACCCGGCAGCTCGCCGCCGTCGTCGACCACCCCGAGGTGTCCGGGCTGCTGGCCCTGATGCTGCTCCACCATGCCCGGCGCGCCGCCCGGACCGCGCCCGACGGCGGGCTGATCCCGCTCGCCGAGCAGGATCGCGGCCGGTGGGACACGCGCCTGATCGCCGAAGGCGTCGCCATCCTCCAGGCGGCCCTCGCCCGCGACCGGCTGGGCGAGTTCCAGGCGCAGGCCGCCATCGCCGCCCTGCACGCGGATGCGCCCACCGCCGAGGAGACCGACTGGGTGCAGATCGTCGAGTGGTACGACGAGCTCGCCCGGCTGACCGGCAGCCCCGTCGTCCGGCTCAACCGCGCGGTCGCCGTCGGCGAGGCGGACGGACCGCGCGCCGGTCTGGCCGCGCTCGCGGAACTGGACACCGACCTGCCCCGGCACACGGCGGTGGCGGCCTACCTCCACGAACGTGACGGCGACCTCGCCACGGCGGCCCGGCTGTACGCCGAGGCGGCGCACAAGGCCCCGAACCTCGCCGAACGCGACCACCTGACCCGCCAGGCGGCCCGCCTCAACTCCCGAAGCGACCGACGGAACTGACCGGGCGCCGTTGCCGGGGGCCCCGCGCTGGGGCTCCGCCCCCAGGCCCCCGTTCGGCCCGGAACGGGCCTCGTCCTCAACCGCCGGACGGGCTGGGAGACGCTGCGCCGGCGTCGGCCGAGGGTGGCTGCTCGGCACCGGCGCTCCGCCCCCAGGCCGCCTCGTCCTCAAACGCCGGACGGGCTGGGAGACGCTGCGCCGGCGTCGGCCGAGGGTGGCTGCTCGGCACCGGCGCTCCGCCCCCAGGCCGCCTCGTCCTCAAACGCCGGACGGGCTGGGAGGCGTGGCGCCGGCGTCGGTCGCTCTGCTGTCGGCCGATTGTGTCGCGCTCGTGGGGGTGGGGGCGACAGGATCGTCGTATGCGGCCGATCTTCGTTCTCGTGCACAGTCCGTCCGTGGGCCCCTCGACGTGGCGTCCGGTGGCCGAACGGCTCGTGGCGGCGGGGTACCAGGTGCGGGTGCCAACCCTGCTGGGTGTCGGGTCGGGTGCTCCGCCGTTCTGGCCCCGCGTGGTGGACGCGGTCCGCGACGATCTCCGGCGGGTCCCGGCCGGCCGGCCCGTCGTGCTCGTGGCCCACAGCAACGCGGGTCTGTTCGTCCCGGTGACGCGGGCGGCCCTCGACCGTCCCGTGGTGGGCACGGTCTTCGTCGACGCCGCCCTGCCGGCCCGGAGCGGGCCGACTCCGGTCGCCACTCCCGAACTGCTCGACTTCCTGCGTCCGTTGGCCGTCGACGGCCGGCTGCCGCGGTGGACCGACTGGTGGGAGGAAGCGGACGTGGCGCCCATGTTCCCGAACCCGGCGCTGCGGCGGGCCGTCGTGGCGGAGCAGCCGAGCCTCCCGCTGTCCTACTACGAGCAGCGCATCCCGGTCCCCGTCGGCTGGGACGACCACCCCTGCTCGTACCTGCTGTTCGGCCCTCCTTACGACGGCCCGGCCGCCGAGGCGCGCGAACGGGGCTGGCGCGTGACCCACCTGCCCGGCGAGCATCTGCACCAGATCGTCGACCCGGACGGCACCGCCCGCCACCTCGTCGAACTCGCCGCCCCCGAGGGGAACAGAACGGGGAGCGCGTGAACGACCTTTCTCAGACGCCCAGTTGGGCCCGCAGCCACTCCTCGACCTCGCCCACGTGCGCGGCCGCCGCCGCCCGTGCCGCCTCCGGGTCGCGCGACACCAGGGCGCGGTGGATCGCCGCGTGCTCCCGCCGGGTCCGCTCGAAGGCGCCCTCCTCCTGGTAGCCGCGCCACACCCGGGCACGGAAGGTCCGTGACGACAGGCCCTCCAGGATGGCCGCCATGGTGTCGTTGCCGGCCGCCGCCGCGATCTCGCGGTGGAAGGCGAGGTCGTGGGCGAGGATCTCCTCCGGGTCGTCGGTGGCGTTCATCGCCAGCAGGTGCTTCTCCACCTCGGCCAGCTGGTCCGGCGTGATACGGGCCGCCGCCAGCGCGGTCGCCGTCGACTCCAGGATGCGCCGCACCTGAAGCAGCTCCACCAGCGCCGGGCCCCGCGAGAGGTCGGCGACGACGCCGAAGGTCTCCAGCAGGTCACCGGCCTCCAGCTGGGTGACGTAGATGCCGGAGCCGTGCCGCGCCTCCAGCACGCCGAGCACGGTCAGCGCGCGGATCGCCTCCCGCATCGAGCTGCGGGAGATGCCGAGCTGCACGGCCAGGTCGCGCTCGGTGGGCAGGCGCTCGCCCGGCTCCAGCCGGCCCTCCGCGATGAACGCCTTGATCTGCTCGATGGCGCGCTGCGTCACGGTGCCCTTCTGCGGGGCTGTCTCGTCCACGCCATTCCTCCACTCACCGGGTGCGCCGCAGTCTAACCGTCAAGGTGGTCGGACCACTACGGCCGAAATCGCGAAAATCTGCCGCCAGAGGGTGTTGTTTCGCGAGAGTGGTCTGATAAGTATGCGGGCATCTGCTCGAACACGCTCAACGAGGAGCCGCCAGATGCCCGGCAGGACAGTGGGGAAGCGGAACAGAGTTCGGATCGTCGCAGCGGTCGCGGTCACCGCGAGCGCCTCGCTCGCGCTCGCGGCGTGCGGAAGCACCAAGGACACCGCCTCCGGCAGCACGGGAGGCGGCGGCACCGGCAAGGTCGGGGTGATCCTGCCCCTGCTGACCTCGCCGTTCTGGCAGTCGTACAACGACTACGTGCCGAAGATGGCGAAGTCCGAAGGGGTCGACGCGCTCAAGACCGTCAACTCCAACAGTGACCCCTCGCAGCAGATCACCGACATCGACAACCAGCTCAACCAGAGTGTCAAGGGCCTGGTCGTGGCCCCCCTGGACAGCGCCGCCATCGAGGCCGGCCTCAAGCAGGCCGAGCGCAAGGGGGTGCCGGTCGTCGCCGTCGACGTGGCGCCCGACAAGGGCAAGGTCGCCATGGTCGTACGCGCCGACAACGTCGCCTACGGCACCAAGGCCTGCGACTACCTCGGGGCGCACATCACCAGCGGCAAGGTCGTGCAGATCATGGGCGACCTGGCCTCGGTCAACGGCCGCGACCGCTCCGAGGCCTTCCGCTCCTGCGTGAAGAAGAAGTACCCCAAGCTGAAGGTGCTGGAGATCCCCGCCAAGTGGGAGTCCGACACGGCCGCCTCGAAGCTCGACACCCTGCTCAACGCCAACCCCGACATCAAGGGCATCTACCTGCAGGCCGGCGGCGTCTACCTCGCGCCGACCCTGCAGACCCTGAAGTCGAAGCACCTGCTCAAGGCGGCCGGTAGCAAGGGCCACATCGTCATCGTCTCCAACGACGGCATCCCGCAGGAGTTCGAGGCCATCCGCAAGGGCGAGATCGACGCGACCGTCTCCCAGCCCGCCGACGCCTACGCCAAGTACGGCATGTACTACATCAAGGCGGCGATGCAGGGGAAGACCTTCCGGCCCGGCCCCACCGACCACGACTCCACCATCGTCAAGCTGCCCAGCGGCATCCTCGAGGACCAGTTGCCCGCCCCGCTGGTCACCAAGGACAACGTCGACGACCCCAAGCTCTGGGGCAACACGGTCAAATGACGACCCCACTCGTCGAGGCCCGCGACATCGTCAAGCGCTACGGCCCCACCACCGCCCTCGCCGACGGCCGGCTCACCGTGCTGCCCGGCGAGTCCCACGCCCTCGTCGGCCGCAACGGCGCCGGCAAGTCGACCCTGGTCACCATCCTCACCGGACTCCAGGCGCCCGACGAGGGCACCGTCCGTTTCGACGGCGAACCGGCCCCCACGCTCGCCGACCGCGACGCCTGGCGCCGCAAGGTGGCCTGTGTCTACCAACACCCGACCGTCGTGCCCGAGTTGACGGTCGCCGAGAACCTCTTCATCAACCGGCAGCCGCTCAGCCGCGGGCTCATCAGCTGGCGCCGGCTGAAGAGCGAGGCGGCCGCGCTCCTCGACACCTGGGACGTGCACGTCGACCCCGAGGCGCGCACCGCCGACCTCAAGGTCGAGGACCGCCAAATGGTCGAGATCGCCCGGGCGTTGAGCTTCGGCGCCCGGTTCATCGTCCTCGACGAGCCCACCGCGCAGCTCGACAACCGGGAGATCGAGCGGCTCTTCGCCCGCATGCGCGGCCTGCAGGACTCCGGCGTCACCTTCCTGTTCATCTCGCACCACCTGCAGGAGGTCTACGAGGTCTGCCAGACCGTCACCGTGCTGCGCGACGCCCGCTGGATCACCACGGCCCCGGTCGCCGAACTGCCCAGGGCGGCACTGATCGAGGCCATGGCCGGCGAGAGCATCGAGGCGATCGCCGAACAGGCCGTCCAGGAACGGCTCGTGGACGACAACGCGCCCGTCCTGCTCCAGGCACAGGGGCTCACCTCGGAGACGTACGAGAACATCGACCTGACCGTCCGGCGCGGCGAGGTCGTCGGGCTCGCCGGCTCCAGCGCCAGCGGCAAGGTCGAGCTCGCGGAGGCCTTCGCGGGCCTGCGCGCCCCCACCGGCGGAACGGCCCGCCTCGACGGCGCACCGCTGCGGTTCGGCTCCGTGCCGGCCGCGCTCGCGGCCGGTATCGGCTGCGTCCCGCGTGACCGGCACGACCAGGGTCTGGTGCGCTCCATGTCCGTCGGCGACAACGCCACCATGAGTGTCCTCGGCCGGCTCGGCCGCTTCGGCCTCATCGGCACCGACCGCAGGCGAGGCTTCGCCGCCGGGCTGATCGACCGCCTCGACATCCACACCGAGGGCCCCGACCAGCCGGTCTCCGACCTGTCCGGCGGCAACGCGCAGAAGGTCGTCATGGCCCGCGCCCTCGCCTCCGAGCCCCGGCTGCTGGTCCTCATCAACCCCACGGCCGGAGTCGACGTGAAGTCCAAGGAGTCACTGCTGGCCCGCGTGGACAGCGCCCGCGAGGACGGCACCGCCGTCCTGGTCGTCTCCGACGAACTCGACGACCTGAGGCGCTGCGACCGCGTCCTCGTCCTCTTCCACGGCCGTGTCGTCGCCGAGCACCCGGCGGGCTGGCGCGACCACGAGCTGATCGCCTCCATCGAAGGAGTGGACCACCATGGCTGACACCAAGGCTCCGCCGGTGAAGCCGGTCAGTCTGCCCGACGCCCGGTCGGCGCGGGCCGTACTGCTGCGACGGGCACGCGAACTCGCGCTGCTGCCGGCCCTGTTGGCGGTTCTCGTGATCGGAGCGTTCGTCAACGACTCGTTCCTCACGAAGAACAACCTCATCTCCATCGCCGCGTCCTCGGCGTCCCTGGCGATGGTGGTCCTCGCGGAGGCCCTCGTCCTGATCACCGGCAAGTTCGACCTCTCCCTGGAATCGGTGGTCGGCATCGCCCCCGCGGTGGGCGCGCTGCTCGTGCTGCCGGCGGCGAGCGCGGGCTGGGGCGTCGAACTGCCCACCTGGCTGGCCATGTCGGCCATCCTGGTGGTGGGCGGCGCGGTCGGCCTCTTCAACGGCCTGCTCGTGGTGAAGCTGCGGCTCAACGCGTTCATCGTCACGCTCGCGATGCTGATCGTCCTGCGCGGCGTGCTGGTCGGCGCCACGAAGGGCAAGACGCTCTTCGACATGCCGGACGCCTTCTTCGCGATCCACACCACCACGTTCCTGCAGGTGCCGGTCTCGGTGTGGGTGGCCGCCGCGGGCTTCGCCGTCACCGGCGCCGTGCTCCGCTACCACCGGGTCGGCCGCGCCCTGTACGCCATCGGCGGCAACGCCGAGGCGGCCCGGGCGGCCGGCATCCGGGTGGACCGCGTGATGCTCGGCGTGTACGTGAGCGCGGGCGTGCTCGCCGCGGTCGGCGGCATCATGAAGACCGGCTACGTGGGGGCGATCAACGCCAACCAGGGCCAGAACATGATCTTCACGGTGTTCGCCGCGGCGGTGATCGGCGGGATCAGCCTCGACGGCGGCAAGGGCACCATGTTCGGCGCCCTGACCGGCGTCCTGCTGCTGGGCACCGTCGACAACCTGCTGACCCAGGCGCAGGTCCAGCCGTACTGGATCCAGGCCATCTACGGCGGAATCATCCTGATCGCCCTGCTGATCGCCCGTCTCACCACCGGCCGCGCCCAGGACTGACCCCGCCCCAGCCCCCGAACGAAAGGCCCTCCGTGTCCTCGACGCCCGCCCGTATCACCGCGGTCGACACCTACGACATCCGGTTCCCCACCTCGCGCGAGCTCGACGGCTCCGACGCGATGAACCCCGACCCCGACTACTCGGCCGCCTACCTGGTGCTGCGCACCGACGCCGAGGACGGCCCGGAGGGGCACGGGTTCACCTTCACCATCGGGCGGGGCAACGAGGTCCAGGTCGCCGCGATCCACGCGCTGCGCCACCACGTGGTGGGACGGCTCGTGGACGAGGTGTGCGCCGATCCGGGAGTGGTGTACCGGGACCTGACCGGGGACAGCCAGCTGCGCTGGCTCGGGCCCGAGAAGGGCGTGATGCACATGGCGATCGGCGCGGTCGTCAACGCCGTGTGGGACCTGGCCGCCAAGCGGGCCGACAAGCCGCTGTGGCGGCTGCTCGCCGAGTCCGACCCCGAATGGCTGGTCGGCCAGATCGACTTCCGCTACCTGACCGACGCGCTCACCGCCCAGGAGGCACTGGACATCCTGCGCCGGGGCCGCGCGGGAGCGGAGGAGCGCACGGGTCGGCTGCTGGAACACGGCTACCCCGCCTACACGACCTCCGCGGGCTGGCTCGGCTACAGCGACGAGAAGCTCACCCGGCTCGCCGCCCAGGCGGTCGCCGACGGCTTCACGCAGATCAAGCTGAAGGTCGGCGCCGACCTCGACGACGACATCCGCCGCTGCCGGGTAGCCCGCTCGGTCGTCGGCCCGGACGTCCGCATGGCGATCGACGCCAACCAGCGCTGGGACGTCGCCGAGGCCATCCGCTGGACCAAGGCACTCGCCGAGTTCGACCCGTACTGGATCGAGGAGCCCACCAGCCCCGACGACGTCCTCGGGCACGCCGCCGTCCGCGAGGCCGTCGCCCCCGTCAAGGTCGCCACCGGCGAACACGTCCAGAACCGCGTCGTGTTCAAGCAGCTGCTGCAGGCGGGCGCCCTGGACGTCGTGCAGATCGACGCGGCCCGCGTCGGCGGCGTCAACGAGAACCTCGCGATCCTGCTGCTCGCCGCCAAGTTCGGCGTACCGGTCTGCCCGCACGCCGGCGGCGTCGGCCTGTGCGAACTCGTCCAGCACCTGTCGATGTTCGACTACGTCGCGGTCACCGGCACCACCGAGGACCGGGTCATCGAGTACGTCGACCACCTGCACGACCACTTCCTCGATCCGGTGATGATCCGCGAGGGTCACTACACGGCACCCACCGCGCCGGGTTTCTCGGCCGCCATGCGACCGGAGTCCATCGCGCGGTACACCTTCCCCGGCGGCACCTTCTGGGCCGCCGATCTCGACGAGAAGAAGGGACGGGCGGCATGACCGACTTCGCGGGACTGAAGGCCCTGGTGACGGGCGGAGCCTCCGGCATCGGACGGGCCACGGCCGACCTCCTCGCCGCCCGCGGCGCGCAGGTCGCCGTCCTCGACCTCGACCCGTCCCTGGTGGACAAGCCGCTGCTGGGCTTCCGGGCCGACGTCGCCGACGACACGTCCGTACGGGAAGCGGTCGCGGCCGCCGTCGCCGAACTCGGCGGCCTCGACGTGGTGGTCAACAACGCCGGCATCGGCGCGCAGGGCACCGTCGAGGACAACGACGACGCCGAGTGGCACCGGGTCCTCGACGTCAACGTGGTCGGCATGGTGCGCGTCGCCCGCGCCGCCCTGCCGCACCTGCGCGCGTCGCGGCACGCGGCGATCGTCAACACCTGCTCCGTCGCGGCCACGGCCGGCCTCCCGCAGCGCGCCCTGTACAGCGCCGCCAAGGGCGCCGTGTACTCCCTCACCCTCGCCATGGCCGCCGACCACGTCCGCGAGGGCATCCGCGTCAACTGCGTCAACCCCGGTACGGCGGACACCCCGTGGATCGGCCGCCTGCTGGACAGGGCCGACGACCCGGCCGCCGAACGCGCCGCCCTGGAGGCCCGCCAGCCCACGGGCCGGCTCGTCTCGGCGGACGAAGTCGCCGGTGCCATCGCCTACTTGGCGAGCCCGCTGTCCGGGGCCACCACCGGCACCTCGCTCGCCGTCGACGGCGGCATGCAGGGCCTGCGCCTGAGGCCGGTGGGCCGGTGAACCGCCTCGGCAGGAGCGGCGTCCGGGTCAGCGCCCTCGGCTTCGGCGGGGCGGTGATCGGCAACCTCTACACCGAGGTGACCGAGGAGCAGGCGCACGAGGCCGTGTCCGCCGCCTGGGCGGAGGGCATCCGCTACTTCGACACCGCCCCGCACTACGGCCTCGGACTGTCCGAACGCCGCCTCGGCGCCGCGCTGCGCGCCCACCCCCGAGCGGACTACACGATCTCCACCAAGGTCGGCCGCCGCCTGGAGCCGTCGGACGAGGGCGGCGACGACCTGGCGAACGGCTTCGCCGTGCCCGCCACACAGCGCCGCGTGTGGGACTTCAGCGCCGACGGCGTACGACGCACCCTGGAGGCAGCTCTGGAACGCCTCGGCCTCGACCGCGTCGACGCCGTCTACCTGCACGACCCCGACGACCACGCCGAGCAGGCGTTCCGGGAGGGCTACCCGGCGCTGGAGAGACTCCGCTCCGAGGGCATGGTCGGCGCGATCGGCGCCGGCATGAACCAGGCCGAGATGCTCACCCGTTTCGTCCGCGACACCGACGTCGACGTCGTCCTGTGCGCGGGCCGCTACACCCTCCTCGACCAGCGGGCGCTCACCGAGCTGCTGCCGGCGGCCGAGGAACGCGGCACGTCGGTGGTGATCGGCGGCGCCTTCAATTCCGGCCTGCTGGCGGACCCGAAGCCGGACGCCACCTACAACTACGCCAGCGCACCCCGCGAGTTGCTGGACCGCGCCCTGCGCCTGAAGGCGATCGCCGAACGGCACGGCACCACCCTGAGGGCCGCGGCCCTGGCGTTCTGCGCCGCGCATCCGGCGGTCGCGAGCGTACTCGTCGGCGCCCGCTCGGCCGACGAAGTACGCGACAACGCGCGGCAGTTCGCCGCGAAGGTGCCCTCGGACCTGTGGCAGGAACTGCGCGCGGAGCGGCTCCTGCCCGCCGAGGCCCCCGTTCCCGAGGAGGAGCCGTCGTGAGAGTCGCCCTGCACACCAAGGTCCGCGCGGACCGCGTCGCCCAGTACGAGGCCGCCCACCGGGAGGTCCCCGAGGAGCTCACGGACGCCATCCGCGCGGCGGGCGCCGCGTCCTGGACCATCTGGCGCAGCGGCACCGACCTCTTCCACGTCCTGGAGTGCGAGGACTACGCCCGCCTCCTCGCGGAGCTGGAGCGACTGCCGGTCAACGTCGCCTGGCAGGCCCGTATGGCGGAGCTGCTGGAGGTGGTGCACGACTACTCCGGCGAGGGCGCGGACGCGGGCCTGCCCGTGGTCTGGGAGCTGCCATGACGGTCGACGCCCACCACCACGTGTGGGACCTGTCGGTCCGCGACCAGGACTGGATTCCCCAACACAGTCCCATACGGAGGGACTTCACGGTCGCCGACCTCGGACCCGAGGCCCGGGCGGCGGGCGTCGACCGTACCGTCCTGGTCCAGACGGTCACCGTCGCCGAGGAGACCCCCGAACTCCTGGGCCTGGCCGACGCGCACGACCTCGTCGCCGGCGTCGTCGGCTGGACCGACCTCACCCGCCCAGACGTCGCCGACGAACTCGCCCGTCTGCGCGCGCTCCCCGGCGGCGCCCGGCTCAAGGGCATCCGCCACCAGGTCCAGGGCGAGCCGGACCCCGAGTGGCTGCTGCGCCCCGACGTCCTGCGCGGCCTGACCGCGGTGGCCGAGGCCGGCCTGGTCTACGACCTGGTGGTCCTGCCTCACCAGCTCCCGGCCTGCGCGAAGGCGGCGGCGCGCCTTCCCCGACTCATCTTCGTCCTGGACCACTTGGGCAAGCCACCCATCGCCTCCGGCGCCCTGGACCCCTGGGCGGCCGACCTGCGGGCCCTGGCCGGCCTCCCCAACACGGTCGCCAAGCTCTCCGGCCTGGTCACCGAGGCCGATCCCGCCGCCTGGACGCTCGACGACCTCCGCCCGTACGCCGAGACGGCCCTGGAGGCCTTCGGCCCCGGCCGTCTGATGTTCGGCTCCGACTGGCCGGTGTGCACCCTCGCCGCGCCCTACGGCGACGTCGTGGAGGCGACGCGGCAACTGACCGCCGGTCTGGGCGTGTCCGAGCGCACGCAGATCCTGGAGGGCACCGCGACCCGCGTCTACCGGCTATGACCCGACCGGCCGCCGAGGAGCGAGCCGAACGGGGTCATCCCCCTGCCGACGAAGCTGATCGTCGCCGCCACCCGCGGTCCCCGCGTACGGGTTAACCCCCAGGCCCGTCGACCGGCCCACCGGATGGTGGCGGCCGCCGTGATCCACAACCCTGGAGGAGCCGCAGACAGCGGAAACCCCACAGACGAAGAGGCCCGCCATGCTGACCCGCCGCGCCGCCCTGCTCTCGGCCGTCGCCGCCACCCTCCTGCCCGGCATCACCGCGCGCACCGCGTCCGCGGCCCCCCGCACAGCGGGCCTGCTGAAGCCGACCCTGCCGCCGCCGAGCGGCCCGCACCCCGTGGGGACGCTCTCCCTGCGCCTCGTCGACCGCACCCGCAGCGACCCCTGGGTCCCGTCCCGGCCGTACCGGGAGCTGATGGTCAGCGTCCGCTACCCGGCCCGCGCCGTCGACGGACATCCCGCCGCCCCGCAGATGCTTCCGGGCGAGGCCGCCGCGTTCGATGTCCTCAACAGTTTCACCGGCGTGCCCGCCGGCGTCGTCGACTGGTCGGCCACGCGCACGCACGCCCACGAGGGCGCCCCGATCGACCGCTCCGCGTCCCCGCGTCCGGTGATCTGCTACTCGCCCGGCGCGGGGGACCCGCGCTCCCTCGGTACCACGCTCTGCGACGACCTGGCCTCCCGGGGTCATGTCGTGGTGATGCTCGACCACACCTACGACGCCGTGGCCGTCCAGTTCCCCGACGGGCGGGTCGAGAAGACCGTTCTGCCGGCCGAGTACGACAAGGCGTCCCCGGACGAGGGCCGCATCACGGCCCTGCTGCGCAAGACGCTGGCCGTCCGCGTGGCCGACGTCCGCTTCCTCCTCGACGCCCTGCCCGGAGCGCTCCCCGGAGAGCTGAGCGGTGCCCTGGACATGGACCGCGTCGGCATGTTCGGCCAGTCGGCGGGCGGCTTCACCGCCCTGCAGGCCATGCACGACGACCGGCGCATCGCGGCGGCGGCCGATCTCGACGGCGTCCTGGCGTACGTCCAGCAGGACAGCACGCCCGGCAACCTCTCCACCGTCGCCGCCGACGGCCTGGACCGGCCGTTCCTGCTGATGGGCATGGACGGCAACGACCTCGACGGCGTGCCGTCGTGGGACGCGCTGTGGCGGCACAGCCCAGGCTGGCACCGGGGCCTGACCCTGCGGGGCGCGGAACACGCGACGTACACCGACGCGGAGGCGCTGATCCCGCAGCTCGCCCACCGGCTGGGCCTGCCCCGCGAGACGGTCGTGGCGAACATCGGCACCATCCCGCCGAGGCGCGCCATCGCCGCCGAACGGGCCTGCCTCGCCGCCTTCTTCGACCGCTGGCTGCGGGGCCGGGACGACGACGGCCTGCTGGACGGCAGGTCGGGCCGCTACCCCGAGATGCGGATGTTCCCCCAACGGCCGGCGTGACAACCCCCGTTCAGGAGCGCTGCGCCACCCCCGCCAGCCGTGTCGGCGGCAGGTACTCGCGGACATAGGTCCGTTCCCAGCACGCCCCTGTCTCCCGCAGCTCGCGCCAACTCGTGTACCGGTAGCGGAACAGCCGGGCCCGTACGAAGCGCGGCGGCTCGTCCGGCGGGAACGGGGAGCGGCGCAGCAGCCGCAGCGTGTCGCGGTCGTTCTCCAGCAGCCGCTCCACCAGCCCGCCGAACCAGGTGTCGGCATAGGCGGGGGAGAGCGCCGCGAACCACATCAGCCAGTCCAGGCGGAGGTGGTACGGCGCGAACTGGCGCGGCCAGCGCCGGGGATCGCCCGGCTTGCCCCGGAACTCGTACTCCCGCCAGTCGGAGTCCTCGCGGGGCACGTCGTCGGCGGTGCCCTCGATCACCACCTCGTACCTGATCCGGCTGACGCTGCCGAACGCGCCGTAGGTGTTCACCAGATGGAGCGGGTCGAAGGAGCGGTTCATGATCTGGCGGCGGGAGACCATGTTGGCGACGGGACGGTAGCTGAGCGCGACGAGCAGGACGGCGACCGCCGCCACCAGCACCTCGTACCACAGCGGGGTGGCCGGCACGGACGACGGGGCGCCGGAGGGGAGCGCGAGCGCGGACGCCGCCAGCACGATGGTGATCCAGTTCAGCCAGGAGAAGTTGCCCGACAGCACCAGCCAGAGCTGCGTGACGATCATCAGGGACGCGGCCGCCGTGGCGATCGGCTGAGGGGTGAAGAGCAGGACCGGCACGACGAGCTGGGTGACGTGGTTCGCGGCCACCTCGACCCGGTGCGCGGGCGCCGGCAGGTGGTGGAAGAACCAGCTGAGCGGGCCCGGCATCGGCTGCGTCTCGTGGTGGTAGTACAGGCACGTCAGCTTCCGCCAGCACGCGTCCCCGCGCATCTTGATCAGCCCCGCGCCGAACTCGACGCGGAAGAGGATCCAGCGGAGCAGAAAGAGCACGAGGACCGGCGGGGCCACCTCGTCGTTGCCGAGGAAGACGGCGAGGAAGCCGACCTCCAGGAGCAGGGACTCCCAGCCGAACGCGTACCAGGTCTGGCCGACGTTGACGATCGACAGGTACAGCAGCCAGGGCAGCAGCCACAGCAGCATCCCGCCCCACAGGGGCAGCCGGGAGTCCAGGCCGGCGGCCAGCGCCGCGGCGACCGCGCAGCCCGTCCAGGCGCACAGCGCGAAGAAGCGGTCGGAGTAGTGCAGTTGGAACAGGCTGGGGGCGCGCCGGAAGGGCACCCGGGCGGTGAAGCGGGGGACCGGCAGCATGCCCCGCTCCCCGATGAGCGCCCGGAACTGCAGGGCCGCCGAGAGGAACGCCACGAGGTACAGTCCGGCCAGGGCCCGCTGGAAGACCAGCCGGCTCGTCCAGTACGCGGGTGCGGTGAACCAGTCCACGGCCGTGCGCTCCTCACTTCATCGTCACGCCGGAACCCTGCGTCACGCTCCGTGTAACCATCTTCCGCCTGCGTAACCCGTGGGGTCATCGTGGCACGGTCGTGAAGCAAAACAGGACGAATGTGTACTGTCGTCCCGGTCGAAGAATCGGTCAAACCCTGGCAAGGTGGCTCCATGGTTGATCGGGGAGCGAGCGCCCTGTCACTCCCGGACGACTGGCCCGCCCACCCGGATCCGATCCTGGCGCTCAACCGCATGGGCAGTTTCGACTGGGACCTGGACAGCGGCCTGTTCCACATGGACGCCCAGGCCCACGAGGTCTTCGACGTGCGCCCCGACGAATTCGACGGCCACCCCGAGCACCTCTCCGTCCGGGTGCCGCCCGCCGAGGCCTACCGCCTCGACGCCCTGGTCGCCCAGGCCATGAAGGACGGCAGCGAGAACTACGGCGCCTACTTCCGCATCCGCCGCCGCGACGGCAGCCTGCGCTGGACCCACACCCAGGGCCACATCCGGCGCGACGAGACCGGCCGCCCGCGCCGCATCATCGGCATCGTCCGTGACGCGACCCAGGAGCTCGCCGAACTCGCCGCCCACGAGGAGCGGACCGCCCAGGAGGAGGCCCGGCGCGACCAGTCCAGCGTCGTGCAGCTCACCACGGCCGCCCTCGCCCACGCCCGCACCGTGCAGGACGTCATCGACGTCCTCAAGGACACCCAGGGCCTCACCCATCTCGGCGCCACCAGCATGGTCATGGGCCTGGTGGAGGCCGGCCGCATCCGGCTGATCGCCGAGGGCCCCGAGGGCAGCTTCGTGCCCGGCACCCTCGTCACCCGGATCGACGAGCCCTACCCGATGAGCGAGGTCGTACGGACCCTCACACCCCGCTTCATCGAGTCCCCCGAGGAGTTCGCGGAGGGCTATCCCATCCTGTGGCCGCACATCACCGACCTGGAGATCACCGCGGCCGCCTACCTCCCGCTGATCGTGCAGGCCCGCCCGATCGGCGCCATGGGCCTGCTCTACAGCGACCGGCGCGGGTTCTCGCCCGACGAGCGCGACGTCCTGCTCGCCCTGGGCAGCAGCATCGCGCAGAGCCTGCAGCGGGCCACCTTCTACGAACAGGAGAAGGACCTCGCCACCGGCCTCCAGCAGGCCATGCTGCCGCGCACCATCCCCAGCGTCCGCGGCGCCGACGTCGCCGTGCGCTACCGCTCGGCCTCCCTCGGCCGGGACATCGGCGGCGACTGGTACGACCTGATCCCGCTGCCCGGCGGCCGGGTCGGCGCCGTCATCGGCGACGTCCAGGGCCACGACACGCACGCGGCCGCCGTCATGGGCCAGCTGCGGATCGTGCTGCGCGCCTACGCCGCCGAGGGCCACACACCGGCCACCGTCATGGCCCGCGCCTCGGTCTTCCTCCACGAACTCGACACCGACCGCTTCGCGACCTGCCTGTACGCCGAGGCCGACCTCGCCACCGGAGTGGTCCAGGTGGTCCGGGCCGGCCACATCGACCCCCTGATCCGCGACGAGGACGGCGGCTGCCACCGCGTTTCGGTCCCGGGCGGTCTGCCGCTCGGCCTGTCCGCCGAGTTCGGCAGCCTCGAATACCCCGTCGGAACCATCGAGCTCGACCCCGGCCACACGCTCATGCTGTGCACCGACGGCCTGGTCGAACAGCCCGGCGCCGACCTCGACGACGGCATGCGGACCCTGACCGCCCTCATCGCCGCCGGCCCGAACGACGTACGCGACCTCGCGGACTGCCTCATCGACGTCGCCGAGGAACGCGGCGGCGACGACGACGTCGCCCTGCTGCTGATGCGCCGCCGCGGCCTGGACGCCCCCCGCTCCGGCGGCCGGCTCCAGCAGCACGTGGCCCCCGGCGATCCCGAGGCCCTCACCGAGGCCCGCCACATGATCCGGGCCGCGGTCCGCGCCTGGGGGGCCAAGGACCGTGCCGACGAGATCGAGCTGGTCGCCGACGAGCTGATCACCAACGCGCTCATGCACACCGAGGGCTCCGCGATCCTCACCCTGAGGGTGCTCACGAGCAGCGAGCGGAGGCTGCGCGTGGAGGTGGAGGACTCCTCCAGCGCCCTGCCGCGCCGCCGCGAGGCGGGGTATTCGGGCGTCTCGGGCCGGGGCCTGCTCCTGGTCGACCTGCTCACGGACGTGTGGGGGGTGGAGGCGCGCGGCGGCGGCAAGTGCGTGTGGTGCGAGTTCCTGATGCCGTGACCGGGCCGGCCCGCCTGGCGCTGTCGGTGCCGGGTGGCACTCTGGACGTATGCCGGAACTCCCCGAGGTCGAAGCGCTCAAGGACTTCCTGACCGAGCACCTGGTCGGACACGAGATGGTGCGGGTGCTGCCCGTCGCGATCAGCGTCCTGAAGACCTACGACCCCCCGCTCTCCGCCGTCGAGGGCCGTACGGTCACCGCGGTGCGGCGGCACGGCAAGTTCCTCGACCTCGCGACCGACGGCGGCCCGCACTTCGTGACCCATCTGGCCCGCGCCGGCTGGCTGCAGTGGAAGGACCGGCTGCCCGACGGCCCGCCCCGCCCCGGCAAGGGCCCCCTCGCCCTGCGCGTGGCCCTGGAGACCGGCGAGGGCTTCGACCTCACCGAGGCCGGCACCCAGAAGCGCCTCGCGGTGTACGTCGTCCAGGACCCCCACGAGGTCCCGGGCATCGCCCGCCTCGGCCCGGACCCCCTCGCCGACACCTTCGACGAGCGGGCGTTCGCCGCGCTCCTGGAGTCCGAGAGGCGGCAGATCAAGGGCGCCCTGCGCGACCAGGGCCTGATCGCCGGGGTGGGCAACGCCTACAGCGACGAGATCCTGCACGCGGCGAAGATGTCCCCGTTCAAACTGGCCGCGTCCCTCACCCCCGAGGAGACCACCCGCCTCTACGAGGCCCTGCGCACCACCCTCACCGAGGCGGTCGAGCGCTCCCGCGGGCTGGCGGCGGGCCGGCTGAAGGCGGAGAAGAAGAGCGGTCTGCGTGTCCACGGCCGCACCGGCGAGCCCTGCCCGGTCTGCGGGGACACCATCCGCGAGGTCTCCTTCAGCGATTCCTCGCTGCAGTACTGCCCGACGTGCCAGACGGGCGGCAAGCCGCTCGCGGACCGGAGGATGTCGCGGCTGCTGAAGTAGCGGACCAAATACACGCGCCACAGTCGAGGCGAGGAGAACCATCGGCGATCTGGGCCAGAGCGGCCAAGCGTCTTCGGAAACATTGTCAAGGGCATCAAAGACCCCTTAATGAAACATATTGGCCCATGTGTTAAGTCGTGGGCGCCACCAGGGTGGAGATGAGCCCAGCCTCCCCCTTTCTCTCTCGGACTCCGGCACGTCGAGGAGGTCGGATCATGACGAGGGCCATCCGTGTCGAAGTGTTGCCCGCCAGACTCGGCGACTGCCTGCTCGTGGAGTGTGCCCGGCCTGGCAGGGCGCCGTGGCGCATGCTTGTAGACGGGGGTCCCCCGGACACGTGGCCGACCCTGGAAGGGAGGCTGAAACGGCTGGACCCGACCAGGCGCTGCATCGACCTCGCAGTGGTGACACATGTGGACGGCGATCACAGCGGCGGCATGATCCCGTTCCTCGGCAGCTCATATGCCGATGACCTCGGCGACTGCTGGTTCAACGGCCGTTCGCATCTGCCTGGTCCTCTGCCGCTGCCTGGCCTTGTGCGGAGCGTGAGTCAGGGCGATAGCATCACCACGGAACTCGAAGGCCAGGGAACCGGCCGTGTGCTGCCCTGGAACATGGCATTCGGCGGGGGCCCGATCGACACCGGGAGCGCCGCGGGATTCATTGAGGTGGCGATTCCGGGCGGCCCGTGCCTTACCGTGCTCTCGCCGACCACGAAGCGACTGGCCGTTCTCGGTACAGTCTGGTCGCGTTCCCTAGCCGATGCCCGGCGCGGGCGATCCAGCGCGATCATGCCCGATGTGCCGGAACCTCTGGAGGATCTGGCGACCCTCGCAGCCGAATGCACGCCCAAGGACTCCTCGCCCACCAACGGCAGCAGCGTCGCGCTGCTGGTCGAGCATCGCGGAGCCAGCGTCGTCCTCGCAGCGGATGCCTTCGACACCGTTCTCGGGGCCGGACTGACGGGCGTGGCGGCGGCTCGTGGGCTCGCCGTTCTCCCGGTGGACGCTTTCAAGTTGCCCCATCACGCCAGCAAGTGCAACGTGTCGGAGGCAATGCTGAAAGTCGCGCCCGCGCGGCACTACCTCGTGTCGACCAACGGCGACACGTTTCACCATCCCGATGACGTAGCCCTGGCCCGCGTCGTGCTGACGGCGCCGACCGGATCGACGCTGTGGTTCAACTATCAGACATCGCGCACCGAGAGGTGGGCCGATCCGACGTTGTGCGCAGGTTATGGCTACACCGCACGCTTCCCGGAAGACCCCAAAGTCGGCACGGTGCTCGAACTCCCGGCGAGGCCATGATGCCCAGCAGCCACCTCCACAGCGTTGTGCTCGACTTGCTGATCCGGGAGGAGCAGCGAGGCGCTCCTGGCCCGCGTCTCGTAGCTGCAGAACGCAGGTCCCGCCGCCGACCTCGCGACGCGCAGGCACAACTCGAGGTGTGCCTTGCCGCGCTGGCCGCAGGGGAACCGAAACGGGTCTTGACACAGCTGGAGCGTTCACGACTGCGACCGCGGGTCACGGCGGCTCTCACCGAGTGGGCCAACCGGCTCGATCGCAACTGGTACCCGGGAGACGTCGGCGCCGAGTTGGCCGGAAGTACCGGGGGAGTGTCCGTTGAGCCACGTCCCGGTGACGCCGACGAGGAACTACTCGAACAAGTGGTCCACAACGGGCCCCCCGGACTTTTCACTCCCCGCGCACTCGTGGAGGGATGCCTGCGCACGGGTGCCGTTGCGACGGCGCAGCAGGCAGCTGGTGCGGCCTGGACTCAGCTGAACACGCTGTGGCAGTACGCCAACCTGCAGGGCTTGTCCTCCCTCGCCGCTTGGGCCACTTTGGCGGGAGCCGACCTGATGAGACGCGACGGGAATCCGCAGGCTGATCAACTGCTGGCGGACGCCCGTCGCCAGATCGCCGTTCTCGGCGACGCGGGGCGCATGGCCCTGACGTATCTCGTAGAGGGAGACTGGTATGCCACCCCAGGCAGTTCTCCCGAGGCACTCGGCTGGGATCTGGCACCTCAACAGGCTCCGAGTCCGCTGCAGCCTGCAGACATGAGTCGGGCATCCGCTCTCTACGACCAGGCTGAATGCCTGCTCGGAGGTACCGACCTGCCGCGACTGCGTGCAGCGCTGTCGTTGCGCAAGTCCCTGCTCGCCCGGTTCGCAGGGGACGCGGAAGCCCGGCACCGCCATCTCGAAGCGGCCGTTGTCGGCTTCGACTCCGCCGGCGACTCGGCGGGTTACCACCTCGCGATGATGCATCGGCTCGTGGCCGACATCGACGACGGCACACTGGGCCGCCATGCACTTGATCTCGGAGGTGGCTGGCACCGCCCCAGGCACGGGCCGGTTGCCGAAACTGTGGCGTGGGCGGAGACTGCGGGCAGCAGCAGCTGGTGCGTCGGCCTTGGCCGACTTCTCGAGAGGTGCGGGGATCACTGGGCCGCGCAGCGCAGCACCCCGCGGTCCCGCGTCGCCTACCTTTCCGCACTGCACCTGATATCGGTGGATCCTGACCTTCCGACGCGGACCCTCATCACAGCGGTGGCCAAGGCCGACAGCGACAGCAATCTCGCCTGCAATGCGCTGCTGCGTCTTGAGCGGGCTTTCGGGCCGTACTTCGAGGAAACCGCTGACCAGCAGGACGAGTTCGGCTTCTCGCAGAAGGTCGAAGCATCCTTCGTTCTGCTTTCGGCGCTGCGAGATGAGTCGCGCGGTCCCGCGGCGCTGTTGGCTGCGGAACGGATGGCGCATGTGGGACGGCAACTGGCCATCGACGCAGATCGGCTCCGTGCGGCTCTGCCACCCTTGGGGCAGCCGGTCTTCACGACGCTGGACGACTTGCGCAGTGGTCTGCGCGAGGAGCAGGACGACGGTTCGTTCGCGGCTCAGGTCGCCCGCGTCCAGGCCGACATGGTCCGCATGCAGCTCTCGCTGCTGGCACAGGCCCAGCGCAGTGTCGACACCGCAAGGGTGCTCGGGCAACTGGCCAGGGCCGAAGCCGCCCAGCGCACCGGCCGCTTGGCCGAGGCGGACCGGTGGTTCGCCCGAGCGATTGAAGCCGCGAGAGGGCCAGGCGTGGACACTTACCTACTGCCCGTGGCATTGATCGCGAACCAGCGCCTCGACGAAGCGAGAACAGCGATGCTCGCCTGCGGACGGCAGATCCCCGATGACCTCCAACTGCCGTTGTGGGTGAGGGTGAAGGATTACGATCAGGCCCTTGCGACACTTGCCCGCAGGGAGGCGGACGGTTTCGTTGCGCAGGACTGGCGGGACTTGCTGTGCCTTGCCGAACTCCACCTGGCGCGTGGCAAACCCACTGAGGCCAGGCAACTGGTCGGCGAAGCCATCGCAGTCTTTGAAGACACCGTGCGGCTGTTGCTCCGGGACCCGGAACGGCTTGAGGCGTGCGATCAGCCCGATGTGGCCGCCCTCTACAGCACTCTCGCGATGACCTATCTCTCCCGCCAGGGCCCGACTGCACCCGCCGAGGCGGAAGCCTCTTTCGAGGCCGCCGAGTTCGCTCGGTCGCTCTCCTCCGACGCCGACCTCGGGAGGGCCGACCAGGCATCCCGTACAGCCTGGCAGCACGCCGCGGCTGAGTACGCGGCCGCCGCTCACCAGCTCCTTGCTGAATGGCCCTCGGCGGTAGAGGAGCAGAAAGACTTCACCGTCCTCGACACGCTGGACGAAGCGCTGGCTCAAGCCGAACACGCCGTTGACGCGCAGGACCGCGGCATCCTCCTCCGTCGCGCCGCTCGCCCACGGCAGCCAACCGCCGCCCAACTGCGACACCGTATGCCCGCGGGAACGCTGCTTCTGGAGTACCTCGCCGTCGGCGACGACCTTCTCGCCTGGGCGATGACCCGTGACATGGTCCGTCCGACGCGTGAATCGGTCCCGCTGCGGCACCTCACCGCGCTGGTTCGCGAATTTCACACTGCCTGCGCGGAGGGATACGCTCCCGCCACGGAACTCACCTCTCTGCTCCTGGAGCCGTTCGAGGATCTGCTGCGCGTCCATCCCCGGCTCGTGGTCGTACCGTTCGGCCCACTGAATCTGGTGCCGTTCCACGCGCTGCCCTGTGGAGGGACACCACTTGCCCTCAGCCACATCGTCTCTTACGCGCAGAGTGCGGTGAGTGTGTGGGAACCCGGCGGCGATTTCGACCAGCCGTTCCTGCCGGCCCGACCGCTGGTCGTGGCCGACCCCGCGTTCGATGACGGCGCCCATCCGGGACTGCCTCGGCTGCCTGGTGCCGGATTGGAGGCCCAAGCGGTCAAGCGGGCACTGCGCGTGCCGGCCGAGCGCGTGCTCGTGGGTACCGACGCGACCGAGGCGGACGTGCTCAGACTGCTGGCGGACTGCGACCTGCTCCACATATCCAGCCACAGTCACCTCGACGAATTGTCACCGTTCGCCTCGTCTCTGGTCCTGGCAGGGGCCGACGACCTCACTGTGGCCGACCTCACTGGTCTGCGGTTCGGCATCCGTCTCGCCGTGTTCACGGGGTGCGACACCGGGCGTGGGCAGGCCACCCTCGGCGGCGACCTGATCGGGCTGACCCGGACACTGCTGCGCGGTGGTGCCCGACGTTGTGTCGTCTCCCTGTGGCCGGTCGATGACTGGGTCGTGCCCGTTCTCATGGCGAACTTCTACGACGGCTTGGCTCGGCAACTGTCACCGGCCGCCGCCTTGGCTCGGGCACAGCGAGCGGTACACGACATGAGCGCCGAACAACTACAAACCGCCTGCACCGCTCTCGGTGGGGATGCGGACACCGACGGCAGCAGGCGTCGCGGCGTTGTCCTGGACCCCGCCCTGCGTGACGACGCAGAGCTTCCGGGCGGCGACGCGGAACGCTACTGGGCTTCATTCATCCTCATGGAATGACGACGGGAGGCCGACCATGGGTGAGATGTCGCAGGACTCCGTGCGCAACCTTGTGCTGTGCCTCGACGGCACCAGAAACGAGCCAGAGACCGGTACCACCAACGTGTCCCGCATCTTCGACGTGGCTGTCAAGAACCACCGTCAACTGGTTTTCTACCACCCGGGTGTCGGCGTCATGGGTGCCCGTGGTGCGGTCACTTCGCTCGGCCAGAAGGCTACGCGTGTCGCAGGCCTCATTGGAGGTTTCGGAGTCAAGGACAACCTAGAAGAAGCGTATAGGTTCCTAGTGCACAACTACCGGTCCGGCGACCGGATCTTCGTCTTCGGGTTCTCCCGTGGTGCCTACACGGCACAGGCGCTGACAGGGATGCTGCGCACGGTAGGACTGCTCCGGTCCGGCGCGGAGAATCTCATCCCCTACGCAGTGAAGCTGTACGCAACCAGCAACACGCGCCGGGCGACGACGGAGCAAACGAACCGCTACTTCCGTCGCCGGGAACGGTTCGCGCGTCAGTTCGGCAATCCTGCCTTCCCGGAAGCATTCGACAGCTCGCGCCACCAGGTGCACTTCCTCGGCGTGTGGGACACGGTGAAATCCGTCGGCTGGCTGAACTGGAAAGCGCAGATCGAACAGGTCCGTTGGCCCTTCACCGCGAAGATCGTCAACGTGGACGCCGCACGGCAGGCCCTGGCGATCGACGAGCGGCGACACGCCTACAAGGAATACCGTTTCGACGGGAAGACTGTGAAGGACTCGGGTGGGCGTTACGAAGAAATGTGGTTCGCTGGCGCCCACAGCGACATCGGCGGCACGTTCGATGATGATCACGACCTGTCGGACATCGCCTTTGCCTGGATGGTGGAGGAGGCTGCGCAAGCGGGCCTGCGGGTCGACCCTCAGAAGTACCGCCGACTGCTCAAGGTCCGTTATGGCGCGAAACTCCCGGTGGACCGGGCTACGGGCAAGATCCACACCAACTCTGCTGGCTGGTGGTTCCTGGGAGGTTGGCACAGGCGTCACGTCCAGCCTGGGGACCAGATACATCCCAGCGTCTTCGACCGCATACACGCCACGGCAGGCACGGCTTGCCCGTATCGGCTGCCGTGATCAGCCCGCCCGTCCGGATACCGGGGTGCCGGCGGAAGGTATGGGGACGTATGACTCGGCGCATGGCGATCATGCCGGGCACGCATCCGGGGTGTGCGGACCGGTTGTGGCAGTTCGGCACTCAAGCGACGAGGGCAGGGCACGCCGCTCCAAGATGTGCTGTCCGAGACGACGACGAGCCATGGACGCCGTCGCGCCCCAACCGCGCGGAGCAGGCGGAGGGTACGGATGTGCCGACCGAGGTCATTGGGCCAGACTCGTGGAGCGCCCTCATCCGCAACCCGAGCGGGCCACCTTCGTCCACCGTACGTCGACCGCTTTTCGACCAGGCTCCGTGATCCGGGACCGGCGTGGAGATGGCTCCTGATCAGCCGCGCGCCTGGACAGTGACCAGGTGCTCGCCCTGCGCCGTGCGCAGTTCGTAGCGGGCGATCTCGGCGGTGTGCATGGCCGTGCTGCCGCTCATCGTGATGGGGCGGGCGTCGTGGTCCGGGACCATCCAGCTGGTCACGATCTGCTCGGAGCCGTCGCGGCCGACGGCCACCAGACGGCAGGCCCGCGGACCGGCGCCGTCCTTGACCTCGAGCTCCACGGCGCTGCCCATGTCCGCGTCCGCCGTGGTCACCTGGGCCCACACGCCGGTCTTCGCGTCGGTCGCCGCCATCCGCACGGAACCGTCGCCGCCACCGGCGAGCATCATGATCCCGGGGGCGGCCGCCGCGATGGCGACCGAGGCGGCCAGGCCGTACAGGAAACGCCGGCGGGTGGCCCGCTGCCGGGTGGCCACCGCGGCCATCAGCCGGTCCAGCAGCTGGGGGCCGGGGCGGGTCATGGGGCTCACGAACCGTGGCGTCGACCGGCGGTACAGCATCATCTGCCGGGTGACGGGCCCGAATTCGGTCACGTGAGCGGCGCAGTGCGCGCACTCCATGAGGTGGTCCTCGAAGCGGAAGGCATCCGCCTCGTCCAGCACGCCGAGCGCGTACGCGGCGACGTCGCGATGCCTCTCCTGGGACCTCATGCCGAAACCTCGTGCCGTTGGGTGCGGGTTGGGTTACTCCTTGCTCCCACCGGTACGGACCAGACCGCCGAATCACTCAAGGCTCACAGGAATCGCAACCAAGAGGTTCGGAGCGGCCCGGCCCCCGGATTGGTCCGGATCGAAAGACGTCTAGAAAAGGTGGATGGCGAGATGGCCGAGGGGCAGTCCGAGCTGCCACGCCTTCGTCCACACCTTGGGGCCTTCGTCCTCCCCGACCCCTACGGCTCCGCCGGGAACGGCGTTCAGATCGGGCGCGAGCAACTCGGTCTCCTCCAGCCAGCGCCAGGCCGCGGCCGCGAGTTCGAGGTCCGGCGCGGGCCCGCCCGCGGCGGCCGCCTCGGCGGCGATGTCGGCCATCCGCTCGCGCACCCAGTCCTGCCACGGCTGGTCGTAGGCCGTCAGGGACAGCCAGGTCTCCAGCTGGGACACCACCCGGATGCCGGAGAGTTCGCCGTCGGTGTCCGACAGGAAGACGGTCAGGGCCAGGGCGTCGCGCCCGGCGCGGAACTCCATGGACGTCGGCGGCATCAGGTCGCCCGTGCGCAGCAGCTCGTCGGCGATGTACTCCGCGTACAACCAGGCCATGGGGACGACCAGTTCCCCGCCGGTGCCGTCCGTGCTCTCGTGACCTCTGTCCAGCATCCCTTCCTGCCTTCCTCCGGTGCGTGCGCGTCTGCCCGAGCACCCGGGCCCTGGGGCCGCGGCGCCGGAAAACCGGTGCCACGGCCCCATCCGGAACACGGATGAGGACAGCCGATTACTCAACCGGGGTCCTCAGCAAGGCGCTTTACGGAGGTTTGACTGATCCGTTGGTTTCACCGCAGGTCGGCCGCATATCCGGGAAGCACCCGGCGCAGGGCGCGCAGCGCGTAGTACGCGCGGGACTTCACGGTACCGGCAGGGATTCCGAGGGCTTCGGCGGCTTCCGCCACACTCGCCCCCTGGAAGTACACGAGCACCAGGACTTCGCGGTGCTCGGGAGTGAGTGTCTTCACAGCCTCGCGTACGTCGAGCGCGGCGGCGGCCCGCTCGGCGTGGTCGGCGATCACCCGTGAGTTCTCCAGGATCGCGTCACCCACCTCGGCCGGCCGCGCCTGCCGGGCCCGCCGTGCGTCGATGGCCAGCCGCCGTCCCACGGTCATCAGCCACGGCCGTACGGACTCGAAGTCGTCTGCGCGCAGCGCCTCGGGATGCTGCCAGGCGCGCACGAGGGTCTCCTGCACCAGGTCCTCGGCGCGCTGGCGGTCGCCGTCACAGAGCCGGAGCAGGAGCGCGAAGAGGGGCCGGCCGTGCTCCCGCTGCAGTGCGGCGAGCTCGTGCTCGGCGGTCGTCCCGTTCGTGAGGGTGGTTCCGGCCGTCATGCGCGTATGGCATCGCAGGGGGCGGATTCGGGACAGGGGCCGCGCCGGGATCTGCGACGGACGGTCGATCGCGTCGACGAACGGTACGACGAACGGTCCGTGACGGTCCGTTCACACCGGGGCGGGGTCCGCTCCCGCGTGCCGGACGGGCTAATCGGCGGGTCGAAGCCGGAGACGGGGCAGACCAGTTCGTACCTTTTGTGAGTAAATATGACTACAGTGGGGTGAGCTGATGATTGCACGCAGACAGCAGGTTGCCCTGGCCCTCACGGCCGTCCTCGCCGGAGGCGCCGCCTGCCAGGCCCAGCACCACGAAGCGGCGCCGCGGTCGGGGCGGCCCGCCCCGGTCCCCGCCCGCGGGTTCACGCTCGTCGCCTCCGGTGACGTGCTGCCGCACACCTCGATCATCGACCGCGCGCGCTTCGACGGCGGCGGCAGCCGCTACGACTTCCGCCCGATGCTCGCGGGGGTCCGGCCCATCGTCTCCCGCGCCGATCTGGCGCTGTGTCACATGGAGACCGTCTACGGGGAGAACGGCGACTACACCGGCTATCCCGTCTTCAAGTCCCCGCCCGAGGTGGCCCAGGGCCTCGCCGCCACCGGCTACGACGGCTGCTCCACCGCCTCCAACCACAGCCTCGACGACGGCGCCGCGGGCATCGCCCGCACCCTCGACGCCCTCGACCGCGCGGGCGTACGGCACGCGGGCTCGGCGCGCACGGAGGCCGAGGCGCACACCGCGACCATCCTCCAGGCGGGGCCGGCGAAGGTCGCCCACCTCGCCTACACCTACGACACCAACGGCATCCCGATGCCGGCGGGCGAGCCGTGGGCCGTCAACCTCATCGACCCGGGTCGGATCGTCGCGGACGCGCGCGCCGCCCGGCAGGCCGGCGCCGACGTGGTGGTCGTCTCCCTGCACTGGGGCACGGAGTGGCAGGACGAACCGGACGCGCAACAGCTCGACCTGGCCCGGACGCTCACCGCCTCCCGCACCGGCGGCCGCCCCGACATCGACCTCATCCTCGGCACCCACGCCCACGTCCCGCAGGCCTACGAGAAGGTCAACGGCACCTGGGTGATCTACGGCATGGGCGACCAGATCGCCGGCGAGATGACCAACCAGCAGGGCGTCCAGGACCCCCGGGGCGACCAGTCCACCCTCGGCCGCTTCACTTTCGCCCCGCCCGCCCGCCCCGGCGGACGCTGGGAGGTGACCAGGGCCGAGTTCATCCCGCAGATGTTCGACGTCGACGCCGGACGGGTGGTCGACCTCAACCGGGCGATCGACCAGGGCGCCGGCCTGCAGGGGGTGCGCGACCGCATCCGGGACGTCGTGCTCAGCCGCGGCGCGGCCAAGGACGGCCTGGTGATGGGGCAGTAGGTCAGTCGGTCAGTCCGGGTCGGGCTCGGCGTGGTCGAAGGTCTTCAGCATCTCCTTCAGCACGCGCGTGCACGCCCTCAGGTCGGCGTCGGTGAGGTCGCCGCCGACCTGCCGGTTCAAAGCGTGTTCGCGGGCCAGGATCGTGTCGATCATCGCCTCGCCCTCCGGGGTGATCCGGATCAGCGAGGACCGCTGGTGGGCCGGGTTGGGTGTGACCTCGGCCCAGCCCTCGGCCACCGCGTCGTTGACCATGCGCTGCACGAACTGACGAGTCAGGGTCATGATCCTGCCCATCTGCGGCACCGTCATCGCCCCGTGCCGGCGCAGCAGGGCGAGCACGGAGCGCACGCCGACGGAGACCCCCTCGACCTGCTGGCCCTGCTCGATCTTGCGCAGGCCGCGCCGGTAGAGCGCGCCGATCAGGTCGAACACCTCGGAGACGCGGTGACCGAGTTCGTCGGGGGGCAGTGGGGCGTCGTCGTCGTTCACCCCGACATCATGCACCGGACCATCATGACAACCAGATTGTCAAACGCTCCAGAAGATGACACCTTGGTTGTCATGACGATCGCTTCCGAACTGAGCTACTACACGTCCACCGACGGCGACCTCGCCTATCTCGACACCGGTGCGGGCGACCTCGTGGTCCTGCTGCACCCCGGCTACGTCGACCACCGGGTCTTCGACGACCAGATCCCCGCCCTCGCGGCCGCCGGCCACCGCGTGATCGCCCCGGACACGCGCGGCCACGGCTCCTCCGCCAACGCCACCGGGCCCTTCCGCTGGGCCGACGACCTCGCCGCACTGCTGCGCCACCTCGACGCGGGTCCCGCCGTCGTCGTCGGCGTCTCGATGGGCGGCGTGATCGCCACCGACACGGTGCTGGAGCACCCCGAACTGGTCCGTGCCGTCGTCACCTGCGGCGCCGCGACCGGCGACTGGCAGTACACGGACGAGTGGACCCGGGGGATCCAGGCCGAGTACGCCCGCACCCTGGGCGCCGGTGATCTGGAGGGGTGGCTGGAGGCGTTCCTGCGGGTCGTGCCCGGACCGCACCGCGACGCCGGCGACGTCGACCCGGACATCGGGCGCCGGCTGCGGGAGATGGCCTTCCGGACGATGTCGAAGCACACGCCCGGTGAGACGGACTGGCTGGTGCGCGTGACCGACTCCTGGTCCCGCCTGCCGAAGATCGACGTCCCCGTCCTCGCCGTCAACGGCACCCTGGAGCCCGTCGAACTCCTCGACGCCGCCCGGCGGCTGGCCGCGACCGTCCCCGACGGGCGCGCCGAGACCATCGAGGGCGTCGCCCACTACCTGAACATGGAGAAGCCGGAGGAATTCAACGCCGTCCTGCTGGACTTCCTGGGCAGCCTGTAGATCCCCTCTCGGACTACGGCACCACTGTCACCGGCCAGCGCCCCGCCTTCACCAGGCGCACCGCCACCGACCCCACGATCCGGTGGCCCGCCTGCTCCGAGGCGCCCACCACCACCGCGTCCGCCTTGAGTTCGTCCGCTGCCTTCACCAGACCGCCGTAAGGGTCGCCGCGGAAGGTGTGGAACTCCCAGCGCACGTCGAATATCCCCTTCGTGCGCTCGGTGGCCTCGCGGATCTGCTTGACCAGGTCCTCGGCGATCTCGTCCGTCGTCTCCGCCACCGGCGCCCCCATCGCCGCGCCCGCCGCCATCACCGGCTGGACGTAGACGACGGCGAGCAGCGCCCGCTGACGCCGGGCCAGACCCCCGGCGTACGCCGCCGCCCGAAGGGAGGAGTCGGAGCCGTCCACGCCGACGACGATGACCTTGGGCCCGTCGGTACCCCGCTCGAACCGGTGCGAGTGCTGTTCCGTCACGGCTGTGAGGCTATCGGAACGCCCAGGTCCGCCCCGTGCGCGGGACCTCGGGGAAGCGTGACGGCCCGTTCCTTCCTACAGTCGGTACATGAGTGCCACGGCGGAGGCCTCCGCGCGCAGGGAAGCGCCGGGCCCGACACCTCAGCCCGGAACCGGCCCGACGAGCAAGGTGCCCGAGGCCTTCGCGGCCTTCTTCGGCGCCCTCGCCGTCCTGTGCGCCCTGCTGGCCGTCATCCCGCCCCTGCGCCTCCTGCTGCGCCCCGTCGTCCGCTTCCTCGACCTGATCACCGTCCCGGTCAGCGCCAACCTCGCCTACGCCGTCTTCCTGCTGCTGCTGGCCGGCGCGACCGCCGCCCGCAAGAAGGTCGCCTGGTGGCTGGTGGTGGTGTACCTGGGGCTGCTGGTCGTCGACGACGCCGTCGACGTGCTGTTCGGCCGCCTGTACGCCGAGGCGCTGCCGTCCCTCGTCGTCTGCGGACTGCTGCTCGTCGTGCTGATCGTCGCCCGCCGGGAGTTCTACGCCGCCTCGCGCCCGGCCGCCGTCCGCCGCGCGGTCGGTGTCCTCGTCGCCGGCCTCGCCCTGGGCATCCTCGCCGGCTGGGGACTGGTCGAGCTGTTCCCCGGCACCCTGCCCTGGGGCCAGCGGCTGCTGTGGGCCGCCAACCGGGTGTGCGGCGGCCTGGTCTCCGCCCGTTCCTTCGACGGCCGCCCGCCCCGCGCCCTGCACTTCCTGCTCGGCCTGTTCGGCGCCCTCGCCCTCCTCAACGCGGCCGCCACCCTGTTCCGCTCCCAGCGCATGCAATCCGCCCTGCACGGCGACGAGGAACCCCGCATCCGCGCCCTGCTCGGCGCCTACGGCGAGAACGACTCCCTCGGCTACTTCGCGACCCGCCGCGACAAGGCCGTCGTCTTCTCGCCCAGCGGCAAGGCCGCCGTCACCTACCGCGTGGAGGCCGGCGTCTGCCTGGCCAGCGGCGACCCCGTCGGCGACCGCGAGGCATGGCCGCACGCCATCGCCGCCTGGCAGGACGTGGCCCGCCGGCACGCCTGGGCGCCGGCGGCGATGGGCGCCTCGGAGGACGGCGCCAAGGCGTACGCCCGCGCCGGCCTCGGCGCGCTCCAGCTCGGCGACGAGGCGATCCTGAACGTCGCCGACTTCGACCTCGACGGCCGCGACATGCGGGTGACCCGGCAGGCCGTCCACCGCGTCCGCCGCACCGGCGCCACCAGCCGCATCCGCCGCCACTCCGCTCTCACCGACGCGGAGATGGAGGAGATCGTCGACAGGGCCGACGCCTGGCGCGACACCGAGACCGAACGCGGCTTCTCCATGGCCCTGGACCGCCTCGGCGACCCGGCCGACGGCGACTGCCTCCTCGTGGAGGCCCTCGGCCCGGACGGCCGGCTGCTCGCCCTGCTCTCCTTCGTCCCCTGGGGCGGCGACGGCGTCTCCCTCGACCTGATGCGCCGTGACCGCACCGCGCCCAACGGCGTCATGGAGTTCATGGTCGCCGAACTGTGCGCCGCGGCCCCCAAGCTGGGCGTACGCCGGATCTCCCTGAACTTCGCCGTCTTCCGCTCGGTCTTCGAGGAGGGCGCCCGCATCGGCGCCGGACCGGTCCTCAGGCTCTGGCGGCGACTGCTGCTGTTCTTCTCCCGCTGGTGGCAGCTGGAGGCCCTGTACCGCTCCAACGCCAAGTACCACCCGCAGTGGTACCCGCGCTTCATCTGCTACGGCGACGCGGGCGCCCTCGCCCGCATCGGCCTGGCCTCCGGAATCGCCGAAGGCTTCGTCTCCGTACCGTCGATGCGCAAACTCTGGGGAAAAGGGCACTCGAAGACAGCGACCAGGCCCGCCACGACGGAGGGCCTGCCGTCGCTGTCGGCGCTCGGCCTCGACGGAGGGGGCGAGGCCGGGCCCGGCGACCCGTCGGCCGGCCTGCCCGAACAAGTCCGCGTCCGGCATCGCACCCTGGACCGCCTGCGCGCCGAGGGCACGGAACCCTACCCGGTGGGCGTCCCCGCCCCCACCCACGCCCTCGCGGACGTCCGCGAGGGCGAGCACGTCACCGTCGCCGGCCGGATCATGCTCGTCCGCGACTTCGGCGGCATCGTCTTCGTCGTCCTGCGCGACTGGTCCGGTGATCGCCAACTCGCGCTCACCCGCGCCGAGTCAGGACCCGCCCTCGACCGGTTCACCGCCGACACCGACATCGGCGACCACATCACCGCCACCGGCGAGGCCGGCGTCAGCGACAAGGGCGAACCCACCGTCTTCGTCACCTCCTGGCAGCTGACCGGCAAGTGCCTGCGCCCCCTGCCCGACAAACGCCGGGGCCTGGCCGACCCCGAGGCCAAGGTCCGCATGCGCTACGTCGACCTGATCTCCGGGCCCGACGCCCGCGAGATCGTCCGCGCCCGCTCCACCGCCGTACAGGCCCTGCGCCAGGGCCTGCTGGAGCGCGGCTACCTGGAGGTCGAGACGCCGATGCTCCAGCAGATCCATGGCGGAGCCAACGCCCGCCCCTTCACCACCCACATCAACGCCTACGACCTCGACCTGTACCTGCGCATCGCCCCCGAGCTCTACCTCAAGCGGCTGTGCGTCGGCGGCCTGGAGAAGGTCTTCGAGATGGGCCGCACCTTCCGCAACGAGGGCGTCTCCTACAAGCACAACCCCGAGTTCACCATGCTGGAGGCCTACCAGGCCTTCGCCGACTACGACGTGATGCTCGACCTCACCCGCGAACTCATCCAGGGCGCCGCCACCGCCGCGTTCGGCACACCCGTCGCCCGCAAGGACGGCAAGGAGTACGACATCTCGGGCAGGTGGCCGGTCAAGACGGTCCACGGCGCGATCTCGGAGGCCCTGGGGGAGGAGATCGACGCGGACACGGGCCTGCCCGCGCTGCGGCGGCTCTGCGACCGGGCGGGCGTGCCGCACACCTCCGACGACGGCCGCGGCGACGTCGTCCTGGAGATGTACGAGCGGCTGGTGGAGGAGAAGACCCGGCTGCCCACCTTCTACAAGGACTTCCCCACCGACGTCTCCCCGCTCACCCGGCAGCACCGCGCCGACCCGCGGCTCGCCGAGCGCTGGGACCTGGTCGCCTTCGGCACCGAACTGGGCACCGCCTACTCGGAGCTGACCGACCCGGTCGAGCAGCGCCGCCGCCTGACCGCCCAGTCCCTGCTCGCCGCCGGGGGAGACCCCGAGGCCATGGAGCTGGACGAGGACTTCCTCGACGCCCTCGAGTACGCGATGCCGCCCACCGGCGGCCTCGGCATCGGCGTGGACCGGCTGGTCATGTTCCTCACCGGCCGCACGATCCGGGAGACGCTGCCCTTCCCGCTGGTGCGCCGCCGCTGACCCGGCCCCCTCCGCTTGGGCCGAGCGGGTGCATTCCCGCCGCCGCCGCGGTGTCGCTGCGGGGCGTCTGCCCCTCGCCGGGCGACTGATGAGTCATGAAGAAGGATCAGTTCCTCACGCGCCGCCGGATGCTGATCGCCGGCGCCGCCGCCCTGGGTGCCGCCGGCACCGCCGGCGCGTTCGCACTGGGCGCGGGCGACGAGCCGGCGCGCCCGGCCGCCTCCGCCGCCGCCGGGCCGCAGGCACGTCCCGTGCTCAAGCCCTCCGCCTACCGTCTCCAGCCCCTGACCGGCTACGGACCGCCGCACCGGACGGCCGCCCGCACCGCCGTCCGCCACGAGCCGTTCCTGCGTATCTCCGGGGCCGGTCGCACCATGGTGCTGACCTTCGACGACGGCCCCGACCCCCGCTACACCCCGCACATCCTGGACACCCTGGCCGAACACGACGTCCGCGCCATGTTCTTCGTGTGCGGGGAGCAGGCCGACTGGAACCGGGACCTGCTGGCCCGGATGGCCGACGAGGGGCACGTCGTCGGCAACCACACCTGGTCCCACCCCCTGCTGACCCGGATGACCCGCCGCCAGATCCGCTCGGAGCTGCAGCGCACCAGCAAGGTCATCGAGGACGCCTACGGAGAGCGTCCGCTGTGGTTCCGCGCGCCGTACGGGGCGTGGAACCGCTCCGTCTTCCAGATCGAGGCCGAACTGGGCATGGAGCCCATGGCCTGGACGATCGACACCGAGGACTGGACCACACCAGGCACCAGCGTGATCGTCGACCACGTCGAGGACGGCGCCGCCCCCGGCGTCGTGGTGCTCTCGCACGACGCCGGGGGCGACCGCTCCCAGAGCGTCCGGGCACTGAAGCGGTATCTGCCGCACCTGCTGGATTCCGGCTACCACCTCACCGTGCCCAGGCGCCGCCCCATTTGACGGAGCCGCGCCCGCCCGGCCGGGGATCGCTCAGCGGACCTCGGCCAGGCGGGCGAAGACGACGACATTGCCGTCGTAACCGTGCTGCTTCGAAAAACCGCCGCCGCAGGTGATGACCCGCAATTCCGGCTCCCCCTTGGAACCGTAGACACGGTCGCCGGGGAAATTGTTCTTCGCGAAGACCTCGATGCCGTAGATCTCGAACACGGCCGTCTTTCCGTCCTTGCGGGCGACCTCGATGCGATTTCCCTTCTTCAGCGCCCCGAGTCCGTAGAAGACGGCGGGGCCCGACTTGTTGTCCACGTGACCGACGACGACCGCTGTCCCCTTCTCCCCGGGCGACACCGCGCCGGTGAACCAGCCCGCCAGATTCGGGTCCTCCGGCGGGGGCGCGCCGACCCAGCCGTCCGAGTCCAGGCCCACCGGCATGACCGGCGCGTCGACCCGGATCGTGGGAATCCTGACCCGGTCGGGCACGGCGTACGGCAACGCCTGGACCTTGGCCGAGGTGCCGGGGACCCGGCTGTCCGCCGCGGCCGCCGAGGCGGGCTGCGGCGGACCGACGTCGAATTCTCCCGACCCGTTCCGAATGAGCGCGAGGCCGGTCAGCAGAACAAGCGCTATCACGCCCCAAGGAGCGCGCTTCTTGGGCTGCTCCTCTTCTTCGGCCAGCTCGAACGCAGACATTCGACTTCCCCTCTCGACGCGGCCGTCGCCACGTCATTCGCGCATACGAGAACGCTAAGTCCCGCGCACGCGACCGGCGACGGGGCACAAGCCGAACGGGTGGCCCCGCATGTTGCCGGTGCGCCATCCGAGTTGCCGCTCCCAGGAATTTTCTGACGGTCCGTGACCTGCGGAGATATCCGATTGTGCGGTTGTCGTCCGGCGTGTCCTCTCACCAGGACGGACCAGCGCCGAAATGCGGGCCGCCGCACGGCAACTGAGGGTCGTAGCGGGAGGCGCTTTCTCGCCGATCGACCGGGGACGGGACCCGGGGCGTCTTCCGCGGAGGATCACATGCGTACCACTCGTGCCCTGGCGGCCTCGGCCGCCGTGGTCGCCACCCTCGGGCTCGCCGCCCCGACGGCCGTCGCACGCGACGGCATGCCCATCACCCTGAGCAACCTCGTCGCCCTGCCCAGCGTCATCGCCCGCGGCGGGCAGCTGACCATCACCGTCGACGGCTGCCCGGGGCTGGCCGTGGCGACCTCCGACGCGTTCTCGTCCACGACGCTGAACCGGGTCGCGAACAGCAACACGTCGAGGGGCACCGCGACGGTCAACACCAACGCCCGCACCGGTTCGCACAGCATCACGGTGACCTGCGGCAGCCAGACCCTGACCAATCCCACCGCCTACACCGTGATCGGCGGTGTCCGCGGCGGCCTCGGCGGCAGCTCCTCCACCGGGGCCACCCCGACCGACATGGCCATCGGCGGCGGACTGGTCGCGGCGGCCGTCATCGGCGGCGGCTTGTTCCTGATGCGCCGCCGGTCGGAGAGGCGGATCTGAGCTCCTCCCCCTTCGGAGCGCGGATCGCACGGACCGCACACCTCGCACGTCGAACGGCCCCCGCCCCGGATCCTCGGCCAGGATCCGGGGCGGGGGCATGCGCGCGAGGTCCCGGTCAGGCGCCGTCCTCGCCGCCGCGGCGCCGGGAGAAGTGGTAGGCCGCCCCGACCGATCCGGCGATCAGCGCCGCGCCGAGACCGATCTCCCGGAGGTCGAACCCGGCGATGCTGCCGCCCTCGCCCGCCCGCACACCCCGGTCGGGGTTGGCCGGCGTGACCGGCAGTGGCGTGGGGCCCGCCGGCCGGCCGCCCGCGATGGTCAGATCCGTCGACCCGCTCATCCCGTCGCAGGCGAACGTCACCTGATACACCGCCATGGCCTTGGCGGTCACATCCACCGTCGCCGTCCCGGACGAGCGTCCGCGCGGGATCGTGACGGTGTCGAAGACGGCCGAGGAGACGGTCACCGACCCCTTGCAGCCGCCGTTGTCCCGGTCGAGCCGGAAGGTGATCCGGCCGCCCGCCGCGATGGTCGTGGGCAGGACGCTGAAGCCGAACGGCGTGACGTTGCCGCCGTCGCTCGCGACGGCGGGCGGTGCGGAGAAGGTGAGGGCGCCGAGGCCCAGCAGTGCGGCCGAAGCGACGCGTATCGCGCGCATGGTGAATCCTCCGGGTCCCCGAGGAGCAGCTGCGGACCTTTTCCGCTTGCGCCATAAATGCACCTCGATGACCGAAACGCTAGGAACATGTGTGCGCTTGCGCGATCTCAGTCGCGCGAATGGGGCACAACGCTGGGCCACCCAGGGGACACGCACGGCGTGGTGCCCTGTTTCCGGATGGCCCGTCGGGTGAGCGGCTGTCAGGCGTTCAGGTGCGGGAAGAGATGGAGGAAGGGGGCCGCGGACGCCGTGATGCCCCGGCTGTAGGGCGCGTCGAAGTCCCAGATGAGGAAGAGCAGAAAGGCGATCAGGGCGGAGAACAGCCCGGCGAGGACCAGCTCGCGCGCGGTGCGCCGGATCTGGAGTGCGAAGACCATGCCGATGGTGATCACGGCCCCGCTCAGCAGCCCGAACCACACCACGCCCGGCATGATCGCCCCGAGCGAGTCCGCGCGGGCGCTGCGGGCCTGCGCGGCCGTGGTCACCTGGTCGAGCAGCGGCTGGTAGGCCTGGGCCTCGAAGTCGTTCGCCGGCTGGTAGTCGGTGACGTCGTGGCGGACGCGGTCGAAGAGCTCGTCGCCGCGCGCGGTCGTCCTCGCGTGGTCGGCCATCGTCTTCCACTCGGTGGTGACGACCTGTCCGACATAGGCGTTGACATCCTCCCGGATGCGGTCGCGCACGTCGGGCGGATAGACCCGCACCCGCTCCGAGATCTCGTGCAGCGCGACCGCCTCCGTCTGCACGTGGTCCTGGGCGGCGCTGCGGCCCTCCCACACCCCGGCGATGGCGAGGCCCAGGACGATGGCGTACACCACGCCGATCCACATGGTCATGTACTCGATGACGTCCGGGGTCTCGCTGGGGTCCTCGTCCTCGGGCGCGGCCTTGTGGCGTACGACCGTGATGAGGACCACCACGACGCACGCGGCCAGCATCGCGAGGGTGAGAACAAGCCAATCCGGCAAGAGGTGCCTCCAGGAGTCAGCGGGGGCGCAGTGCGGCGACGGCGATCGCGGCGGGCGCGGTGATGAGCAGGACGAAGGTCAGCGGTGAGGGACCGTCGTGGCGGAGCGTGTGCGGCGCGGGCGCCCGGTAGCGCGGATAGCTCACGGGGGCGGCCGACGGGCGCGGTGCCGGCTCGGGTGACGGCTTCGGAGGCGGGGGTGGGGCGGGGGCCGGAGGTGGTGGAGGTGGTGGAGGTGGCGGTGGCGGTGGGGC
>NZ_JAMGBF010000070.1 GCF_023516615.1 Streptomyces panaciradicis
CGAGCGGGCCGTGTGCGGGCCGGGCGCCAGATACGCGGGCGCCGCCCGTGGGGAACGGGCCGCCGGCTCGCGCGCCGCGGCCTCCTCCTGGGCGCGCGTACGCGGGTTGAGCGGCACCGGTGACCCGACGGGTGCCGGTGCGGGCGCCGGGACGCGGCCACGGGCGCGGCGGCGGTCCCGCAGATCGAGGATGCGGGCCTCGGCCAGGGCGATCAGCGGCTCGCACCAGGGCAGGGCGAGCAGGATCAGCAGACCGGCGGCCCAGCCCAGCAGGACGTCGCTCAGCCAGTGCGTACCGAGGTAGACGGTGGCCATGCCCACGCCCAGCGAGGTCACCGCGGACAGCGCCGACAGCCAGCGGCGGGCTCTGGGGGTGGAGGCCAGATAGGCCAGGATGCCCCAGGTCACGACGGCGTTGGCGGTGTGGCCGCTGGGGAATATATCGCCGCCCAGACCCATCTCGTTCGAGCCGATGACGGTGGCGTAGTGCGGTCCGAGACGGCCCATGCCGTACTTGGCGGCGCCGACCGTGATGTTCAGCAGCAGCAGCGCGACGCCCAGCGTCAGCAGCGGGCGCAGCGTGTGCTGCCGCCAGGAGCGCCAGCCCAGCCAGGCGGCCACCATCACCGCGGTCGGTCCGCGCTGGCCCAGAACGACGTAGTAGTCGACGAACCAGTGGATACCCGACCACTGCTGGTACGGGCGGAAGAACATGACCTGCCAGTCCAGCCGGACCAGCCACGAGGTGGTCACCACGGCCCACACGATCGCCAGGTAGAACGCCAGGGTGCCGGTGAGCAGCGCCACCCGGTGCCGGCTCATCCTGGGCACGTCTAGGTGCGCCGGTCGCTCCGGCTCCCTGTCGAGTCTGGCGAACACCCGGTCCAGACGGGTGAGCTTTCGTTCGGTACGCACCCAATCGACGTTACAGCGAGTGAGGTCGCTTCTCCCTCGATACCGCGTCTTTGTGATGACGATGTGATGTGGGATTCCTCTCAGGAGGGACCTGAATTCCGAGGAATCCGCAATGTCGGCGGGTCGCCCCCTTCAATTCCTTTGATCATTCCGCGAAGCAGTTTTGTTGCGCTTTTGAATTCGTTCACCGAATGCTGGGGCGGATGTGCCCCGGTGCTCACCGGGTCCGCCGGCCGATCATGGTGGCCCGGTGCCGTTCAGCCAGAACGCTCCGTAACCGGCCGACAGGGCGGCGGCACCGGCCACCACCAGCACCGCCCTGGACGTACGCGAGCGGGCGAGCGCCAGGGCGAGCGGCAGCAGCAGCGGGAACGCGGGCAGCAGCAGACGCGGCTTCGAGCCGAAGTAGCTCGACGCGCACAGGGCGAGCGCGGTGACGGCACCGGCGTACACCAGCAGCGGGAGCGGCTGGCGCTGCCTCACACAGACGGCGTACAGCCAGAGCACCAGTGCGACCCCGGTGATGATCGCCGCGCCCGCGAAGGCCCCGGGAACCGTCTGGAACCTGTCGGCGACGAAGCGGGCGAAGGCGGCGCCGCCGTCGAAGCCGTTGCGCCAGCCCGCCTGGACGTCGAGATAGCCGAGCGGACCCTTGCCGGTGCGGTGGCCCACCCAGAGGACGTAACCGGCGGCGCCCAGCGGCGCCAGCACCATCCCCAGGACGGCAGAGGCGGCAGAGGCGGCAGAGGCGACAGGGGCGACAGGGGTGGCAGGGGCGACCGCGGGGGCGCGGGGCGTGTCCGGTGCGCCGTCGGGCGACCCGACGCGCTCCACGCGGGCGTCCTGGAGCGGCGAGGGGGCGCGTCCGCCCGCACGGGCGCCGCGCGTGTCCGGCGAGCTTCGCCTGTGCACGAAAGAGACGACCCCGGCCGCCCACACGGCCGCGACCACCGCGATCCCCACCGGCCGGGTCAGGCCCGCCAGCGCCGCCAGCGCCCCGGCCGCGGGCCAGCGGCCGGTCAGCACCGCGTACAGCGCCCAGGCGGCCAGCGCGGTGAACAGCGACTCGCTGTACGCCATGGACTGCACGATCCCGACGGGCAGCACGGCCCACAGCAGTACGGCGCACACCCCCGCCCGGCGGTCGTACACCCGCTCCGCGACCGCGAAGATCCCCCAGGCCGCCGCGAGCGAGGCGACGAGACTCACACAGAAACCCGCGCTCGCGTACGACAGCGGCGTGAGCGCGTGCAGCAGCCGCTCCAGCCAGGGCAGCAGCGGGAAGAAGGCCAGGTTGGAGTGGACGTCGCCGTTCGGCAGCCGTACCTCGTAGCCGTAACCCAGCTCGGCCACCCTCGTGTACCACAGCGCGTCCCAGCGGGCCGTCAGCAGCGTGTACGCGCTTTTGCCGCGGGCCGCGGTCCACACCGCCAGCACCAGCAGGCCCAGGGCGCGCACGGCCACGTAGCCCAGCAGGGCGGGGGCCGCACGGCGCAGGGCCGGCGCACGGGGCGGCGCAACGCGCGTCACAAGGTCGGTCACGGGCTCGATTATCGACGGCCGCCGGAACCCGCAGGCCGGACGGCACGTGATCGCCCACGCGGGGGAGTGGTGTACGCCACACGAGTTCCTCGCGCGTCTGAGAGGTCCGCCACGTGAACGTGGCGCGAACTCGCGTACGCTGACGAGTCACTCGCCTTCGTTTGCGCGGGCCGGAGACAGCCGCTCCTCTCCGGCCGAGATCATGGGGAGTCCCCACCCCATGTGCCCGCCGAACGCGAGGAAGCATCTGGGAGGTACGTACATGTCCGGGACGACCACGGCCGCCGTCGCGCTGCGCCGTCGGGCGGCCGGGGCCGGTGCCAACCGCTGGGTCGTCCTCGTCGTCCTCTGCATGAGCCTGCTGCTGGTCGCGCTCGACGCGACCGTGCTGCACGTGGCGGTCCCCGCCGTCACCGAGGACCTCAGGCCCGGCGCGATAGAACTGCTCTGGATCGTCGACGTCTACCCCCTCGTCTGCGCCTCGCTGCTGATCCTCTTCGGCACGCTCGGCGACCGGGTCGGCCGCAGACGGATCCTGCTCCTCGGCTACGCCCTCTTCGGCCTCGCCTCCGGCGTGGCGGCCCTGGCCCACGACCCGCAGGTCCTGATCCTCGCCCGCGCGCTGCTCGGCGTCGGCGGCGCGATGATCATGCCCGCCACGCTGTCGATCCTGCGTCAGGTCTTCCCGGACCGGCGCGAGCGGGCCCTCGCCATCGGGATCTGGAGCGCCGTCGCCGCCGTCGGCGCCGCCGTGGGGCCGCTGCTGGGCGGCTTCCTGCTGGAGCACTTCTGGTGGGGCTCGGTCTTCCTCGTCAACATCCCGCTGATGCTGGTCAGCCTGCCGATCGGACGGCTGCTCCTGCCCGAGTCGCGGGGCGCGGCCGACGGCCCCTGGGACGTCGTCGGCGCCCTGATGGCGGCGGCCGGCCTGTTCGGTGTGGTGCTGGGCGTGAAGCGCCTGGGCGGCGGGGAGCCGCCGCTCAGCGTCTTCACCCTGGTCCCGCTCGCGGTGGGCGCGGTGCTGCTGGTCCTGTTCGTACGGCGTCAGCGCCGGCGCGCGCATCCGCTGGTGGACCTCGGGATGTTCGCCCGGCCGGCGTTCAGCACCTCGGTGGGCTGCATCGTGCTGGCGATGCTCGCGCTGGTGGGCCTCGAACTGATCGCGGCCCAGTACCTGCAGCTCGTGCTCGGGCTGTCCCCGCTCCAGACCGGCCTGCGGCTGCTGCCGCTGACCTTCGCCGCGATGGCGGCGGGGCTCGCGGGCGCCCGTATGCTGCGCCGCTTCGGGCCGCGCCGCATGGTGTCCTTCGGGTTCGCCTTGACGGCCGGCGCGGTGCTGCTGCTGACGGTGATGGGCGCCACGGACAACGCGGGGCTGCTGGTGTTCGGGTTCGTCCTGCTGGGCTTCGGCCTGGAGACCACGCTCTTCGGCGCCTACGAGTCGATGCTCAGCGAGGCTCCACCGGCGCAGGCCGGTGGCGCGGCGGCGATCGGCGAGACGTCGTACCAGCTCGGCGCCGGAATCGGCATCGCCCTCCTCGGCAGTGTCATGAACGCCGCCTACGCGCCCGGACTGTCGTCCGTCCCCGGTGTGCCAGCGTCGGCGTCCGCGTCGGCGGCGCACTCGCTGGGCGAGGCGTACGACGTCGCCGCACGGCTGGGCGGGCCGGTCGGTGTGGCCCTGCGCCGGGCCGCCATGGACTCCTTCGTGCACGGACTGCACGTGACCCTGCTGGTCAGCGCGGGCCTGCTGCTGCTCGGCGCGCTGATGGCCCTGCGGCTGCCGCGGACCATGCAGTGCGCGGAACCCCCGGCGCCGGTGGAGCTGCCCGCCCCCCGGGAGGTCGCCGAGTCCCGCGTCTCCGTCTAGGAGGGTCACTGGACGTGCGGGACACTGCGTCGTAACGTCGGCCCCAGAGTCGTAACTAGCGCTGCTAGTTTTTCGCGTGCCGGAGGGTGTTCTGATGTCCGCGTCCTCGAAGTTGCCCCCGTTCGATCCCGCCGATCCCCTCGGCATCGACGACCTGCTGGAACCGGAGGACCTGGCCGTACGGGACACCGTGCGGGCCTGGGCCACGGACCGGGTGCTGCCGCATGTCGCCGACTGGTACGAGAAGGGCGAGCTGCCGGTCATCCGTGAGCTCGCCAAGGAGCTCGGCCGCATCGGAGCCCTCGGGATGTCGCTCGACGGGTACGGCTGCGCGGGCGCGAGCGCCGTGCAGTACGGGCTCGCCTGTCTGGAGCTGGAGGCCGCCGACTCCGGGATCCGGTCCCTCGTCTCCGTGCAGGGTTCCCTGGCCATGTACGCGATCCACCGCTTCGGCAGCGAGGAGCAGAAGCAGACGTGGCTGCCGCGGATGGCCGCCGGCGACGTCATCGGATGCTTCGGCCTGACCGAGCCCGACCACGGCTCCGACCCCGCCTCCATGCGGACCTACGCCAAGCGCGACGGCTCCGACTGGGTGCTCGACGGACGCAAGATGTGGATCACCAACGGCTCCGTCGCCGGGGTCGCCGTGGTGTGGGCGCAGACCGAGGAGGGCGTCCGCGGGTTCGTGGTGCCCACGGACAGCCCAGGGTTCTCCGCGCCGGAGATCAAGCACAAGTGGTCCCTGCGGGCCAGCGTGACCAGTGAACTCGTGCTCGACGACGTACGGTTGCCCGCCGACGCCGTGCTGCCGGAGGTCGTGGGGCTCAAGGGACCGCTGAGCTGCCTGTCCCACGCGCGCTACGGCATCGTGTGGGGGGCGATGGGCGCCGCCCGGTCCTGTTTCGAGACCGCCGTCGACTACGCGAAGTCGCGCGAACAGTTCGGCCGGCCCATCGGCGGCTTCCAGCTCACCCAGGCCAAACTCGCCGACATGGCCGTCGAACTGCACAAGGGGATTCTGCTCGCCCACCATCTGGGGCGGCGCATGGACGCCGGCCGCCTGCGTCCCGAGCAGGTCAGCTTCGGCAAGCTCAACAACGTACGGGAGGCCATCGAGATCTGCCGGACGGCCCGGACGATCCTCGGGGCCAACGGGATCTCCCTCGAATACCCCGTCATGCGGCACGCCACCAACCTGGAGTCGGTGCTGACGTACGAGGGCACCGTCGAGATGCACCAGCTCGTGCTGGGCAAGGCGCTCACCGGGCTCGACGCCTTCCGGTGAACCCTGCGCGGGGGCAGGGCCGGTGAGCGGCCCTGCCTCAGCTCTGGTTGAAGAACCCGTCCTCCCGGCGCGCGGCCGGTTCACCGCTGACGATCTCGGTGTTGGCGGGGGTCAGCAGGAACACACGGGTCGCGACCCGCTCGATGGTGCCGCGCAGGCCGAAGGTCAGGCCGGCCGCGAAGTCGACGACGCGCTTGGCGTCGGCGGGCTCCATGGCCGTGAGGTTCACGATGACCGGCACACCCTCGCGGAACAGCTCGCCGATGGCGCGCGCGTCCCGGAAGCTGTCCGGGGTCACCGTGCCGATGCGGCGGCCCGTCTCCTCGGCCACGTCCGAGGCCACCTTGACCCGCGGGTCGGTGACCCAGGCATCCCCGGGCTGCTCGGTCCCCTCGGAGTAGTCGTCGTCGTAGTAACGCTCGTCATCGTTGTCGTCGACGAGGCCCAGCCAGGCGCTCGCCTTGCGTACCGATCCCATGGACGCCTCCTCTCACAGCGGTCTTTCTTGCTTCCGCATCCCTATCGTCATCCATGATGCGGATGCCGCGCCAAGTGGATAGACGCCGCGCGGGGGGTTTGTGACGGTACTGGTGCACAGCGAATACGTCGAGAGCCCGGGTGCCCCAAGGGTCCTGCGGTAAACGGCTGCTGACTGTGAGTGAAATATGATTCTTCGCGGCGTACGGGTGATGAGCGGTGCGTACGGGTGAACGAGCGGCCGATACGATGCGGCAGCTCACCGCATTTCTGATGGCACACGCGCCACGGGGGGAACGTCGTGTTCGGAATCGTCAGACCCTGTCTTCATCGGCTCGGGGAGAGCCTCAAAACCCAGTGGACAGCGCATTTGTGCGGGCTGTGCCTCGCGCTGCGCAAGGACCACGGGCAGTTCGCGCGGTTCGTGACGAACTACGACGGGCTGCTCATATCGGTTCTGACGGAGGCTCAGGCCGAGCCGGCGGGCGACCTGCGGCGCACGGCAGGGCCCTGTCCGTTGCGCGGGATGCGCACCGCTTCCGTCGCACAGGGTGAGGGCGCGCGGCTCGCGGCCGCCGTCTCGCTGGTGCTCGCCTCGGCCAAGGTGCGCGACCATGTCGCCGACGGTGACGGACTGCTGGCGCGCGGGCCGGTGGCGTTCGCCGCGCGCCGGGTCGCCGCCGGCTGGGATGCCGCGGGGACCCGCAGCGGTTCCGGCGTCGGCTTCGACACGGCGGTGCTGACCGCGGCGGTGGACCGGCAGGCGGGCATCGAGGCCCTCGCCGGGCCCGGAACGCCGGTCCTGACGGTCACCGAGCCGACCGAGACGGCGACCGCGGCCGCCTTCGCGCACACGGCGATGCTGGCCGGGCGCCCGGGGAACGCCGTACCCCTCGCCGAGGCCGGGCGGCTCTTCGGCCGGCTCGCGCACCTGCTGGACGCCGTGGAGGACCGCGAAGCCGACGCCGCGTCAGGTGCCTGGAACCCGCTCACCGCTACGGGGACCCCGCTCACCGAGGCCCGGCGGCTGGCCGACGACGCCCTGCACGGGATACGGCTCGCCCTGCGGGAGGCGGAGTTCACCGACGGCCGGCTGGCGCACCGGCTGCTGGTGCACGAACTGCGCACCTCCGTCGACCGGGCCTTCGGGACGGCCTCCTGCGCACACGGCGCGGCGCCCACGCTCGCCGGGCCGTACGCGCCGCCCGGTCATCCGGGCGGTCCGCCGCCCGGCCCGCCGCGGCGCGACCGGCGCGGGCTGCTCGCCGGGTGCGCGGTGTGGGCGGGACTGGCCTGCACGTGCCAGCTGTGCTGCGGTCAGTACGAGGATCCGTGGAGCCGCGAGCGCAAGGACGGCTTGTGCAGCGGCTCCGACTGCGGTGACTGCAGCGACTGTTGTGACTGCTGCAACTGCTGCGACTGTGACTGCTGCGACGGGTGCGATTGCTGCGACTGCGGCTGCGACTGCTGAGTCCCCGGCCGCCACGGTGAACGCCGGCGCGCCCCCGGACGTACAACTCGTCGGGGACGGGGCGACGCTGACGTTCGAACGGCGGCACATGGAGGATCAGGGATCATGCCCGGGCGCTGTGACAGGGCCGTGCCGCTTGCCGTGAAGATCGTGGTCAGCGGGGGGCTCGGAGTCGGCAAGACCACGTTCATCGGGGCGATCTCGGAGGTCGGGACGGTCGACTCGGAGGCGGCGATCACCCAGGTGTCGGTGGGCGTCGACTCGCTGGACGGGGTCGAGTCCAAGACCACCACGACCGTCGCCCTGGACTTCGGCCGCATCACCCTCGATCCGACCATCGCGCTGTATCTGTTCGGCACGCCCGGACAGGGCCGGTTCTCCTTCCTGTGGGACGACCTGGTGGAGGGCGCGCTCGGCACCGTCGTCCTCGCCGACCCCCGCCGGATCGAGGAGTGCTTCCCGGCGGTCGACTACTTCGGGACGCACGGCACGCCCTTCGTGCTGGCGGTGAACCGCTTCGACGGCGTCGAGCGGTGCGACCCGGAGGCCGTACGGGAGGCGCTGGGCCTGCGCGTCGAGGTGCCGGTCCTGGAGTGCGACGCCCGCGAACGCGCTTCGGTGCGCAATGTGCTGGGCGCGCTGATGGACGAGGTCGCCGGATTACGGGCCGCGCCGACCGGGGGAGGCCCGGCCACGCAGGGCGAGGCACACGCCGTTACGGCGGGGTGAGATGCGGGGGCGACCGGAAAGCGGATTCGGACGGGCGACTTCCGGACATCCCCGCGGGGCTGACAGGCCACGGCGTCGGCGGGCCGCCGGCGGTCGACGGGCGGAACGGCGTCCGGCGTCCGCCGGAGTCCCCGACTCCACCTGGGCCGGGGGGAGTTGACGCCGTACGCGCCCGCGTGGTCCCGGCTCGCTGCCGAGGGACTCGTGACGGCCGGCCGCCACCCCGCCCAACTGCCCCTCGGAGCACCCCACCTGCTCTTTCCGGTATGCCGGACGCGGCGATGGAGACAGGGCTGCGCAACCTGGTCTGAACCAGGGCGTGCCTGGCCAAAACGCATGGCTCGATCACCGTTCGACGGCCGAAAGGCGCCCTTGCGGCTACCGGTCGTTCGGCCGAATACTCCCGGCAAGCGCTTGTCAGGGGCATGTGTGTCCGCAATCCGGACGACGGTCCCCGGCTGCGCCTCACGGGGCCCCGACCCCACGCGGGCCCCCCGACTTCCCCTTGGGAGGAACGAACGTGAGGATCAAGCGCACCACTCCCCGCAGCGGCATTTCGAGACGGACCCGGCTGATCGCCGTCACCACCGGCCTCGTGGCCGCCGCAGCGTTCGCGGTCCCCAGCGCGAACGCGTCCGAGACCCCCACCACCTTCAGCGCCTCCGCCCTGAAGGGTGTGAGCGGCTCGGTGCTCAAGGCAGACGTCCCGGGTACCGCCTGGGCCGTCGACAGCACGACCAACCGCGTCGTCGTCACCGTCGACAGCACGGTCTCCAAGGCGGAGATCGCCAAGATCAAGCGTGAGGCGGGCGGCAACGCCGGCGCCCTCACCATCAAGCGCTCGGCCGGGCAGTTCAAGCCCCTGATCTCCGGCGGCGACGCCATCTACGGCGGCCAGTACCGCTGCTCCCTGGGCTTCAACGTGCACAGCGGGAGCACCTACTACTTCCTGACCGCCGGCCACTGCGGCGAGGTCGCCTCCACCTGGTACTCCAACTCCGGCCACACCACGGTGCTGGGCAGCAACGTGAGCTACAGCTTCCCGGGCAACGACTTCGCCCTGGTGCGCTACACCAACACCTCCGTCTCGCACCCGAGCACGGTCGGCAGCCAGACCATCACCAGCGCGGCCACGCCGAGCGTTGGCACGACCGTGTACCGCCGCGGCTCCACCACCGGCACGCACAGCGGCCGGGTCACCGCGCTGAACGCCACCGTCAACTACGGCAGCGGCGACATCGTCTCCGGCCTCATCCAGACCACGGTCTGCGCCGAGGGCGGCGACAGCGGCGGCCCGCTGTACGCGGGCACCGTGGCCTACGGTCTGACCTCCGGCGGCAGCGGCAACTGCACCTCCGGCGGCACCACCTTCTTCCAGCCGGTCACCGAGGCACTGAGCTACTACGGCGTGAGCATCGGCTGACGTCCCCCTTCAGTTGCCCCCGCACGCGAACGGCGTGCGGGGGCTCCCCCTTTGTCCGGGCGCGGAGTTACCGTCGAGTGACGGGTAGGGCTCAGCTCAGTCCCCTGGGGGGCCGGCATGGTCGAGGAGCTGGTGGCGGCGGGAGTGACCCTCGCGTCCGCCGGAGCGGTGTACGTGATGGCGGCGGCGCGGGTCGTCAAGCAGTACGAACGGGGTGTGGTCTTCCGGCTCGGGCGGCTCAGGCCGGAGGTGCGGGGGCCCGGGTTCACGATGATCGTGCCGTTCGTGGACCGGTTGCAGAAGGTCAACATGCAGGTCGTGACGATGCCGGTGCCCGCGCAGGAGGGCATCACCCGGGACAACGTCACGGTGCGGGTGGACGCCGTCGTCTACTTCAAGGTGACCGGGCCGGCCGAGGCGGTCGTCCGGGTCGAGGACTACCGGTTCGCGGTCTCGCAGATGGCGCAGACCTCACTGAGGTCCATCATCGGCAAGAGCGAGCTGGACGACCTGCTCTCCAACCGCGAGAAGCTCAACCAGGGCCTGGAGCTGATGATCGACAGCCCGGCCGTCGAATGGGGCGTCACCATCGACCGCGTCGAGATCAAGGACGTGTCCCTGCCGGAGACGATGAAGCGCTCCATGGCCCGGCAGGCCGAGGCCGACCGCGAGCGGCGCGCCCGGGTCATCAACGCGGACGCGGAGCTGCAGGCGTCGAAGAAGCTCGCCGAGGCCGCCAAGGAGATGTCCGAGCAGCCGGCCGCGCTGCAACTGCGGCTGCTGCAGACCGTGGTGGCGGTGGCGGCGGAGAAGAACTCCACACTCGTCCTGCCCTTCCCGGTGGAACTGCTGCGGTTCCTGGAGAAGGCACAGCAGGCCGTGCCGACACCTCCCGTGCAGCAGGCCGTACCGACACCTCCCGCGCAGCAGGCCGTACCGACACCTCCCGCGCAGCCGCCGCGGCCGGCGCCGCAACCGGTGCAGGAGCAACTCCCGCCCGCCGGGCCCCGGATGGAACCGGACTCCCAAGGGGCGATTTCAGGACAGGGCTAGACCTCACGGAGCGCACACGCGTCATTCGCTCGTCGTGTTTGCGCTGCGAAGTTCCGGGCTGACCGTGAACCGTCAAAGAGGCAGGGGCGTGCGAAGCGCGTTCTCCGCGCGTCCTGAACACGCCCTTGTGTGCTCCCCGCCGGCCTCGGAATAGTGAACGCCGTTCAGCGCCTTCCGGCCCGCCGGGGTCCCCACAACCTCTGCCGGGCCGACCCCCCACAGGAGGACGTGAGTTGAAGCACCGACGCATATCCAGGCGGCGTGCGGCCGTGGCCGGAGCGGGCATCGCCGCGCTGGTGGCCGCGGGAGTCACCTTCCAGACTGCGAACGCCAGCGAGTCCACGGAGAGTTCCGCCCCGCGGACCCTGTCGCTCGCCGCGGCCGGAAAGCTCGCATCGACGCTCGGCGAGGACCTCGGCACGGCGGCCGCGGGAACGTACTACGACGCGAAGGCCAAGAGCCTCGTCGTGAACGTGCTCGACCGTGAGGCCGCGAGGACGGTCGAGGCGGCCGGCGCCAGGGCCAGAGTCGTCGAGCACTCCCTCGCCCAACTCGACGCCGCCCGGACGACGCTGACGAAGGACGCCACGATTCCCGGCACGTCCTGGTCGACCGACCCGGTCGGCAACAAGGTCGTCGTGACCGCCGACAGGACGGTGTCGGGCGCCGCCTGGGCCAAGCTGTCCAAGGTCGTCGACGGACTCGGCGGCAAGGCGGAACTCAAGCGCTCCCAGGGGGAGTTCAAGCCCTTCGTGGCCGGCGGTGACGCCATCACCGGCTCGGGCGGGCGCTGCTCGCTCGGCTTCAACGTGACCAAGGGCGGCGAGCCGTACTTCCTCACCGCCGGACACTGCACGGACGCGATCTCCAGCTGGTCGGACGCCGACGGGAACCAGATCGGCACGAACGCCGACTCGCAGTTCCCGGGCAACGACTTCGGACTGGTCAAGTACACCGCCGACGTGGACCACCCGAGCGCGGTCGACCTCTACGACGGTTCCACGCAGGCCATCACGCACGCCGCCGAGGCCACGGTCGGCGAGAAGGTGACGCGCAGCGGCTCCACCACCCAGGTCCACACCGGCACGGTCACCGGCCTGAACGCCACCGTGAACTACTCCGAGGGCACGGTCAGCGGGCTCATCCAGACCGACGTGTGCGCCGAGCCCGGCGACAGCGGCGGCTCGCTGTTCGACGGCGACGCGGCGATCGGGCTGACGTCCGGAGGCAGCGGCGACTGCACCTCGGGCGGCGAGACCTTCTTCCAGCCGGTCACCGAGGCCCTGTCGGCCACCGGGACGCAGATCGGCTGAGCGCGGCCGTCGGCGAGGCCCCACCCCGTGCGCGAGGGGTGGGGCCTCGCCCTGTCCCGGGGCCTCGCTCCGTCTCGGCCGCCTCCTGGGACCTTCCGGCATCTCCGCAGGGACCTTCTTCCCTGAATTGGGGCCGTTCTCGGATCGATGATCGATCGCCGCCGATATCGAATGGAGGCGACGGAGAAGGCTTGGGACGAAGGAGCTGACATGCAGGTCGTGGACCGCGTGAACGAACTGGTGGAGAGCGCCCTGGACGCGCTGGGCCGGTTCGAGTCGTACGACCAGGAGCAGGTCGACCACATCGTCACGAAGGCGTCCCTCGCGGCGCTCGCCGCGCACGGGGACCTGGCGAGGGCGGCGGTCGAGGAGACCGGGCGCGGGCTGTTCGAGGACAAGGCGGTCAAGAACATCTTCGCCTGCGAGCACGTCACCCACTCGATGCGCGGTCTGCGTACGGTGGGCGTCGTCCACCGCGACGAGCTCACCGGGGTCACCGAGATCGCCGAGCCGGTCGGTGTCGTGTGCGCGATGACGCCGGTCACCAACCCGACCTCCACCACCGTCTTCAAGGCGCTCATCGCCCTCAAGACCCGGAACCCGATCGTCTTCGCCTTTCACCCGGGCGCCCAGAAGTGCTCGCGCGAGGCCGCCCGCATCGTGCGGGACGCGGCGATCGCGGCCGGTGCGCCGGAGGGCTGCGTGCAGTGGATCGAGGAGCCGTCGATGGAGGCGACGCGGCTGCTGATGAACCACGACGGCGTCTCCACCATCCTCGCCACCGGCGGCAACTCGATGGTCCGGGCCGCCTACTCGTGCGGCAAGCCCGCCCTCGGCGTCGGCGCCGGCAACGTGCCCGCCTACGTCGCCCCCGACGCCGACCTCTCCCGGGCGATCCACGACATCGTCCTGTCCAAGGCCTTCGACAACGGCATGATCTGCGCCTCCGAGCAGGCGATCGTCCTGGACGCGCAGGTGTACGAGGCGGGTGTCGCCGAGATGAAGCGGCTCGGCGCCCATGTCGTCACCGCCGCGGAGAAGGAGAAGCTGGAGGAGTTCCTCTTCGGCGTCGCGGCCCACGGCACCAACTGCGCCACCGCCAAACTGAATTCGGCGGCGGTCGGCAAGTCCGCCTCCTGGATCGCCGAGCAGGCCGGGTTCGCCGTGCCCGAGGGCACATCGATCCTGGTCGCCGAGTGCGGGGAGGTCGGCGAACGCGAGCCGCTGACCAGGGAGAAGCTGTCCCCGGTGCTCGCCGCGCTGAAGGCCGAGGACATCGAGCACGGCATCCGGCTGGCCATGCGGATGGTCGAGTTCGACGGACTCGGGCACTCCGCCGCCATCCACACCGAGGACGAGGAACTGGCCGAGGAGTTCGGCAAGCGGGTCAAGGCGATCCGCGTCATCGTCAACGCGCCGACCAGCCTCGGCGGCATCGGCGACGTCTACAACGCCTTCCTGCCCTCGCTCACCCTCGGCTGCGGCTCGTACGGGCACAACTCGGTGTCCAACAACGTCTCCGCGGTCAACCTGCTCAACATCAAGCGGATCGGACGGCGCAACAACAACATGCAGTGGTACAAGGTGCCGCCGAAGATCTACTTCGAGAAGGGCGCCCTGCGCTATCTGAAGGCCATGCCCGACGTGCACCGCGTCACGATCGTCACCGACCGCACCATGGAGCGGATCGGCTTCGTCCGCCGCGTCACCGAGATCCTCAACTCCCGTGAGGAGCCGGTGCTGCTGCAGTACATCGACAACGTCGAGCCCAACCCGGAGCTGGCCACCGTACGGGCGGGCGCGGCCGAGATGCGGGAGTTCCGGCCGGACACCATCATCGCGCTCGGCGGCGGCTCGCCGATGGACGCGGCGAAGGTCATGTGGCTGATGTACGAGCGGCCCGAGGTGGAGTTCGCGGACACCAAGGAGAAGTTCTTCGACATCCGCAAGCGCGCCTACCGCTTCCCGCAACTCGGCGACAAGGCCAAGCTGATCGCCATCCCCACCACCTCGGGCACCGGTTCCGAGGTCACCCCGTTCGCGGTCATCTCCGATCCCGCGGCCGCCCAGAAGTACCCGCTGGCCGACTACGCCCTCACCCCGCACGTGGCGATCGTCGACCCGGTCCTGGCGATGAACCTGCCGCCGACGGTCACCGCCGACTCCGGTTTCGACGCGCTGACCCACGCGACGGAGGCGTACGTCTCGGTCTACGCCTCGGACTTCACCGACGGCCAGTGCCTGCAGGCCATCAAGCTGATCTTCGAGAACCTGGAGGCCTGTGTGAAGGACGGCGCCCGGGCGCCCAAGGCCAGGGAGCGGATGCACAACGCCTCGACCATCGCCGGCATGGCCTTCGCCAACTCCTTCCTCGGCATGGTCCACGCCATGGCGCACACCCTGGGCAACACCTTCCACGTCGCCCACGGCCGGACCAACGCGCTGCTGCTGCCGCACGTCATCCGGCACAACGGCAAGGTGACGCACAAGGCCACCCCGTGGCCGAAGGCCGAGACCTACCGCGCGCCCGAGCGCTACCAGGACATCGCCCGCATGCTGGGCCTGCCCGCCGCGACCCCGGAGGAGGGCGTGGAGTCCTACGCGCGGGCGGTCGAGGACCTGCGCGAGCGCTGCGGCATCCCGGCCTCCTTCCAGGAGGAGGGGGTCGACGAGGAGGCCTTCCTCGCCGCCATCCCGCAGCAGGCCCTGAACGCCTACGCCGACCAGTGCGCGCCCGCCAACCCGCGGATGCCGATGATCGACGACATGCGGGAGCTGATGCGCAGGGCGTACTACGGCGTCTGAGCCGGCCGGGGCCCGCCCCGGCGCCTCGTCCGCAGCACCGCCGCCACCAGCGTGATCACGATCCCGGCCGCCGCCCATGCCGACAGCACCAGCAGGGCGGCGGTCGTGTCGTTGCCGTCGAAGTAGGCGATGGACCGGGCCACCCAGGTGCCCGCGCCCGGCGGCAGCGCCGGGCCGATGGCCTTCCAGAACGGCGGCAGCATCGGCAGCGGGAAGGCGCCGCCCGCGCTCGGGTTGCCCGCGATCACCACGAGCAGGATCGCCAGACCGATGCCGACGATCCCGAAGACCCCCTGCAGCGCGAGCGTCGCCGCCCCCACCGCGAAGGTCACCAGCGCGCCCAGCCCCCACAGGGCCGCCACGCTGCCCGGCAGCGCGCCGAGGATCGGTCCCACGATCACCGCGCCGCCGAGCCCTCCGACGACCGACACCAGCACCATCACCGCCAGCCGGATCGCCGCCCGGCTCGCGTTGGCGGGCCGGGCGCCCGTGCTGATCGCCAGGATCGAGGCGCACAGATAGCCGCCCACGCACCAGCCCACCACCAGGTAGAAGGACGTGAGCCCGTCGAAGTCCTGGCGCGAGGCCGGCGCCACGTCCACCGTCCGCACCGTCCGCTGCTGGGAGGCCTCCAGGACGGTGAGATACCTCTGCAGGGTGGTCGCGAGGACCGTGCCGCCGCCGGAGGCGACCAGGAGCGTGTCGGTCGTCCGGGCCGGGTTCACGATCAGCGCCCCGTCGAGGTCCCGGTTCATGATCTTCTTCCGGGCCGTCGCCTCGTCGGCCACCGCGCGCGGGTCCAGCGGCGAGCCCGGCAGCCTCTCCAGCCGGGCCACCGCCTGCCCGGCCGCGGCCGGGGGCGCGACGACCCCGAAGGGCACGTCCCGGGGCTTCGGATCGTGCAGCGCGCCCACGTAGGAGGCGATGAACAGCAGCTGGAGGGCGATCACACCGATGACCAGGACGGTGGCCCGCGGGGTGACGGCGTCCTTCACCTCGGCGAGGAAGGACGGACGGGGAGCGGGGGGAGCGCCGGCACCGGTGGTCTGCGTCATGCCCCCAACGTCGAGGCTGCCGGACGTTTTCGCAGGTGGGACACGCCCGAACGGATGCCGTACAAGTGTTCGAGAATGGGGGTATGGTGGGGAGTGTCGTCGGGAACTGATGTTCGAGAGCCGTTCGGGGCTCGCGAGTGCGGGAGGTGCGTGTGCCGGGTTTCACGCATTTGCACACCGTCTCCGGGTTCTCCCTGCGCTACGGCGCCTCCCACCCGGAGCGGCTGGCCGAGCGCGCCGCCGAGCGGGGCATGGACGCCCTCGCCCTCACCGACCGCGACACCGTCGCCGGCACCGTCCGCTTCGCCAAGGCCTGCGCTAAGGCGGGCGTCCGCCCGCTGTTCGGCGCGGAACTGGCGGTGGAGCCGCCCGCCCGGGTCCGGGAGGACGATCCGGTACGACGGGACAGGCGCCGCACCCCCGTACGCGGCGGCGCCTTCATCGACGAGTCCACGCCCCGCGTCACCTTCCTGGCCCGCGACGGCGCCCGCGGCTGGGCCGACCTGTGCCGTCTGATCACCGCCGCCCACACCGCCGAGGCCCTGCCCCTGCTGTCCTGGGACGCCAACCACGCCGACGGTCTGACCGTCCTGCTCGGCCCCGCCTCCGACGTCGGCCGCGCCCTGGCCGCCGGCCGCCCCGACCGTGCCGCCAGGCTCCTCGCCCCCTGGCGGGAGGTCTACGGCGACGCCCTGCGCCTGGAGGCCGTCTGGCACGGCCGCACGGGCACCGGACCCGGCTCCCTGCGCCTGGCCGCCCGTACCGTCGGCTTCGCCGCCGAGCAGGGGGTCCGGCCCGTGCTCAGCAACGCCGTCCGTTACGCCGACCCCGGCCTCGGCCCGGTCGCCGACGTCCTGGACGCGGCCCGCCGCCTCGTCCCGATCGACCCCGCGGGGGAACTGGACTCCGGTGCGGCCTGGCTCAAGGGCAGCGACGACATGGCCCGGGTCGCCGAGCGCGTCGTCGAGGCCGCGGGCTTCCGGCGCGAGACCGCCCACCGGCTGCTGGAGCAGACCCGGGCCACGGCCGCCGAGTGCCTGGTGGACCCCGAGGACGACCTCGGCATGGGCTCCGTGCACTTCCCCGAGCCGCACCTGGTCGGCGCGGGCCGCCGCACCGCCCAGCGGGCGCTGGCCTCCCGGGCGGCGGCCGGGATGGTGCTGCGCGGTCACGCGGGGAAGCGCGCGTACTGGGAGCGGATGCACCACGAGCTGGACATCATCGCCCACCACGGCTTCGCCTCCTACTTCCTGACGGTCGCTCAGGTCGTGGACGACGTACGGGACATGGGCATCCGCGTCGCCGCGCGCGGCTCCGGGGCCGGCTCCCTGGTCAACCACCTCCTCGGCATCGCCAACGCCGATCCGATCGAGCACGGACTGCTGATGGAGCGCTTCCTGTCCAAGGAGCGGGTCGTGCTGCCCGACATCGACATCGACGTGGAGTCCGCCCGCCGGCTGGAGGTCTACCGCGCGATCATCGGCCGGTTCGGCGAGGAGCGGGTCGCCACCGTCGCGATGCCGGAGACCTACCGCGTCCGCCACGCCGTCCGGGACGTGGGCGCGGCCCTGTCCATGGACCCCGCCGAGATCGACCGGGTCGCCAAGTCCTTCCCGCACATCCGGGCGCGCGACGCCCGCGCGGCGCTGGCGGAACTGCCCGAACTGCGGGCGCTGGCGGGGGAGCAGGAGAGGTACGGCCGGCTCTGGGAGCTGGTCGAGGCCCTCGACGCCCTCCCGCGTGGGGTCGCCATGCACCCGTGCGGGGTGCTGCTGTCCGACGCGTCCCTGCTCGGCCGTACGCCGGTCGTGCCGACCAGCGGCGAGGGGCTGCCCATGTCGCAGTTCGACAAGGACGACGTGGAGGACCTCGGCCTGCTCAAGCTCGACGTCCTGGGCGTGCGGATGCAGTCGGCGATGGCGCACGCGGTCGCCGAGGTGGAGCGGGCGACGGGGGAGCGGATCGACCTGGACGCCCTGCCGCCGGGCGACCCGGAGACGTACCGGCTCATCCGGTCCACCGAGACGCTGGGCTGCTTCCAGATCGAGTCGCCGGGGCAGCGGGACCTGGTGGGGCGGCTGCAGCCGGCCACCTTCCACGACCTCGTCGTCGACATCTCCCTCTTCCGGCCCGGTCCGGTCGCCGCCGACATGGTGCGGCCGTTCATCGAGGCGCGGCACGGGCGGGCGCCCGTCCATTACCCGCACCGGGATCTGACGGAACCGCTGAAGGGGACGTACGGGGTCGTCGTCTTCCACGAGCAGATCATCGACATCGTCGCCGTCATGACCGGCTGCGGGCGCGGCGAGGCGGACCGGATCCGGCGCGGGCTGTCCGACCCGGAGTCGCAGGGGCGGATCAAGGTGTGGTTCGCCCAGCACGCGGCGGCGAACGGATACGACGCAGAAACGATTCAGCGCACCTGGGGGATCGTCGAGGCCTTCGGTTCGTACGGCTTCTGCAAGGCGCACGCGGTCGCCTTCGCCGTCCCGACGTACCAGTCCGCCTGGCTGAAGGCGCATCATCCGGCGGCCTTCTACGCGGGCCTGCTCACCCATGACCCCGGGATGTACCCGAAGCGGCTGCTGCTGGCGGACGCGCGACGGCGCGGGGTGCCGGTGCTGCCACTGGACGTGAACAAGTCGGCGGTCGCCCACCGCATCGAACTAGTGTCTGAATCCGAAGGGTTGTGGGGTCTGCGGCTGGCGCTCTCCGACGTGCACGGCATCAGCGAGGCCGAGGCCGAGCGGATCGCCCAGGGGCAGCCGTACGCCTCCCTGCTGGACTTCTGGGAGCGGGCCCGGCCGAGCCGGCCGCTGGCCGGGCGGCTCGCCCAGGTCGGCGCCCTGGACGCGTTCGGCGCCAACCGCCGCGATCTGCAACTGCACCTGACCGAACTGCACCGGGGTGCCCGGGGCGGGGGCGGCGGCCAACTCCCGCTGGCGGGCGGGCGCAAGACCGCTCCGGCCGGACTGCCGGACCTGTCGGAGGCGGAGAAGCTGAGTGCCGAACTGGGGGTGCTGTCGATGGACGCCTCGCGCAACCTGATGGACGACCACCGCACGTTCCTCGACGAGCTGGGCGTGGTCTCGGCGCGCCGGCTGCGGGAGGCCCGGCACGGGGAGACGGTGCTGGTCGCGGGCGCGAAGGCGGCCACCCAGACGCCGCCGATCCGGTCCGGCAAGCGGGTCATCTTCTCCACCCTGGACGACGGCACGGGCCTGGTCGACCTCGCCTTCTTCGACGACTCCCACGACACCTGCGCGCACACCGTCTTCCACTCCTGGCTGCTGCTGGTGCGCGGGGTCGTGCAGCGGCGCGGGCCGCGCAGCCTGAGCGTGGTGGGCGCCGCAGCCTGGAACCTCGCCGAACTCCTGGAGGTGCGCGCGGAGGAAGGACTCGACGGCGTCGCGGCCCGGCTCGCGGAGCCGCCCGCCCAGGACGCCTCCGCCCCGGCGGACGGCGGCGGTTCGTCGCCGGCCCGGCTCGCCGGTTCGGACGGGCGGCCGGCGCCCGCGGGCTCCGCGGCCCGCGACCCGATGGAGGACCGGAGGATCCGCATGCCCACGGGGTACGAGATGCACCCCTGGGCGGATCTGCGCCCCGCGGGCGAAGGGCCCGCGGTGGGAAGGAAGTTGTGGCACCAGAGTCCGGGGAGTGCGGGATGACCGTTCTGTGTGTACGTTTCCAGCTGCCGCCGGAGTCCGAGGCGGCCCTGCCGGGGCTGCTCGGCCTGCTGGAGGAGTTCACCCCGGTGGTCGAGGCGCTGCCCCCGGACGGGGCGCTGGCCGATCTGCGGGGCGCCGAACGGTACTTCGGGCGCAGCGCGGTCGAGCTGGCCTCGGTGATCCGGGTCCGCGCCCTCGCCCTGCACGGCGTCGACTGCGTGATCGGCGCCGGACCGGGGCCGATGCTGGCCCGCGTGGCCCTGCGCGACGCGCGGCCCGGAGTGACGTGCGCGGTGCCCGAGGACGCCGTGGCGGAGTTCCTCGCCGACCGGCCCGTGGCCGCGCTGCCCGGGGTCGGCACGGCGACGAGCCGCACCCTGTGCGAGTACGGCCTCGACACCCTCGGCCGGGTGGCGGCCGCGCCCCTCTCCACGCTCCAGCGCCTGATCGGCGCGCGGTCGGGCCGCGAACTGCACGAGAAGGCGAGCGGCGTCGACCGCGGCCGGGTCGTGCCGAACGGCGTCTCCCTCCCCCACTCTCGGCTTCGCTCGAGCGGGGGGACCCCCATCCTGGCCACCGAACGCCCCTTCCCCCTCGACGAGTTGGACCCCGACCGCCATCGCCGCGCCCTGCTGTCGGCCGCCGAGGAACTGGGCGCCCGGCTCCGCGCCCTCGACAAGGTCTGCGGCACCCTGACTCTCACCGTGCGCTACGCCGACCGCACCGCGACGACCCGCACGCGCACCCTGCGCGAGCCGACCGCGCACTCGGCCGCCCTGACGAGGACGGCGTACGGCATGTACGAGGCGCTCGGTCTGCAACGCGCTCGCGTGCGCGCCCTCGTCCTGCGCGCCGAGTCCCTCGCCCCGGCCGAACAGGCCTCCCACCAGCTCACCTTCGACCCCGTGGACGAGAAGGTCCGCCGGGTCGAGGAGGCCGCGGACCGGGTGCGGGCGAAGTTCGGGCCGGGGGCGGTGATCCCGGGGGCGCTGGCGGCGTGACACCCCTGGCGGGCGAGGTCAGTTGGCCCAGGGCGGAGTCAGCCGCGTGCCGTCGGTCAGCTCCGCCTCCAGGCCGATCGACGTGGTGACCCAGGAGATCGCCGTCTGGCCGGTCGGGTTCTCGACGGTGAGCGTCGCACCGGGGGTGACGATCAGCGTGTCGCCCGCGGTGATCCGGTCGGTACGGCCGTCGAGCGTGACGACCAGCTCGCCGACGAGGAGGTGGAAGATCTCCTCGCGGCTGACGGTGTGGGCGGGCGCCCTGGTGCCGGGCGGGATCTCGCCGCGCCAGGCGCACAGCTCCTTGCTGCCGGTGCGCGGGGTGGCGTACGAGACGAAGCGGGCGCCGTGGATCTCGTGGGTGACGGCCTCGGACGTGCGGATGACGGGCATGGGTCTCCTTGGAGGGAAAATGGTCAAGCTGCTTGACCATCTGAGGTGTCTCCATAGTCAAGCTGCTTGACCATTTCGTCAAGGGTGTTTCAATGCCTCCGTGCACAACTCCGAGGCCATGGCCCTGTCCGCCGCCCTGCTCGCCGTCGCCGGCGAGCTCACCCAGCGCATCAACGAAGGCGTCGTCGCCCGCGGCTTCGAGGGGATGCGGCCCGCGCACGGTTTCGCCTTCACGCGGCTCGCGCCGGACGGGGCGACGGTGACCGAACTCGCCGCCCACCTCGGTGTCACCAAGCAGGCCGCCAGCCAGCTCGTCGACGAGGTCGTGCGCAAGGGGTACGCCGAACGGCGCCCGCATCCCGCGGACGCGCGGGCGCGGCTGATCGTGCTGACCGAGCGGGGGTGGGCGTGCACGCGCGCCGCGGAGGAGGCCGCCGCGGAGGTGGTGCGGGAGTGGGCGGACGTACTCGGTGAGGGTGAAGTGCGGGCGTTGCGCGATCGATTGGGGCGTATCGCGCCCTATGGTCCGATCAGGCCCGCCTGGTGACGGTTCATCGGCAGCTACCGGCGAGTCGGTTATCACTGGAAGTTTTTACTGACGCGTAACTTCACACTTCCACTACTCGTCCGTAACTTGACGAGTGAACAGCATCCTTCGTGATCCGGATCACAGGGCGTAAGGCCATCGCACCTCCCTTGAGCCGCAAGGAGATCACACGATGCTGCCCTGGAAACGAGTGCTCAGACCCCTGGCCGCGGTGCTGCTCACCGCCGCGGTCGCCCTCGTCCCCGCCACCACCGCCCACGCCGCCACCGCTCCCACCAGCGGCTGGAACGACTACTCCTGCAAGCCCTCCGCCGCCCACCCCCGCCCCGTCGTCCTGGTCCACGGCACCCTCGGCAACTCCGTCGACAACTGGCTGGGCCTCGCGCCCTACCTGGAGGACCGCGGCTACTGCGTCTTCTCCCTGGACTACGGCCAGCTCTCCGGCGTCCCCGTCTTCTACGGCCTCGGCCCCATCGACAAGTCGGCCGGGCAGCTCTCCGCCTTCGTCGACAAGGTCCTCACCGCCACCGGCGCCGCCAAGGCCGACCTCGTCGGCCACTCGCAGGGCGGCATGATGCCCCGCTACTACCTCAAGTTCCTCGGCGGAGCCGCCAAGGTGAACGCCCTGGTCGGCATCGCGCCCGACAACCACGGCACCGACCTGAACGGTCTGACCAAGCTGCTGCCCTACTTCCCGGGCGCCGCCGACCTGCTCACCGCCGCCACCCCGGGCCTCGCCGACCAGATCGCCGGCTCCGCCTTCCTCACCAAGCTCAACGCCGGCGGCGACACCGTCCCCGGCGTCCACTACACGGTCATCGCCAGCAAGTACGACGAGGTCGTCACGCCGTACACGAGCCAGTACCTGAGCGGCTCCGACGTGCACAACGTCCTCATCCAGAACCTGTGCTCGCTGGACCTGTCGGAACACGTCCTGATCGGTCTCACCGACCGGATCGCCTTCCACGAGGTGGCCAACGCGCTCGATCCCGCGCACGCCACCGCGACCACCTGCGCGTCGGTACTGAGCTGACACACGAACGGGGCCCGTCCGGCCTGAGCCGCCGGACGGGCCCCGCCCCTTCGTGGCCGTCCTAGCGGCCGTGCCGTCCGCCGTCGCTCGCGCGGCGGCGGACCGAGGCGAACAGGGCGGCCGAACCGAGCGCCAGGGCGGCCGCACCGCCCACCGCGAGATACGGGGTCTCGCCGCCGCCTCCCGTCTCGGCGAGGCGCTCCGAAGCACCGGCCGCCTGCGGCGCGTTGACCGCGGTGGGCTCCGCGGACGTCGCGGCGTCCTGGTCGCCGTGCCCGTGATGCTCCACCGTCGACCTGCCGGCACCCGCCTCGATCTGCGCGTCGGAGGGCGCGGAGGCGGTGGGCGCGGGCGACGAGCCGCTCTTCGCACCCCCGCCGGCCGGCTTCGCCGCACCCCCGCCGAAGTCGACGTCCGAGCAGGAGTAGAACGCCTCCGGGCTGTCCGAGCGCTGCCAGATCGCGTACAGCAGCTGCCGGCCCGAGCGTTCGGGAAGCGTGCCGGAGAAGGTGTAGAAGCCGCCCGACGGGGCCGGGTCGGTAGCCGACGCCACCGGGTGCTCCAGGTCCAGGTCGGACCAGGCCGGCGGCTTGGCCGGGTCGTAGCCCGCCTTGGTGAGATACACCGTGAAGGTGCCCTTGTGCGGGGCCGTCACGCGGTACTTGAAGGTGTACGACCCGCCGCGCACGCTCGTCGCCGGCCAGTCCGCGCGCGCCAGGTCGAGGCCCTTGAACTCCTCGTTGTTCGCGCTGCACAGCTTGCCGTCCGGGATCAGCTGCCGGTGGCGGCCGGCGGCGTCGCCGATGCGGATGCCGTTCCAGTCGTAGAGCGCCTGGGTGCCGCCGGCCGCGACCGCCGCCTTGCAGGCGTCCGACTTCGGGCTCTCCGGGTTCTCCGCGTAGCACTGGGCGACCCGGCTGACCGGGTCGCCCATCGTCCCGTGCGCCGACGCCGGGGCGGCGGCCAGGGCGGTCAGGGCGAGCGGAGCGGCGCCGAGGGCGGCGATCGTGGCGGCCGTGCGACGGCGTGCGGGCATGCGGAATCTCCTCGAAGCGGTCCCGGTCTGGTCGGTCCCGGTCACGAGCGATCGGGAGCCGTATCCAAGAAACCGTGAAATCGCCTGCTGGGGGCGGGTGGAGGAGATCCTTATGCTCGCGTTAAGGGAGTGCTGAGACGGAGATCAGGTAGGTACCGTGTCGGCATGGGAGATGAGCGGATCAGGGCGGCCGTCGCCTCCGACGTGCCGGCCGTGAGGGCCGTGACCGACGCCGCGTACCACCGCTACATCGAGCGGATCGGGGTGGTGCCGGTGCCCATGCGGGCGGACCACGCGGCGAACGTGGCCGCGGGCAAGGTGTTCGTGACGGGAGAGCCCGTCGTCGGCCTCGTCGTCCTGGAGGAACACGACGACCACCTGTTCCTCGACAGCATCGCCGTCCACCCCGACGCGCACGGCACGGGCGTGGGGCGACGGCTGCTGCACTTCGTGGACGCACGCGCACGTGAACTCGGTCTTCCCGAGGTCAGGCTCTACACCAACGCGATGATGTGGGAGAACCAGAAGATCTACCCGAAGTACGGCTACGAGGTCATCGAGCGGCGGGTGGACGGCCCCTACGACCGCATCCACTACCGCAAGCGGCTGGACTGACGCCCGGCGTCGCCGGGCGTTCTCAGCCGTCCGGCCACCAGGTTCGCGCGATGTCCTTGCGCACCTCCGGGCGTCCCGCGGGGCGCTCGTCGGCCTCTTCCCGGCCCCTGCGCGAGTCCGTCTTCTTCAGGGGCTTCTGCACAGTGGTCCGGCGCATGGCTGCCTCCTTCAGGGCCTACCGAGTTCCGCGTTCTCACGGAGGTAGACCTTTCCCGGGAGGGTGACTCATCGGTGCGGGTCTGTCAGTGGCGGCTGTCACGATTCGACTGTCAGTGGCGGGTGTCACTCTTGGGCTCATGACGGATCACAGTGAAGGTCTGAACACGGCGTCCACCAGCACCGACGCGGCCGCCGGCGTGGACTGGGACGCGCAGGCGGCCTCCTTCGACGACGAGCCGGACCACGGCCTGCGCGATCCGGAGGTTCGGCGGGCCTGGGCCCGCAGGCTTGAGTCCTGGCTGCCGGCGCGCGCCTGCGACGTGCTGGATCTCGGCTGCGGCACCGGCAGTCTGTCGCTCCTCGCGGCCGAGCGGGGACACCGCGTCACCGGCGTGGACGGCTCACCGGCCATGGTCGCCCTCGCGCGGGCCAAGCTGGCCGGCCGTGACGCGGTGTTCCTCGTCGGTGACGCGGCCGCGCCCCCGGTCGGCGAACAGCGCTACGACGTCGTCCTCGTACGGCACGTGCTGTGGGCCCTGCCCGACCCCGGCCGCGCCCTGCGGCACTGGCGCGGCCTGCTGCGGCCGGGCGGCCGACTCGTGCTGGTCGAGGGGGTGTGGGGGACCGTCGACCCCACCGGCATACCCGCCGACGACCTCACGGCCCTGCTCGCGCCGCTCACCGGTGACGTCCGGCTGGAGCGGCTGTCGCAGGAGGCGGCGCTGTGGGGCAAGGAGGTCGAGGACGAGCGGTACGCGGTGGTGGCGGTCCTGGAGTAGGGCGGGCTCAGGCCAGGAGCGCGTCGAAGCCGTCGCCGCGGGCCAGCGCCTCGAGCTCCTCCAGGGCGGCCAGCGCGGCGGCCGCGGCCGCCGGGTCCGTCTCCCGCAGGCCGCTGTCCGCGAACTCGTCCTCGTCCAGACGGCGCACGTCCCGGCCGTCTGCGGACCGCCACAGGTCCAGGTCGAGGTCCTCGACGACCAGTTCGGAGCCGGTGAGGACGGCGGGGCGGGTGATGTCGCAGTACCAGCCCTTCAACGCCCCCGCCCCGTCACGGACCTCCTTCACCGCGTACCACCGGTCCCGCCAGTAGTACTCGGTGAAGACGTCGCCCTCCTCGAAGCGGACGAAGCCGAAGTCGCGCGTGCCCGTGCCCGCCCAGGGGGCGCGCACCGCGATCCGGGTGCCGTCGTCGCCGAGCAGCCCGGCGCCGTAACGGATCTTCGTGCGGCCCGCCTTGACGAGGACGACGGTCAGCCGGCCCGCGGGATCAGCCGAGTTCGCGGACATAGCGCACCTCCGACGCGACGATCTCGTACCCGAACCATTTGTTGATCGCGAGCATCGGACCGTTGTCGGTGTCGTTGCCGGTGTGGGCCTCCCGGAAGCCGGCCGCACGGGCGCGGTGCAGGGAGGTGTTCTTGGCGAGCTTGGCCAGTCCGCGGCCGCGGTGGGTGCGGGCCGTGCCGGTCATCGCGGTGGCGTAACGGCCGGTGGGACCGTCCGTGTAGGCGATGCTGAAGGCGGCGGGACGGCCGTCGACCGACGCGACCGTCGTCAGCTCCCGGTCGAGCGAGGGGTGGTTCCAGGTCTGCTCGATCCAGGCCGCGTAGTCCGTCAGCTCGGTGCCGACGTCGCTCGGCTCGTCCGACGTCGTCTCCGCGTCCAGCTCGAACAGCGGCCGCGGATCGTCCGCGAAGTCGGCCGCCGAGCGCAACTCCACGTCCGGCGGCGGCGATTGCAGCGGCGGCAGCGCGCCGGTGGTCAGGTCAAGCCGCAGGAAGTGGGCGGAGCGGCTGGACCGGTAGCCGTGCCGCTCGGCGAAGGCGCGGTTGGCCGGCTCGTCCAGCACCCAGGCCAGCAGCTTCGTCGCGCCGTGCTCCGTCAGATGCCGCTCGGCGGCGCGCACCAGCTGCGTGCCCGCGCCGCGGTGGACGCGGTCGGGGCGTACGTAGATGTTGAGCATGCCCTGGCCCGGCTCGGGACTCTCGTGCGCCAGGTGCACCTGGGCCGTGCCGATCACCTCGCCGTCCTCCTCCGCCACCAGGGACCTGAAGCGGGCCTCGGCGGGGGTGTGGGCCAGGTTGTGGAGGATGGCGGCCGGGGTCCACAGGATGTACGGCAGGGCGAGGTGCCGGACCCGGGCGAAGGCCTCGACATCGGTGGGGTCGTCGGGGAGCAGGTCACGCACGTTCACTGTCATGTGGGCGCACGCTACGTGGGGGACGGGACCGGGCGCGCCTCATTTTCCGGCGGGTGCGGGACAATCGGGGGCGTGACCTTGAAGATCCACATCGACGACAGCGCGCCGCCCTTCGAGCAGGTGCGGGTGCAGATCTCCGAGCAGGCCCGCGCGGGGGTGCTGCCGGTGGGCTACCGGCTGCCGACCGTGCGGGGGCTCGCCGAGTCGCTGGGCCTGGCGGCCAACACGGTCGCCAAGGCGTACCGGGCGCTGGAGAGCGACGGAGTGATCGAGACGCGGGGGCGCAACGGAACGTACGTGGCCGCCGCCGGCTCGGCCGCCGAACGGGAGCTGGCGTCGGCCGCGCAGGCGTACGTCGAGCGTGCCCGCCGGCTCGGGCTGGCGGAGGCGGACGCGCTGGCGGCGGTGCGGGACGCTCTGCGGGCCGGGTACGGGGAGGGCTGACGCAGGGTCCGGCACCGCCGGGGGTGGGCTCAGGGGGTGCGGGTGACGGCCAGCTCCCTCGCGCCCGCCGCCCTCGCGAACGTCGCCGCGTCCTGCACGGCCGCCCCCGTCGGGTCGTTGTTGAAGTACGCGTACACGTCGTCGTCCGGCGACCAGGTGCGGGCGATGCGGTCCGCCCAGGTCTCCAGCGCCCGCCGGCCGTAGTGCGGCCAGGCTCGCGCGCGGCCCTGGTGGAAGCGGACGTAGCCCCAGTCGGCCGTGCGCCACAGCGGGGTCGCCGGGCGGGAGAGCACGTCCGCCCAGCACAGGGCCGCGCCGCGCGCTTGGAGCACCTTGCGGACCTGAGCCGTCCACCACGACTCGTGCCGCGGCTCCACCGCCACCCGGGTGCCCGGCGGAAAGCAGCCCAGGCACGCGTCCAGCAGCCCCGCGTCGGCCTTCAGCGTCGGCGGGAGCTGCAGGAGCACCGGGCCCAGCCGGTCGCCCAGGCCCGCCGCGTGCGTCATCAGCCGCTCGACCGGTTCCTCCGGGTCACGCAGCCGCTTGATGTGGGTCAGGAAGCGGCTCGCCTTGACCGCGACCACGAAGTCCGGCGGCACCCGCTCGCGCCAGGCGGCGAAGTTCTCCCGCGTCGGCAGCCGGTAGAACGCGTTGTTGAGCTCCACGGTGGCGAAGTGCCCGGCGTACTCCTCCAGCCACAGCCGCGTCGGGCACCCGGCGGGGTAGAGCACGCCCCGCCAGTCCTTGTACTGCCACCCCGACGTTCCGACCAACAGGGTCATACCTCCATCAAAACACTAGAGGTACAGCCCCGCGTCGGCTCCGTCCCGCTGGTCCGGCAGGGACGTCGGGGACGTTCCGCGGCGCAGTGCGTACAGCTCGGCCAGGGTCGCGCCCTCGCGGCCCACGCCCTCCTCGGTGCCGAGCCAGCCGACCGCCTCGCGGTGGGTCAGCCGGCCGACCTCGATCCGGGCCAGACAGCGGCCGGGGCGCACCACGGCCGGGTGCAGACGCTCCAGGTCCTCGTTGGTGGTGACACCGACCAGGACGTTGCGGCCCTGGCCCAGCAGACCGTCGGTCAGGTTGAGCAGGCGCGACAGGGCCTGGCCCGCCGTGTGCTTCGCCTCGCCGCGGATCAGCTCGTCGCAGTCCTCCAGCAGCAGCAGCCGCCAGCGGCCCTTGCCCGTCCCGTCCTCCTCGCCGATGGCGATGTCCATCAGATAGCCGACGTCGCTGAACAGCCTCTCGGGGTCCAGGACGCAGTCCACCTGGCACCAGTCCCGCCAGGAGCGGGCGAGGGTGCGCAGCGCGGAGGTCTTGCCCGTGCCGGGCGGGCCGTGCAGCAGGAGCAGACGGCCCGCGATGTCCTCCGGCGTCGTCTTCATCAGGCGGTCCATGGCGTCCGCCACCGGCGCCGTGTAGTTCTCCCGGACCTCCTCCCAGGTGCCCGCGGAGATCTGCCGGGTCGTGCGGTGCGGGCCGCGCCGGGGGGAGACGTACCAAAAGCCCATGGTCACGTTCTCCGGCTGGGGCTCGGGCTCGTCCGCCGCGCCGTCGGTCGCCTGCTCCAGGACATGCTCGGCCAGTTCGGCGCTGGTGGCCGTGACCGTGACGTCGGCGCCCCGGTTCCAGCGGGAGATCAGCACGGTCCAGCCGTCGCCCTCCGCCAGGGTGGCGCTGCGGTCGTCGTCACGGGCGACCCGCAGCACCCGGGCGCCCTGCGGCAGCAGCGTGGCGCCGGAGCGGACCCGGTCGATGTTCGCCGCGTGCGCGTACGGCTGCTCGCCCGTCGCGAAACGGCCGAGGAACAGCGCGTCGACGACGTCGGACGGCGAGTCGCTGTCGTCGACGTTGAGCCGGATCGGCAGCGCGTCGTGTGGGTTCGCAGACATGGCGCCCATGATCCGGCACGGGGCCGCCCCGTGCACCCGGTTTCCGCGGCGCGCCGGGAGTGAGGCGCGGTGCCGTTGTGTCCCCTCCGTCCTGTTACAGGACTGTGGATTCACGACATCTGCCCCAGGTGGCGTTCATCCCGATACTGTTGCCCTCGATGGGACGTCATGGGTGGACTTCGGGGGCTCGGCGGTGGCGGCTCACCGCGCTGCTCGGCGTGGGCATGGCCGCACTCGCGCTGATCGTCACCCTGATCAACACGCTTCCGGACGACGGCGACAGCACCAGGGGAACCTCGAAGAACGGCGCCGCGGTGCACGGCACCCCGGTGACCCCCAAGGACCAGGACTCGCCCGACGTCGGCTGGGGCTTCACGCACACCCAGTACAGCGCCGACGAGGGCGACCCGGCCGCCACGGACCGGGTCGAGAAGCTGGTCTCGAACGCCGGCGGGCTGCCCCAGGACCAGGCCCTGATGGGCTGGGGGGCGGACAACCCCGAGCCGGTGAAGGGGCGTTACGACTTCGGTGCCATGGACCGCCGCATCGACTTCATCCGCAGGTCCGGCGGCACCCCGGTCGTCACCCTGTGCTGCTCCCCGGACTGGATGAAGGGCGGCAAGGCCGGCGTCGACAACACGAACTGGAGCCGGCCCGCGCTGGAGACGGCACCGCTGCCCGAGCACTACGCCGACTTCGCCGCGCTCGCCGCGACCGTCGCCCGGCGCTATCCGGACGTGCGCCACTTCATCGTCTGGAACGAGTTCAAGGGCTTCTGGAGCGACACCGAGGGCCGCTGGGACTACGAGGGGTACACCAAGCTCTACAACCTCGTCTACAAGGCCCTGAAGAAGGTCGACAAGAAGATCATGGTCGGCGGGCCGTACCTGGTGATGGACAGCGTCGACCCGCGGGCGGAGGAGGCGTCCAAGACCTTCAAGGGCCCGTGGGGCGCCATGGACCAGCGGGTCCTGGAGGCCTTCGACTACTGGAACAAGAACAAGGCGGGCGCCGACTTCGTCGTCGTGGACGGCTCCAGCTACACCAACGACGACGAGATGCTGCCGAACGAGTTCGCGGCCACCGACAAGTTCACCGCCGTCGGCAGGTGGGTGCGGCAGGAGACCGGCAACCTGCCGCTGTGGTGGGCCGAGTACTACGTCGAGCCCGCCGACGGCAAGGACGAGCGCAACGGCTGGTCCGAGCCCCGCCGGGTCGCCGTCCAGGCCGCCGGCATGATCGCCATGGTCAAGGGCGGCGCCTCCTCCGGCTTCTACTGGAACCCGGAGGACGAGAAGGGCGGCGGCTGCGCGGGCTGCCTGTGGACCCCGACGGACGGCGCCGACGGGGGCCGCAAGCTCCCCATGTTCGATCTGGTCTCCCGCTTCAGCCAGGAGTTCGGGCCGGGGACGAAGTACACCACCGTGTCCGTCGCCGCCGACGACGTGCCCAACGTCCGCGTCCTCGCCACCGACCGGACCGTTCTGGTGGTCAACACCCTCGGCCGGTCCATCAGCGCCAAGATCGACGGCAAGCGGTTCGACATGCAGGCCTACGAGGTGCGGTGGCTCCAGCGGTGAGCCACCGCACGGTCAGTTGATCGTCAGGAACCGCTGGACCAGCGAGGCCAGCAGCACCGCCAGCAGCGGCAGCGAGAACCAGAAGCTGCTCTGCAGCCGGCGCAGTTGGCGCACACTCGGCCGCATCGCGACCCGGACCACCTCGCGGGCCGTCAGCAGCACGATCAGCGCCAGCGCGGCCAGCGCGCCGACGATCGACCACGGCGTCCAGGTGATCTGCGGCCCGATCGGACCGGGGGCGGGCTTCGCCACCGCGCCCGCGGGCTGTTTTCCGAGCGTGTAGACGGTGGCGTCGGAGTTGACGTAGACCTTCTTCAACTCGGGCCGCCGGTCCAGGTTCTGGATCAGGCGCGGCCCCCAGGTGGGGGAGTAGCCCACGTCCATCCGCAGGTACGTCAGCTGGCTCTCGTTGACCATCAGGTACGAGTTCGGGCCCGCGTCCTTGAGCGCCTTGACCAGACCGGACACCAGGACCGGGTCGGCCGGTGCCAGGGTCGGCACGTAGTTCACCCGCTCCATGTCCTTCGTGCCCCACGGCATCGCCGGCGTCACGTCGTTGACGGTGTCGTTGCTCAGCCACAGCAGGCGCACGGTCGGCTTGTCGTGCGCGTACACGTAGTCCATGGCCGCGACCTCGCCGGGCCGCACCCGCTCGAACGGCTCGTTGCCCCAGCGGGCCACCAGGAAGCCGCCCACCAGCAGCAGTCCCGCCATCAGCGCGGCCAGGGGAGCCAGGCTCACCCGGTCCTTGTCCCGCTCCTCGGCGGTGACGCCGGTGCGCGGGAACAGGGCGAGACCGGCCAGCAGCGCGGCGCCGGGCACGGCGAACATGAAGACGCGCAGCGCCATCTCACCGCCGTACGACTGCATCCCGAAGCCGAGGAACGGCACGAACGTCAGCACCAGCAGCGACCGTTCGCGGTACTTGTGGTCCCGCCGGCGCCACCAGCCCCAGCAGGCGAACGTCATCACACCACCGGCCAGCAGCACCCGCGTGTACAGGACGAGCTTGTGCGTGGAGTCGCCGCCCTGGATGCGGCCGGATACGGACGTGGACACGTTGCTGCCGACGCCGCCGACGCCGCCGAACAGCTCGTCGAAGTGCCCCGACCAGTACGGCTCCGCCATGAAGCCCAGCCAGACGGCCACCAGCACGGCGAACAGGATGGGCAGGCCGCGCAGTTCCGACCTGCCGGTGACGACGAGCGCCGCGAGCACGCCCAGCATCACGAACGGGGTGAGCTGGTGGGCGGGGACGCTCGCCGCGAACAGACCGATCAGCACCCCGAGCAGGACCGCCTTCTGACGGCGGTCCGTCGGCTCGACCTCCGCCTCGCCCGGCCGCATCCTCGTCCAGATCACCCGCGGCGCGCGGAACCAGACCAGCAGGATCGCGACGAAGGCCAGGTAGAGGAGGTAGGTGAAGCCCTGCGGGGAGAAGTAGTCCTGGCCGACCCAGCCGCTGAGCACGAAGATCCAGATGCCGGTCCACTTGGCCCGCCAGCTCGCCCGCATCGAGCGCACCAGCAGGAACATCGGTGCCAGATACAGGAGTTGAATGGTCAGCGGCCACCAGCGGATGATCTCGGTGAAGTCCGTGACCCCGCAGGCCCGGCCGACGAACGCGGCCACCGCGAAGAAGCCCGGCCAGCTCCAGCGGGCGTCCAGATCGGGCACGGCCGACCCGGTGCGGTCGATGTAGTCCAGGAAGCCCAGGTGCTGGTAGGCCGTCGGGAAGCGCGGCTCGGTCTCCAGCACCGCGGGCAGCGCGTGCAGGGACACGACGGTCGCCAGCAGCGTGACCAGCAGCAGTGCCTTGTGCTCGCGGCCCAGCCACAGCAGCGAGGCGAACACCGTGACCAGCAGGGCGGCGCCGACGAGGGTCGGCAGCGGCAGGACCGAGATCAGGCCCAGGCCGCCCATGCCGTTCAGGTCGGCCTCGCCGAGTCCCAGCGCGGGCACCCAGTACAGCAGCAGCGCGGCGGCCAGCGCGCCGCCGAGGACGAGTCCGGCGCGGGTGGGGTGCAGGCGCTCACGCCAGGGGAGGGACGGCGATCGCGCTTCCCGCGCCGGGGGCTCCTCGCCCACGGCTCTCTCGGCCGGCTCCGTCGTGAGCGCGGCCCCGAACGGTGCGTCCACCTCGACCTCGGCCGGCCCCCGCGAGGCCTCCGCACCGGGCTCCCGGCCCCACGTCAGGCTCGGCCCGCCCGCGGGGGAGGCCGCCTCCACCGGCAGCCCCACCTCGGGTTTCCTCGCCCAGGCCGGCCGGTGATCGGGCCGTGCCACGGGTGTTCCCGTGGGTGGGGTCCCCGGTCCCGGCCGCACGTCCGGCCGGCGCTCCTGGTGGTCGAAGTCGACGTGGATGCCGAGCGCCAGGGTGTCGGTGTCGAGGGCCCAGGCCGGGCCGCGCCGGCGCGCCTTCTCGGTGATCGGGACGGTGGCGGTGCCCAGGTCGGCGAGGTCCCCGTCGGGCGCCGCGTCCTCGGGCACGTCGGCCGGGGCCGCCTTCAGCGTGCGGTACAGCTTCGGCGCGGCGACGGTGACGATCACCGCGAGCGAGGAGATCTCGGCGACACCGGCGCCGGTGAGCCCCATCCGGGGCAGCAGAAGCAGCGTCAGGCCGAGCACCAGGACGCACAGCAGGCCCTGCATCCAGGCCAGGCCGCCGGTGCGGCTCTGCGCGCGCAGGACCGCGAAGTACGTCTCCATGACGACCCGCAGCAGCGCGCCGATCGCGAACAGGCGCAGCAGCGGGGTGGCGGCGTCCGCGTAGCCCTGCCCGAAGACGCCGAGGATCCACGGCGCTCCGACGAACATCAGTCCGCAGATCGGCAGCATGATGCGCGCCATCCGCTTCAGCGCCGCACGGGTGTTGAGGGCGAGCCGGGCCGGGTCGTGCGAGCCCTCGACGGTCAGCGAGGCGCCCATGTTGATGGCGAGCAGATTGACCGTGCCGCCGATGGTGGTGGTGATGTAGAAGTACGCGTTGTCCTTGGAGCTGACCTGCGAGGCGATGATCACCGGGACGAGGTAGACCACGGCGAGCGAGAACAGCGAGCCCGTGTAGTCGCCGGCGAGGAACCTGCCGATCTCCTTCACGTTCGGCGGACGGGCGTGGTCCGCGGTCGTCTTCACATGCCGGGGCACCAGACGGCGGAAGACCAGCCAGCCCAGCGGCACGACGGAGGTGGCGATCGCCGCGACCCAGGAGACGAAGACGCCCGTGGTGGGGATCGCCGCGGCGAGACCGACCAGCAGGACCAGCTTCACCCCCGAGAAGACCGTGTTGCCCACCGGCACCCAGGGCGCGCTGCGCAGCCCGGTCAGCACACCGTCCTGCAGCGTGAGCACGTTCCAGGCGACGACGGCCGCGATGAAGCCGAGTCCGTGCACCGGCCCGTGCAGGAAGCGGTAGGACGGCCCCCAGATGTTCAGGGTGAGCAGGAAGACGATCGCGGCGAGCGACACGATCAGCGAGCTGCCCGCGTAGGTGCGGAAGATGAGGCGGCCGGTGCTCCGTCCGGCCACGGGGATGAAGCGGGCCAGGGCACCCGTCAGGGTCACCGCGGTCAGCCCCGCGAGGAGCTTCATCGCGGCGATCGCGGCCGAGCCCTGGCCGACGGCGGAGTCGGAGTAGTAGCGGGCGGCGATGAGCCAGTAGCCGAGGCCCAGGACGGCGGAGATACCGGTGTTCAGCATCAGCGCGTAGGCGTTGCGGAACAGCTGGCTGCCACCGGCGCCCATGCCGGGCAGGCGAAGACGGCGCCCCGGCTGCTCGGGCGCCTCGCTCGCGGACTGCGGCTCGGTGGACGTGGTCGTCGTGTCAGACACGGGAACGGCTGGCCTTCCGGCGGACCTGGCGTGCTCTGCGGACCATGGCGTAGCCCTTGGTGAGGGCATGGTCCCTGGCGAAGGTGCGGGCGATGCGGCGGCCCTCGACCAGCCGCTCGAACTCCTCGATGCCGGTGCCGCGGCGCATGGTGACCCGCTGCAGGGCGTAGGGGCCCTGGCGGCGGCGCGCGAGGCGGTTGCCGACGGCAAGCGCCTGGGCGTAGCCCGTCCGCCGGACCGCCTCGCGCACCCGGCGGCTGGAGTAGCCGTAGGGGTAGGCGAAGGAGACCGGGGCGGTGCCCAGTTCGTCGGTGACGAGGTCCCTGCAGTGGATCAGCTCGTGCCGCAGCCGCTCGTCGTCGAGCTGGTCGAGCTGCGGGTGGGTGTGGCTGTGGCCGCCGATCTCGACGTCCGCGGCGGCGAGTTCGCGGACCTGGTCCCAGTCGAGCATGGTGTCGAGGGCGCCCCCGGTGTCGTACGCGCCCCTGATCCAGCCCGTGGAGACGAACAGCGTGGCGGTGAAGCCGTGTTTGGCGAGGACGGGCAGGGCGTGCCGGTGCACGCCCTCGTAGCCGTCGTCGAACGTGATCAGCACCGGACGCGCCGGCAGCGGGCGCCCCGAGCGCCAACGCGCCGCCAGATCACCGGTGCTGACCGGGGTCAGCCCCAGGTCGTCGATCAGTGCCATCTGCTCGGCGAACGCCTGCGGCGCCACCGACAGCGCGCGGGTGGCGTCGTTCGGCGCGGTGGCGACCGAGTGGTACATGAGAATCGGTACGGCCTCTTCGGTCATGAGCTCCCCCCTCGGTCATGATCCGCCCCCTCGATCGCGGCGACGGAGAAGGACGCTCCGCCGCGGCGGGCGCGCACGCTCCCCACCACGTACCCCCCGGCCGCGGTCAGCACCCCGGCGACGATCGCCCCCGCCCGGCCGGCGCCGCCCGGCCTGGCCAGCGCGGCGTCGCGCAGTCCGCGCGCCACTCCGGCCGGCAGCACACGGGTCGCGTACCGCCGTTCGGACTCCAGTCCCTTGTCCGCGCCCACGCTGCGCGCCACGAGCGCCTTCGACAGGCCCTCGGCGTACGCGCGCGTGCGGAAGTACCCGAAGTGCTCGCGTGCCTCAGGCACCCGGTGGTGGATCACGGCGCGGTCGTCGATCAGCAGGATCGCGTCGGGTCTGGCCCTGCTGAGCCGGATGCACAGCTCCGTCTCCTCGCAGCCCAGCGGGCGCCTGTCGCCGTCGCGTCCGATGCCGGTGGCGAAACCGCCCGCCGCGTCGAAGGCCGTACGACGGAACGAGGCGTTCCCGCCGAGGACGTTGCGCACCCGGACCAGGCCCGTCGGCAGGCCCTTGTACGTGCAGCCCACCACCCAGTCGAACTCCTCGGGGAACCAGGCCGGCCGCCGCCCCGACGCCCAGATGGGCATGGTCCGGCCGCCGACGGCCATCACCCGGGGATCGGCGTACCCCTCGGCGAAGCGGCGCAGCCAGTCCCGCTCGGCCACGGCGTCGTCGTCGAGGAAGGCGATCACCTCGCCGCGCGAGGCCGCGATACCGGTGTTGCGGCCGGCGGACAGTCCACGGGGGCCCGCGTTGGCGAGCACCCGCACCTCGTCGGCTTCCTTGTACTCCTTGGCCAGCCGCTCCAGCAGGGCCGGATTGTGGTCGACGACCAGCAGGGTCTCCAGAGCGGGCCGGGACTGCGCCCGCACCGACGAGACCGCGGCGAGGATGTCCTCCCAGCGGTCCTCGGTGTAGACGCAGATCACGACGGAGACGCCGAGATCGCTCAAGACACCTCTCCCCGCACCGAGTCGAGGAGCGGCGAGTGATGTTCCTGCCGGCGCAGCTCCTTGCGGTTGGACCGCTCCTTGAGGATCACCTTCAGCACCCGGATCCCGTCCCGCACGGCCCGCAGGTTGCTCGTGCCGTGGATGCGGAGGTACTCGTGGCTGGGTATCTCCTGCACCTTCAGGCCGGCCTTGACCACCCGGATGTTGATGAGGGTCTCGATCTCGAAGCCGGTGCAGTCGAGGGAGATCTTGTCGAGGCAGTGCCGCCAGAACGCGTTGTACCCGTAGCACAGGTCGGTGTAGCGGGCGCCGAACTTGCGGTTGACGATGGTGCACAGCGCCCAGTTGCCGAGCTTGCGGATGAAGGTCATGTCGTCGGTGCCGCCGCCGTTGGCGAAGCGCGAGCCCTTGGCGAAGTCCGCGCCGGAGACCAGGGCGGAGACGTACGACACGATCTCGTTGCCGTCGGCCGAGCCGTCCGCGTCGACCATCACGATGATGTCGCCGGTGCACGCCTCGAACCCGGTGATCAGGGCGTCCCCCTTGCCCTTGCCTCGCTGCTCGACGACCTTCACCTTGGGCCACAGCTCGCGGGCGACCGCGACGGTGTCGTCGGTGGAGTTGCCGTCCACGAGGACGACTTCGTGGATCCAGTCGGGAAGCGTCTTGAAGACGTAGGGAAGGTTCTCCGCCTCGTTCATGGCGGGGATCACCACGCTCACCGGTGGCGCGATGGCCAGGTGGGTGGAGATCGGCCGGTACTTGTCGGCGGTTGACGGCCCGTGGTTCGTGGCCGCCGGCCGAAGAACAGAACTCATGAGTCTTGGTCCCTCTCGTCCGGTGGACCGCCCGCCCCCGGGCGGCCCGGCTTTGTATCCGGTTCGAAAGGGGGGTTCACGCCCACGGCATGACGAGATGGAGCTACGTGCACGCCGAGGCGAGCTGGCAAAGCTGGCCGCCTGCCGCAGGGCAGCAGCCGGTCGCGCGGCACGACTCGGTCACAGTTCGCGGTCACCGAGCACGGCACCCCCCTACCGCGCCCCGCTCCGGCAGCCATCGCGGTCCTTGAGCCCTCCCCTAGAGCCGCTTGAAGATGGTCCGATGCGGGTGAGATGTACGACGGTATTGACGATTGAACCCATATGGCAAGGCCTGGAACCAGGCCTCACCTTTTTGTTGGTTTGACCGTTACACAACTTACGAGGAGAAGGAGACAGCTGATCACGGTCACGGCGATGATCCCGCCGCGCCACGACCAGCGATGGACGGCCAACATGCCCTGAGCTACGAGCATGTCGAGGACGACCGCACCCGCCACAGCGGTGAGGAGACGGCCGAACGGTTCCAGCCCGCGCAGCGCCGCCCAGACGGCGGTCGCGGGTGCCGCGAGCAGGAAGAACAGAGTGCACGGGCCGCGCAGGGGTGATTCCGCGTCGACGAGCGCCAGCAGCGCGCCGAAGCCCCCCACGGCCGTCGCGGCCCCCGCGAGCAGTGGTGACAGGTCCCCCTCCGGGCCCTGCCTCGCTCGCTCGGTGCCGTTTGGCGAAGGCGGTTTGACGCGTCTTCTGATGTGGATCGTCTGCATTGGCGACTTCGCCCCCCAGCGCGCCGGATGCCAGTCTTCAATGTCGCTCAGCGCAAGAGGGGGCGTCAAGGGACCAAAGGGCCTACAGCCGTTTCTCGTGCATTCCTGAACAAATTTCTCCTCCGGGTCGTTCACAACCGGAAGTTGAGGACTTTTCAACAGTCTTGACATGGACACTTCCCATCAACACGCGTAGTTGGTACCACGGTTATGGCAGAGATCCTGCTAAAGGGAGGTTCCATGAGACGTTCCCGAATTGCCGTTTTCGTGAGCTCGATCCTCCTCGCCGCCGGCACGGCCCTCACCGGGGCCACGGCGGCGCAGGCGTCCCAGCAGGCGGCCACCGGCGGTTATGTGGCCCTCGGCGACTCCTACTCCTCCGGAGTCGGCGCGGGCAGCTACCTCAGCGCCAGCGGCGACTGCAAGCAGAGCACCAAGGCCTACCCCTACCTGTGGGCGGCCGCGCACTCACCCTCGACGTTCGACTTCAAGGCCTGCTCCGGCGCCCGTACGGGTGATGTCCTGGCCAACCAGCTCGGCACCCTCAGCTCCGCCACCGCCCTCGTCTCCCTCTCGATCGGCGGCAACGACGCCGGCTTCGCCGACGTCATGACCACCTGCGTGCTCCAGTCCGACAGCACCTGCCTGTCCCGGATCAACACCGCCAAGGCGTACGTCGACTCGACGCTGCCCGGCCAGCTCGACAGCGTCTACTCGGCGATCAGCGCCAAGGCCCCGAACGCCCACGTCGTCGTCCTCGGCTACCCGCGCTTCTACAAGCTCGGCACCACCTGCCTCGGCCTGTCCGAGACCAAGCGGACGGCCATCAACGGCGCCGCCGACTACCTGGACACGGCCATCAACAAGGCCGCGGCCAACCACGGCTTCGCCTTCGGCGACGTCCGCACCACCTTCACCGGCCACGAGATCTGCTCCGGCAGCTCCTGGCTGCACAGCGTGAACTGGCTCAACATCGGCGAGTCCTACCACCCGACCGCGTCCGGCCAGTCCGGCGGCTACCTGCCGGTCCTCGACAACCTGGCCTGATCACGAGGAGGGTGACGCCGAAGCACTGGGGGAGGCCCCGCCCGTCGGGGTCTCCGCCTGGCAGGTCAGCGAGAACGGCACCGAGCCGGACGTGGCGTGCACGGGGTCGCGGACCTCCACGCTGATCACGTCCTCGAAGGTGCCCGTGCTGTCGCGCGTGGTGATGAAGTTCCTCACCTGCTGGGTCTTGCCGCCACCGGAGGGGAAGGACAGCGTCTTCCACTCCCCGGGCAGCGAACCGTTCTTGGTGACCCAGCGGTACGTCACCGTCGCCGGCACCCGGCCCACCGTGAACGTCGCCGTGAACGTCGGCGCCTGCGACCTGTCCGGCGGGCAGGTGCCGGAATACGTCGTGTTCGACCCCGTCAGCGTCACGGTCACGGACTGCGGCGTGCTCGTGGAGCTGCGGCTCGCGCTCGGTGTAGGGCTGGTCGGGGCCGAGCTGCCGGGCCTGGTGTCCGTGGCGGACGCCGAGGTCCGGGGCTCCGAACGCGGGGTGCCGGAGCCGTCCGAGCCGCTGCCGCCGCTGCCGTGGTGCAGCAGGGCGTACGTCAGCCCCGCCACGGCCAGCGCCAGGACGACCACGCCGGCGACCAGCACGAGGCCGGCGCGGCGGTTGCGCTCCGGCGGCGTGGCGTCCGTGGCCGTGGTGCCCCCACCGGGCAGCGGCCCGGTTCTCCCCGCCGGATAGGGCATCGGCATCGGCGGGGTCGGCCGCGCCGGCTCCGGGAACGCCGCGATCGTCGGCGCGGACGGCGACGCCAGGGCGCCGTCCGGACTCGGGGTGCCCCCGGCCGCGACGATCCGCAGGTCCTGCTCGGCCCGGTCCGCCGCGATCCGCTCGGCCGGCTCCTTGCGCAGCAGGCCCTCGATCACCGGGGCGAGCGGCCCGGCCCGGTGGGGCGGCGGCAGCTCCTCGTCGACGATGGCGCGCAGGGTGCTCAGCGGGGTGGTCTGACGGAAGGGGGAGTTGCCCTCGACCGCGGCGTACAGCAGCACACCCAGCGACCACAGGTCGGACTCCGGGCCGGGAGTGCGGCCCAGCGCCCGCTCCGGCGCCAGGAACTCGGGCGAGCCGATCACCTCGCCGGTCATGGTCAGCGCCGAGCTGCCCTCGACCTGGGCGATGCCGAAGTCGGTGAGCACCACCCGGTCGTCGTTCGACAGCAGCACATTGGCCGGTTTCACGTCCCGGTGCAGCACCCCGGCCTCGTGCGCCGCCCGGAGCGCGGACAGCACCTCGGCACCGATGTGCGCGGCCCGCCGTGGCTCCAGCGGGCCCTCGGCGTCCAGGAGCTCCGCCAGCGAGATGCCGCGGACCAGCTCCATGACGATCCAGGGGCGGCCGTCCTGCGTGGCCACGTCGTACACCGTGACGACGTTGCGGTTGGCGACCCGCGCGGCCGCCCACGCCTCACGCTCCAGCCGGGCGTACATCCGCTCCACGTCCGAGGCCGCCAGCCCGGCGGGCGCGCGCACCTCCTTGACGGCGACCTCGCGGTGCAGCACCTCGTCGCGGGCCCGCCACACCGTCCCCATGCCGCCCTCGCCGAGAGGGGACAGCAGGCGGTAGCGGCCCGCGATCAGACGTTCACTGCCAGGGTCTTCGGACACCGACGCCCCCCACGGCATCTCACCTGAGTCATTCACAAAGTAACTCATCCGAGCGCCGAAGCCGCCCCCTTGAGGACCAGACCGGCCCCCAAGGCCACCACCACCAGGGCGGACACCAGCGGAGCGCTGCTGCGCACCAGGGCCGCCAGGGGATGCGTGGTCCAGCGCGGACGGTTGTCCAGCACCCGACTCATTCCCGTACCCAGCTTCACGACGGCGAACCCGGCCGCGGTGAGGGTCAGCGCCAGCCCGACGCCGTAGGCGACGACGAGCAGCAGACCGAACCACGCCTGGCCGAGGGCCGCGGCGCCGACCAGGACGACGACGGCGGAGGGGCTGGGCACCATGCCGCCGGCGAAGCCGAGGAGGAGGGTGCCGCGGAGGGTGGGGGCGGTGGAGTGGGTGTGGGTGAAGCCGCCGTGCGTGTGCTCGACCTCGTGCGAGGGGTGGGGGTGGTCGTGATCGTGGTGGTGATGGTCGTGGCCGTGATCGTGGTGCTCATGCCCGTGGTCGTGCGCGTGCCCGTGCTCCGGCCCGTGCGCGTGGCCGTGGCCGTGGCCGTGTGCGGCCGGGGCCGGCGTGCCGTGTGCGCCCACGAGCTCCAACTGCCGTTCGGGGGAGGCTTCTTCCTGCGGATGGTGGTGGTGCGCGTGCCCGTGGGCGCGGTTGCGCCAGGCTCGGCGTACGAGGTTCACGCCCGCCGCCAGCACCAGGACGCCGCTGGCCAGGCCGAGCCAGGCGATGACCGAGGGCGTCGCCGCCGAGCCGGCCATGACCAGCAGGCCCAGGGCGACCACGCCCAGGGTGTGGGTGACGGTCACCGAGGCGGCCAGCGGCAGGACGTCCTTCAGGCGGGCCCTGCCGCCCCGGGCCGCCGCGGTCGCCGCCATGAGGGTCTTGCCGTGGCCCGGGGCGAGCGCGTGCATGGCGCCCAGCGCGATCGCGATCAGCAGGGCGAGCGCGGCGAAACCGGCGGTGAGGTGGTGGCGGGCGACGAGGTTGTTCAGGGCCTCGGTCCAGCGGTCGGCGCCCCGGGGCAGCACGGAGGCCGCGGGCGCGTCCGGCCGGTCCGCGGCCAGGGCGGGCCCGCCGGGCCGCACCCGCAGGGAGGCGGAGGAGGTGTCGGCGGGGGAGGAGAGCAGTGCCTTCGGGTACGTCGTGAGCTCGTGCGAGACGGACTTCTTCGGTACGTCGGTCGCGGTGAGCGTCATCCGGTCCCCGCGCGCGGTGATCTCCCGCCAGCCGGGGCCGGTGGAGGCGCCCTCGCTGTGGAAGCCGAGGCGCACCGTGCGGCCCTCGGGCAGGGGCGCGGTCAGCCCGCACTCCACGCGGAGGGTGTGCAGGCCCGCCTGGCCGGGCCGCAGCCGGGCCGTGGCGCTCACGCTGGTGAGCGGGGTGGCGCGGCCGTCGACGTCGGCCCTGCTGCCCTCGGCCGCCTTCGCGCACCGCTCCTTGGCCCACTCGGCCATGCCCAGCCGCGCGATGTCGGGCTTGGCCTGGGTCGCCGGGATCTCGGCGAGGTCCTCGACGTGGTCGACGCGGAGCTCGCCGGGGGCGGCGACGAGGCCGTCGTAGCGGTTGACGGTGAAGTTGCCCAGAGGGTGCGCGCTCGCGCCGGTGGAAGGAACCAGCGCGAGCGCGCAGGCCGCCGTCAGGACGGCGGCACCGGAGGCGAACAGACGACGGCAGCTCACTTGGTCGCCTCCAGGTTCTCGAGCGCCTTACGGGCCTCACGGGAGCCCAGCGGCGAGAAGCCGGGGTTCAGCTTCAGCGCCGCCCTCAGGGAGGAGCGGGCGTCCTTCGGGTGGCCGGTGGCGCGTTCGATCATGCCCCGGTGGTAGAGGAACGAGGCGTTGCGGTAGCCGGTCGCGGTGGCCTGCCTGGCGTAGGGCAGGGCCTCGGCGTCCTTGCCGTTGACGTGCAGGGCCCAGGCCAGGGCGTCCGCGGTGTGCACGGTGTGGCGGCGGGCCCACTCGGCGCGGGCGGCGCGCAGGGCGGCGGTCCGGTCGCCGTGATCGGCGGCCGCGAGGGCGGTGTCGAGGTCGGCGTTGACGCCGTTGGCGCGGGCGAGGGCGATCCAGGCGTCGACGAGGGCGTACTGGTCGTGGGCCTTGGCGCGATCGCCCTTGGCGTCGCGGTCCTCGTACAGCTCGCCGAGCTGGACGAGGGGCTGCGGCAGCGGGTAGCGGGCGACGACCTGCTCCATGCCCTCGATCGCGGCGGCCCGGTCGCCGCTGCCGTACTGGGCGAGCGCACGGCCCTCGAGCGCGGGGAGGTAGTTCTCGTCGGCGGCGAGGGCGCGGGCGTAGTAGGCGAGGGCCGTCTTGTAATCGCCCTGGCTCCAGGCGAGCTGGCCGAGCTGGGCGGCGACGTAGGAGATGTCGCCGGGGGTGGTGGAGGTGGCCAGGGCCTGCTCCAGGACCCGGCGGGCCGTCTTCACGTCCCCGCGCAGTTCGTGGACGTACGCGTACCGCGTGAAGACGGGGACGCCCGGGCGGCGGGAGTCCGCGGTGTCGGCGGCCTTCGACGCGTCGGTGTAGCGGCCGAGTTCGACGAGGGCGTCGATGCGGGAGGAGAGGGCGTTCTGGCTGTAGGGGTTCTCCTTCAGCACCTGGTCGGCGTACTTCAGGGCGTCCTTGAAGTCGTGCCGGGCGGCGGCGAGGGCGGCCCGTCCGGTGACGGCCTGCTCGTTGCCGGGCCGCAGGGCGAGGGAGCGCTTCAGCGCCTTGTCGGCCTGCGGATAGCGCGAGGGGTCGCCCTTGGTGCGGGCCTGCTCCACATAGGCGAGGCCGAGGGAGGCCCAGCTGGCGTAGTCCCGTGGCTGCGCCCGCAGCTGGGTCTGCAGTGCCTTGATGCTCGAGTCGATGTCCCCGCTGCTCAGCGCGGCCGGCGACAGGGCGCTCGGCGCGGCGGCGACGGTCGTCCCGGCGTGGTCCCGGATGGCGCCGTAGGCGATGGAGCCGCCGGTGAGGGCGACGGCCAACAGGGCCGCCGTTCCCGCGAGTTGGGCGGTACGCCAGCGCCGGCCGGCGGCGGCGACCCGGCGTACGGCGGCGACACGTTCGTCGGGGGCCGCCGTCGGCTCCGGCTCGGCGACGTCCTCGAGGGGCGCGGGGAACTGCGCGACCGGCCCGGACGAACCCGCAGACGAGGGACTCTCCGTCCCGCCCCTTTCCGCGGAGCGGTCGTCCGGCTCGCTGTCGTTCGTGTGCGGGGCCATGCCCTCTCCTCAAGTGCCGTGCGTCGTACGGAAGTGGTGGGGTGGCGCGGCCCGCACCGTGGGGGATGAGTTGTGCGGGCCGCGCCGGCTGGGAGGTGGACCGCGGACCTGGCGGGGCCGCTCCGAAGAACCGCCCGGTCCGCCGCAGGGGGTGGCCTAGTAGACCCGGCTCCGCATCCGGCGCCACCACATCAGGCCCGCGCCGATCAGGGCGATGCCGGCCGCGCCGCCGCCGGCGGAGGCCGCGATCAGGCTCGTGTTGCTCATCCCGCCGGCGCCGGCCGGCTGCAGGGCGTCGCCGAGCTGGTTCTTGACGTCGCTGCCGCCGCTGACGCCCTTGGCGGTGGCGCCGCGGGAACCGGCGGTCGGGTTGGCCAGGTAGGGGAAGTACTTGCCGAAGCCCTTGTCGTTGGCGTCCACCGCGTCGCCCAGGTCGTTCTTGGAGCCGACCAGCTCGCCCTCCACGACCTGCAGGGCCTCGTCGATCACGTCGTCGGTGAGGCGGCGGCCGTTCGGGAAGCCCGCGTTGTCACCGTCGAGGACACCGAGCCGCTTGGGGCTGGCGGCCGGCTTGATCGAGGTGTTCAGGCGCAGCTCCTCCGCAGGCTTCACGTACGGCGGCTGGTTGAGGCCCTTGACGCCCTTGAGGAACACGTCGACGAGGTCGTTGCGCGGCTCCGACGGCGCCTTGATCTTGTAGATCGACTCGATGAGCTTCGGCAGCTCCGGGTTGGTCACGTTCTTCAGGAACTGCCCGTCGTAGGCGGGCGAGGACGCGTTGAACCTGTCCTTGTCCTTCAGCGGGTTGACGACCTCGTTGACCAGCGGGTTGCCCAGGCGGGAGACCTGCTCGTAGTAGCCCTGCGCGTTCCTGCGCTGCACGGTCGACCAGATGCCGACGACCGGCTGCTTGCTCGACTCCGTGATCATGTCGGTCGGCACCTGCAGCGCGATCGAGTTGACGTTGTAGCCCTTGAGCGTGTCCCGGCCGACCTCGGAGAGGTTCCCGCCGTACAGCAGGTCGAAGACGCGCAGGTCCGCGAAGAACGGGTCGTCCGCCTGGCCGGCGAAGGACTGCGCGCCGTTGGGGAGCTTGTAGATCGCCTGCTCGCGCAGCTTGTTGTAGTCCGGCATCGACGCCTTGCCCACGTTCGACGGCGCCACCGGCACGTCGTCGGCGAGCTTCGACCGGTACACGGCCTTGCCGTGCTTGAGCTTGACCAGCTCGATGTCGTACGTCTGCGTGATGTTCAGATCGGGGTCGGCCAGGTTGCTGACCACACCCGTGTTGTAGAGGAACGTCTTCTTGTTCTTCGTCTGCGTGCGGAACGTGTACCGCAGCAGCAGGTCGTCCTGCGCGTCGCCGTTGTTGTCGATGTGGAGGTCGTACTGGGCGTCGTCGGCGAACTGGAAGAAGTTCGGGCCGCCCGCCGGGTCCTCGAAGGGGATGAAGTTGGCGATGAGCGTCGTCGTGTCCGGCTTGTCCGGGCTGACGAAGGCGTACAGGTCGGTGTTGTCGTACTGCGGCTGCCCCGAGATCAGAGGGGCTTCCCGGTGGCTGGAGGCGGAGGCCGCCCCCGGTTCCAGCGTGGCCACGCCGGCGGCCGCGAGCCCGCCGGCGGCCAGCGCACCAGCTATGAGGGTCGCGATGCCCCTGCGTCCCGCGCCGCTCCTGGAGTCAGTTGTCATGCCGTCCGTCCTCAGTCCCAACTTGCCTGACGAACGCTGATTCGGAGCGGTCGACAGGGTGGATTGGTCGAATCCCAAACGTCTTTACGGCGAACCCCTGATCTTGTTTCAGTTCGACGGCGATTCTTGTTCCGACGGATCGGGATTCTCGTTTCGTCGCGCGCCGACCCGCGTTTCGGGGCCGCTGATCCGTAACCCCATCCGGAGGTGCGTTCGTTGCGAATGCCTGGTGTGACGGGACGGGGCCCATGCGGCCGGGGAGGGGACCGAGTGGAGGCGGACGAGCTTCTGGTGCTCGTGGCAGGCGGCGACCAGAAGGCATTCGAGGAGCTGTACGGCCTGGTGTCCGGTCCGGTGTTCGGACTGGTGCGCCGGGTCGTGCGGGATCCGGCGCAGTCGGAGGAGGTGGCGCAGGAGGTGCTGCTCGAACTGTGGCGCTCCGCCGCGAAGTTCGACCCCGGCCGCGGCAGCGCCCTGTCCTGGATCCTCACCGTGGCCCACCGCCGGGCCGTCGACCGGGTGCGCAGCGCCCGCGCCGCCGTCGACCGCGAGCAGCGCGAGGCCCGCCGGGCCCACCACCCCGCCTTCGACCACGTCACCGAGGAGGTCGAGGCGGGCCTCGAACGCGAGTGGGTGCGCCGCTGCCTGGACCGCCTCACGGCGCTGCAGCGCCAGTCCGTCACCCTCGCCTACTACGACGGCTACACGTACCGTGAAGTGGCCGAACGGCTCTCCCTGCCGCTGGGGACCGTCAAGACCCGGATGCGCGATGGACTGACCCAGCTGCGCAAGTGCCTGGGAGGTGTCGCATGAGTCTGCTCGACCGTATGCTCCGCCGCGAGGACCTGCACTCGCTCGCGGCGCCCTACGCGCTCGACGCGCTGGAGCCGGCCGAGCGGGTCCGCTTCGAACGGCACCTCAGGAGTTGTGCCGCCTGTGCCGCCGAGGTGCGCGCCCTGTCCGAGGACGCCGTCCGGCTCGCCTGGTCCACGGCCGCCCCGCCGCCGGCCGCGATGCGCGACCGGGTGCTGGCCGCCGTACGCGCGACGCCGCAGGAGCCGGCGCCGATTCCGGAGCACACCCCCCAACTGCCCGCGCACGTCTGGGGCACGCAGCCCCCGCCGGCTCGCACCCGTGCGCCCCGCGAGCGCCGCCCGTTCTTCGTGCCGCTCGCCACGGCGACGGCCGCCGCGGCCCTCGTGGTCGCCTCGCTCTTCGCCGTGCAGGCCAGGCAGACCCAGGACAAGCTGGACGCCGCGCAGTCCCAGTCACGTGAGATCAACCACGTTCTCGCAGCTCCCGACGCCCGGGCGACGACCGGGAAGGACCCCCGGGGCCGAAGTATCGGAGTGATCGCTTCCGCATCCCAGGGGCAGGCGATCGTCACGCTGAGCGGATACGCCGCTCCGGCCGGCGGACGGGTGCACCAGCTGTGGCTCATGCGCCCCCATGCGCAACCCCGGTCCCTGGGCCTGTTCCGGGGCGGCGACACGCCCTTGGTCGCGACCGGTCTCGACACGTCCGCCACGTCACTCGCTGTGACCGTCGAACCCGACGGAGGATCACCACAGCCCACCAGCCAGCCGATTGTCCAACTCGCCCTGAAATCGGTTGGATTCGGAGAGTAATCGGGGAGGGGTCGTCAACGCCCTTACGGGGAAGGTGAATCCTGTGACCGCGATACACGAGTGCCCGGTTGGGACGATAGGGTTACCCTGCCCGGGCCGGGTGGACTCGTACGGGTGGGGAGTGACATGGAACAGATAACAGTCCGCAGCAGGGCGAGGGTCCCTGCGATCACCTGCGGGAGCAGCGCGACCAGTTCGCGCCTCGACCGACATCTCTCGGTACTGGCGGGTCCCGCCGTGCCGCAGCAGAAGACGGCCGAGGCGACCTCGCTCATGCGTGAACTGACCGCGCGTGACACCACGCAGAACCGCAGCGACAGGGGTGCCCGCGTCCGCCGCGTCTCGCTCTTCGCGCCGCTGCGCCGGCTGAGCCGTTCGCTGTTCGGCGGGCGCTGAGCCGTACCGGCGTCCCCGCGTTCCGGTGCGGTGTCGCGCCTCGATGGAGGGTGTCTTCGGTACGTTCCACCCGCTCGGTACCGAAGACCCCCCTCGCTCGCCCGCGGTCGTCGAGGTCATCGCTCCCCGTACGCGTACCTCCGCACCGCGAGCGGCATGAACACCGCGATCAGCACCAGGCACCACGCCAGTGATCCGGCGATCGGATGCGTCACCGGCCAGGCGCCGTCCGTCGGCACGGGCGCGTTCCCGAACAGGTCCCGCAGGGCCGTGGCGACCGCGCTGATCGGGTTCCACTCGGCCGCCGTGCGCAGCCACCCGGGCAGGCCGGCGGTCGGGATGTAGGCGCTGGACAGCAGCGGCAGCAGGAACGTCGCGCCGCCGAGCTGCCCGGCCGCCTCCTCGTTGCGCGTGAGCAGCCCGAGGAAGATGCCGATCCACGTCATGGCGAAGCGGAACAGCAGCAATAGCCCCACGGCGGCCGCCGCTTCGAGCACCCCGCCCTCGACGCGCCAGCCCACCGCGAGCCCCACCAGCAGGAACGGCACCGTCCCGGCCGCCGTCACCACCAGGTCCGCCGCCGCCTGGCCGAGCGGCACGGCCGACCTGCTGATCGGCAGCGTCCGCAGCCGGTCCATGACGCCCCGGTGGGTGTCCTGGGCCGCCTGGAACATGCCGGCCATGATCCCGCCCGCGGCGGTCGCCACCAGCAGTCCCGGCACCAGGAAGGACCGGTACTCGCGGCCCGGCACCGCCAGCGCGGAGCCGAAGACGTAGCCGAAGAACAGCAGCATGCTGATCGGCATCGTCTGCGTCAGGATCAGCAGCCCCGGGTTGTTCCGCATGCGCCGCAACTGCCGTCCCAGCAGCGCGGTCCCGTCGTATGCCACCGTGCTCATGCCGCGTGCTCCTCGTCCTTCTCGGTCAGTCGCAAAAAGGCCTCGTCCAGCGTCGGCGGCCGCAGGCTCACGTCGAGCAGCGGTACGCCCGCCGCGTCCAGCTCCCGCACCAGGCGGGGCAGCGTGAGCGTCTCGTCGCGGGTGACCGCGCCCACCGCGCCCCGCTCCGGGGCGAACGACGGCTCGGCGCCGGTGAGCCGGTCGAGGACCGCGGCGGCCCGCACCATCACGTCCGCGTCGGCGACGACGACCTCGACGTACGCCCCGACGACGGCCTTGAACTGCGCCGGTGTCCCCGTGTGCGCCACCCGCCCCCGGTCCACCAGGGCGATGTCGTCCGCGAGCCGGTCGGCCTCCTCCAGGTACTGCGTGGTCAGCAGCACGGTGGTGCCGTCGCCGGTGAGTTCGCGCACGGCGTCCCAGATCAGCGCCCGGCTGGCCGGGTCCAGGCCCGTCGTCGGCTCGTCCAGGAACAGCACCTCGGGGCGGCGGATCAGGCTCGCCGCGAGGTCCAGGCGGCGGCGCATCCCGCCCGACCAGGAGGACGCGGGCCGGTCGGCGGCCTCGGTCAGCCCGAACCGGTCGAGGAGCTCGCCGGCCCGCTGTCCCGGCGCGCGCACCCGGTGCAGCCGCCCGAACAGGCACAGGTTCTCCCGGCCCGTCAGGTCGCCGTCGACCGACGTGGACTGCCCGGTGACGCCGATGTGACGGCGTACGGCCGCCGCCTCCCGCACCAGGTCGTGCCCGGCGACCCGCGCCGAGCCGGCGTCCGGCCGCAGCAGTGTCGTCAGCAGCCGTACGGCGGTGGTCTTGCCCGCCCCGTTGGGCCCGAGGACGCCGCAGACCGTGCCCTGGGCCACCGCGAGATCCAGCCCGCGCACCGCGTGCACCTCGCCGAACCTCTTCTCCAGACCTTCACTAAGTACAGCGTACGTAGTTGCCATGCCTCGACCATAGCGCACTACGTACGGTGTACGTAACTACGATGGTGGGCGAGGTGATGATCGATGGCGGGCCGAGCGGCGGTACCCGAAGTGATCTGGGCCCGGCCCGAGCGGGCGGGGCGCGGGCCGAGGCCGGCGTTCACGCGCGCCGACATCGCGGCGGCGGCGGTGGGGATCGCCGACGAGGGGGGTCTGGACGCGGTGTCGATGCGGCATGTCGCGGCCGCGCTGGGCTGCGGCACCATGTCGCTGTACAACTACGTCCCCCGCAAGGAGGATCTGTACGAGCTGATGTTTGACGCGGTCAGCGGGGAGCACGAGCTGTGGGAGCCGTCGGGGGACTGGCGGGCCGACATGATGCGGGTGGCCCGGCAGACCCGTGAGCTGATGCACCGGCACCCCTGGCTGCCCCGTCTGATGTCACCCGTGTACGGATTCAGCCCCAACGCCCTGCGGTACCTGGAGCACTGTCTGGCCTGTCTGGACCCGCTCCAGGACATGAAGTACGGCATGAAGATGCAGCTCGTCGGGCTGCTCAACGGCGTCGTGACGATGTACGTCGCCAACGAGCTGTCCACGGCCGAGCGGACCCGGAACCTGCCGTGGTCGGAGGAGCAGGAGAACGCGGCGCGCATCGCGTATCTGGGCCGGCAGGTCGCGACCGGCGCGTATCCGCGCATGGCGGCGGCGTTCACGGAGGACCCGGGGCCGATCGACCTCGACGCGGTCTTCGACCTGGCGCTGGAGAGGGTGCTGGACGGGTTCGACCCTTCGCGGTAGCGCTCCGCTGGGGGGCGGTGGGGTGCGTCGTTGGTCGGCTGCGGCGCCGTCGTGGCCGGTCGCGCAGTTCCCCGCGCCCCTTTGGGGCGCTGCCCTCCCGTGGGAGTCGTGGGGCCAGCTCAGAGCAGGGCGAACTGGCCTTCTGGGCCCTCCTCGTGGTGGTCCAGGACCGAGGCCGGTCTGTGGGTGGTCTCCGGTGGTGGGAGGATGCCCGTCTTGTGCAGCTCCGTTGCCGTGATCGGGGAGGTCACGGTCAACTCCTGCTGCTGCGGGCGCAGTTCCGCCAGGAGGGTCAGGACCGTGATCAGTTCCAGCAGTTCCGAGGTCCAGGTCTGCGGCCAGCCGGCCGGACGGATCGCGGACAGGGTGCCGCGTTCGGCCTGCGCGGTCCGGGCCGTGAACCAGTGCTCCAGGACCCGCACGCCCCCCGCCTCGAAGTCCCATGCTTCGGGCGGCACGGGGGAGATGCGGCCCTCGTCGAGCAGCAGGGTCTCCTCGTCGCGGTCGTAGTCGACGGTGAGCGGGCGCGAGGGCAGCGGGGCACGGACGTAGGGGCGGCGGCCGCCCGGCAGCTTGGGACGGTCACCGACACGGCGCATCAGCCACAGCAGCCGACGGCCCAACTCCACGCCGCGCGACCAGAGTTCCGGGTCCCCGGTGAGGGGGACCGTCAGGTCGGGGCGGGCGGTCGCCATGATCCAGGCGAGGACGTCCGGAGGGGTGGGCGCATGGCCCAGGCGGGCGCCCAGATGGTCCGCCAGCCCCGGTGTCAGGTTGGGCTCCGTGCTGCCCGGGCGGCGGTACAGGGGCCGGATGCGGCCGGGGCGCAGCAGCGGGAGGCGGGAGGTGGCCAGCAGGGGCGGTCCGCCCGTCTCCGACGGCGTCTCGACCATGAAGACCTGGTGCTCGTCCGCGACGCGCCACAGCTCGGGGCGGGCCGTGTCGATCAGCCGGTGGTCGGGGATCAGCCACTGTTCGTCGAAGGGGGCGTACAGGACGCGCACCGGCTCGGGACACGGACCTGACGCGCGCAGAAGCCTCTCCGTGCCGCTCGACTGGCCCGGGAGCTGCCCGACCGCGGAGTGCAGCGTGCGTGAGCGCGTCGGCTCGAACAGGGCTTCCCGGTCCGGTCCGTCGGCCTTGAGCAGGGCGTCCCAGCGGGCTTTCAGGGATGCGGCGTCGGGGCCCGCCGGCCACCCCCGGCCGAGCCGCGGCGGTGCGACGGACCACGGCATGAGGTCCGCCAGCGGCGGAGCGTCGTCGTGCGTCACGCTGGGCATCGTACGACCTGCGACCGACGGTGAGGTCACGTGGCGTCCAGAGTCACCGTGAAGGAGAAGCGGTCCCCGCGGTAGTGGATGACCGCCACGTCCAGGACCCGCCCCTCGGCGTCGTACGTCACCCCCGTGTAGTGCAGGATCGGGCTGAGCAGCGGGACTTGGAGCAGACGGGCCGTCTCGGGGTCGGCCAGCCGGGCCTCGACCGTGTCCGTGATGCGGCTGATGTCCGCCTGGACGACGTCCCGCAGCACCTTGGTCATGGGCCAGCGCACCAGGTCCGCCGGGTCGACGCGCGCGGCCACCTCCGGACGCACCCAGTTGCGCGCGTGGTTGGTCGGCTCGCCGGTCTTCTCGTCGCTGCGCAGCCGGTGGTACGCGGCCACCTCGTCGATCTGCGGGAAGTGCTCGGCGAGTTCGGGCGGCACGGGCGCACTGCCGTACGCCAGCAGCTCGGTCGTCATGCCGGACTGCTGGGCCACGATCGCGTCCACCGAGCCCAGCAGCCGCACCGGGGCGCCCCGGCGGGCGTCGGGCTCGATGAAGGTGCCCCGGCGGCGGTGCCGGGTGATGAGCCCCTCGTCCTCCAGCTCCTTCAGCGCCTGCCGCATGGTCAGCACGCTCACCCCGTAGTGCTCTGCCAACCGCTCCTCGGTGGGCAGGCGCAGGGGGTCCTGGGGCGAGCGGCCGAGTATCGAGGCGCGCAGGGACTGCGAGACCTGGTACCAGAGCGGCAGCTTGCGGTTCAGGACGATCGAGTCCGGGGCGAAGGAGGTCACGGGGCTATCCGTACCGGTCGGCCGCGATCAGTGCAACGGGCGGAAGTGGCGTTCGAGGCCGTTCCACACGTCGTCGTAGTGCGGCTGGAGGTGTTCGGCCTGGGCCGCGTGCGCGGTCAGGGTGACCGGCCAGCGGGTCTCGAACATGAACGCCAGCCCGTCGTCGATCTTCTGCGGCTTCAGCTCGGCCGCGCTCGCCCGGTCGAAGGTCTCCCGGTCCGGCCCGTGCGCCGACATCATGTTGTGCAGCGAGCCCCCGCCCGGCACGAAGCCCTCCGCCTTCGCGTCGTAGGCGCCCTCGATCAGCCCCATGTACTCGCTCATCACGTTCCGGTGGAAGTACGGCGGCCGGAAGGTGTCCTCGCCCACCAGCCAGCGCGGCGCGAAGACCACGAAGTCGACGCCGGCCAGCCCGGGGGTGTCCGACGGGGCCGTCAGCACCGTGAAGATCGACGGGTCGGGGTGGTCGTAGGAGATGGTGCCGATGACGTTGAAGCGGCGCAGGTCGTAGACGTACGGGACGTGGTTGCCGTGCCAGGCGACGACGTCCAGGGGGGAGTGGTCGTACGTCGCCCGCCACAGGTTGCCGCAGAACTTGTTCACCACCTCCACCGGGCCCTCGACGTCCTCGTAGGCGGCGACCGGCGCCCGGAAGTCGCGGGCGTTGGCGAGGCCGTTGGCGCCGATCGGGCCGAGGTCGGGGAGGCGGAAGGGCGCTCCGTAGTTCTCGCACACGTATCCGCGGGCGGTCGGGCTCTGCCCGCCATTCGACACAGTGTCCAGCAGCTCCACACGGAAGCGCACCCCACGGGGGATCAGCGCCACATGGGCCGGCTCCACATGCAGCAGGCCGAACTCCGTGTGCAGCAGCAGCCCGCCGCGCTCGGGGACGATCAGCAGCTCGCCGTCGGCGTCGCTGAAGACGCGGTCCATGGAGGCGTTGGCGTGGTAGAGGTGCACGGCCATGCCGGTGCGCTGGGTCGCGTCGCCGTTGCCGCCGAGCGTCCACAGGCCGGCGAGGAAGTCGGTGCCGTCGGCCGGCTCCGGGAGGGGGTTCCAGCGCAGGCGGTTGGGGTCCGGGACGGCCTCCGTGAAGGGAGCCGTGCGGATCCAGCCGTTGTGCGTCTCCGTGAACGGCGGGTGCGCGGCGGAGGGGCGGATGCGGTAGAGCCAGGAGCGGCGGTTGGCGGCGCGCGGCTCGGTGAAGGCGGAACCGCTCAGCTGCTCCGCGTACAGCCCGAGAGGGGCGCGCTGCGGCGAGTTGCGTCCCTCGGGCAGGGCGCCGGGCACCGCCTCGGAACCGTGCTCGTTGCCGAAACCCGAGAGATAGGTCAGTCCCTCGGCGGTCTTCCGCGGATCCCCGCTCATGATCGCTCCCTTGCGACTTTCGATTCCTATGCATCACCGTAGGATTGCGGTTTCCCGGGCGCAAGGGGTACGCCGCTCCTCCTCATCAGGGAGGAAGCAGAACCAGCCTTGAGGGGGATCCGCCTGTCGGACCGGTGTTCTAGTCTCCGGACATGTCGTGGACGCGGGGACTTCTCGCCGTGCTCGCGGTCTGTGTCCTGTTGCCGGCCGGATCCGTGGGCTGCGGCACCAGTGATGCGCACGAGGACGGCGGCGGGGCGTCGACGTCCCCCGTGGGCAAGGTGCTGGACGGCACCGACCAGGAGGGGCGGCATCTGCGCGAGGTGGGGAAGAAGGACGCGCCGGAGGTCGGCGTCGAGGTCCAGCCGGACGCCGGCGGCACCTGGGACGTACGCCTGAGCGTGCACCACTTCCGCTTCTCGGCGGCCGGTGCGGAACGGCGGGCGGTGGCGGGGCGCGGCTATGTGCGCCTGTACGTCGACGACCGGCCGGTCACCCGGCTGCGCACGACCGCCTACCGCCTCCCGGCCCGGTTCGTCCCGCGCGGCACCCATCACGTCACCGCCCGGCTGTACGCCGACGACGGCACGGCCTGGGCGGTGAAGGGCGAGCCCGTGCAGAGCACCGCCGACATCACGGCGTCGGAACCCTCGCCGGGCGACACGGCACGGCCGGGCGCCGCCTCCGGCACCCCGAAGGCGGCGGCCGGCGCGACGGACGCAACCGGAATGAGTGCATCAGGCATCGATCTCCGTACCGGGGGGCGAGGTTCACCGGACCGCGTCGGAAAGGCATCATGAAGCCCGTGCCCCACGCGACATCGCTCCGCCGAGCGCCTGTGCAGCGGCGCAGCGCCGAACGGCTCACCAGGATTCTCGACGCCTGCGCCGACCTCCTCGACGAGGTCGGCTACGACGCCCTCAGCACCCGGGCCGTCGCGCTCCGCGCCGGCGTCCCCATCGGCTCGGTCTACCGCTTCTTCGGCAACAAGCGGCAGATGGCCGACGCCCTGGCCCAGCGCAACCTCGAACGCTTCACGGAGCACGTCACCGAGCGCCTGAAGGACTCCGGCGAAGGCGGCTGGCGCACCGCGATGGACGCCGTGCTCGACGAGTACCTGTCGATGAAGCGCACCGCGCCCGGCTTCTCGCTCGTCGACTTCGGCAACCAGATCCCGGTCGGCGCCCGCGACGCCGGACCCAACCACCGTGTCGCCGACCGGCTGAGCGACCTGCTCTCCGGCTACCTCGACCGTGAGCCGGACGAGAACCTGCGCCGCACCTTCCTCATAGCCGTCGAGACCGCCGACACCCTGGTCCACCTGGCCTTCCGGGTGGCCCCGGAGGGAGACGCGAAGATCATCGAGGAGGCCCGCGAGATGCTGCGGGCGTATCTGGCCAGAGTGCTGGACTGACGTCCGCGGCACGTCCGCCCCGCCCGGTCCCGCGGATTTCCGACCTCACCCCCCGAGGGGCCTCCCCTCCGTTCATACCGGTCGGTATGCTCACCCTCGTCCATGAGCGCCGCCCCCGCCCCCGGGAGGACCCGTGTCCCGCACCGCCCTGCGCATCTGCCCCCTCTGTGAGGCCACCTGCGGGCTGACCCTCACCATCGACGGCACCCGGGTCACCGGCGCCCGCGGTGACCGCGACGACGTCTTCAGCAAGGGCTTCATCTGCCCCAAGGGCGCCTCCTTCGGCGCCGTGGACGGTGACCCCGACCGGCTGCGCACCCCGCTCGTGCGCCGCGACGGCGAGCTGCGCGAGGCCACCTGGGAGGAGGCGTTCGACGCGGTCGCGGCCGGCCTGCGCGGCGTCGTGGACCGCCACGGCCCGCACGCGGTCGGCGTCGTCCTGGGCAATCCCAACGTCCACACCGTGGCCGGCGGCCTCTACCCGCCGGTGCTGCTCGCCGGACTCGGCACCCGCAGCATCTTCACCGCCTCCACCGTCGACCAGATGCCCAAGCACGTCTCCAGCGGGCTGCTCTTCGGCGACGCCAACGCCATCCCCGTGCCGGACCTGGAGCGCACCGACCACCTGCTGCTGATCGGCGCCAACCCCCTGGAGTCCAACGGCAGTCTGTGCACCGCACCCGACTTCCCCGGCAAGCTCAAGGCCCTCAAGGCGCGCGGCGGCACCCTCGTCGTCATCGACCCGCGGCGCACCCGCACCGCCAAGCTCGCCGACCGCCACATCCCCATCCGGCCCGGCACCGACGCGCTGCTCCTCGCCGCGATGGCGCACGTGCTCTTCGACGAGGGCCTCGTCGACCTCGGAGCACTGGCGCCGCACGTCGAAGGCGTCGACGAACTCCGCACCGAGCTGGGCGACTTCACCCCCGAGGCCGTCGCCGCGGCGTGCGACGTCGAGCCCGCCCTGATCCGCACCCTGGCCCGCGACCTCGCCGCCGCCCCGACCGCCGCCGTGTACGGGCGCATCGGCAGCTGCACCGTGCCGTACGGCACCCTCGGCAGCTGGCTCGTCGACGTCCTGAACATCCTCACCGGCAACCTCGACCGGCCCGGTGGCGCCCTCTTCCCGCAGGCCGCCACCGACCGCACGCCGCGTCCCGCGGGCCCCAGCCACGGCTTCGCGCTGGGCCGTTGGCACTCCCGGGTGAGCAAGCACCCCGAGGCGAAGGGGGAGTTGCCGCTCTCCGCGCTCGCCGAGGAGATCGACACCGCGACCGAGGAGGGCGAGCCGGTCCGCGCCCTGATCGCGGTGGCCGCCAACCCCGTGCTGTCCGCACCCGACGGCGACCGCCTCGACAAGGCGCTGGCCGGCCTGGACTTCATGGTCAGCGTCGACCCGTACCTGAACGAGACCTCGCGCCACGCGACCGTCGTCCTGCCGCCGCCCCCGCCCTCCCAGAGCCCGCACCACGACTTCGCCTTCAACACCCTCGCCGTGCGCAACCAGGTCCGCTACACCCGTCCCGCGGTGCCGCTGGAGCCCGGCCGCATGGCCGAGACCGAGATCCTCGCCCGGCTGATCCTGGCCGCGACCGGCATGCACGGCGCCGACCCGTCGGCCGTCGACGACCTGGTCGTCGGCCAGACCCTCGGCAAGGCGGTCAAGGAACCCCACTCGCCGGTCCACGGCCGCGACCCCCAGGAGCTCGCCGCCCTCCTCACCGGCGAGAACGGCCCCGAGCGGCGGCTGGACATGATGCTGCGCCTCGGCCCCTACGGCGACGGCTTCGGCGTACGCCCCGACGGGCTGTCGCTTCAGAAGCTGCTCGCGCACCCGCACGGCATCGACCTCGGGCCGCTGGCCCCCCGCCTCCCGCAGCCGCTCAAGACCCGCAGCGGCAAGGTCGAGCTGCTGGCCCGCCCGATCGCCGACGACCTGCCCCGCCTGCGGCGCGCCCTCGGCGAACTCCCCGACGGCCTGGTCCTCGTCGGCCGCCGGCACCTGCGCTCCAACAACAGCTGGATGCACAACGTCCCGGCCCTGACGGGCGGTTCGAACCGCTGCACGCTGCACCTCCACCCCGAGGACGCCGAGCGGCTCGGCGTGCGCGACGGGGACCCGGTGCGGGTGAAGGGCGCCGGGGGAGAGGTGACCGCCCCGGCGGAGGTCACGGACGCCGTGCGCCGGGGTGTGGTCAGCCTGCCGCACGGCTGGGGCCACGACCGGCCCGGCACCCGCATGAGCCACGCCGCCACCGACCCCGGAGTCAACGTCAACCAGCTCCTCGACGGCAGCCTCCTCGACCCCCTGTCGGGCAACGCCGTCCTCAACGGAGTGCCGGTGGAAGTCGCCGCCGCGCTGCCCGCCTGACCTGAGCAAAGCCGTGACCTGCGGTTTTGCGCTTATTGCTCACACGTCAACTACTTGTTAACGCCGTTTGAACGGACCTAACGTCATCGCACCGCCTGCCCGGTGGGATGTTCAAGGGCGAACGTTAGGTATCCACTCATGCTGACCCTCCTCGGCTTCGCCATGATCGCGACCTTCCTGGTCCTGATCATGCTGAAGAAGATGTCGCCGATCGCGGCGCTCGTGCTGATTCCCGCGCTGTTCTGCGTCTTCGTCGGCAAGGGCGCCAAGCTCGGTGACTACGTCATCGACGGCGTCACCAGCCTCGCCCCCACCGCGGCGATGCTCATGTTCGCGATCGTCTACTTCGGTGTGATGATCGACGTCGGCCTCTTCGACCCGATCGTTCGGGGAATCCTGAAGTTCTGCAAGGCCGACCCGCTCCGCATCGTCGTCGGTACGGCGGTCCTCGCCGCGATCGTCTCGCTCGACGGCGACGGCTCCACCACCTTCATGATCACCGTCTCGGCGATGTACCCGCTGTACAAGCGCCTGAAGATGAGCCTGGTCGTGATGACCGGTGTCGCCGCGATGGCCAACGGCGTGATGAACACGCTGCCCTGGGGCGGCCCGACGGCCCGCGCGGCCACCGCGCTGAAGCTCGACGCCAGCGACATCTTCGTGCCGATGATCCCGGCGCTCGCCATGGGCCTGCTGTTCGTCTTCGCCCTCGCCTACGTCCTCGGCCGCCGTGAGCGCAAGCGGCTCGGCGTGCTGACGCTGGACGAGGTGCTGGTGGAGGAGCCCGCCGAGCAGGAGACGGTGCTGGTCGGCGCGGGCACGGGCAACGGCGCCACGAACGGCAACGGCCCCAAGAGCGGCGGCGGTTCGGGTGCCGGCGCGGGACTGCCCGACGCGCCCGAGGACGAGGGCTTCCAGGGACTCGACCCCGAACGGCCCACCCTGCGCCCCAAGCTGTACTGGTTCAACGCGCTGCTCACGGTCGTCCTGCTCACCGCCATGATCATGGAGTGGCTGCCGATCCCGGTGCTGTTCCTGCTCGGCGCGGCCCTGGCCCTCACCGTCAACTTCCCGCACATGCCCGACCAGAAGGCCCGGATCGCCGCACACGCCGAGAACGTCCTCAACGTCTCCGGCATGGTCTTCGCCGCCGCCGTCTTCACCGGCGTCCTGCAGGGCACCGGCATGGTCGACCACATGGCCGAGTGGCTGGTGCACAACATCCCCGACGGCATGGGCCCGCACATGGCGTTCGTCACCGGCGTGCTGAGCATTCCGCTGACGTACTTCATGTCCAACGACGGCTTCTACTTCGGCATCCTGCCCGTCCTCGCCGAGGCGGGCCAGGCGCACGGCGTCTCCTCGCTGGAGATCGCCCGCGCCTCCCTCATCGGCCAGCCCCTGCACATGTCCAGCCCGCTCGTCCCCGCCGTCTACGTCCTGGTGGGCATGGCCAAGGTGGAGTTCGGCGACCACACCCGGTTCGTGGTCAAGTGGGCCGCGCTCACCTCGCTCGTGGTCCTCGGCGCGGGCATCCTCTTCGGCATCATCTGACCCCGCCACGAAAGGTTCGTCCCATGAGGCCCGGTGGGAACCGCGGCTGGCTGCTCCGCCTCGTCATCGCCTTCTCCTTCGCGCAGGGGGCGGTGTCGATGGCCCGGCCCGCCGTGTCCTACCGGGCCCTCGCGCTGGGCGCCGACGAGCGGGCGGTCGGCGTCATCGCGGGCGTCTACGCCCTCCTCCCGCTCTTCGCCGCCGTACCGCTGGGCCGCCGCACCGACCACGGCCGCTGCGCGCCCCTGCTGCCCGTCGGCGTCGCGCTGATCGCGGGCGGCTGCGCCCTGAGCGGGCTCGCCGGTTCCCTGTGGGCGATGGCGGTGTGGAGCGGTGTGATGGGCCTCGGCCACCTCTGCTTCGTGATCGGCGCCCAGTCCCTGGTCGCCCGCCGGTCCGCGCCGCACGAACAGGACCGCAACTTCGGGCACTTCACCATCGGAGCCTCCCTCGGCCAGCTCGTCGGCCCGATCGCGGCGGGCGCGCTGATCGGCGGCCCCGACATGGCCGGCACGAGCGCGCTGGCGCTGCTCGTGGCGGGCGCGGGCGCGGCGGCCGCCTTCACCTCGCTGTGGCGCATCGAGGACCGAACGGCGGTCAACTCCCGTGCAGCGCAGGGCGACCGGGTCGCGGTGGGCGGCATCCTGCGGGCCCGGGGCGTGCCCGCCGGCATGCTCGTCAGCCTCTCCGTGCTGTCCGCCACGGACATCCTCACCGCCTATCTGCCGGTGCTCGGCGAGCACCGCGACATCGCGCCCTCCGTGATCGGCGTGCTGCTCAGCCTGCGGGCCGGCGCCACCATCGCCTGCCGGCTGGTGCTGACGCCGCTGCTCCGGCTGCTCGGCCGGCCCGCGCTGCTGACCGTGACCTGCCTGCTGGCCGCCGTACTGTGCGCCGGCGTCGCGCTGCCGGTGCCGGTGTGGGCCCTCGGCCTGATGCTGACCGTGCTCGGCTTCTGCCTGGGCGTCGGCCAGCCGCTGTCCATGACGACCGTCGTGCAGGCCGCCCCCGACGGCGCGCGTTCCACCGCCCTCGCCCTGCGGCTGACCGGCAACCGCCTCGGCCAGGTCGCCGCCCCCGCGACGGCGGGCCTGGTCGCCGGTCTCGTCGGCGCGGCCGCGCCCTTCGTCATGCTCGGCGGGCTGCTGTTGCTGTCGGCCGGGGTCGCGCTCCGCTCGCCTGCTCCGGACGGAGGAAAAGTGACGGGGCGTCGGGCGACGCTCCCGCAGTCCACGCGCCGTATGTGAAAGAGAGTCAGAAGAAACACGATTCATACGAAAATCATCTGACTCGGAGGACTCGCATGCCCATCATGCCTCTGCAGCGCCGTGCGGGAACGCGCACCGCCGCGCTGGCGGCCCTGACCATCGCCGGGAGCGCGCTCCTCGGCTCGCCGGCGCTCGCCGCGCCCACGCCGGTCCCGGGCGACAACGGCGACGTGAAGATCCACAAGGTGGGCGCCTCCTTGGCCGAAAAGGACAACCAGCCGCACGTCTGCACGTTCTACCTCGACGCCTTCAATTTCGACGCCGCCGAGAAGGTCACCTGGACCATCGCCGGTCAGCCGCCGACGGCCGGCGCGGGCACGAAGACCGGCACGCTCACCACCGATGCCACGGGTGCGGCGCACACGAACCCCGTCACGCTGTCCAACGGGCACTACAAGCTCACCTGGACCACCAGCCTGGGCCACGGCGCGGGCAAGATGAAGGTCTTCTGGGTCGACTGCACCACGTCGGGCGGCTCGCCCAACGGCGGTCCGCCGGCGGGCGGCGGCGGACTCGCGCGCGACGCCGCGATCAACCCGGTCGCCGGTGCCGCCGCCGTCGGTCTGGCCGCGGTGGGCGGGGCGGTCTACTTCCGGCTCCGTCGCCGCCCGCATGGCAGGGCGTAACAGCAGGACACCGGGGCCCGGCACCCGTCGCCCGTCCGCACACCACGGACGGGCCCGGCGCCCCAGGCCCTGGTACCGGACGCGCGCCTACCGCCTGAGCCGGACGCTCGTCCTCGGGTTCCTGCTGGTGGTGGGCGCCGTCCGGTGCAGCCAGGACGACGGGCCGCCCACGACGACGGCCGCCCCCGAGCCGGCTCCCGCCCGCTCCCAGTCACCGGCCCCGCGCGCCGACGACGCGCGCCCCGCCCCGCCCCGGACGGTGCCGCGCCGGACCGCCCCGCCGCCCCGCCCGCTGTCCCGCTCCCGCGCGACCCGCGTCGTCATCCCTTACATCGGCGTCGACGCCCCGGTCTTCGGGCTCGGCCTGGACCGCGACCACCGGCTCACCGCGCCGCCCGAGGACGACGGCCACCGCGTGGGCTGGTACGAGGGCGGCCCCTCCCCGGGCGAGCAGGGCACCGCGGTCGTCGTCGGCCACCTGGACACCCGGACCGGCCCCGCGGTCTTCGCCGGCCTCGGCGAGCTCGGCCCCGGTCACCTGGTGGAACTGCGCCGCGCGGACGGCCGCAGCGCCTTCTACACCGTCGACAAGGTCCGGACGTACGAGAAGGCGCACTTCCCCGACGGCGAGGTCTACGGCGCCCGCGGCCGCCCCGAGCTCCGGCTCATCACCTGCGGCGGCGCCTACGACCGCCGGACCGGCTACGCGGGCAACACGGTCGTCTTCGCGCACCTCACCCGCACCCGGTGAGCGTGGACAGCCCACTGAACGAGAGCGTCCGCTTTCTCACAGGCTGATCCCGAGCGTCCGAACTCTTCCCTCGGCCGGGCACATTCCGTTAACTTCCGTGACCCACAGGCCTCGCGCGAACCGCACGAGGTGTTCGGCATCGCGGAGCACCAGCGCCCAGCAGCCCCCGGGGGCATCAGTCATGACACGCGCCATCTCCCTGCAGGATGTGAGCAAGACCTACACGCGAGGCGTTCGCGTGGTGGACCGGCTGTCGCTGCACGTCGAGCCCGGCGAGTTCCTCGTCCTGCTCGGGCCCTCGGGCTGCGGCAAGTCCACCGTGCTGCGCATGATCGCCGGGCTGGAGGAGATCACCGAGGGCACGCTGCTGCTCGACGGCGAGGAGGCCAACGACCTGGTGCCCTCCGAGCGGAACATGGCGATGGTCTTCCAGAACTTCGCCCTCTACCCGAACATGACGAGCCGCGGGAACATCGGCTTCCCGCTGCGGGTGGAGAACCCGGGCGAGGACCCGCGGCCCCGTGTCGACGCCACCGCCCGCATGCTCGGCATCGAGGACCTCCTGGACCGCTTCCCCGCCCAGCTCTCCGGCGGCGAGCGGCAGCGCGTCGCCATGGGCCGGGCCATCGCCCGCCACCCGTCGGCCTTCCTGATGGACGAGCCGCTGTCCAACCTCGACGCCAAGCTCCGCAACCACCTGCGCGCCGAGATCTCCAAGCTCACCCGGGAACTGGGCGTCACCACGGTCTACGTCACCCACGACCAGGCGGAGGCCATGTCGCTCGGCGACCGGGTCGCCGTGCTGCGCGGCGGCGTGCTCCAGCAGGTGGGGACACCGCGCTCGGTGTACGCCCTGCCCCGCAACGTCTTCGTCGCCGCCTTCATCGGCACCCCCCGCATCAACCTGCTGCGCGGCCTGGTCCGCGCCCCGCTCGACGGCGCGATGACCATCAGCCTGGGCAAGCAGTTCCTGCGGCTGCCCGAACCCCTCTCCCGGGACCACCAGTTGCTCCGCGTCCAGCAGGGGCGCGAGGTGATCGTGGGCCTGCGCTCGGAGGCCGTCCGCATCGCCAAGCACAGCTCCGCCCGGCCCGGGGAGGTGCCGCTCACCGGTCTGGTGGAGCACGTGGAGTTCCAGGGGCACGAGATCCTGGTCCACTTCGACACCGGCTCTCAGCCCGCCGTCGTACCGGACCTGGAGGCGCCCCGTCCCGCCTCGCGGCCGTCCCGGCGGCGGCGCAGGGAGGGCGGGGTGACCGTGCTCGGGCGGCTGCGGGAGCGGGCGGAGGCCATGCGGGCCGGGCCGGTGGTGGTGCTGGACGAGCCGGCCGGCCCGGACCCGGCGGCGCCCTCGGAGCCCCGTCTCCCCGGCGACCTGGTGGTCCGCACCACCCCCGACATCGACCTGCGCCGGGGCCTGCAGGTCCCGCTCCTCGTCGACCTTGCCCACCTGTTCGTCTTCGACCAGCACGGCGAGCGGATCTGCCCGGCTCCGGCGCGGCTGCCGGACCTGGACGAGTAGCGGGTCCCCGGGGTTTCCCGGGCAGGGGTGTCTGGCGGCAGAAAACTATCGCCGCTAGTTTATGTGGCTGTCGGTAGGTTGTGACGCGGACGACGCCCCGCCCGGAGGAGCACCATGAAGGCACACGACGGCATGTACATCGACGGCGCCTGGCGCCCGGCCGCCGGTACGGACGTGATCGAGGTCGTGAACCCGGTCGACGAACAGGTCATCGGCCACGTGCCCGCGGGCACGGCCGCCGACGTCGACGCCGCCGTACGGGCCGCCCGCGCCGCGCTCCCGGCCTGGTCCGCCACCCCGCCCGCCGAGCGGGCCGCCCGGCTCACCGCCCTCAGGGACGCCCTGCTGGCCCGCAAGGACGAGATCGCGGAGACCGTCACCGCGGAACTCGGCGCGCCCCTGCAGTTCTCGCAGAACGTGCACGCGGCGGTGCCCATCGCGGTCGCCGGCTCGTACGCCGAACTGGCGGCGACGTACGCCTTCGAGGAGAAGGCCGGCAACTCCACCGTCTACCTGGAGCCGGTCGGGGTGGTCGGCGCGATCACGCCGTGGAACTACCCGCTGCACCAGGTCGTCGCCAAGGTCGCCCCGGCGCTGGCGGCCGGCTGCACGATCGTCCTCAAGCCCGCCGAGGACACCCCGCTGGTCGCCCAGCTCTTCGCCGAGGCGGTCCACGAGGCCGGCGTACCGGCCGGGGTGTTCAACCTGGTCACCGGGCTCGGCCCGGTCGCGGGACAGGCCCTCGCCGAGCACCCGGACGTCGACCTGGTGTCGTTCACCGGCTCCACGGCCGTCGGCCGGCAGATCGGCGCGACCGCGGGCGCGGCCGTGAAGCGGGTCGCCCTGGAACTGGGCGGCAAGTCCGCCAACGTCATCCTGCCGAGCGCCGACCTCGCCAAGGCCGTCAACGTCGGCGTCGCCAACGTCATGTCCAACTCCGGTCAGACGTGCAGCGCCTGGACCCGGATGCTGGTGCACCGCGAGCGCTACGAGGAGGCGGTCGAGCTGGCCGCCGCGGCCGCCGCGAAGTACGGCCCGCGCATCGGCCCCGTCGTCAACGCCAAGCAGCTGGCCCGGGTGCGCGGTTACATCGACAAGGGGGTCGCGGAGGGCGCGAGGCTGGTCGCCGGCGGCACCGAACCGCCGCACGAGCAGGGCTACTTCGTCTCGCCGACCGTCTTCGCCGACGTGACCCCCGACATGACGATCGCCCAGGAGGAGATCTTCGGCCCGGTCCTGGCGATCCTCCCCTACGAGGACGAGGAGGACGCCCTGCGCATCGCCAACGGCACGGTCTACGGCCTCGCGGGCGCCGTCTGGGCCGGCGACGAGGCGGAGGCGGTCGCCTTCGCCCGCCGCATGGACACCGGCCAGGTCGACATCAACGGCGGCCGCTTCAACCCGCTCGCCCCCTTCGGCGGTTACAAGCAGTCGGGCGTCGGCCGGGAACTCGGCGCGCACGGACTCGCCGAGTACCTCCAGACCAAGTCCCTGCAGTTCTGAGGAGCGTTCACCCATGGTCCGCGCAGCCGTCCTGCCCGAGGTGGGCGCCCCGCTTCAGATCACCGACATCGAACTGCCCGACCCGGGCCCCGGCCGGGTCCGCGTCCGCCTCGCCGCCGCCGGGGTGTGCCACTCCGACCTGTCCCTGTCCAACGGCACCATGCGCGTGCCGGTCCCGGCCGTCCTCGGCCACGAGGGCGCGGGCACGGTCGTGTCCGTCGGCGAAGGCGTCGCGGACATCGCGCCGGGCGACCCCGTCGTCCTCAACTGGGCGCCCTCCTGCGGTCATTGCCACGCCTGCTCGCTCGGCGAGGTGTGGCTGTGCGCCAACGCCCTGAACGGCGCCGCCGACGTGTACGCCCGCACCGCGGCCGGCGTCGACCTGCACCCCGGGCTCAACGTCGCCGCGTTCGCCGAGGAGACGGTCGTGCCGGCGTCCTGCGTCCTGCCCCTTCCCGAGGGCGTGCCCTTGACCGACGCGGCCCTCCTGGGCTGTGCGGTCCTCACCGGCTACGGCGCCGTCCACCACTCGGCGAAGGTGCGGCCCGGGGAGACGGTCGCGGTGTTCGGCGTCGGGGGAGTGGGCCTGGCGGCGCTCCAGGCCGCCCGAATCGCGGGCGCCGCGCGGATCATCGCGGTGGACGTCTCGCCGGAGAAGGAGGAACTGGCCCGCAACGCCGGTGCCACCGACTACGTCGTGGCGTCGGAGAACACGGCCCGCGAGATCCGCGGCCTGACGGGCAAGCAGGGCGTCGACGTCGCCGTGGAGTGCGTGGGCCGCGCCACGACGATCCGCACGGCCTGGGACTCCACCCGCCGCGGCGGCCGTACGACGGTGGTCGGCATCGGAGGCAAGGACCAGCAGGTCACCTTCAACGCCCTGGAGATCTTCCACTGGGGCCGCACCCTGTCCGGCTGCGTCTACGGCAACTCCGACCCGGCCGAGGACCTGCCCGTCCTGGCCGACCACATCCGCTCCGGCCGCCTGGACCTGGGCGCGCTGGTGACCGAACGGATCGCGCTGGACGGCATCCCGGTGGCCTTCGAGAACATGCTGGCCGGCAAGGGCGGCCGAGCGCTGATCGTCTTCTGACGCGCGGAAGTCCGTCCGGGCGTGCTCAGACTGAGTCCGGCGCCCGCTCGGGCCGTGGTTCCGGAACCGTCTCAGGGGCCGCGGCCCGTGCGCGCGACCGCGACCGCGACACCGCCACGCCGGCCAGGCACAGCGCCCCGCCTGCCAGCGTGAGCGGTCCCGGCACCTCGCCGAGCACCAGCCAGCTCATCAGCACGACCAGCGCGGGCACCGCGTACGTCGTCGCGCCCATGCGGCTCGCGGTCGTCCGCGCCAGGGCGTACGCCCAGGTCGTGAAGGCCAGTGCCAGCGGAAAGACGCCCAGGTAGACCATGTTGAGGGTCGCCGACAGCGGCGCGTCGGCCGCCTCGCCGGCCAACTGCCCGGCGAACGGCAGGCACATCACCGCGCCGACCAGGCACCCGAACGTCGTCACCTGCAACGCGCTGGCCCGCCCCAGCGCCGGCTTCTGCGCGACGACACCGCCGGCGTAGCCGACGGCCGCGAGCAGGCACAGCACCACGCCGAGTACGGAGGAGCCGCCGCCTCCCGACATCGACAGGCCGACCGTCACGGCCCCCGCGAACGACACCGCCATGCCGGCGAGCAGGCGGGGCGGCATCGGGTCCCCCAGCAGCCGCGCGCCCAGCAGGGCGATGAGGATCGGGCCGATGTTCACGACGAGGGCCGCCGTACCGGCGTCGACCTGCTGCTCGCCCCAGTTCAGCACCACGCTGTAGAACCCGAACCAGAGCAGCCCCGATATCAGGATGCCCCGCCAGGCCGCCCGCGGCGGCAGCCCCTCCCGCCGTACGACCATGAACACACCCAGCACCAGACAGCCGGACAGCAACCGCCCCAGCGCCAGCGCCCCCGGCGAGTACGCGGCCCCCGCGCTCCGGATCGACACGAACGCGGAGGCCCACAGGACGACGGTCGTCGCCGCCGCGGCGGCGGGGAGGAGGCGGGGCCGGGAAGGGGCGGTGCGCATCATGCTCCTGAGGGTAGGCGGGCCGGTACGGGCGAGGCTGGCGGATTTCGGACGGGGGGGCGTCGCCGGGTGCGGGTGGTCGGTGGCCGGTCGCGCAGTTCCCCGCGCCCCTTGGGGGTGTGACGGTGGTGTGTCGGCTGCGGGTGGTGGGTGGCCGGTCGCGCAGTTCCCCGCGCCCCTTGGGGGGGGGTGGCGGTGGTGTGTCGGGTGCGGGTGGTGGGTGGCTGGTCGCGCAGTTCCCCGCGCCCCTCAGAGGGGGTGGCCGTGGTCTGTCGGCTGCGGGTGGTTCGTGGCTGGTCGCGCAGTTCCCCGCGCCCCTAGGGGGTGCCGGGCCGTTGGCTATCAGGGGCCCCGACTCCGAAACTCCGCCGCCTGCCACCCCCTAAGGGGCGCGGGGAACTGCGCGATCAACCCCCACTTCCCGCACTCGACATGCGCCCGCACCACCCCCTAAGGGGCGCGGGGAACTGCGCGACCAGCCACACGCCACCCGCAGCCGGCGAAGCCACCCCAGCCCCCAGCCCCCACCCCCGTAGCCGCCCCTCACCGCAACGCCCC
>NZ_JAMGBF010000071.1 GCF_023516615.1 Streptomyces panaciradicis
TGCCGGGCCGTTGGCTATCAGGGGCCCCGACTCCGAAACTCCGCCGCCTGCCACCCCCTAAGGGGCGCGGGGAACTGCGCGATCAACCCCCACTTCCCGCACTCGACATGCGCCCGCACCACCCCCTAAGGGGCGCGGGGAACTGCGCGACCAGCCACACGCCACCCGCAGCCGGCGAAGCCACCCCAGCCCCCAGCCCCCACCCCCGTAGCCGCCCCTCACCGCAACGCCCCCTCCTCGATCCCCAGGAGCTCGTGCAGCGCCCGTTCCCCGACGGCAGTCACCTTCACCGCCCGCTCGGAGCCGATCCGCACGCACCACCCCGCGTCCAGCGCGTGCTCGCACAGCGCCGCCCCGGCGACCCCCGCGAGATGAGGCCGCCGCTCGGTCCAGTCGAGGCACGCCCGGGCCAGCGGGCGCCGGCCCGAGCGCCGCAGGGCGATCCCCGCCGCGCCGAACCACTCCACCCCCGCGTCCGTGAGGGCGAACCCGGTGTCCACCCGCAGCAGCCCGCGCAGCGCCAACGCGTCGGTGACAGCGATGCCGAGCCGCCCCGCCAGGTGGTCGTAGCAGGTGCGCCCGCGTGCCATCGCCGAGCCCGCGCTCACCGCCCGCAGCCCCCGCGGACGCCCCACGACGTCTCCCGGCCCGGCCCCGGCGTACGCGGCCAGATCCTCCACCAGTTGCGCGACCCGCGCGTCGGCGAGCCGTACGTACCGGTGCCGCCCCTGCCGTTCCTCGCTCAGCAGTCCGCCCGCGACGAGCTTGCCGAGGTGTTCGCTGAGCGTCGACGCGGCGACCCCGGCGTGCCGGGCGAGCTCACCGGCGGTCCACGCTCGGCCGTCCAGCAGCGCCAGCAGACACGCCGCCCGCGTCTCGTCGGCCATCAGGCCGGCCAGCCCGGCCAGTCGCGGCGCCTGGGGGTCCTTCGTCGTCATGCACCCCAGGATGGGCCACGGACACTTCGGCCCCCGCCGAAAGGTCGCTACACCCGCGCTACACCCGCCGCCGTACCTGCTCGTACTGCTGCGCGAGCCCGTCCAGCAGTGCCGTCAGCCCCGTCTCGAAGGCGCGTTCGTCGATCTTCTCCTGATGCTCGGCCAGCAGGTGGGCCTGCCCGAGGTGGGGGTAGTCGGCGGGGTCGTAGGCCGTGGCGTCGTCCACGAAGCCGCCCGCGAACGACCCGAGCGCGGAGCCCATGATGAAGTACCGCATCAGCGCGCCGATCGACGTGGCCTGGGCCGCCGGCCAGCCCGCCCGGACCATGGCGCCGTACACCGCGTCCGCGAGCCGGAGGCCGGCCGGACGCCGTCCGGGGCCGGTGGCGAGGACGGGGACGATGTTGGGGTGGTCGCGCAGCGCCGCCCGGTAGGAGACCGCCCAGTCGTGCAGCGCGGTCCGCCAGTCCCGGCCGTCGTCGAACATCGACAGGTCGACCTGGGCGCTCACCGAGTCCGCGACCGCCTCCAGGATCTCGTCCTTGGTGCGGAAGTGGTTGTAGAGCGAGGGGCCGCTGACCCCGAGTTCCGCGGCCAGCCGGCGTGTGGAGACGGCCGCGAGGCCCTCCGTGTCCACGAGCGCGCGTGCCGCCTCGACGATCCGGTCGGTGCTCAGCAGGGGCTTGCGCGGTCGGGCCATGGCGCACATAGTAGGGCTGCGATCAGAAACTAGCAGTGCTAATTTAAAGGTACGGCTTTCAAGATCTGTCTGTGTGGGGTGATCTCGTGGTGAACCTGGGGCTCAGCGAGGAGCAGGAGGCCGTACGGCGGCTCGCCCGGGACTTCGTGGCACGGGAGATCACCCCGAACGTCGTCGCCTGGGACCGCGCCGAGGAGGTCGACCGGGCCCTCGTGAAGAAGCTCGGAGAGGTCGGCTTCCTGGGGCTGACGATCGACGAGGAGTACGGCGGCTCCGGCGGCGACCACCTCGCGTACTGCCTGGTCACGGAGGAACTCGGACGCGGCGACTCGTCCGTGCGCGGGATCGTGTCCGTCTCGCTCGGGCTGGTCGCCAAGACGATCGCCGCCTGGGGCAGCGAGGAGCAGAAGCGGCGCTGGCTGCCGGGGCTGACGTCCGGCGACCACGTCGGCTGCTTCGGCCTCACCGAGCCGGGCACCGGCTCCGACGCCGGCAACCTCACCACGCGCGCGGTGCGCGACGGCGACGACTACGTCGTGAGCGGCACCAAGATGTTCATCACCAACGGCACCTGGGCCGACGTCGTCCTGCTGTTCGCCCGTTCCACCGACGCCCCCGGCCACAAGGGCGTCTCCGCCTTCCTCGTGCCGACCGACACCCCCGGTCTGACCCGCCGCACCATCCACGGCAAGCTCGGCCTGCGCGGCCAGGCGACGGCCGAGCTGGTCCTCGAGGACGTGCGGGTGCCCGCCTCCGCGATGGTGGGGGAGGAGGGCAAGGGGTTCTCCGTCGCCATGTCGGCCCTCGCCAAGGGACGGATGTCGGTCGCGGCGGGCTGCGTCGGCATAGCCCAGGCCGCCCTGGACGCGGCCGTCGGATACGCGGGCGAGCGCGAGCAGTTCGGCAGGCCCATCGCCCACCACCAGCTGGTGCAGGAACTGATCAGCGACATCGCCGTCGACGTGGACGCGGCCCGGCTGCTGACCTGGCGGGTCGCCGACCTGATCGACCGCGGGCTGCCGTTCGCGGTGGAGTCCTCCAAGGCCAAGCTGTTCGCCTCCGAGGCCGCCGTGCGCGCCGCCAACAACGCGCTGCAGGTCTTCGGCGGGTACGGCTACATCGACGAGTACCCGGCGGGCAAGCTGCTGCGCGACGCCCGGGTGATGACCCTCTACGAGGGCACCAGCCAGATCCAGAAACTCCTCATCGGCCGTGCCCTGACGGGGGTTTCGGCGTTCTGAGTACGCGGCTGAGTATGTGCGCGGATACCCCTCGGTGCCGCCCGCCCGCACCCTTGTCCCCATGAGTGAGACCTCGGGCAAGCAGCAGAACACCGCCGCCTTCTACGGCCAGGCGGTCGCCTCCTTCGCCGTCGCCATGGCCGCCACGGCCATCGGCATCTTCAAGCTGAACGCCGACGCCTGGGTGCGGGCCTTCCTCGGCATCGCCGTCCTGTACCTCGTGACCTCCGCCTTCACCCTGGCCAAGGTGATCCGGGACCGCCAGGAGGCGGTGGAGCGGTCGTACCACCCCTTCGAGAAGCTCTGATCCCGCGGAACCCCCGAGTTGTGACCCCGCGGAGCCCCCGAGCCGTGACGGCCGCGGAACCTGTGAACACGCGGACTAAGCGCTCGCTCACCTTGGGCGGTATGGTGGGGTGTCTGTCTGCGAGAGGGGCGAGCGAGCGATGAGTACGGCGGAGGAGACGGCCGGCGGCGAGGTGGCGCCATGGGGCGAGGTCACGCCCGACGCGGCCCGGCGGCTGCTGATGGCCGCGGTGGAGGCCTTCGCCGAGCGCGGCTACCACGCCACCACGACCCGTGACATCGCGGGCCGGGCCGGTATGAGCCCGGCCGCGCTCTACATCCACTACAAGACCAAGGAAGAGCTGCTCCACCGCATCAGCCGGATCGGCCACGAGAAGGCCGTCGACATCCTGCGCACCGCGGCCCGCGGCGAGGGCACCCCGGCCGAGCGGCTCGCGGACGCGGTCAGCTCCTTCGTGCGCTGGCACGCCGGGGGACGGACGACCGCCCGGGTCGTGCAGTACGAGCTGGACTCCCTCGGCCCGGACGCCCGCGCCGAGATCCTCGCGCTGCGCCGCCAGTGCGACGCCGAGGTGCGCGGGATCATCGAGGACGGCATCGCCGTCGGCGACTTCGACGTGCTGGACGTCAAGGGCACTACCCTCGCCGTCCTCTCCCTCTGCATCGACGTCGCGCGCTGGTTCAACGTCCACGGCCCCTGGACGCCGGACGAGGTCGGCGCGCTCTACGCCGACCTCGTGCTGCGGATGGTCGGGGTCAAGTAGCCGCCGGGCCGCCGTCGGGGCGTCAGAGGTAGAAGCGGGCCACCGACTCGGCCACGCAGACCGGCTTGTCGCCGCCCTCGCGCTCCACCGAGTAGGCGACGCTCACCTGGACGCCGCCGGGCACGTCCTCGACCCCGCTGATCCTCGCGGTCGCGCGCAGCCGCGAGCCGACCGGGACCGGGGCGGGGAAACGGACCTTGTTGGTGCCGTAGTTGACGCCCATCTTCACGCCCTGGACCTGGATCAGCTGCGGGCCGAACAGCGGCAGCAGCGACAGGGTCAGGTAGCCGTGCGCGATGGTCGTGCCGAAGGGCCCCGAGGCGGCCTTCTCCGGGTCCACGTGGATCCACTGGTGGTCGCCCGTCGCCTCCGCGAACAGGTCGATCCGCTTCTGGTCGATCTCCAGCCAGTCGGTGTACCCCAGCTGCTCGCCCACCGCCGCCTTCAGTTCGTCGGCGGAGGTGAAGATCCTCGGCTCTGCCATGTCCCGGCCTCCCATGCGTCGCAATGTCTAAGCAACTGCTTAGCATGGTCGGCCGGGAATCCGATGTCAACGGACGGCGGGCCGCGTCGGGTGGGTAGGGTTCGAGGGGTGCCCCAGATCCCCGAGAAGATCCACGAGCTCACGGTCGGCCAGCTCGCCGCGCGCAGCGGCGCCGCCGTCTCGGCCCTGCACTTCTACGAGTCCAAGGGCCTGATCAGCAGCCGCCGCACCGCGGGCAACCAGCGCCGCTACACCCGCGACACCCTGCGCCGGGTCGCCTTCGTCCGGGCCGCGCAGCGCGTCGGCATCCCCCTCGCCACGATCCGCGAGGCCCTCTCCGAACTCCCCGAGGAGCGCACCCCCACCCGCGAGGACTGGGCCCGCCTCTCGGAGAACTGGCGCTCGGAGCTGGACGAGCGCATCAGGCAGCTCAACCGCCTGCGCGACCACCTGACGGACTGCATCGGCTGCGGCTGCCTGTCGCTGGACTCCTGCGTCCTGTCCAACCCGGACGACGCCTTCGGCGAGCGGCGGAGCGGGTCGCGGCTGATGGTCGAGCGGCGGCGCGCGGCCGCGGGCGAGTGACGGCGAGCGCCTACTCGTACTCCGTCCCGCCCTTGCGGGTCAGGTAGGCGGGGCTCACCGCCTTCGCGATCGCCCGGCCGCCCGTCACCGGGCTGTGGCGCTCCACCGCGGTCCGGATCACGACGCCCTCCCGCAGGTGCAGCCCGCGCCCGGACACGGTCTCCCGCCCGCTCGCGATCTCCAGTACCCGCTCGACGTCGTACGGCCCCTCGTACAGCCGGGGCACCAACGGCAGCTCCCCGTCCAGCAGTTCGGTCGCGTCCAGCCACCGCACGGCCCCGTCGATCTCGGCGCAGACGTCGAAGACGGCGTACCCGAGGCTCTCCCGCCGGCCGTCCGCGCCGTAGGTCAGGTCCTGCACCCCGGCGCCGTACACCTCGCCGAAGATCCCGACCCGGCGCGCTCCCAGCCGCCCGGCGAGCCGTTTCGCGACCTCGGCGACGCCGTGGCCGTGCACCGCGCGCCAGTACAGGTTGCGCGGATCCTCCTTCAGGGCCAGGGACTTGGCGCCGAAGCCCTTGGAGGAGACGTACACCCGTCCCTCGTCGGCCGCGTAGGTCAGCAGGCAGGCCGAGCCGTGCAGCTTCTCGGTCAGGACCACAGCCTCGCCCGGTGCGAAGACGTCCGGAAACCGCTGGATGTTCTCGATGTCGACCCAGGGCAGCAGCTCGGGCGCGGACTCCACGTCGCCGTTCATCGTCGGCGGGATCGGCGGCACCCACTTGGTGATGCCGAGGACCTCCGCGAAGTCGGTGCCCTCCGCCGCGGCCCGCGTCAGATCGACGTCCGCGAGCGCCTTCGGGCGGCACACGATCCCCTGCGACAGCTCGCCGCGCAGCCGCACCGCCTTGACCCGGTCGGCCTTCGTGCCCGCCAGGCGCCCGGTCAGCCCCAGTTCCTCGATCAGCCCGGCCGGCAGCACGGCCTGCTCGGGGATGTAGACGGCGGCCTCGCCGGTGCGGTAGGCGCCCTTGGCGACGACCGCGCGATACAGGCCCACCTGGGCCAGTTCGAGCGCGTCGGCGTTGGGATGCTCGTGGACGGTCAGCACTTCGGCGGTGACGCGGAGCGTCGACATGGGACACCTCGGTTCGGGAGGGCGTTCAGTTCGGTCTCATCGCCTCCCACTGTCCGGACGCGAAAACGGTGGAGCGAGCGGATTTACGGCTGCTACCGTCGCGCGTCGCGGTACTGCCTCAGTCCCTCGGCCACCAACTCGGCGTTGGACAGGGCCGGTTCGCCGTCCGGCAGGACGAGTGTGTCCTCCAGGCCGATCCGGGTGGCGAGCCCCAGCCGCCCCGCCAGCCGCAGCACCGGCCAGGCGCCCCCGTCCTCGCCGTGCAGCAGCACCGGGCGCCCCCGCGCGGGGCCGAGGTCGGCCAGCAGCGCACGCGCGCTGTCCTCGGCCGTCCCGGCAGAGGCGTCCGTCACCTCCGCCAGCACCCGCAACACCCGCCCCTTGAGCGGCGACACGGCGAACCGCGCCGCGCCGTCCGTACCCGACCAGACGCCGGCCTCGACCCCCACACCGAGGCCGATCAGGGCGGCGGCGATCTCCTCGGCGCCCTCCTCGTGCCAGTTGACCGAGGCGTGGTCGGGCGGGGCGGGCAGCTCCGCCCAGCTCCGCACCCGTGCGAGCCGGGCCGCCGGATCCGGCTCGGCCCAGGCCCCCGTGGTCACCCCGACCGGCACCCGCACCCGCGCCCGGATCGCCTCCAGCACCGGTCCGATCACCCGCGGCGACAACGCGTCGCGCCCGCACGGCGTCTTGGGGTGGACGTGCACATCCGTGGCGCCGGCCGCGACGGCCTCGGCCGCGGACTCGCCCAGCGCCTGAGGGGTCAGCGGGATCATCGCGCCGTCGGCGGACCCCCGCGTCCCGTTGAGACACACCTGAACCATGCCCCAAGCCTGCCGGACGCCACTGACAACGGATCGCCGGCCGGACTGCCGGCGGACAGGACGCGGACAGAACGCGGACAGAACAGGGGGTGCGGCATCCCCGGCGCACCCCCGCCGTGCTAGGCCGACACCAGCAGCCTTCCGCGCCTTGCGTCCGCCAGGGCCTCGGGCTTGAGCACGGGCCGTGGCACCAGAATTCCGCAGTTGCTGCACACCGGACCGGAGGACGGTTCATGGTCCAGGTCGTACGTCCACACCAGCCGTTCCCCGCCGCACACCGGGCACTCCGTGCCCGGTTCGCGCTCCAGGGCGGAGATCAGCCTGCGCAGCACCTCGGCCAGCGGCTCACGGGGGTGCACCCGCGGGTCGTCGCACCACGCCACACCGAAACCGCCCCAGGTCAGCCGGTGCCAGTCGTCCACGCTGCCCGGTCGGCGCAGCCCGTCGTGCTTCTCCTTCTTGCGCCGCTCGGCGAACTCGACCTCGTAGGCCAGCCAGACCGAACGCGCCTCTTCCAACTCCTCCAGTGCGGCCACGAGCCGCGCTGGGTCGGGGGAGCGGTCCTCGGGACCGAACCCCGCCCGGGAGCACAAGTGGTCCCAGGTCGCCCTGTGCCCGTAAGGAGCGAACCGCTCAAGGCACTTGCGCAGTGAGTAGCGCCGCAGTGCCAGATCGCACCGCGGATCGCGGACCTGTCTCGCCAGACTCCGGAAACCCGCCATCGTCCTGCACCTCCGTCACACCTGCACCTGTACTTCGGTCACTTCGGCGTCGTCGTAAGGACGTCGCCGAATAGACGTATCGACAAGCGATTCGGCTCCATCCGATTTCCGATGACCTCCATAAGCCGACCACCGTCTTCCAAAACTTGACGCATGTTCACCTTCACTCCCGGGGATACCGGCGGTAACGTCCCGCCACACCCCCTCGTCGGCAGGAGCCGCCATGCCTCGGCGTACCGTGCGCACCACCCTCGACAGACTGAGAACTCCCGGCAGACTCACCGGGTTCCTGAAGTCCGCATCCATATGCGTCCTGATTGCCGGCCTTTTGTCCTCGCTCACCCAGGCGACCGCCACCGCCGCCACCGCCTCGAACGACTACTGCGGCGGCCAGTGCTCCGACATCCTGCCGCCCGGTGAGAACGGCAACGCGACCCTCGCGCAGATCCTCCTCAACCAGGCCTTCGGCACCCAGCCCAGCCACGCCGAGGACCAGCTCGGCCCCTACGCCAACCTGGCCACGGGCTACTCGGGACTCACCGACGCGAAGATCAACACCTTCTTCAACGACGCCTCGTTCGGTGTTCCCTCGGATCAAGTCGCCTCCACGGAGAGCCCGGCCGGACGCGGCGACGTGACGATCGTCCGCGACAAGAAGACCGGCGTGCCGCACATCACCGGCACCACCCGCTACGGCACCGAGTTCGGCGCCGGCTACGCGGCGGCCGAGGACCGGCTGTGGCTCATGGACGTCTTCCGGCACGTGGGCCGCGGCCAGCTGACCACCTTCGCGGGCGGCGCGGCCTCCAACCAGGGCCTGGAGCAGGAGTTCTACCGCAACGCCCCCTACTCCGAGGCCGATCTGCAGGCCCAGATCGACAACGCCGTCGCCAACAACGGCGCGCGCGGCCAGCAGGCCCTCGCCGACGCCAACGCCTACCTCGCCGGCATCAACGCCTACATCGACGCCTCCGACTCGGGCCGCTACTTCCCCGGCGAGTACGTCCTCACCGGGCACAAGGACTCGATCACCAACGCCGGCACCATCGACCACTTCAAGATCACCGACCTGGTCGCCCTCGGCTCGGTGATCGGCGCCCTGTTCGGCGCCGGCGGCGGCGGCGAGGTCAACAACGCGATCTCACTGATCGCCGCCCAGTCCAAGTACGGCGTCGCGGAGGGCACCAAGGTCTGGGAGTCCTTCCGCGAACGCAACGACCCCGAGGCCGTCCTCACCGTCCACAACGGCGAGAGCTTCCCCTACGCCACCAAGCCCGCCGACGCCCAGGGCGAGGCCCTGCCCGACGCCGGCTCCGTGACGACCGAGCCGCTCGTCTACGACGCCACCGGCACCGGCGCGAGCCAGAGCGCCACCGCCGCCTCCAAGACGGCCACCACGACCGCGCTCAGCTCCGCCCGGCGCGGCATGTCCAACGCCCTCGTGGTCAGCGGCAAGTACACCGCCAGCGGCCACCCCATCGCCGTGTTCGGCCCGCAGACCGGGTACTTCGCACCTCAGCTGCTCATGCTCCAGGAGATCCAGGGCCCGGGCATCAGCGCCCGCGGCGCCTCCTTCGCCGGCCTGAGCATGTACGTCGAACTGGGCCGCGGCCAGGACTACTCGTGGTCCGCGACCACCTCCGGCCAGGACATCATCGACACCTACGCCGTCGAGCTGTGCCAGGACGACTACCACTACCTCTACCACGGCACCTGCACCGCCATGGACAAGGTCGAACGGGCCAACTCCTGGAAGCCGACCACGGCCGACGGCACCGCCGCCGGGTCGTACACCATGCGGGTGTGGAGGACGAAGTACGGGCCCGTCGAGTACCGGGCGACCGTCGGCGGCAAGAAGGTCGCCTACACCACGCTGCGCTCCTCCTACATGCACGAGGCCGACTCGATCATCGGCTTCCAGATGCTGAACGACCCCGACTACGTCAAGGGCCCCAAGGACTTCCAGAGCGCCGCCCAGCACATCAACTACACCTTCAACTGGTTCTACGCCGACTCCTCGCACACCGCCTACTACAACAGCGGCGACAACCCGGTGCGCGCGAGCGGCGTCGACGCCGAGTTCCCGGTGTGGGGGCAGGCCGCCTACGAGTGGAAGAACTGGGACCCGGCCACCAACACCGCCGACTACACGCCCGCTTCGGCGCACCCCAACTCCGTCGACCAGGACTACTACGTCTCCTGGAACAACAAGCAGGCCCTCGACTACACGAGCGCGCCCTGGGGCGACGGCTCGGTGCACCGCGGCAACCTGCTGGAGGACCGGGTCAAGAAGCTGGTCGCCGCCGGCGGGGTGACCCGTACGAAGCTGGTGCAGGCGATGGCGGACGCGGCCCTCGCCGACCTGCGCGCCGAGGACGTCCTGCCGAAGCTGCTCAAGGTCGTCAACAGCAGCACGGTGACCGACTCCACGGTCGCGGACGCGGTGAGCAAGCTGCAGGCGTGGGTGTCCGCGGGCGCCAAGCGCACGGAGACCTCGGCCGGTTCGAAGAAGTACGCCAACGCCGACGCCATCCGCATCCTGGACGCCTGGTGGCCGCTGCTGGTCAAGGCCGAGTTCCAACCCGGCCTCGGCAACGACCTGTACACCGCCATCACCAGCAACCTCCCCGTCGACGAGGCCCCGTCGGCCGCCCACGGGCCCACCGGCTCGCACGCGGGCAGCTCCTTCCAGTACGGCTGGTGGAGCTACGTCGACAAGGACATCCGCGCGGTGCTCGGGGAGAACGTGCAGGGCCCACTCGGCCAGAAGTACTGCGGCGGCGGCAGCCTCAGCTCCTGCCGGGACATCCTGATGAGCACCCTGAAGACGGCCGCCGGCACGTCCGCGTCGACCGTCTACCCCGGCGACAGCCTCTGCTCGGCGGGCGACCAGTGGTGCGCCGACTCGATCGTCCAGCGCACCCTGGGCGGCATCAAGCACGGCAACATCAGCTGGCAGAACCGGCCGACGTTCCAGCAGGTGGTGGAGTACACGTCGCACCGGTGAGCCGGAACCGGGCGGGGTGGTGCGTCACATGTGACGCGTGACGTGTGACATGGCACGAAAGGCGGCGGGTCAGCCGATGCGGCCCGCCGCCAGCACCACCCGCGCCAGTTCCGGATGCACGATGTCGCTGTGCGCCCCGCACGGCGGGCCCCCGCGTCTGACCACCGCGGAGGCGTCGACGTTCACGCAGCCGGAGGCGGCCAGCGGCCCGCGCAGCGCCTCGGCCAGGTCCAGCCGCACGGTGCCCGGCACCGCCTGCACCCCGTCGTGGCCCATGGCCCCCCACTCGCCTCCCGCCCCCAGCACGTCGAAGCCGGCGAGCGCGTCGTTCTGGCCCGCCATCCGCGAGGCCAGCGGATACAGCGTGCCGAGCGCCTGGTCGTAGCGGGAGTAGCAGCACACCAGCGGCCCGTCGATGCGGTTCTGCTGACCCTGCAGCACCCCGCCGGTCCGCGGGTCCTGCGGCAGCCGCGCCGCGAAGGCGTAGTGCGAGAAGGCCCCTTGGAGCAGCGTCACCGACTTCACGGTCCGCACGCCCTCCGGCAGGCCGCGCAGCGCGAACGAGACCAGACGCCCGCCGAAGCTGTGCCCGACGAGGTGGACCCGCACGTTCGGGGCCGCGGCCGCCAGCCTGCCGATCACCGGGCCGAGTCCGCGTTCGCCGACCGTTCCCGCGCGCCGCTTCATCGCGTAGTACGTGGCCTGCCGCAGCAGTTCCTTCGCCCCGTCCCAGGGGTTGGGCAGCGAGAACGCCTCCGGGTCGCCGCCGGCCCGCAGGGACGCCAGCGCCCGGGCGAACTCGTCGCACAGCGTCGCGGTGTCCGCGGTGAACAGCGCCGGCTCGCTCTGCGGGACGCCCTCCGCGACCGTGTCCGCCGCGAAGAACGGCTGCGGCCCGCCCGGTACGACCTCCACCAGGAGCCGGACGAGTCTGCCGAACTCCTCCAGTTCGTGGTCGGGCCGCTGGTCGAGCATGCGGGCGATCTGGTCCACGACGGTGGCCCGGCCGGGGAAGGTCTCCAGCAGCGCGTGCCGGGTGTCCTTGTCGAGCGCGGGCGCCGGATTGGCCGCCGCCTCCGTGGCCACCACCGACCTGGGGAAGTCGGGGATCGGCTCGTCGGCGAAGCGCATCGAGGGCCAGATCACGCCCGCGTACCCGATCCTGGCCCGCGGCGCGAGGCCGCGGACCGGGCGGCAGAACCCGGTGCACAGGGCGGTCGCGTGCCTGCGGTCGCTGTTCCAGCCGTGCGCGAAGACGATCAGGTCGCGGACGCCGTGCGCGCCGACCTGGGCGAGCAGCGCGTCCCGTTCCGTCGCGTCGACGTCCCCGTCCGCGTCGAAGGTCAGCTCCCAGTAAGGCGTCACGCTCGTGGCCGGCTGTGCCATGACGGGCTCCCTCGTCCCCCGAAGTGGTGCGATGTGGGCGCATCGTCCTGCTACCGGGCGGCAATGGCCATACGCCGCGACTCACTTGTAGAGGAGGTATTCCTTTCGAATCCGCCGGAACGCCGCGAGTTCCTCCCGCCAGCCGGCCACGACGTCCTCGGTGCTCGCCCCGGCGTCGATCGCGGTGCGCACCTGCGCGGAGCCCGTCAGCTTGTCGATCCAGTGGTCGGAGCGCCAGGCGAAGCCGTCCCAGACCTGCTTGGCGGTCACCAGCAGGGCGATGCCGGTGCGGACCGGGTCGTACGCCGTCCGGTCGTGCACATGGATCTGCACCCCGCCGATGGTCCTGCCCTGGAACTTGGAGAAGGTGGGCGCGAAGTACGCCTCCCTGAAGTGCACGCCGGGCAGCGCGAGTTCGCTCACCCCGGCGGCCCAGCGGCCGTCGATGCCGTCCGCGCCGAGCAGTTCGAAGGGGCGGGTGGTGCCGCGGCCCTCGGAGAGGTTGGTGCCCTCGAAGAGGCAGGTGCCCGAGTACACGAGCGCGGTGTCGGGCGTCGGCATGTTGGGGCTCGGCGGCACCCAGGGCAGCCCGGAGGCGTCGTAGAGGTCCGAGCGCCGCCAGCCCGTCATCAGGACGGTCTCCAGCGGTACGGGGTCGGTGAGGAACTCGCCGTTGAAGAGCCGGGCCAGCTCGGCGACCGTCATGCCGTGCGCCTGGGAGATCGGCTGCCTGCCGACGAAGGTCGCGAACTCCTTGTGCAGGACGGGGCCCTGGGCGGAGCGGCCGGTGACCGGGTTGGGGCGGTCGAGCACGACGAAGCGCTTGCCGGCCAGCTGGGCGGCCTCCATGCAGTCGTAGAGCGTCCAGATGTAGGTGTAGAAGCGGGCGCCGACGTCCTGGATGTCGAAGACGACGGTGTCGACGCCGGAGGCGGTGAAGACGTCGGCGAGCGGCCGGCCGCTCTTGAGGTACGTGTCGTAGACGGGCAGTTTGGTGGCGGGGTCGTCGTAGCGGCCCTCGGAGCCGCCCGCCTGCGCGGTGCCGCGGAAGCCGTGCTCGGGGCCGAAGACGGCGACGAGGTTCACGCGGGGGTCGGCGTGCATCACGTCGACGATGTGGCGGACGTCGCGGGTGACGCCGGTGGGGTTGGTGACGATTCCCACCCGGTGGCCGTCCAGGAGGGCGTAGCCGTCGGCGGCGAGGCGTTCGAAGCCGGTGCGGAGCCGGCGGCGGGGCTCGGCCGCGGCGGCCGGGGGTGCGGCGGTGAGGGAGGTTGCTGCCGTGGTCGCTGCGAGGAGTGCTCGTCTGGAGAGGCGCATGAGGGGCACGGTATTGCTCCCGCGGGCCGGGTGGAAGCCGCCGGTCAGCCGTGGCTCGCCGTGCCCACGCGACGGGCCGCACGTGGATGCCGTGGCGCTCCCGGCGCGTTTCGGGCACCTCTTTCCTGACACATACCGACCGGTTAGTCTGGCCGCAGCCGAACCGCAGTCGAAGGAGACCGATGGTGGAAGCCGTGCAAGGTGCTGGTGTGGTCGTCACGGGAGCCGGGGGAGGCATCGGGGCCGCCCTCGCCCGGCGGTTCGCCGCCGAGGGAGCCCGGGTCGTCGTCAACGACCTCGACGGTGACCGGGCGGAGGCGGTGGCGGAGGAGATCGGCGGCATCGCGGTCCCCGGCGACGCCTCCGCCGTGGTCGCCGCGGCCCGGGAGGCGCTCGGCGGCACGGTCGACGTGTACTGCGCCAACGCCGGCGTCGGGTTCCAGGACGGCGCCGAGGGGCTCTCGGCCGACGAGACGTCCTGGGCCACCTCCTGGGACGTCAACGTGATGGCCCATGTGCGGGCCGCCCAGGAACTGCTTCCGGCGTGGCTGGAGCGGGGGAGCGGCCGGTTCGTGTCGACCGTCTCCGCCGCCGGGCTGCTGACCATGATCGGGGCGCCCTCCTACAGCGTGACCAAGCACGGCGCCTACGCCTTCGCCGAGTGGCTGTCCCTGACCTACCGCCACCGGGGGCTGAAGGTCCACGCGCTCTGCCCGCAGGGCGTGCGCACCGACATGCTGACCGCCAGCGGCAGCGCGGGCGACCTGGTGCTCCAGCCCACCGCGATCGACCCCTCGGACGTCGCGGACGCCTTGTTCAAGGGCATCGAGGAGGACCGTTTCCTCATCCTGCCGCACCCCTTCGTGGCCGAGTTCTACCAGGCCCGGGCCACCGACCCCGACCGCTGGCTGGAGAACATGAACCGGGTCCAGCAGAAGTGGGAGGACGTACGGTGACCGGGTCCCGCTACGCGGCCAGGCCCTGGGTGGCCCTGCTGAACGACGCCCAGCGGGCACCGGTCGAGCCCCTCGACACGCTCGTGCACGCCCTGCGCCGCGCCGTCGGCGAGGCACCGGACCGCGACTTCCTCGCCTACTTCGACGGACGGCTGACCTACGCCGAGGTCGACGAGCTCAGCGACTCCGTCGCCGGGCACCTGGCCGCGCGGGGCCTGGAGCGCGGGGACCGGGTGGCGATCCTGCTGCAGAACTCGCCGCTGTTCGTGCTGGCGCTGCTCGGGGCGTGGAAGGCGGGCGCGATCGTCGTGCCGGTCAACCCGATGTACAAGTCGGGGGAGGTCGGGCACGTCCTGCGGGACGCCGAGGTGACCGCGCTGATCTGCGCCGACCGGGCCTGGGAGGCGTACCTGCGCGAGACGGTCGCCGGATCGCCGGTGCGGATCGTGCTCACCGCCTGCGAGCTGGACTTCCAGACCCGCGGCGACGCGCGCGTGCTGTCGTTCGAGCGGCTGCCGCAGAGCGCGGACGCCGCCGACCTGAGCACCGTGGCCCGCGCCGGGTACGAGGCGCCCCACGGCCGCGACCTCACCCCGTCCGACATCGCGCTGATCAGCTACACCTCCGGCACCAGCGGCACTCCCAAGGGCGCCACCAACACGCACGGCAACATCATGTACAACGCCGAGCGGCAGCGGACCGGGCTGGCCCTGCCCGACGGGCCCGTCTACTACGCCCTCGCCCCGCTGTTCCACATCACCGGAATGGTGTGCCAGCTCGGGGCCTGCCTCGACAGCGCCGGCACGCTCGTGCTGACGTACCGCTTCGAGGCCAGCGTGGTGCTGGAGGCCTTCGCCGAGCACCGGCCGCACTACACGGTCGGCCCGTCCACCGCCTTCATGGCCCTGGCCGCCCACCCGGACGCCACCCCGGACCACTTCTCCTCCTTCGTGAACATCTCCAGCGGCGGCGCGCCGGTGCCTCCGGCCCTGGTGGAGAAGTTCCGGGCGGGCTTCGGGCCCTACATCCGCAACGGCTACGGCCTCACCGAGTGCACCGCCCCCTGCGCCTCCGTCCCGCCCGGCCTGGAGGCGCCCGTCGACCCGGTCTCCGGGACGCTGGCCGTGGGACTGCCCGGCCCCGAGACGGTCGTGCGCATCGTCGACGACCAGGGGCGGGAGGTACCGTTCGGCGAGCAGGGCGAGATCCTCGTCCGGGGACCGCAGGTGGTGCCCGGCTACTGGCGCCGCCCGGACGCGACCGCCGAGACCTTCCCGGACGGCGAGCTGCGCACCGGCGACATCGGTTTCATGGACGAGCAGGGCTGGCTCTACGTCGTCGACCGCAAGAAGGACATGATCAACGCCTCCGGGTTCAAGGTGTGGCCGCGCGAGGTCGAGGACGTGCTGTACACGCATCCGGCGGTGCGCGAGGCGGCCGTCGTCGGGGTGCCCGACGGCTACCGCGGGGAGACCGTCAAGGCGTACATCAGCCTGCGTCCGGGTGCCGACACCGACCCGGATGAACTCGCGGTGTACTGCAAGGAGAGACTGGCCGCCTACAAATACCCGCGGCAGGTGGAGATCCTGCCGGAGTTGCCGAAGACGGCAAGTGGGAAAATCCTCCGACGGGAGCTTCGCTCCCGTCGGGAAGCAAGCGAATAGAGCACGCCGGAACACGGCGGAACGCCCGGAAGGCAGGTGGCGGCACAGTGCCCAGGACGACGGACGGAGACGGTACGCCCGTCCCGCAGCGGCTGCTGGCCGCCGCCACCCGGCTCTTCGCGGAGCAGGGCTACGACCGCACCTCCGTGCAGGAGATCGTCGAGGCGGCCGGCGTCACCAAGGGGGCGCTGTACCACTACTTCGGCTCCAAGGACGACCTCCTGCACGAGGTGTACGCGCGCGTGCTGCGCGTCCAGCAGGAACGCCTCGACGCCTTCGCCAACGCCGACGAGCCGATCGAGAAGCGGCTGCGGGGCGCGGCGGCGGACGTCGTCGTCACCACGATCGAGAACCTCGACGACGCGTCGATCTTCTTCCGCTCCATGCACCACCTGAGCCCGGAGAAGAACAAGCAGGTGCGCGCCGAGCGCCGGCGCTACCACGAGCGCTTCCGCGCGCTGGTGGAGGAGGGCCAGGAGGCCGGCGTCTTCTCCAAGGCGACCCCCGCCGACCTCGTCGTGGACTACCACTTCGGCTCCGTCCACCACCTGTCGACCTGGTACCGCCCCGACGGCCCGATGGGCCCGCAGGAGGTCGCCGACCACCTCGCCGACCTGCTGCTGCGGGCCCTGCGTCCCTGACGGACCCCGGCACACGCGTGAGGGGCGGCTGCCGATCGCAGCCGCCCCTCACCCGTGTCTCACAGGTACTTCTTCAGCTCCCGCTTCGCCAGCGACCGCTGGTGAACCTCGTCCGGGCCGTCCGCGAGCATCAGGGTGCGGGCCCCGGCGTACAGCTCGGCCAGCGGGAAGTCCTGGCTCACGCCGCCCGCGCCGTGCAGCTGGATCGCGCGGTCGATGATGTCGACGACCGTCCGCGGCGTGGCGATCTTGATGGCCTGGATCTCGGTGTGGGCGCCGCGGTTGCCGACGGTGTCCATCATCCAGGCCGTCTTCAGCACCAGCAGGCGCAGCTGCTCCACGGCCACCCGCGCGTCCGCGATCCAGTTCTGCACCACGCCCTGCTGGGCCAGCGCCTTGCCGAACGCCGTACGGGACACGGCCCGGCGGCACATCAGCTCGATCGCCCGCTCCGCCATGCCGATCAGCCGCATGCAGTGGTGGATGCGGCCGGGGCCGAGGCGGGCCTGGGCGATGGCGAAGCCGCCGCCCTCCTCGCCGATGAGGTTGGTGACCGGCACGCGCGCGTGGTCGAAGACCACCTCGGCGTGGCCGCCGTGGTAGTGGTCCTCGTAGCCGAAAACCTGCATCGCGCGCTTCACGGTGACGCCGGGGGTGTCACGCGGGACCAGCACCATGGACTGCTGGCGGCGGATGTCGGAGCCGTCGGGGTCCGTCTTGCCCATCACGATGAAGATCTTGCAGCGCGGGTCCATCGCCCCGGAGATGTACCACTTGCGGCCGGTGACGACGTACTCGTCGCCGTCCCGCTCGATGTGCGTGGTGATGTTCGTGGCGTCGGAGGAGGCCACCTCCGGCTCGGTCATCGCGAACGCGGAGCGGATCTCGCCGGCCAGCAGCGGCTCCAGCCACTGCTTCTTCTGCTGCTCGTCGCCGAACTGCGCCAGCACCTCCATGTTCCCGGTGTCGGGAGCCGCGCAGTTCGTCGCGGTGGGCGCGAGCTGCGGGGAGCGGCCGGTGATCTCGGCGAGCGGGGCGTACTGGAGGTTGGTCAGGCCGGCGCCGTACTCGCCGTCGGGCAGGAAGAGGTTCCACAGGCCCTGCCTGCGCGCCTCGGCCTTCAGCTCCTCGACCACGGCCGGGGTGTCCCACGGCGAGGCCAGCGCGGCCCGCTGCTCCTCGGCCACCGGCTCGGCCGGATACACGTACTCGTCCATGAACGCGAGCAGCCTGGCCCGCAGTTCCTCGGTGCGGGCGTCGAACGCGAAGTCCATGATCCGTCAGCCTTCCTGAAGAGTCGTCAGGCCGTGCTCGATGAAGACGGGGACGAGGTCCCCGATGCGGTCGAAGCCGCGGCCGACCGTCTGGCCCAGCGTGTAGCGGTAGTGGATGCCCTCGAGGATCACGGCGAGCTTGAACCAGGCGAAGGCGGTGTACCAGGAGACGGCCGAGACGTCCCGGCCCGAGCGGGCCGCGTACCGCTCGATCAGTTCTGCCGGGGCCGGGTGGCCGGGGGCCTCGGCGGTCGTGGAGACCGGGGAGTCGGACATGCCCAGCGGCATGCTGTACATCACCAGCAGGCCCAGGTCGGTGAGCGGGTCGCCGAGCGTGGACATCTCCCAGTCCAGGATCGCCTTGATCCGGTCGTCGCCGTCGATCAGGACGTTGTCCAGGCGGTAGTCGCCGTGGACGACGGTCGGCGCGGGCGAGGCGGGCAGCCGGCGGCCCAGCTCGGCGTGCAGCTCGTCGATGCCGGCCAGGTCGCGGTTGCGGGAGGCGTCCAGCTGCTTGCCCCAGCGGCGCAGCTGGCGGTCGAGGAAGCCCTCGGGCCGGCCGAAGTCGGCGAGGCCCACCTCGGCCGGGTCCACGGCGTGCAGTTCGACGAGGGTGTCGACCAGGGACAGCACCGCGTCCCGGGTGCGCTCCGGGCCGAGCGGGGCGAGCTGGTCGGCCGTGCGGTACGGGGTGCCCTCGACGAACTCCATGACGTAGAACGGCGCGCCCAGCACCTCCTCGTCCTCGCACAGCAGCACCGGCCGGGGGACCGGCACGTTCGTCGGGTGCAGCGCGCTGATCACCTTGTGCTCGCGCTTCATGTCGTGCGCGGTGGCCAGCACATGGCCGAGCGGGGGACGCCGTACGACCCACTTCGAGGTGCCGTCCGAGACCGCGTACGTGAGGTTCGAGCGTCCGCCCTCGATCAGCCGGCCGGTCAGGGCGCCGTTCACCAGGCCGGGCCGCTCGCGGTCGAGCAGGCCGCGCAGCCGGTCGAGATCGAGACCTGGCGGGTGATCGGGGCTCATCGGTGCTCCTTTGCGAGGCGCGTGCACGTGACCCGACCATCATGCCGACTGGTCGGTATGTCGTCCAGTACGGGAAGCCAAAGTGATCGGGGCCACCCTACGGCCGACAGCTCCCGGCCGGGAGCGGCGGGGAGCTGTCGGGCTGTGCGGATCGGCCGGGCGCCGAAGCTAGTGGTCGTCCCAGTGGCCGTTGTGCGCGGCGTGCCGGTGCCCGTCGTGGAGGTAGTCGACGTGGTCGCCGTGCAGGACGCTCTCGTGTCCGCAGCCGTCGCCGTGCCGGTGGTCGTGGTCCTCGTGCGAGACGTGCGCGTCCTGCTCGCACTCGTCCCAGTGGCCCTCGTGCTCGCGGTGGAAGTGGCCGTCGTGCGCGTACTCGACGTGATCCCCGTGCCGCACCCGGGTGTGGCCGCAGTCGGGGCCGTGCGCGTGCTTGTGGGAGGCGTGTTCCAGGTGGAGGGCGGTCATGTGCTCACCTTCGGGGTGCGGGGTGGTGACGACCGACAGGCTGCCACGCGAACGGCGCATATCGGGGCATCGGGCGCCGATCCGGCTTGCGTGGCGTGCGCGTACCCCGGAGGGTCGGTGGCATGAAGGCGATCAGTTACAGCCGGTACGGCGGACCCGAGGTCCTCGAGTACGGCGAGGTGCGCGACCCGAAGGTCGGCCCCGACGCGGTACTGGTCGAGGTGCGGGCCGCCGCCGTCAACCCCGTCGACTGGAAGGCCCGCGAGGGGTATCTCGACGGGATGCTGGAGGCGGTCTTCCCGGTGGTGCCGGGCTGGGACGTCTCCGGCGTGGTGGTCCGGCCCGGGGTGTCCGTCACCGAGTTCGGCGCCGGGGACGAGGTCGTCGGCTACGTCCGCGAGGACTTCCTCTCCCGCGGGACCTTCGCCGAGTACGTCGCCGCACCCGTGCGCACGCTCGCCCGCAAGCCCCGCAACCTCTCCTGGGAGGCGGCGGCCGGGCTGCCGCTGGCCGGGCTCACCGCCTACCAGGTGCTGAACGGGGCGCTTCGGGTCGGGCGCGGCGACACCGTCCTCGTCCACGCGGCCGCCGGCGGCGTCGGCTCGATCGCCGTCCAGCTAGCCCGGCACCTCGGCGCCCGGGTGGTCGGCACGGCGAGCACCCGCAACCACGACTACGTCCGCGCGCTCGGCGGTGAGCCCGTGGAGTACGGCGAGGGACTGGCCGAGCGGGTGCGGGGACTGGCCCCCGAGGGCGTGGACGCCGTCTTCGACACCGTCGGCGGTGAGGCCCTCAAGGCCTCGGCGAACCTGCTGGCCCCGGAAGGGCGGCTGGCGTCCATCGCCGACGGCGACGTCGTCCGCTACGGCGGCCGGTACTGCTGGGTGCGCCCGGACGCCGAGGACCTGCTGCGGCTGACCGAGCTGGCGGAGCAGGGCGTGGTGTCCGTGCACGTGGACGCGGCCTTCCCGCTGGAGCGGGCGGCCGAGGCCCACCGGCTCAGCCAGGAGGGGCGCACCCGCGGAAAGATCGTGGTGACGGTGGAACCGCAGGCTCCGGCAGACCGGACCTAGAGGACGAGCGCCGCTCCGCACAGGGCCAGGGCGACCGTGCACAGGACCGCCGTCGTGGCGTGCCGGGGCGCGAGCGTGGGCGGGCCGGCGGAGGCCGCGAGGGCCCGGATGCGGTGGTGGGCGACCAGCAGGAAGCCCAGCCAGAGGGCGCAGCACAGGGCGCAGACGATCACCCCCGACACGGTGGGGCCGCCGCGCAGCGCGCTCTTGACGGACAGGACGGCGGCCACCGTGCTCGCCAGGGTGGTACGGCGCCAGGCGAGGCGGGTGCGCTCGGGCTGGAGCCCGGGGTCGCGCTCCTCGGCCTCCGCGGCGTTCACCCTTCCCATCCGACGGTCACGACGACGACCATCGCGATCGCCACGACGGCGACGAGGAGGCCGAGCACGGCCGGGAACCGGGAGACCGGCAGATCCTCGCCGCGCCGCATCGCCCGCTCGCAGCGCATCCAGTGGTTGACCGCGCGCAGCGAGCACAGCACGCCCGCGGCGAGCAGCGCCAGGGCCAGCCCGGCGCGCCAGGCCCAGCGCAGGTCCGGCAGGAACTGGTCCACCGCGAAGCCGCCGCCGATGAGGGCGAGGGCGGTGCGCAGCCAGGCCAGGAAGGTCCGCTCGTTGGCCAGGGAGAAGCGGTAGTCGGGCGTGCTGCCCTCCCGGCGGATCTCCTCGGGAGCGAACCACAGGCGGACGTTCCGTGCGAATTCGATCACGCGCAGGACTCTATCGGGCCGCCTTCAGGAAGCCGCCCGGTGCTCCCTCAGCCGCTCGTAGGCCGCGAGCCCGTCCGGCACCCACTCCCACTCCCGGAGCCGGCGCTCCACCTCGGCCTCCGGCAGGAAGTCGTGCCAGGCCACCTCCTCGGCCTGCGGCCGCACCGGCAGGTCGCAGCGGACCTCGTACACCGCCGACCACCAGGTGCGCCCGGCGCCTCCGTCGTAGAGGAACTTGAACAGGAAGCGCGGGGCCGGCAGGCCGCTCACGCCCAGTTCCTCCTCCGCCTCGCGCAGGGCCGCCTCGTCGTAGGACTCGCCCGCGCCGACCACGCCGCCGACGAACATGTCGTAGAGGGAGGGGAAGACCAGCTTGGTCGGGGTGCGGCGGTGGACGAAGAGGCGGCCCTCGGCGTCGCGGGCCTGGATGAAGACGCAGCGGTGGCGCAGGCCCTTGGCGTAGGCCTCGCCGCGCGGGGAGCGGCCGATGACCTGGTCGTGCTCGTCGACGATGTCGAGGATCTCGTCTGCGGGGGTCGTCATACCGCCATCCAAGCAGGGCGGTGTCAGTTCGGCTGCAGGTCCCGCACGCGCTCCGGCCTGCCCGCGCCCGTCGGCATGCAGGGGTGCATGCCGAGCAGCACGATGCCGACGACGATCCCGGCGAGGCCCGCCGCCTCCCAGGCCAGCGCGCCGGCGTCGGTGTGCAGCCGGTCGCCGAGGAAGCCGACCCCGCAGACGATGCCGGCCAGCGGCTGGGCGGCGGTGAGGGCGGGCAGCGACATGCGCAGCGGCGCCGTCTCGAAGGCGCTCTGCACCAGCACCAGGCCCGTCACGCCGAGCGCGGCCACGCCGTACGGCTGCCAGGTGGTGAACAGCTCGGTCAGGCCGCCCGCGGCGAAGAGCTGCCCGCTGACCCGGGTGAGGGCGTCCTGGACGCCGTAGAGGAGCCCGGCGGCGAGGGCGAGCAGGACGGGGCCGGAGCTGAGGCGGGAGCGCTTGGCGTACGTGGTCAGCAGCAGGGCGAGGCCCACCATGACGCCGATGATCAGCCAGTGGCGGAAGGGGTCGGCCACCGCGGTGCCGCCGCGCGGCTCGCCCGCGACGATGAACGCCGTGACGCCGCCCGCGAGCAGTGCCAGGCCGGTCCAGCCCTGGCGGCCCAGCGGCTGCCGGGTCTGCCGGCGGGACAGGGCCAGGGCGAACAGCAGGTTGGTGGCCAGGAGTGGCTCGACCAGGGAGACCTCGCCCTGGCTCAGCGCGATCGCGCCCAGGACCATGCCGACCACCATCAGTCCGATGCCGCCCAGCCAGCGCGGCACCCGCATCAGGTCGAGGAGCAGCCGGGGCGAGAGGAAGTCGCCCAGGGGTGCGTGCGAGGCCGCGTTCTGCTGGAGCACGAACCCGAAGCCCAGGCAGCAGGCAGCGCTCACGGCGAGAATCAGAACCAGAAACGACACGCTGCGTACCTCGAGTCAGACGGGCCGGGTCACGGAGTGCGTAGGGGGGACTGTAGCGCCCCAGGGCCCGGCGTGCCCCTGGGAGTACCCGGATCCGGGCAGTCGACCCGGTCACTTCTCCGTGTCGATCAAGGCAGTTGCGGATCCGGCCGTTCCGCCCATGGTGAGGGGTCGGGACGGGTCGCGCCATGGCGTACGCCACACCGCTTCGGTCGTCCGGCGGCGCCGACCATGATTGTCCGTCTCTCAACTACCCCAAACGTAACAAGAGTTGACGCGTGTAACGGCGGTCCGGGCCTTGACTCAAGCCTTGGCTGCGAGTTTGCTGTGAGTGATCAGTTGACGCCCGTCCGATATCCCGAGTCCTGACGCAGAGCCGCGTCGCGTGAGGAAGTCCCGCGGTGCCCCCACCTCCGCCATCCTTCGGCCGGATCCGCAAGCGCGCGGCACACGCGCTGGACGCGGCCCTGGACGACACCGAACTCGCCGCCGCCCGCGCCGCCTTGGCGCAGGGGAGGTGGCAGGCCGCGCGATCACTGCTCGTTCACACGGGTGACGACTGGGACCGCCGTGGACACCGGGCCGTCGTCCTCGGGCAGGAGCGCCACAGCGCGGCCTGGGCGCGGGACTGGCTGGTCGCCGAGCCCGCGTCCCCCGAGGCGGCACTGCTGCTCGCCCTCGCCCTGGTGGAACGCGCCCTGCGCGGCGCGGAACGGCCCGACCTCGCCCGTGACGCCTGCCGGGAGGCCGCCGGACGCGCCCCCGCCGATCCCACTCCCTGGCTGGGGCTGCTGATACTGGAGTGCTCCCTGGGGGCGGAGGAGGAGTCGTTACGGCTGTTCGGCGAGGTCCGCTCCCGGTACGCCGACCACCACCACGCCCACCATCTGATGGTCGCCCGGCTCGCCGAGCGGGGCGTCTGCGCCGGCCGGGACCCGCTGCACGAGGTGTACGACTTCGCCGACTGGGCGGCCGAGCGGGCTCCCGCCGACTCCCCGCTCGCCGTCCTCCCCGTCGTCGCGCACGCCGAGCGCTACCGCGTGCTCGCCGTGGCCGGCCACGAGCCCCCCGATCCGGTCGCCTCCGGCCACTGGAACGGACGCCGGGCCCGGCAGGTGATGAAGGCCGCCTTCGACTGGTGGCTGGAGTGGGAGCAGGAGGGGCACCCGCGCCGCCTGGTCGACCTGAACTTCCTCGCCCACGCCAAGGTCTGCGAGGGCCGCGGCGCCGAGGCCGCCGCCCTCTTCCACCGCATCGGCGAGCACGCCACGCCGGCGCCCTGGTCCTACCCGCACCACGAGCCCTACCCCGCCTTCCGTGCCGCGCGGGCCGCCGCGCTCGGCACGGTGTGACACTCCCGACGCCAACCACGAGGACGGTCCTGCGATGACCACGGGCAGTTCCAGCGCGAACCGCACGACGGCCGACGGCATCAGCACCTATCTGGGGCAGGAGCGCGCCCTGCGCGCCGACCGCCTCGGCACGGGGGGCCTGCTGCTCTCCGTGCTCGCCGCGACCGCACCCCTCATGGTGGTCGCGGGTGTCATGCCCACCACATTCGCGGTGATGGGCATCGTCGGCCAGCCCCTGCTGTTCGTCGTCCTCGGCGCGGTGCTGATCCTCTTCGGCATCGGCTACGCCGAGATGAGCCGGCACGTCCACAACGCGGGCGCGTTCTACGCCTACATCTCCCGCGGCCTCGGCAGCACCGCCGGCGCGGGCGCCGCCCTGGTGGCCCTGGTCGCCTACAACGCCATGCAGGTCGGCATCTACGGCATCTTCGGCTTCGAGGTCTCCGGGCTGCTCTCCACCTACGCCCATGTGGACGTCGGCTGGTGGATACCCGCGCTGGTGGCCCTCGCGGTGGTCGGCGCGCTGGGCTGGCTGAAGGTCGACATCAACGCGCGCGTCCTGGGCGTCCTGCTGGTCGTCGAGGTGATCCTGGTGGTGATCTTCGATGTCGCCGCGATCGGCGACCCCGCCCGGGAGGGCCTGTCGCTGCACGCCTTCAACCCGGACACCCTCGGCGGCGCGGGTGTGGGCACCGCCCTGTGCTTCTGCATCGCGGCCTTCGTCGGCTTCGAGCAGGCGCCGGTGTACGCGGAGGAGACCAGCAGGCCGCACGTCCTGGTGCCGCGGGTGATGTTCCTGGCGGTGGCCGGCGTGGCCGTCTTCTTCGCCGTCAGCTGCTGGGCGCTCACCGTCGCCGCCGGTCCGTCCCAGGTCGTCGGGGTGGCCCGCAAGGAGAGCGCGGGCATGCTCTTCTCGCTGACCGAGTCCCGGCTCGGCGGGGCCTTCACCGACGTCCTGCACGTGCTGTTCGTGACCGGCATGTTCGCGGCCATGCTCAGCTTCCACAACGTCGTCGCCCGCTACACCTTCGCCATGGGCCGCGAGGGACTGCTGCCCCGCGCCTTCGGCCGGACCACCGGCGCGAGCGGCGCCCCCGGCACCGGCTCCCTGCTGCAGACGGCGGTGGCCGCGGTGATCGTGACCGTCTTCGCGATCGCCGACGACGGTCCGGCCGGCGATCCCACCGAGCCCGTCCTGCACCTGTTCACCTGGTGCGGCAACATCGGCGCGCTCGGTGTGATCCTGCTGATGGCGGCGGCCTCCGTCTCCGTCATCGCCTTCTTCGCCCGGCGCGGCGCCGCCGGCGCCCAGGCCTGGCGGCTGATCACCTCCGCGCTGGCCGCCGCCGCCCTGCTGGTGATCGCCGGTTACACGGTCAAGGACTTCGACGTCCTGGTCGGCGCCGGCCCCGACTCGGCGCTCAGCTGGGTACTGCCCGGCATCATCCTCCTCGCCCTGGTCGCCGGACTGGTCCAGGGACTCCTCCTGCGCTCCCGCGCACCCGAGGCGCACGCCCGCATCGGGCTCGGCAACGAGGCCTTCCGGCTGGAGGAGGCGGCACAGGACGCATGACTCCGTTTCCGAGGGCGCCGCTTGCGAGGACGTCGTTTCTGAGAACGCCGTAAGAAGTCATTACGGAACCCTGACGGGCATCCGCGATTCCTGGTCCGCCCGGCGTCGCGGGTGTTCGAATGGAGGGGTGAACTCCGAACCACCCGAGGAACCGGGCGAGCCGCGGCCGCCCGCGCCGCACGGCAAGCCGATCGGCCGCCGCGTCCTGCTGGGCACCATCGGCCTGGGCGCGCTTGGCGTGGTCGCCGCTCCCGTCCTCCAGCGCGGCCTGGAGGGCTTCCTCGGCGCGGCGGCCGACAAGGACCCCACGGGCCTGACCGGTCTGCTGCCCAACGGCGGCGGCTTCCGCTACTACTCGGTCACCTCCTCCGTCCCGCACAAGGACGCCACCGACTACCGCCTCACCGTCGACGGACTCGTCGACCGCCCGAAGACCTACACGCTCGACGACCTGCGCGCCCTTCCGCAGACCCGGCTGGTCAAGGACGTCCAGTGCGTCACCGGCTGGCGGGTCCCCGACACCCCCTTCGAAGGGGTGCGCCTGTCCCGGCTGCTGGACGCCGCGGGAGTGCGGGCCAAGGCCGGGGCGGTGCGCTTCACCTGCTTCGACGGCGCCTACTCCGAGAGCCTCACCCTGGAGCAGGCCCGCCGCTCCGACGTCCTGGTCGCCCTGCGCATGCAGGACAAGGACATCGGCCACGCCCACGGCGGCCCGGTCCGCCTGTACGTGGCGCCGATGTACTTCTACAAGTCCGCCAAGTGGCTCTCGGGGATCACCGTCACCGAGGACGTCAAGCCCGGCTACTGGGAGCGGCTCGGCTACGACGTCGACGCCTGGGTCGGAAAGTCGAACGGGCGGGACGATGACCCTACGAGCTGAGGCCCACACCCCGCAGGTCACCGAGGTACGGCGGTTCGGCCCCGTCCAGCGCTGGGTGCACCGCGGCACGGCCGCCCTGATGGGCGTGTGCGTGGTCACGGCCGCCTTCCTCTACGTCCCCCAGCTCGCCGAACTCGTCGGCCGCCGCGAGCTGGTGGTCCGGGTGCACGAGTTCGCCGGGCTCGCCCTGCCGGTGCCCGTCCTGCTGGGCCTGGCCTCCCGCGCCTTCCGCGCCGACCTGGGGCATCTCAACCGCTTCGGACCGCACGACAGGACCTGGCTGCACGGCGCGCTCGCCCGGGACAAGCGGCGCTCGGCGCGTCCCGCGGCGAAGTTCAACGCGGGGCAGAAGATCTACGCGGCCTGGATCGCCGGGGCGTCGGTGGTGATGCTCGGCACCGGGCTGATCATGTGGTTCACCCACCTCACCCCGATCATGTGGCGCACCAGCGCGACCTTCGTCCACGACTGGCTGGCCCTGACCGTCGGCATCGTCCTCGCCGGGCACATCGGCATGGCGCTCGGCGACCCCGAGGCGCGCCGCGGCCTACGGACGGGGAAGGTGAGCCGGGAGTGGGCCGAGCGGGAGCACCCCCTGTGGCGTCCCTGACGAGGGGTCCGGCGACGGGACGGCGGCGGGCGCGACGACCGTGAGGGCGTCCGGCAGCCGCGCCTCGGCGGAGCCGTACCGCACGACCACGTCGGCCGTCCTCGGACTGCCGTCCAGGGCCGGCACGACCGCGGCGAGCACCAGCGCGTCGCCGTTCCGGGACCTGATCACCGGCGCCGGATCGAGTCGCTTGCCGCCGATGAACACCTCGCCGTAGCGGGCCAGTTCGGCGGGGTCGAAGTAGACGCCGCGCAGTTCGATCCCGACGGTGTCACCGGGCGCGGCCTGGCTCGTGTCCACCCCCGCGACGCGGTAGGCGCACGCGGGCGGTCCGCCCCGCGCGGTCCGCAACGGCACGGTGGCGTGCGGGTGTTGCCGGTGGAAGTCCAGCAGTGCGCCGAGCACCGCGTAGGCGGCCCGTTCCTTGCAGGTGTCGGCCCGGCCGGCCAGTGCGGTGTGGTCCGCGGCCGCCGTGTCCCAGCTGCCGCCGCGGCCCTGCACGGCCAGACAGGCTTCGGCGAGGCCGCGCAGCAGCCGCCGGTCGGGGCCGCCCGGTGTCCGGTCGATCAGGGGGAGTGCGGTGCGGCATCGGGCGGGGTCGCGCAGCCGGTCGTAGAGGCTCCAGGCGTCGGCGACGGCGTCGGCGTCGGGCGAGACGGGTCCGGGCGGGAGCCAGGCGGGGCTCGGCAGCGGCCGGCCCGCGGGCGGCCGCGTGGGGGAGGC
>NZ_JAMGBF010000072.1 GCF_023516615.1 Streptomyces panaciradicis
CCGCCCGGCATCTCGCCGCCGCCGGGGAAGCCGCCCGCCTGGCCGTTCCGGCTGCCCTGCCCGGTGCCGCCCGGCATCTCGCCGCCGCCGGGGAAGCCGCCCGCCTGGCCGTTCCGGCTGCCCTGCCCGGTGCCGCCCGGCATCTCGCCGCCGCCCGGGAAGCCGCCCCGGTTGCCGCCCCCGCCGGGCCCGCCGAAGCTGCCGCCCGTGGTGGGACCGGCGGTCGGATTCGTGCCGCCCATGCCGCCACCGCCGCCGCTCGAACCGAACGGCTCCGACGCGGCGTACGCCGTTGGGCCCGCGAGGGAGGCGACCACGGCCGCCGCGACGGAAACGGTGAGCAGCCGGGTCCGGCCGCCGGACCGCAGGACCAGCATGCCCACGACGGCCGCCACGGTCAGCACGCCGACCACCGGCCACAGCCAGGTGTTCCAGCCGGAGGCGCGGCGCAGCAGGACGATCGCCCAGATCCCGGTGACGCCGAAGGCGACGGGCAGCACCCACGCCCAGCGGCGGTCGCGGCGGAAGGCGTCCAGCAGCATCACGCCACCGCCGCCGCACAGCGCCGCGATGCCCGGGGCGAGCGCGGTCGTGTAGTACGGGTGCATCGTGCCCTGGGCGGTCGCGAAGATGACGTAGTGCAGGACGGTCCAGCCGCCCCACAGCACCAGCGCCATCCGCCTCAGGTCGGCGCGCGGGGCCCGCCCGCACAGCACCAGGCCGCCGACGAGGGCGATCGCGGAGAACGGCAGCAGCCAGGAGATCTGGCCGCCGAGGATGTCGTTGAACATGCGGCCCAGGCCCGCGGAGCCGGAGAAGCCGCCTCCGCCGCCCCCGCCCCCGCCGTTGCCCTCGCCGCCGAAGACCCGGCCGAGGCCGTCGTAGCCCATGATCAGGTCCCAGGCGGAACCGTCCGTCGAGCCGCCGATGTACGGCCGGTCGGCGGCCGGCACCAGGGAGACCGCGATCGCCCACCAGAAGCTGGAGACGGCCAGCACGAGCGCGGCCAGCAGCAGGTTGACGGTCCGCTTCGCCCAGGGGGCCTTCGACGCGTAGACGTAGAGGGCGAAGACGGCCGGCAGCGCGATCCAGCCCGCGAGCAGCTTGGTGTTGAAGGCCAGGCCGAAGCAGGCGGCCGAGCCGAGCAGCGGCAGCAGCCGCTCGTCACGGGTGGCGCGCAGCGCGAGGGCCGCGCCCGCCACCATCAGGAACACCAGGAGCGTGTCGGGGTTGTTGTCGCGGTTGATGGCGACGGTGATCGGGGTCAGCGCCAGCACCAGCGCGGCGACGGTCGCCGCGACATGGCCCCACACCCGCTTCACGGAGGAGTGCAGGATCCAGACGGTGGCGAGGCCGGCGCCGATCTGAGGCACCATCATCTGCCAGGTGCCGAAGCCGAACAGGCGGCACGACAGGCCCATGACCATGAGGGCGAGCGGCGGTTTGTCGACGGTCAGGAAGTTGCCGGGGTCCAGCGAGCCGAAGAACCAGGCCTTCCAGCTCTGGGTGCCGGCCCAGACGGCACCGCTGTAGAAGGTGTTCATGCCCGACCCGGAGAGGTTCCAGGCGTACAGGACGGCCGCCACGACGAGGATCGCGATCAGGGCGGGCAGCGACCAGCGCGGCGCCCGGTCCGGCGGTGCCGTCGGTGGAGCGGGCGGCGTCCGGTCGGCGGACGCGGGCTCGGTGTGGGGGTGCGGATCGGTGGCAGATGTCACGAGCGCATCGTGCAGAGGGGGCGTGGGTGCGGGCTGTGCCGGACCTTGCTCCCGGCTGTGAATCGGCCAAGCCCCGGTCACGCATGGGACAGGCTTTGCCCAAGGCGGCAGGTCACGCGTACAACCATTCACCCGAACCCGTGTGTCAACAGGGGCATGAATCTCGGGACTTCCACCAGACGTGCCAGAGCGCTCGTCACCGGCGCCGTCGGACTCGGCGTCCTCATACCCGTCGTGGCCGCCGCGCCCGCCTCGGCCGCCACCGCCGTCAGCTGCACGTCCTCCAAGGCGGCGCTGGCCACCAAGTTGCAGAAGGACATCACCGCCGCCGTCGCGGGCCGCTCGGGCACCATCGCCGTCGGCCTCTACGACCGCACCACCAACACGACGTGTTCGCTGCGCGCCACCAACTCCTACGACTCCGCCAGCATCGTCAAGGTCACCATCCTCGCCACGCTGCTGTGGGACGCGAAGAAGCACAACCGCTACCTCACCGACACCGAGGTCTCGCTCTCCACCGCCATGATCACCAAGTCGGACAACGCGGCGGCCAGCACGCTGTGGAAGCAGCTCGGCCTGACGAAGATCAAGGGCTTCCTCACCGCCGCCGGGATGACGAAGACCGTGCCCGGCGCGAACAACTACTGGGGTCTGACGCAGGTCAACGTCACCGACGAGCAGAAGCTGCTGAAGCTGATCACCGCGAGGAACGCGGTGCTGAGCGACAACTCCCGCGCCTTCATCCTGAAGCTGATGGGCCAGGTCATCTCCTCGCAGCGCTGGGGAACGCCGTACGGCACCCCGTCCGGGGTCACCTGGCACGTCAAGAACGGCTGGCTGCAGCGCTCCACGCACGGCTGGCGGGTGCACAGCCTGGGCACCTTCAACGGCGGCGGCCACGACTACATGATCACGGTGCTCACCTGGGGCAACAGCACCATGAGCTACGGCATCAACACCATCCAGGGCGTGGCCAAGGTCATCCACAAGGATCTGGCCGCCAGTTGACCCCTGCCGGTCTCCCGCCCGTCACCGTCCCGTCCTACGGTGGCGCCCATGCGCCTGAGATCCGTACTCGCGACCACCACCGCGGCCCTGGCGGCGGCCACCTGCCTGACCGCCGCCGGGCCCGCCACGGCCACCCCCCGCGCCTCTCACGCCTGTTCGCCGGCCGTCTCCGTCGACCGCTTCTCCGACGCGCTCGACAAGACGACGTACGACGGCACCTTCGTCGGCAACTTCTCCGCGCTCGCGGTGGACACGGACGGCTCGATCGCCGCCCTGGAGGACCGCTCGTCCCTGTTCGACCTGGACGCCCGGACCCTCGCCCCGAAGCGGGTCGTCCCGCTCGCGGACGAGAAGGGCGCCGCGCTCGACAGTGAGGGCCTGGTCGTCGACCGGGACGGCACCCGGCTGATCACCTCCGAGACCGAGCCGTCGATCCGCCGCTACAGCCCCGACGGCGAAATCCTCGACCGGCTCCCGGTCCCCTCCCCGCTCCTCGTCGCCCCCGCCGGCCGCGCCACGGCCAACCAGACCTTCGAGGGCCTGACCCTCCTGCCCGGCGGCCGCACTCTGCTGGCCTCGATGGAGAACGCGCTCTCCGGCGACTCGGCGACCCTCGTCCGCTTCCAGACCTGGACCCGCGCGAAGGGCGGCCGCTTCCGCCCGGCCGCGCAGTACGCCTACCCCCTCGACGCCGGCCTGGGCGTCCCCGAGGTGCAGGCCACCCCCGACGGCCGCCTCCTGGGCCTGGAGCGCGGCTTCACCTCCGGCGTCGGCAACACCGTCCGCCTCTACCTGGCCGACCCGCGCCACGCCACGGACACCTCCGGCGTCGTGAACCTGACCGGGCAGCCGGGCGTCCGCCCGATCCGGAAGACCCTCCTCGCCGACCTCGCCGCCTGCCCCTCCCTCGGCGCCACCGCCAAGCAGCCCCAGCCGAACCCGCTGCTCGACAACATCGAGGGAATGGCCGTCACGGGGTACTCGAAGGGCCGCCTGAAGGTGCTGCTGGTCAGCGACGACAACCAGAACGCGGTACAGACGACCCGCTTCTACCACCTGCGGGTACGGATCTGAGCGCACCCGCGGGCACGGGGCCCGCCGCCGCCCCCCGTTTTGTTGCGGAGGGATGAAATCCGCTTCCTCGTGTGTTGGTGCCTTCCGGTAGATCAGGAGATTTCGACGGAGGGCACCCGCGTGAGCGAGCAACGGGGATGGGCACGGCGACTGGCCGCGTACGCGTGGCGGTATCCGAAGGACGTCGTCCTCGCGCTCGGCTCCTCGCTCGCCGGCATGGCCGTCATGGCCGTGGTCCCGCTGGTCACCAAGGTGATCATCGACGACGTGATCGGCGACCACAGCCGCTCCATGGGCCCCTGGGTGGGCGCCCTGCTCGGCGCCGCCGTCCTCGTCTACGCCGCCACCTACGTGCGCCGCTACTACGGCGGCCGCCTCGCCCTCGACGTCCAGCACGACCTGCGGACCGAGATGTTCGGGACGATCACCCGGCTCGACGGCCGGCGGCAGGACGAGCTGTCCACCGGCCAGGTCGTCGGGCGGGCCACCAGCGACCTCCAGCTCATCCAGGGCCTGCTCTTCATGCTCCCGATGACCATCGGGAACATCCTGCTCTTCCTGATCTCCCTGGTGATCATGGCCTGGCTGTCGCTGCCGCTGACCCTGGTCGCCCTCGCGGTCGCGCCGGCCCTGTGGTGGATCGCCCGGCGCAGCCGCTCCCGTCTGCACCCCGCCACCTGGTACTCCCAGGCCCAGGCCGCCGCCGTCGCGGGCGTGGTCGACGGCGCCGTCAGCGGCGTCCGCGTGGTCAAGGGCTTCGGGCAGGAGGACCAGGAGACCGGGAAGCTGCGCGAGGTCAGCCGCCGGCTCTTCGCCGGGCGGCTGCGCACCATCCGGCTGAACTCCACCTACACCCCGGCCCTGCAGGCCGTCCCCGCCCTCGGCCAGGTCGCCATGCTCGCCATCGGCGGCTGGCTGGCGGTCGGCGGGCACATCACCCTCGGCACCTTCGTCGCCTTCTCCACCTACCTCGCCCAGCTCGTCGGCCCGGTCCGCATGCTGGCCGTGGTGCTCACGGTGGGGCAGCAGGCGCGCGCCGGCACCGAGCGCGTCCTGGAGCTGATCGACACCGAGCCGTCGATGACGGACGGCACGAAGGAGCTGCCCGCCGACGCGCCCGCGACCGTCGAGTTCGACGACGTGTCCTTCGGCTACGACGACGAGCGCCCCGTCCTCAAGGGCCTGTCCTTCGAGATCCGCCCCGGCGAGACCCTCGCGGTCGTCGGCTCCTCCGGCTCCGGCAAGTCCACGGTCTCCCTGCTGCTGCCGCGCTTCTACGACGTCACCCACGGCGCCGTCCTGGTGGGTGGCCACGACGTCCGCGAGCTCACCCTCGACTCGCTCCGGGCCGCGATCGGCCTGGTCCCCGAGGACTCGTTCCTCTTCTCCGACACGGTCCGCAACAACATCGCCTACGGCCGCCCCGACGCGACCGAGGAGGAGATCCTGACGGCCGCCCGCGCCGCCCAGGCGGACCGTTTCATCGCCGAGCTCCCCGACGGCTACGACACCAAGGTCGGCGAGCACGGACTGACCCTCTCCGGCGGCCAGCGCCAGCGCGTCGCCCTCGCCCGCGCCATCCTCGCCGACCCCCGGCTGCTGGTCCTGGACGACGCCACCTCGGCCGTGGACGCCCGGGTCGAGCACGAGATCCACGAGGCGCTCAAGGAGGTCATGCGGGGCCGTACGACCCTGCTCATCGCCCACCGCCGCTCCACCCTGAACCTCGCCGACCGCATCGCCGTCCTGGAGGACGGCCGGCTCGCCGACCTCGGCACCCACGAGGAGCTCCAGGAACGCTCCGCCCTCTACCGCCGCCTGCTCACCGACCCCGACGAGCTCGGCGGGGTCTCGCCCGGCCACACCCAGCCCGCCTGCCCGCGCGAGGACACCTCGGTGCGGGAGGAGCTGGACGCCGAGTTCGACGCCGAGCGGGGCATCACCCCGCGGCTGTGGGCCGGGGAGCGCACCCCGCGGGACACGGCGACGGAGGGCATGCCGGCCACCCCCGAACTCCTCGCCCAGGTCGAGGCGCTGCCCCCGGCGACCGACACGCCGGACATCGACGAGGCACGGGCGGTGCTGCCGGAGGTGTCCTACGGCCTCAGGCGGCTGCTGCGGGGCTTCGGGCCGCCGCTGCTGATCAGCCTCGGCCTGGTCGCCGTCGACGCCGGCATGGGCCTGCTGCTGCCGGTGCTGATCCGGCACGGCATCGACAAGGGCGTCAACGCCCTGGCCCTCGGCGCGGTCTGGGCGGCCGCGCTGCTCGGTCTGGCCGCCGTGCTCGCCCAGTGGGCGGCGCAGATCGGCGAGACCCGGATGACCGGGCGCACCGGCGAGCGGGTCCTGTACGCGCTGCGGCTGAAGATCTTCGCCCAGCTCCAGCGGCTCGGCCTGGACTACTACGAGCGGGAGCTGACCGGCCGGATCATGACGAGGATGACGACCGACGTCGACGCCCTCTCCACCTTCCTGCAGACCGGCCTGGTCACCGCCTTCGTCTCCGTCGTCACCTTCTTCGGCATCATGGTCGCCCTGCTGGTGATCGACGTGCAGCTCGCGCTCGTGGTGTTCGCCACGCTGCCGCCGCTGATCGTCGGCACGTACTTCTTCCGCCGGGCGAGCGTGAAGGCGTACGAACTGGCCCGTGAGCGGGTCGCGCTGGTCAACGCCGACCTGCAGGAGTCGGTCTCCGGGCTGCGGATCGTGCAGGCCTTCCGGCGCGAGCGGGACGGCGGCGCGCGGTTCGCCGAGCGCAGCGACAACTACCGCCAGGCCCGTATCCGGGGCCAGTGGCTGATCTCCATCTATTTCCCGTTCGTGCAGCTGCTGTCGTCCGTCGCGGCGGCGGCCGTGCTGTTCACGGGCGCGGGCCGGGTGGAGAACGCCACGCTCACCACGGGCGCCCTGGTCGCCTACCTCCTCTACATCGACCTGTTCTTCGCGCCGGTGCAGCAGCTCTCCCAGGTCTTCGACGGCTACCAGCAGGCCACCGTCTCCCTCGGCCGCATCCAGGAGCTGCTCCGGGAGCCGACCTCCACCCGGGCCGCCGACAAACCCCTCGACGTGCCCTCCCTGCGCGGCGAAGTGGCCTTCGAGGACGTGCACTTCGCCTACGGCGACGACGAAGAGGCCCTCGCCGGGATCGAGTTGAAGATCCCCGCCGGGCAGACGGTCGCGTTCGTCGGCGAGACGGGCGCCGGGAAGTCGACGCTGGTGAAGCTGGTGGCCCGGTTCTACGACCCGACGGGCGGCCGGGTGACGGTCGACGGCACCGACCTGCGGGCGCTGGACCTCACCGCCTACCGCCACCGGCTGGGCGTCGTCCCGCAGGAGGCGTACCTCTTCCAGGGCACCGTCCGCGACGCCATCGCCTACGGCCGCCCCGACGCCACCGACGCCGAGGTGGAGGCGGCGGCCCGGGCGGTCGGCGCGCACGACATGATCGCCACGCTGGAGGGCGGCTACCTGCACCAGGTCGCCGAGCGCGGCCGCAACCTCTCCGCGGGCCAGCGGCAGCTGATCGCCCTCGCCCGCGCCGAACTGGTCGACCCCGACGTGCTGCTCCTCGACGAGGCGACCGCCGCCCTGGACCTCGCCACGGAGGCGCAGGTCAACGCGGCGACGGACCGGCTGGCCGGCCGCCGTACGACACTCGTGGTCGCCCACCGGCTGACCACCGCGGCCCGCGCGGACCGGGTGGTGGTGATGGACCACGGGCGGGTCGTCGAGGACGGCACGCACGAGGAACTCCTCGCCCTGGACGGGCGGTACGCCGAGCTGTGGCGGACCTTCATCGGCGAACCGGACCCCGGAGAGCCGGTCGCCGCGTCCCACTGACGGTCGTGCAACCATCCGACATACGTCCTGCGTCCGTACATCAGTACGTTCGTTGGCGGCGGTAGGGGAGGGACGACAGTGGACACTGGTGCGATACGTCGGCGGGTCGCGGTCGGCATGGCCGTGCTGACCGCGTCCGGACTGCTCGCGCTCGCGGCACCCGGTAACGCGCAGGCCGCTTCGTACTGCGGGGGGCGCAAGGTGAGGGACCTGTCGTTCTCCACCGGGGTCGTCCACGTCTACAAGCACGACGGCTACGTCTGCGCCGTCACCTTCCCCGCCAAGCCCTCCGCCGCGCGGCGCTCGATGTCCGTCGGCGTCCAGGCGCGCGGCAACCGCCCCGTCGTCGACAAGGGCCGCTACAGCCACCACGCGGGCCCGGTGACCGTGCACGCCGGGCACCGGTGCGTGTGGATCACCGGCTCGGTGGGGCGGGGCACGGTCAGTTCCGGCTGGATCCTTTGCTGATTCACGGGATTCTCCCGGGTATTTCTTGAACTCCCCTTTCGCAGGCGTCCGTTGCTGGGCTAGCTTCCGGCGGACATCTGTTCACACAGGGGAGGGTGCATGCGCAAGGCGCTCAGATGGCTGCTCGCGCTCACGGTGCTGATAGGCACGCTGAGCACGGCCGGAGCCGCCACCGCGGCCCAGCCGGAGGCCACCGGCACCGACATCAAGGATCGGCTGCTCTCCGTACCGGGGATGAGCCTGATCGAGGAGAAGCCGTATCCCGGCTACCGCTTCTTCGTCCTGAACTACACCCAGCCGGTCGACCACCGGCACCCGTCCAAGGGCACCTTCCAGCAGCGGATCACCGTGCTGCACAAGGACGTCAGCCGCCCGACGGTCTTCTACACCAGCGGCTACAACGTCTCCACGAACGCGAGCCGCCGCGAGCCGACCCAGATCGTGGACGGCAACCAGGTCTCCATGGAGTACCGCTTCTTCACCCCGTCCCGGCCCGCGCCGGCCGACTGGTCCAAGCTGGACATCTGGCAGGCGGCGAGCGACCAGCACCGCATCTACCAGGCGCTGAAGCCGATCTACTCCGCGAACTGGATCGCCACCGGCGGCTCGAAGGGCGGCATGACCGCCACCTACTACGAGCGCTTCTACCCCGGCGACATGAACGGCACCGTCGCCTACGTCGCCCCGAACGACGTCGTCAACGACGAGGACTCCGCCTACGACCGCTTCTTCACCAAGGTCGGCACCGAGCAGTGCCGCGACCGGCTGAACGCGGTGCAGCGCGAGGCGCTGGTGCGCCGGGAGCCGCTGGAGAAGAAGTACGCGGCGTACGCGGCCGACAACGGCTACACCTTCACCACCGTCGGCAGCCTCGACAAGGCGTACGAGGCGGTCGTCCTCGACTACGTCTGGGGCTTCTGGCAGTACAACCTGCTCGCCAACTGCGCTGACGACAGCCTGATCCCGCCGGACGCGAAGCGCGCGACCGACGACCAGATCTGGGACTCCATCGACACGATCTCCGGCTTCTCCGCCTACGCCGACCAGGGCCTGGAGCCGTACACGCCGTACTACTACCAGGCGGCCACCCAACTCGGCGCGCCCACCATCCACTTCCCGTACATCGAGAAGCGGTACATCCGCTACGGCTACCAGCCGCCCCGGAACTTCGTCCCGCGCGAGATCCCGACCCGGTTCCAGCCGCGGGCCATGCGGGACGTCGACACCTGGGTGCGCCGGCACGCCCGGCACACGCTGTACGTCTACGGCCAGAACGACCCGTGGGGCTCGGAGCGGTTCCGCGTCGACAAGGGCGCCAAGGACTCGTACGTCTTCACCGCGCCCGGCATGAACCACGGCGCGAACGTGGCCGGTCTGGTCGCCGACCAGAAGGCCTTCGCCACCGCCCGGATCCTCCAGTGGGCCGGTGTCCCGGCCGCGTCCACGGCACAGGCGAAGCCGCTGGCCCGGTTCGACGCCCGCCTGGACGTGCGGGACGTCGAGCGCGAGCCGGCGCTGCGACCGTAACTCCCGTGCTGCGCCCGGCGGTCGTCACAGCCGCCGGGCGCAGCCCACCGGGTCCGTCCCCCTCAGCCGTACGTACAGGGCCGTGTCCCGGGGGCACGCGCCCCGCGTGGCCGCCGCCTTCACCACCTCGTACTGCGGCTTCCTCTTCCCGCTGCCGTCGCACGCCGTCTCGCGGACCTGGCCGTCGCCGGAGCCGTAGACGCAGTCGCCGACGATGGTGCGCGGGCCGCCCCCGCCGCCCGGGTCGCCGGGATGCGGCGGCTCCAGGTTGCGCATGCAGGCGTAGCCCTGCGGCACCGTGCCGTCGCCGTCCTCGTCGGAGGACGGGCTCTGCTCGCTGATGTGCAGCACGAAGTCGGTGGTCGCCGGGCACAGCGGCCCCTGGGCGACCGTGCCGTCGAAGCGGGCGACGACCCGGGCCGCCGCCCGTTCACTGGTGCACGGCACCTCGGTGAAGCTGCTCGTGCCGAAGGAACTGCACTCGTCGACCGCGAGGAACACCGCGCCGTACCCCGACGGGCGCGCCGAGGCGGCCGTCCCGCCGCCCGTCGGCGGCCCGCTCGGTGCTCCGTCCCCGGCCGCACCGGACCCGGACAGCAGCCCGCACCCGCTCGCCATCCCGGCGACCAGGAGCACGCCGAGCACCCCCGCCGACCATCTCGCACGCATCGCATTCCCCCCACATACCCCCGGCCCCAGCGTGACCCGCGACAGCGGGCGCACGCCAGACGCGCGGGATGGTTTGAGCCCTTTGGGGGGCGTACGCCGGTTGTGCGACGTACGGGGGCTACGCCCCGTCTAGTACGTCAGCCCGTAGCCGATGGGGTACAGCACCTGCGCCGGGTCGTCGGCCCGCTGCACCGGCACCGGCAGCCGTCCGCGCGGCGCGACCTTCCCGGCGATCACCCGGGCCGCCGCCCGCAGTTCGACGTCCGTCCACGAGTACGCGGCCAGGACGGCCGGTACGGAGGGCAGCTGGGCCACGTCGTAGGGGTTGCGGATCGCGACGGCGACCACCGGCCTCCCGGTCGCCACCAGCTGCTCGGCCAGGGTCTTCTGGGAACCGGTCGCGGTCAGGTTGTAGGTCCCGACGACCACCGCGTCCGCGTCCCCCGCCGCCGCGACCGCCTGGGCGATCGTGGCCGCGGACGGGGCGGTGCCCGTCGACAACGCCGTCGCCGCGAAGCCCAGTTCGGTGAGGGCCGCCGCGAGGACGCCCGTCGGGGGGCCGGTGGTGCCGGAGGGGGAGGCCGGGTCGGCGCCGACGACGAGGACCCTCGTCCGGGTGCGCGGGGACAGCGGCAGCAGGCCGCCCTCGTTGACCAGCAGGGTCGTCGTCCGCTCGGCGATGCGGTCGGCCGCCTCCAGGTGGCTCTTCGTGCCCACCCTGCGGTCCACGTCCGCCTCTCGCGCGTACGGGTCGTCGAACAGCCGCAGCCGCGCCTTCAGCCGCAGGATGCGCAGGATCGACTCGTCCAGCCGTGCCTCCGTCAGCTCCCCGTCCCGTACGGCCTTCAGGACCGCGTTCCAGGCGACGGCGAGGTCCGGCGGGTTGAGGAGCTGGTCGACGCCGGCCTTGAGGGCGAGCACCGGGACGCGGTCGTCGCCGTACTTGGTGCGGACGCCCTCCATGCCCAGGGAGTCGGTCACCACGACCCCGTCGTAGCCGAGTTCGCCGCGCAGGATGCCGGTGAGGATCGGGTGGGACAGGGTCGCCGGGTCACCGGAGTCGTCGAGGGCCGGGAACTGGATGTGCGCGGTCATGACGCAGTCGATGCCCGCCCTGATCGCCGCCCGGAACGGCACCGCGTCCAGCTTCTCCCAGACCTCCCGGGTGTGGGTGATGACCGGGAAGCCGTAGTGGCTGTCGACGGCCGTGTCGCCGTGCCCCGGGAAGTGCTTGGCGGTCGCGGCGACCCGCGAGCGCTGGTAGCCCTGGACCTCGGCGGCGACCAGCGCGGCCACCGCGTCCGGGTCGGCGCCGAAGGACCGTACGCCGATGACCGGGTTGGCCGGGTTGACGTTCACGTCGGCGTCGGGGGAGTAGTCCTGGTTGATGCCGATGGCCCGCAACTCGCCGCCGGAGATGCGGCCGAGGGTGCGGGCGTCCCCGCGGGAGCCGCCGGCGCCGATGGCCATGGCGCCGGGGAACAGGGTGGCCGGCCGGCCGACGCGGCAGACGATGCCGTGCTCCTGGTCGGTGGCGATCAGGACGGGCAGACCGCGGGGCGCGCCGAGGGAGGCGCGCTGGATGCCGTTGGACAGGGCGGCGATCTGGCGCGGGTTCTCGGTGTTGTGCGCCCAGGTGAAGTAGATGATGCCGCCGACGCGGTACTTGGCGATCAGCTCGGCGGCGGTGCGGACGCCGATCTCCTTGAGGTTGGCGTCGATGTCGGCCTGGGCGGGGTCGGTGGCCGAATTGCCGTAGACCCGCATGACGAAGAGCTGGCCGACCTTCTCCTCGAGGGTCATACGGGAGACGAGGGCGCGCAGCCTCTCGTCGTCGGCCCGGGCGGTGCCGCCGACGGCGAGGGCGGCGGTGACACCCATCGTCGCGGCGAGAACGGTACGTCTGGAGGGCACGTGCGCTCCTTCCGGAGAAGATCCGCTGAAGGAAACTTCCGTGGAGATGAGATATCCAGAAAGTTTCTGCCAGTCAAGACACTGCGCACGCTCGGGCCTGTCGTTTGGATCAGGTCGGCTGCAGGGGACGGTGCGTCCTGGCCGGCCCGAGCGGGGTCTGGTGCGTGCAGCTGCAAGGCGGAGGAGGGAGTCGACGCGGAGCGTCGGCGAGTGACGACAACGCGGCAGATGTGCGTGCCAGGGCCCGCGACGCCGAGCTGATCCAAACGACAGGCCCGAGATCAGAAAGGGGCCGCCATCGGCGCTGTTGGAGGGGGGCGCGCCGATGGCGGCTTCGCTGCCGGCCGCAGCACGGCGGAGAGGGTAGGTCAGCGATCGCAGCCAGCAGCGAGGGCCGACACCGCACGGCGGAGACTCATCCGGCAGCCTGCGGGTTGGACGAACCGTGTTCGGGGTGGGTTCCCGCCTTCCGCCCGAATTCCGGAAGTTGGTGACGGAGGGCTCAGCGGGACGGAAGTGCCGCCACTTCCGGCCACTTCTCCTGCAGCGTGCGTACGGTCTCTGCGATCGCCGGACGACGGGCGGCTCCCTTGCGCCACAGGGCGTACAGGTGCCTCACCGGGGTCGGATCCAAATGCACCTCGACGACCCCGGGCGGCAGCGGGCCGCGGCCCAGACGCGGCACCAGGCAGATGCCGAGGCCGCCGGCGACCAGGGCGACGAGCGTGGGGTTCTCGTCCGCCTGGTGCACGATCTCCGGCTCGTGCCCGGCCGCGCGCATCGTGCGCAGCAGCCAGTCGTGGCAGACCCGGCCCGGCGGCTGGCACACCCACCGCTGCCCGCCCAGGTCCTCGCGCCGCACCGACTCGCGCCCGGCGAACGGATGCCCCTCGGGCACCAGCAGCGTGCTGCGGTCGTCGCCGATCGCCGCGTGCTCCACACCGGGCGGCACGGGCATCGGCGCGATGTCCCAGTCGTGCGCCACGGCCAGGTCGACGGCGCCCTTGGCGACCAGGTCCACCGACAGATGCGGGTCGATCTCGGACAGCCGGGCGTCCAGCGCCGGATGCCGGACGGCGAGGTCGGCCAGCACGGCCGGCATCAGCCCGCGCGCCGCCGACGCGAACGCGGCGATCGTCAGCCGCCCCGCCGGCATCCCGCGCCGCTCCTCCAGCTCGGTCTCGGCCCGCTCGACGATGGCCAGCAACTCCTGCGCCGTGTCGACCAGTCGGTGCGCCTCGGCCGTCAGCCGCACCCCGCGCCCCTCCCGTTCGAGCAGCACGGTCCGGGTCTCCCGCTCCAGCTTGGCGATCTGCTGGGACACCGCCGAGGGCGTGTACCCGAGGGCGGCCGCCGCCGCGCCCACGGTGCCGTGGACGGAGACGGCGTGCAGCGCGCGCAGCCGCTGGAGATCGAGCACGGGAGCCCCCCATTCATCAGCGATGCTTCATCCGACCATGCAGCAATCATCGCTGGTGCTTCACGGTCGGGGAAAGTGATGCTCGACGCATGAGACCCGCGCACCTCGCCCTCGCCGTCCTCGTGGCCGCCGTCTGGGGCGTCAACTTCACCGTCATCGAGATCGGCCTCGCCCACTTCCCGCCGCTGCTCTTCTCGGCCCTGCGCTTCTTCGCGGCGGCCCTCCCCGCGGTCTTCTTCGTGGGCCGCCCGAAGGTGGCCTTCAAGTGGGTGCTGGCGGTGGGACTGGTGCTGGGAGTGGCGAAGTTCGGCCTGCTCTTCGTCGGCATGGACGCGGGCATGCCGGCCGGCCTGTCGTCCCTGGTGCTGCAGATCCAGGCGGTGTTCACGGCGGCCGTGGCCTTCGTCGCGCTCGGCGAACGTCCCTCCCGCCTCCGGGTGGTGGGCATGGCGGTCGCCCTGGCGGGCATCGGCGTCGCCGCGGTGGACGAGGGCGCCTCGGGACCCCTCGGCGCGTTCGCCCTCGTCATCGGGGCGGCGGCCTGCTGGGGCGTCTCGAACGTCCTCACCCGCAAGGCGGCCCCGCCCGACGCGCTGAACTTCATGGTCTGGGTCAGCACGGTCCCGGTCCTCCCGCTCCTCGCCCTGTCCCTCCTCCTGGAGGGCCCCGGCCGGGACTACGACGCCCTGCGCGCCCTCGACTGGCAGGGCGCCGGCACGGTCGTCTACGTCGCCTGGGTCACCACGGTCTTCGGCTTCGGGGCGTGGGGCTGGCTGCTGCGCCGGCACCCGGCGTCCACGGTCGCGCCCTTCTCCCTCCTGGTGCCGGTCTTCGGGATGTCGTCGGCGGCGCTGTTCCTCGGCGAGTCGGTGAGCGGCCTGCGCTGGTGCGCGGCGGCACTGCTGGTCGGCGGGGTGGGGCTCGCGTCGGTGCCGCGGCGGCGACGCGAGGCGGTCCATCCCGTGGACGGGGCGGCGCCCGAGCCGGTGCTGGGCCGATCATGAACCATGCCCGTTGCGCACCTCCCCGGCTCCAAGTCCCTCACCGCCCGCGCCCTCTTCCTGGCCGCCGCGGCCGACGGGGTCACCACCCTCGTCCGGCCGCTGCGCTCGGACGACACCGAGGGCTTCGCCGAAGGCCTGACGCGCCTCGGCTACCGGGTCGGCAGGACCCCGGACGCCTGGCAGATCGACGGCCGCCCGCAGGGCCCGGCCGCGAAGGAGGCGGACGTGTACTGCCGGGACGGAGCCACGACCGCCCGCTTCCTGCCCGCGCTGGCGGCGACCGGGCACGGCACGTACCGCTTCGACGCCTCGCCCCAGATGCGCCGCCGCCCGCTGCTGCCGCTCACCCGCGCGCTGCGTGACCTCGGCGTGGACCTGCGGCACGAGGAGGCGGAGGGCCACCATCCCCTCACGGTCCGGGCGGCCGGCGTCGCGGGCGGGGAGGTCACCCTGGACGCCGGCCAGTCCTCGCAGTACCTGACGGCGCTGCTGCTGCTCGGCCCGCTGACCCGCGAGGGCCTGCGCATCCGGGTCACGGACCTGGTCTCCGCCCCGTACGTGGAGATCACCGTCGCGATGATGCGGGCCTTCGGGGCGGAGGTGACCCGCGAGGGCGACGTCTTCGTCGTCCCCCCGGGCGGCTACCGCGCCACGACCTGCCCGATCGAACCCGACGCCTCGACCGCGAGCTACTTCTTCGCGGCGGCCGCGGTCACCCCGGGCGGCGAGGTGACGGTCCCCGGCCTGGGCCGCGGCGCCCTCCAGGGCGACCTGGGCTTCGTCGAGGTGCTGCGGCGCATGGGTGCGGACGTCACGGTCGGCGCGGACGCCACGACCGTCCGCGGCACGGGCGAGCTGCGCGGCCTGACGGTCGCCATGCGGGACATCTCCGACACCATGCCGACGCTGGCGGCGATCGCGCCCTTCGCGACCGGCCCCGTGCGCATCGAGGACGTGGCGAACACCCGGGTCAAGGAGTGCGACCGGCTGGAGGCCTGCGCGCACAACCTGCGGCGGCTCGGTGTGGAGGTGGCCACCGGCCCGGACTGGATCGAGATCCGTCCGGGCACCCCGCCCGCACCGGCGGAGATCACCTCCTACGGCGACCACCGCGTCGTCATGTCCTTCGCGGTCACCGGGCTGCGCGCACCGGGAATCTCGTTCGACGACCCCGACTGCGTACGCAAGACTTTCCCCGGCTTTCACAGGGCGTTCGCGGAGTTCGCGGGACGGCTGACGAGCGGGCTGGAGGACTGAGTGGGGCACATGCTGCGAGGCCCGGTGCTGGAGGGCGCGTCGGTGCGCCTGGAGCCGCTGGAGGTCCGGCATGCCGCCGACCTCGCAGCGGCGGCCGAGGAGAACCGGGACACCTACGGCTTCACCTGGGTGCCGAGGGCCGACGAGGTGGGCGCCTACATCGACGCGCAGCTGGCACGGGCCGCGACGGGGCGGCTCGCGCCCTACGCCCAGGTGTCGCGCGCGTCCGGGCGGGCGGTGGGAGCGACGGCGTACTGGGAGCCGCGGTGCTGGCACAGCGACGACCGGCTCGACGCGGTCGAGGTCGGCTTCACCTGGCTGGCCCGCTCGATGCAGGGCACCGGCGTGAACGCCGAGGCCAAGCTGCTGCTCTTCGGCCATGCCTTCGAGGTGTGGGGCGTGTCGCGGGTCGACCTGAAGACGGACGCCCGCAACGCCCGCTCCCGGGCGGCGATCGAGAGCGTGGGTGCCCGCTTCGAGGGCGTCCTGCGCAACTGGTCGCGGTCCTGGGCGCCGGGGGAGGAGGACCGGCTGCGCGACTCGGCGATCTTCTCCGTCACGGCCGAGGAGTGGCCGCAGTGCCGCGAACGGCTGCGCGAGCGGGTGGCGGGGTTCCTGACGCGAGCCTGAGCACCACGATCCCGAGCACGAAGGGCACCCCATGACCTCGCACGTCCTGATCCTGCACGGCTGGCAGAACCGCCGCCCCGCGGCCCACTGGCAGCACCGGCTCGCCGACCGCCTCGCCGCGCTCGGCCACCCGGTGACCTACCCCCAGCTCCCCGACCCGGACGACCCGGACCTCGAGACCTGGCTGTCGGAGCTCACCCGCCACCTGGCAGGTCTGCGCGCGGACGCCGAGCGGGTCGTGGTCGCGCACAGCGCCTCCGCGGTGCTGTGGCTGCACGCGGTCGCGCGCGGGCTGGTGCCGGACGGCGCCGTGGACCGCGTCCTGCTGGTCGCCCCGCCCTCCGCCTCCGTCCTCCTGCGCCACCCGGAGGTCGCCGCCTTCGCGCCGCCCGCCCCGGACTTCACCCTCCCCGCCTCCACCAGACTGGTGGCCGGGGACGACGACCCCTACTGCCCGGAGGGCGCCCGCGCCCTCTACGGAGACCCCCTGGGCATCCCCACCGACATCCTGCCCGGCGCCGCCCACCTCGACCTGGACGCCGGTTACGGCGAGTGGCCGGCGGTCCTGGACTGGTGCCTGGACCCGGCCGCCCGGATCACGCCGAATCGTTGAGCAGGCGTCCCAGGTGGGCGCGCCCCGCCTCCAGCAGGCCCTCCAGGGGCGCCGCGTCCTCGTACCACCGCTTCTCGTACTCCCAGCACAGCCATCCGTCCCACTCGTGCCGGGAGAGCACCTCCACGGTGTCGGACAGCGGCAGCACGCCCGCGCCGAGGGGCAGCGGGGTGGTGTCGTCGGCGGAGGCGATGTCCTTGACCTGGACGTAGCCGAGGTAGGGGGAGAGGGCCGCGAACGACTCGGCGGGCTGCTCGCCGCCCAGCCAGGTGTGCATGACGTCCCACAGGGCGCCGACGTGCCGGTGGCCGACCAGGCCGAGGACGCGGATCGCGTCGGCGGCGGTGCGGTGCGAGTCGTGCGTCTCCAGCAGGATGCGGACGCCGAGGTCGCCCGCGTACTCCGCGGCGGTGCCCAGCCGGCGGGCGGCGATGGCGTCGGCGCGCTCGCGGGTCTGTTCGGGGTCGGCGCCGGGGAAGACCCGGACGTACGGGGCGCCGAGGTCGTGGGCGAGGTCGAGCAGTTCGCGGATCTCGTCGATCACGGGGCCGTCGTCGCCGGGCGCGGCCACCCGCGTGTACCCCGCGAGGCCCAGGAGCTCGATGCCGCCCGCCTTGAACTCGCCCGCCACGTCGGCCCGTTCACCGTGGCCGATGCCGGGGTGGACGGGTTCCTCGGGATGGGCGCGCAGCTCGACGCCGTGGTAGCCGTGGGTGGCCGCGAGCCGGACCACGTCCGGGACGGGCAGACCGGGGACACCGAGGGTGGAGAAGGCCAGTCGCATGGTCCCTATTGTCACCGGGAATGCGCGAACCAACCCTGCCGAGTCACTCTCGCGTGCCGTTCAGGTCCAGCCGCCAGTCCTGGCCGTTGAGATCCTTCCCGAAGGAGCGGTGCGGTTTCTCGGCGGCGAGGACGAAGCCGTGGCGCTGGTAGATGCGGCGGGCGGCGGCGAGGACGTCGTTGGTCCACAGCACCAGCTCGTGGTAGCCGACCCCGCGCGCGAAGTCGATCACGGCCCGCACCAGCCGGTCGCCGATGCCGAGCCCGCGGGCCTCCGGCTCGACCAGCAGCAGCCTGAGCCGCGCGGTGCCCGGGGCCTCGTCGCGCACGCACATCACGCACCCCACCGGCCGCCCGTCCAGCTCGGCGATCCACACCCGCTCCAGATGCGGGTCGTGGTCCTCGGCGAAGTCGGCCACGATCCGGGCGACCAGGCCCTCGTAGTCGGTGTTCCACCCGTACTCGGCGGCGTACAGCGCGGCGTTGCGCTGCACGATCCAGCCCAGGTCGCCGGGGCCGGGATCGCGCAGCAGCACGTCCTCCCGCGTGGGCGGCCGCGCGTCCGACAGCAGCGTCCGCACGGTCCGCATCGCCTCACCCAGACGGGGCCGGTCGTCGGGCGGAACGGTGGCCAGCAGCGCGCCGACCGACTCGTCGGCCCGCTCGGCGAGCAGCGCGGCGGTCTCCCGCCCCTTCGCGGTGAGGGTGACGCGCCGCCGCCGGGGGTCGGACGGGGAGGCGGTGCGCTCGATCAGCCCGGCCTCCTCGAACTTGTTCAGGATCCGGCTCAGATAGCCCGCGTCCAACGAGAGCTCGGCCCGCAGATCGGCCGCGTCGGTCCGCGCCGAGTGCGCGAGCTCGTACAGCACACGGGACTCGGTCAGGGTGTACGGCGCATACAGCTGCCGGCTGTAGTCGAGCGCGCCGATCACGTTCGTGTAGAACCGGTTGAAGGCCCGGATGTCCTGGACGGTCATGATCGTCGACCCCCGGATACTTGACTGAGTCAGAGATACCGAGCGTAAGCCACGAAAACGGAGGCGACCAGCCGTTTTTTCAGCCCGTCCGGCGTTTGAGGGCGAGGCCCGTTCAGGGCCGAAGCGGGGGTCTGGGGGCTGCAAGCCCCCAGTCGACGTCGGCAAGAACAGGCGGCCCCTCACAACGGCCGGCGCCTCAAGACACCCGCGGCCCCCCGGTGGACCCCCGCACCATCAACTCCCCCCGAACCGTCGCGATCCCCCCGGGCGGCGGCTCCTCCCGCCCCATGGCGATCCGCCCCGCCCGAGCCCCCGCCTCCGCCAGCGGCAACCGCACGGTCGTCAGCGCCGGCACCGCGTCCACGCTGAACGGCAGATCGTCGAACCCGGCGACCGACACGTCCTCGGGAATCCGCAGCCCCGACTCCCGCAGCGCGGCGCACGCCCCCAGCGCGACGGAGTCGTTCGCGGCGACCACGGCCGTCAGCGACGGGTCCCGGCGCAGCAGCTCCAGCGTGGCCTCGTACCCCGCCTGCCGGTCGTAGCGCCCCCACACCGTCCAGCGCGGGTCCTCCTCGATGCCCGCCGCGGCCAGCGCCGCCCGGTGGCCCTCCAGCCGGTGCCGGGTCGTGGTCCGCTCCTCGGGGCCGGCGATGTAGCCCATCCTGCGGTGCCCGAGCCCGATGAGGTGCTCGGTCAGCCGCTGCCCGCCCCCGCGGTTGTCGAAGGTCAGCGCGATCGCCCCGGTCTCCGGCGCCGGCGGCCGCCCGCAGAGCACCACGCGCGTCCCGGCCTCCGCCAGCTTGCGCAGCTTCGCCGCCACGGCCGTCGCGTGCGGCTCGTCCTCCACCGCCCCGCCGGTCAGCACCACGGCCGCCGCCCGCTGCCGCTGCAGCAGGGTCAGATAGGTCAGCTCGCGCTCCGGCGTACCGCCGGTGTTGCACACCACCGCGAGCCGCTCACCGCCGGCGCGGCCGCCCGGTCCGCCGATCTCCGACTGGATCGCGCTCGCCATGATCCCGAAGAAGGGGTCCGCGATGTCGTTGACGAGGATTCCCACCAGGTCCGACGTGGCGGCGGCCAGCGAACTCGCCGGCCCGTTCAGTACGTAGTCCAGCTCGTCCACGGCCTTCAGCACCCGCTCACGGGTGGAGGCGGCCACGGGATAGTTCCCGTTCAGCACGCGCGACACCGTCGCGGGCGAGACCTGCGCGCGGGCCGCCACGTCCGCCAGGGTCACCGTCATCTCGTCGTCCTCCGGTCGCGCATCATCGTCGTACCTCGTTGTACACGCACAGGCCACGGCCGCGGTTTCGCGGGGACCCCGGCCATGGTTTTCGACCAGACCTTACGGCCACACCCCCTGGTTGTTCGCCCCCTCGAACAACTCGACCCCGTCACGGTCTTGTCCAGACCGCTTGTCAGAGGCTAGCTTCTTATGTCATAGAAAGCGCTTGCTGTGGCGCTCGTCAGTGAAAGACGGGGGCGTACGCGGCGCGGACCCCGCGTACGAAGGGAATGACGTGACACGCAAGACGGTGCGGATCGCCATGAACGGCGTGACCGGACGCATGGGCTACCGCCAGCACCTGGTCCGCTCGATCCTGGCCCTCCGTGAGCAGGGCGGCCTCGACCTCGGCGACGGCACCGTGCTGTGGCCGGAACCGATCCTGGTCGGCCGCCGCGAGCACGCCCTCAGGGCGCTCGCCGAGCAGCACGGCCTGGCCGAGGAGAACATCTCGACCGACGTCGACGCGGTGCTCGCCGACCCGAGCGTCGACATCTACTTCGACGCCCAGGTGACCTCGGCCCGCGAGGAGGCGATCAAGAAGGCGATCGCGGCGGGCAAGCACGTCTACACCGAGAAGCCGACGGCCACCGGCCTGGACGGCGCCCTGGAGCTCGCCCGCCTCGCGAACGCGGCCGGCATCAAGCACGGCGTCGTCCAGGACAAGCTGTTCCTGCCCGGCCTGCTCAAGCTCAAGCGCCTCATCGACGGCGGCTTCTTCGGCCGCATCCTCTCCGTGCGCGGCGAGTTCGGCTACTGGGTCTTCGAGGGCGACTGGCAGACCGCCCAGCGCCCCTCCTGGAACTACCGCGCCGAGGACGGCGGCGGCATCGTCGTCGACATGTTCCCGCACTGGGAGTACGTGCTGCACGAGCTGTTCGGCCGCGTGAAGTCCGTGCAGGCCATCGCCACCACCCACATCCCGCAGCGCTGGGACGAGAACGGCAAGCCCTACGACGCCACCGCCGACGACGCCGCCTACGGCGTCTTCGAACTCGACGGCGGCGCGATCGCCCAGATCAACTCCTCCTGGGCCGTCCGCGTCCACCGCGACGAACTCGTCGAGTTCCAGGTCGACGGCACCGAGGGCTCGGCGGTCGCGGGCCTGCGCAACTGCCGTGTCCAGCACCGCTCCATGACCCCCATGCCGGTCTGGAACCCCGACCTCCCGGCCACCTACTCCTTCCGCGACCAGTGGCAGGAGATCCCCGACAACGACGACTTCGACAACGGCTTCAAGGCCCAGTGGGAGCTGTTCCTGCGGCACGTCTACGCCGACGCCCCCTACCACTGGGACCTGCTCGCCGGCGCCCGCGGCGTCCAGCTCGCCGAGCTGGGCCTGAAGTCCTCGGCCGAGGGCGTCCGCATCGACGTACCGGAGATCCAGCTGTGACCATCCGACTCCCGGACTCCACCGGCGGGCTGCGGACGTACGAACCCCGCCCCGAGCCGTTCGCCGTCACCCCCGGCGCCCCCTTCACCTCCCGTACGGTCTTCTCGGCGGCGCACGTCGTCGCCGACCCGTTCGCCGACACCACCCCCGACTCGCCGGCGGCCGTCGACTGGGACGCCACCCTCGCCTTCCGCCGTCACCTGTGGTCCCACGGGCTCCGCGTCGCCGAGGCCATGGACACCGCCCAGCGCGGCATGGGCCTGGACTGGGCGGGCGCGGCCGAGCTGATCCGCCGCAGCGCCGCCGAGGCCAGGGCGGTCGGCGGCCGGATCGCCTGCGGCGTCGGCACCGACCAGATCACCGCCGGGACCCTCGCGGAGGTCCGCGCGGCCTACGAGGAGCAGCTCGCCCTCGTGGAGTCCTCCGGCGCCCAGGCGATCCTGATGGCCTCCCGCGCGCTCGCCGCGGCCGCGTCCGGCCCCGAGGACTACCTGGAGGTCTACGGCCACCTGCTGCGCCAGGCCGCCGAGCCGGTGGTCCTGCACTGGCTGGGCCCGATGTTCGACCCGGCGCTGGAGGGCTACTGGGGCTCCGCCGACCTCGACGCGGCCACCGACACCTTCCTGGAGGTCATCGCCGCCCACCCCGACAAGGTGGAGGGCATCAAGGTCTCGCTGCTGGACGCCCGGCGGGAGATCGACATCCGGCGCCGCCTCCCGCAGGGCGTGCGCTGCTACACGGGCGACGACTTCAACTACCCCGAGCTGATCGCCGGTGACGACAAGGGCTTCAGCCACGCCCTGCTCGGCATCTTCGACCCGCTCGGCCCGCTGGCCGCGCAGGCGGTACGCGTCCTGGACACCGGGGACGTCCAGGGGTTCCGCGAACTCCTCGACCCCACGGTCGAGTTGTCCCGCCACCTCTTCCAGGCGCCCACCCGGTTCTACAAGACCGGCGTGGTCTTCCTGGCCTGGCTGGCCGGTCACCAGGCGCACTTCACCATGGTCGGCGGCCTGCAGTCGGCCCGCTCCCTGCCGCACCTCGCCCGCGCCTACGAACTCGCCGACGGCCTGGGCCTGTTCCCGGACCCGAAGCTCGCGGAGGAGCGGATGAGGAACCTGCTCGCCCTGTACGGAGTGACCCAGTGACCGACCTCGACCTGACGCGTTTCTCCATCAACCAGATGACGGTCAAGCAGCTGTCGCTGCCCGAACTGGTCGACGCCTGCCGGGACCTGGGCATCGGCAACGTCGGCCTGTGGCGCGAGCCCGTGCGGTCGTACGGCCTCGACGCGACCGCCAAGCTGGTGCGCGACGCGGGCCTGACGGTCACCACCCTGTGCCGGGGCGGCTTCCTCACGGCGATCGACCCGGCCGAGCGCGCCGCCGCCCTGGCCGACAACCGCCGCGCCGTCGACGAGGCGGCGACCCTCGGCACCGACACCCTGGTGCTGGTCTCGGGCGGCCTCCCGGCCGGCTCGAAGGACCTGCGCGGCGCCCGGGAGCGGATCGCCGACGCGCTCGCGGAACTGGGCCCGTACGCCGAGCGGCACGGGGTCCGGCTGGCCGTCGAGCCGCTGCACCCGATGTTCGCCTCCGACCGCTGCGTGGTCTCGACCCTCGCCCAGGCCCTCGACCTCGCGGAACGCTTCCCGGCCCACCAGGTCGGCGTCACCGTCGACACGTACCACATCTGGTGGGACGACACCGCGCCCGCGCAGATCGCCCGCGCCGGGGCGGACGGCCGTATCCACACCTTCCAGCTCGCCGACTGGACCACCCCGCTGCCGGAGGGCGTCCTCAACGGCCGCGGCCAGATCGGCGACGGCGCGATCGACATGCGGGAGTGGCAGGGATACGTCGAGGCCGCGGGCTACACCGGCCCCATCGAGGTCGAGCTCTTCAACGACGCCCTCTGGGCGAGGGACGGCCGCGAGGTCCTCGCCGAGACCGCACGCCGCTTCGTGGAGCACACCGCCTGACCCCGGGCTCGCAGGACACCGGGAACGACCCCCGCGAAAAAATCTTGGAAATGCCGTACAACCCTTCCCCCACCTGGCGGGTCGTACTTGGTGTCAGGACTCTTGGAGGGGGATCTGGGGGGATCGCGGGGGTTCTGATGCAGGAGGGGAAAAGCCGAGGGGGCCCGGTCGACGGATCGGGCCCCCTCGAATTTCGTCCGGCGTGCCGGTGCCGCCGCTAGAAGAACACCCCGCACCTCAGCAGCACGTTCGCGTACGGCCGTGCCTCCCCGGTGCGGACCACCAGCCGGGCCCCGGCCGACAGCTCCTTCAGCCGCTCGTGCGACACCAGCTCCAGCTGCGGGAACTCGCCCTTCAGCAGGGCGGCGGCCCCGGGATTGGCGTCCTGGACCTCCGCGGCAGCGGTCGCCCCCTCCACCACCAGCTCGGCCAGCAGCCCGTCGAGGACCGTCGCGAAGGACGGCACCCCGGCGCGGAAGGCGAGATCGACCACGCGGGGGCCGTCCGGGATCGGCATGCCCGCGTCGCACACCAGCACCCCGTCCCCGTGCCCCAGCTCGGCCAGCGCGCCGGAGAGGTGCCGATTGAGGATTCCCGCCTTCTTCACAGGGACTCACCTGCCGAGCCGGTGCCGGATGCGTCGTCCGACCCAGTGCCGGGGGTCCGGGTGCCGTCCCCCGGGTCGGCACAGCACAGCGCCTCGACTTCCTCGGCGGTGGGGAAGGACTCCTGCGCGCCCTCCCTGGTGACGGCGGCCGCGCCGACCCGGGCAGCGTAGGCGGCGGCCTCGGCCAGGCCCGTGCCCGTGCCCAGCCGCCACGCCAGCGCCGCCGTGAACGCGTCGCCCGCGCCCGTCGTGTCGACCGCGTCCACCTTCGTCGACGGCACCCGCTCCACCCCCTCCGCCGAGGCCACCAGGGCACCCTGCGCGCCGAGGGTGATCACCACCGACCGCGGACCCTTCGCGAGCAGCAGCCGCGCCCAGTCCTCCGGACGCTCCGACGCGCACGCCTCGCCCAGGACGACCTTCGCCTCGTGCTCGTTGACGATCAGCGGGTCGCAGGCCGCCAGCACCTCGGCCGGCAGCGGCCGGGGCGGCGACGGGTTGAGCACGAAGCGGCTGCCCTCCGCCAGACTCCGCACCGCCTCCACCACCGTCTCCAGCGGGATCTCCAGCTGCGCCGACACCACCCGCGAGCGCTGGAGGAGGCCGGCCGCCGCCCGGACGTCGGCCGGCGTCAGCCGGCCGTTCGCGCCCGGCGACACCACGATGCTGTTGTCCCCCGAAGGGTCGACGGTGATGAGCGCGACCCCCGTGGGCGCCCCGCCCGCCAGCACGCCCACCGTGTCGACGCCGGCCGCCCGCTGCGAGTCGAGCAGCAGCCGGCCGTACGCGTCGTCGCCGACCCGCGCCAGCAGGGCCGTACGGGCCCCGAGGCGGGCGGCGGCCACCGCCTGGTTGGCGCCCTTGCCGCCCGGGTGGACGGCCAGGTCGGAGCCGAGCACGGTCTCGCCCGCCGCCGGCCTGCGCTCGACACCGATGACCAGGTCGGCGTTGGCCGAACCCACGACCAGCAGGTCGTAGTCGTACATCAGAAAGACTCCCCAGATGAGTGTGCTGGAGCGGGCGGTCCCCCTGGCCGCCCGCCCGTTCCCCGTCGTCAGCCGGTGAAGCCGGCCACGTTCTGCTTCGTGACGACCTTCACCGGCACCTTCACCGTCTCCTCGACCTTCTTGCCCTCAAGGGCCTTGAGGGCGTTGTCCACGGCGATTCTGCCCAGCTGCGAGGGCTGCTGCGCCACGGACGCGTACAGCGTCCCCCCTTCGACGGCCTTCAGACCGTCGGGGGTGCCGTCGAATCCGACGACCTGGACCGACTTGCCGGCCTTGGAGCCCAGCGCCTTGATCGCGCCGAGGGCCATCTCGTCGTTGGCGGCGATGACGCCCTGGACGTCCGGGTGCGCCTGGAGCAGGTTCGACATCACGTCGAGGCCCTTGGTGCGGTCGAAGTCGGCCGGCTGCTGGGCGACCACCTGGATGCCGGGGTAGGCCTTGAGGCCGGCCGCGAAGCCCGCCGCCCGCTCGCGCGCCGCCGACGTGCCCGCCTGGCCCTGCAGGATCACGATCTTGCCCTTGCCGCCCAGCTTCTCGCCGATCGTCTTCGCCGCCAGCTCACCGCCCTTGACGTTGTCGGAGGCCACCAGGGCGTCCACGGCCGCCTTGTTGACGCCGCGGTCGACGGCGATCACCGGGATGTCCGCCTTGTCGGCGGCCTTCACGGAGTTGCTCGCCGCGTCCGAGTCCACCGGGTTGACGATGATCGCGCCGAGGCTCGAACTGGTGAAGTTCTGCAGCTGGTTGGCCTGCTGCGAGGCGTCGTTCTGCGCGTCGGTGACGGTCAGGTCCACGCCCAGCTTCTTCGCCTCGGCCTGCGCGCCGGAGCGGATCTGCACGAAGAAGGGGTTGTTGAGGGTGGACAGCGACAGGCCCATCTTCGGGGTGGTGGAGGACGAGCTGCCGTTGTGCAGGAAGGAGGTCGCGCCGACCAGCGCGACGGTGACGACCGCCGCGAGCGCGTAGGTTCCCGCCTGCTTGGACCTGTTGCCCCCGGTACCCGCGGCCACCGGCGTCGCGCCGGCCTTGCGCCGCAGCGTGTCGAGGAGCACCGCCAGCGCGATGACGACACCGATGACGACCTGCTGCCAGAACGCGGAGACGTTCAGCAGGTTCAGGCCGTTCCTGAGCACCGCCAGGATCAGCGCGCCGATCAGCGTGCCGGACGCCTTGCCGGTGCCGCCCGCGAGGGAGGCCCCGCCGATGACGACCGCGGCGATCGCGTCCAGCTCGTAGCCGTCGGCGGCCTGCGGCTGCGCGGAGGACAGCCGGGCGGCGAGCACGATGCCCGCTACCGCCGCGAACAGCCCGGAGAAGGCGTAGATCGCGAGCTTCTGCTTCTTCACCCGCAGCCCGGACAGCCGGGCGGCCTCCTCGTTGCCGCCGATCGCGTACATGGAACGGCCGATGTACGTCCGCCCCAGCACGAACGCCGCGAGCAGCCCCATGACCACCATGACCAGCACGGGCACCGGCAGCCAGCCGCCGAGCGTGTCGCCGAGGTGGGAGACGGAGTCCGGGAAGGGGATCGGGGAGCCCTCGGAGATCACCAGCGACAGACCGCGGGCCACCGAGAGCATGGCGAGCGTCGCGATGAACGGCGGCAGCTTCCCGTACGCGATCAGGAAGCCGTTGACCAGCCCGGCCACGAGACCGGTCGCCACGGACAGCACGACCGCGAGGACGACCGGCACGCCGTGCGAGGTGGCGCTCCAGGCGAGGACGGTGGCGGACAGCGCGGCCACCGAGCCCACCGACAGGTCGATGCCCGCCGAGACGATCACGAAGGTGACGCCGAAGGCGAGGACGGCGGTCACGGCCGCCTGGACGCCGACGTTGAGCAGGTTGTCGGTGGTCAGGAAGTCCCCCGACAGCGCCGACAGGGCGATGACGAGGACGATCAGCGCGGTGAGCGCGCCGTTGTCGAGGAGCAGGCGGCGCAGGCCGCCGGTGGCGCCACCGGCGCCCGTGGTGCTCTTGAGCGTGTCAGTGGCCACGGCTGGCCTCCGTTCCGGTCTTCTCGTTCGTGGGGTTGCTGACCGCGAGGGCCATCACGGCGTCCTGGGTGGCCTCGCCGGCCGCGAGCTCGCCCGCGATCCGGCCCTGGGCCATCACCAGCACCCGGTCGCTCATGCCGAGCACCTCGGGCAGATCACTGGAGATCATCAGTACGGCGGCGCCGGCCGCGGTCAGTTCGTTGATCAGCTGGTAGATCTCGACCTTGGCGCCGACGTCGATGCCGCGCGTGGGCTCGTCGAGGATCAGCACCTTGGTGTCGGCGAGCAGCCACTTGCCGATGACGACCTTCTGCTGGTTGCCGCCGGACAGGGTGCGCACGTGCTGCCCGAGCCCGGCCATCCGCACGCCGAGCTGCCCGGCGATCCGCTCGGCGGCCGCGTGCTGCCCCTTGAGGTCGACGAGCCCCGCGCGGGTGGCGGTGCGCAGGGTGACGAGCCCGAGGTTCTCCTCCACGGACGCGTCCAGCACCAGCCCCTGGCCCTTGCGGTCCTCGGGCACCAGCCCGATCCCGGCGGCCATGGCGGCGTTGACGTCACCGCGCCGCACCGCGGCCCCGGCGACCTTCACGGCGCCCTTGTCGTACGGGTCGGCGCCGAACACGGCTCGCACCACCTCGGTGCGCCCGGCGCCGACGAGCCCCGCGATGCCGACGACCTCACCGGCGTGCACCTCGAAGCCGACGTCGTGGAAGACGCCGTCCCGGGTGAGGCCCTCGACGGTGAGCAACGCGGCGCCCTTCTCGGGCTGTTGACGCGGGTACTGCTGCTCGATCGACCGCCCCACCATCAGCCGTACGAGCTCGTCCTCGGCCGTGGTGGCGGGCACCTGCCCGACGGACTTCCCGTCGCGGATGACGGTCACGCGGTCGCCCAGGGCGGCGATCTCCTCCAGGTGGTGCGTGATGAAGACGATCCCGACGCCGTCCTCGCGCAGCTGCCGCACGATCGCGAAGAGCTTGTCGACCTCCTCCGAGGTCAGCACGGCGGTCGGCTCGTCCATGACGAGCACGCGCGCGTTCAGGCTGAGCGCCTTGGCGATCTCGACCATCTGCAGCCGCGCGATGCCCAGTTCACGCACCCGCGCGCGGGGCGAGACGCTCACGCCGACGCGCTTGAGCAGCACCTCGGCGTCGGCCTCCATCCGCTTCCGGTCGATCATCCCGAGCCGGCGCGGCTGCCGCCCCAGGAAGATGTTCTCGGCGACGGTCAGGTCCGGTACGAGGTTGAACTCCTGGTAGATGGTGGCGATGCCCAGCCGCTCGGCGTCCTGCGCCCCGCGGATGCGTACCTCCTCGCCGTCCACCAGGACACGGCCCTCGTCGGGGTGGTAGGCGCCGGACAGCATCTTGATCAGCGTGCTCTTGCCTGCGCCGTTCTCGCCGAGGAGCACGTGCACCTCGCCCCGGCGCAGGTCGAAGTCGACGCCGTCGAGCGCGACCACGCCGGGGAAGGTTTTCCGTATGCCCTCGATGCGCAGCAACTCGTCCCGGTTGCTCACGACGTGCTCCTTTGCACTTCGGTGGGGTTCTCGCCGCACGAGCGGCGTACGACGAGGCGGGCGGCGAGGGTGACGGACTGGGGAGGCCGCCCCTCGATGCGGTCGACCAGGGCCCGTACGGCGGCCCGGCCCAGCTCGCCCGTGGGCTGGGCGATCGCGGTGATCGGCGGATCGGTGTGCACGAACCACGGGATGTCGTCGAACGCGGCGAGCGCGACGTCCTGCGGGACCCGCAGCCCTCGCGCGCGTACGGCGTCCAGGGCGCCCAGCGCCATCAGGTTGTCGGCGGCGAAGACGACCTCGGGCGGCTCGGGCAGGTCGAGGAACCCCTCGGTGACCCGCCGCCCGCTCTCGGCCTGGAAGTCGCCCTGTCCGATGTAGGCGTCGGGAAGCTCCAGCCCGTATTCGGCGAGCGCCTCCCGGAAGACCTCGACGCGCTCCCGTCCGGTCGTGGTGGCCGCAGGCCCCGCGATGATCGCGAGCCGCCGGTGACCGAGCCGGTGCAGATGCGCGACGAGGTCCCGTACCGCCGCCCGGCCGTCGGCCCGCACCACCGGCACGTCGACGCCCGGGATCCACCGGTCGACGAACACCATGGGCGTGCCCCTGCGGGCGGCGTCCAGCATGAGCGGGGACCCGCCGTCGGTGGGGGAGACCAGCAACCCGTCGATCCGCCGGTCGAGCAGCGTCCGCACGTGATGGTCCTGCAGATCGGGCCGCTCGTCGGCGTTGCCGATGATGACGCTGTAGCCGAGCGCGCGGGCCTCCTCCTCGACGGAACGGGCCAGCTCGGTGAAGTAGGGGTTCATCACGTCGCTGATGACCAGGCCGAGGGTGTGGGTCTGGTCGGTGCGCAGCGAACGGGCGACGGCGTTCGGGCGGTAGCCCAGCGTCTCGACGGCGGCCAGCACGCGCGTGCGTGCGTCGTCGCTGACCGACGGATGGTCGTTCAGGACACGCGACACCGTGGCGACGGAGACCCCCGCCTCGGCGGCCACGTCCTTGATGCTCGCGATCGCCGCTCCACCTCCTCGTGGAACTCGTGGAATCGATTACACGACTTCGTGCAGAAGGGATTGGAATCGATTACACGAGCGCTTGGCAAGCCCCTGAGACCGGATCGTGATGAAGGTGGGCGAGGAGGAGGCCGGCCTCTTACTCGTCGGCGAACAGTTCGCCGGCGTCCGTGGCGCCCAGGGCGCGCCGGGCCCAGGTGGCGAGCTGATCAAGGTCGGCGCAGGCCGTGACGCGGTCACGGACGGAGTCGGGTACGGGGATGCCTCGCCATTCCAGCGTGAGCAGGATGATCTCTTGACGGCTCTGGAGTCGGCCCTGTTCCCGGCCCTCCGTACGCACCTGTTCCGCGAGGGGGTGCCGCCAGAAGTACTGGATGCCCGTCAAGGTGTTCCTCCGGTGCCTGGAACTGTCCGAACCGCTTGCGCGCCGAGGCCGCTGCCGGCGGGAAGATGGCCACCGGCAGCGGCCCGGCGATGCCTACTCGTCGGTGAACAGCTCCGTCGGCTCCGTGACGTGCAGGGCGCGTTGGGCCCAGGTCTCCAGTCGGGCGAGGTTCGTGCACTCTTCCACGCGCTCACGGACGGAGTCGGGCACAGGGATGCCTCGCCATTCCAGGGTGCGCAGGATCGCCTCTCGCCGCTCCTCGATACGGCCCTGCTCCCGCCCCTCCTCGCGCACCTGTTCCGCCAGCGGGTGTCGCCAGAAGTACTGGATCGCCGTCATCAGATCCCTCCACATCTGCTTCGCCTGGGGGTCGGCCAGGCAGGAGTCGACGAACTGCACGAAGACAGCGGCGCTGTCCGGTCCTTCTGGAAGATCCGGTGCAGCGCCTCATGCGACGAGCCGACCATCTGCTCTCCTTTCCATCGCGCTGATCAACGAGCTACGCCGCCGGGAGTTCGCACCACACGTACTTGCCGCGGTTGCCGTGCCGGGACAGGGGGTGCCAACCCCAGACCTGGGAGCAGGCGCGCACCAGCAGCAGCCCCCGGCCCTGCTCCGCCTCACCGAGCCGCGCCAACGGCACCGGAGGCTCGGGGGGTTCGGGGTCGGCGTCCCACGCGCCGATCCGCAGCGTGCCGGGCGGCGCCCAGCGGACCCGTAGGGCGGCGGGGCCCTTGGTGTGCCGTACGGCGTTGGTGATCAGCTCGGTCGCGAGCAGTTCGGCGACGTCGACGAGGCCGATCAGACCGTGCGCGGTGAGGATCAGACGGAGGGTGCGGCGGCTCACCGTGACCGCGCGCGGGTCGTTGGGGATGGAGAGGCAGTACTCCCAGGGTTCGGGGGTGTTTTCGGGCATGCGGCAACTCCGTTGAGGTGGTGGGGGGTTGGCGGTGGCATCGCCGCGGCCGTCAGGACAGGCAGGACGGAGCGGTGCACTTCCGCAGAGTGTGCGTTGCGTCACTGAAAGTAGATCTAAATATAGGGACGCGGCAAGCCGATCGCGTAATCTGACGCCGAAAGGGAGGACCGTTCGATGGTGAAGCGGCGTGAACCGACGGCACGTCAGATGCGTCTGGCCACGGAGTTGCGCAGGCTCCGCGAGGCCGCGGGGCTCAACTCCCGTGAGGCGGCGTCACTCCTTGGGGTGAGTCCGGCTCAGATCACTCACATCGAGTCCGCACTCGCCGGAGTCAGTGAGCAGCGACTCCGCCGTCTCACGTCCCACTACGCCTGTACGGACGAGGAGTTCATCGACGCCCTGGTCGCCATGGCCACTGATCGGACTCGCGGTTGGTGGGAGGAGTACCGGGGCCTGCTGCCCACGCCGTTCCTGGACCTTTCCGAGTTGGAACACCACGCCCGCTTCCAGCGCCACGTGGCGATCCTGTACGTACCGGGTCTGCTGCAGACCGAGGACTACGCGCGAGCCGTCTTCTCGTCCAGGCTCCCCGAACTCACTCAAGAAGAGGTGGAGTTGCGCATCCAGCATCGCAAGGCCCGCCAGCAGTTCACGATTCCGTACGACGCGGTGATCCACGAGGCGGCACTTCGGATCAGAGTGAGCGACCGTGCCACTTCAAGGGCTCAGCTGGCCCGGCTCGTCGAGCTCTCCGAAGCGCACCACATCACCGTGCGCGTCATCCCCTTCGACCAGGACGGCTTCGCCAGTGCCGCGAGCACGATGACGTACGTGGGTGGCCCGGTGCCCAAGCTGGACACGGTGGTGCGCGACGCGCTCCATGGCTCGGCGTTCTTCGATTCGGAGGCCCAGCTCAACACCTACCGAACGGGCTTTCGTAAAGTGGAGGGCGCGTCACTCGACCCCGGACAGTCGCGTGAGTTCATCCACAGGCTGATGAAGGAACTGTGAGGGCCTCCATGTACAGCTGGCGCAAGTCCTCCTACTCGGGTCCCGGCGACGGCAACGAGTGCGTGGAGATAGCCCCCACCCCCACCCACACCGCCGTCCGCGACAGCAAAGCCCCCGCCCGGGCCACCCTCACCTTCCCCGCCCCCGCCTTCTCCACCTTCCTCGAAGCTCTGAAATCCACATCCCTTCGCTGACTGTCAGTGCGCACCAGTACCGTCGGATCATGTCCAATCAGGCGGTGCTCGAGGGCGTCCTGGAGCGCATCACCTACGCCAACGAGGAGAACGGCTACACCGTCGCCCGTGTCGACACCGGCAGGGGCGCCGGCGACCTCCTCACGGTCGTCGGTGCGCTGCTCGGCGCGCAGGTGGGGGAGTCCCTGCGGATGGAGGGGCGCTGGGGGTCGCACCCCCAGTACGGCAAGCAGTTCACCGTGGAGAACTACACGACCGTGCTGCCGGCCACCGTCCAGGGCATCCGGCGTTATCTGGGCTCGGGGCTCGTCAAGGGCATCGGTCCCGTCTTCGCCGACCGCATCACGCAGCACTTCGGCCTGGAGACCCTGCGGATCATCGAGGAGGAGCCGAAGCGGCTGATCGAGGTGCCCGGCCTCGGTCCGAAGCGGACGAAGAAGATCGCCGACGCCTGGGAGGAGCAGAAGGCGATCAAGGAGGTGATGCTGTTCCTGCAGACGGTCGAGGTGTCCACGTCCATCGCCGTGCGGATCTACAAGAAGTACGGGGACGCCTCCATCTCCGTCGTGAAGAACCAGCCGTACCGCCTCGCCGCCGACGTCTGGGGCATCGGCTTCCTGACCGCGGACAAGATCGCCCAGTCCGTCGGCATCCCGCACGACAGCCCGGAGCGGGTGAAGGCGGGCCTGCAGTACGCGCTGTCGCAGGCCACGGACCAGGGCAACTGCTACCTCCCGGAGGAGCGGCTGATCGCCGACGCCGTGAAGCTCCTCCAGGTCGACACCGGGCTCGTGATCGAGTGCCTGGCCGAGCTGGCCGAGCCGCCCGAGGACGGCGAGGACCCCGGTGTCGTACGGGAGAAGGTCCCCGGCGAGCACGGGGAACCCGTCACCGCCGTCTACCTGGTTCCCTTCCACCGGGCCGAACTCTCCCTCGCCGGACAGCTGTTGCGGCTGCTGCGCACCGAGGAGGACCGGATGCCGGGGTTCGGGGACGTGGACTGGGGCAAGGCCCTCGGCTGGCTCAGGGCCCGGACCGGCGCCGACCTCGCCCCCGAGCAGGAGGCCGCCGTCAGGCTGGCGCTGACGAAGAAGGTCGCCGTGCTGACGGGCGGTCCGGGATGCGGCAAGTCCTTCACGGTCCGGTCGATCGTCGAGCTGGCCCGCGCCAAGCGGGCCAGGGTCGTCCTCGCCGCGCCCACCGGCCGGGCCGCCAAGCGCCTCGCCGAGCTGACCGGCGCCGAGGCCTCCACCGTCCACCGCCTGCTGGAGCTCAAGCCCGGCGGCGACGCGGCGTACGACAAGGACCGCCCGCTGGAGGCCGACCTGGTGGTCGTCGACGAGGCGTCGATGCTGGACCTGCTGCTCGCCAACAAACTGGTGAAGGCCGTACCGCCCGGTGCCCATCTCCTCTTCGTCGGTGACGTGGACCAGCTCCCTTCCGTGGGCGCGGGCGAGGTGTTGCGCGACCTCCTCGCCGACGGCGGCCCCGTCCCGGCCGTCCGCCTCACCCGGGTGTTCCGGCAGGCCCAGCAGTCGGGGGTCGTCACCAACGCGCACCGGATCAACGCCGGGCAGCACCCCGTCACCGACGGCATGAAGGACTTCTTCCTGTTCGTCGAGGACGACACCGAGGAGGCGGGGCGGCTGACCGTGGACGTGGCTGCCCGGCGGATCCCGGCGCGCTTCGGGCTCGACCCGCGCCGGGACGTCCAGGTGCTCGCCCCCATGCACCGGGGCCCCGCGGGCGCCGGCAACCTCAACGGCCTGCTCCAGCAGGCCATCACCCCGGCCCGCCCCGACCTGCCGGAGAAGAGATTCGGCGGCAGGGTCTTCCGCGTCGGCGACAAGGTCACCCAGATTCGCAACAATTACGAGAAGGGAAAGAACGGTGTGTTCAACGGCACCGTGGGCGTGGTCACCGCGCTCGACCCGGTCGACCAGCGCCTGACGGTGCTGACGGACGAGGACGAGGAGGTGCCGTACGAGTTCGACGAACTGGACGAGCTGGCCCACGCGTACGCGGTGACCATTCACCGCTCGCAGGGCAGTGAATATCCCGCCGTGGTGATCCCGGTCACCACCGGTGCCTGGATGATGCTGCAGCGGAACCTGCTCTACACCGCCGTGACCCGGGCCAAGCGGCTGGTCGTGCTCGTCGGCTCGCGCAAGGCCATCGGCCAGGCGGTGCGGACGGTCTCGGCGGGACGGCGCTGCACCGCGCTCGACTTCCGGCTCTCACCCCGCCCCCTGGAGCCGTGAGACCGGGCGCTGAGGCAGGCATCACAAAAAATGATCGATCAAATGAGTCGCGAAGGTCACAGAGCACTTCCGGATGGGGAATCAAGGGGGCAGGATGTGCAAGTTGGCGGCACTCAGTGCCGCCAGTAGGCCCGATGGTCGACCCCGAGTGCACTCTCCTGAGCCAATTGGGGGATGGTAGAGACAGTCAGGGCAACCTCGAAGATGAGGCACTACGTCGGTGAGGGAAGACGTGAGCGACAACTCTGTAGTACTGCGGTACGGCGACGGCGAGTACACCTACCCGGTGATCGACAGCACCGTCGGCGACAAGGGCTTCGACATCGGGAAGCTCCGCGCCCAGACCGGGCTGGTCACCCTGGACAGCGGCTACGGCAACACGGCCGCATACAAATCCGCCATCACCTACCTCGACGGCGAGGCGGGCATCCTCCGGTACCGCGGCTACCCGATCGAGCAGCTGGCCGAGCGCTCCACGTTCCTGGAGGTCGCCTACCTGCTGATCAACGGCGAGCTGCCGACCGTCGACGAGCTCTCGGTGTTCAAGAACGACATCACGCAGCACACCCTGCTGCATGAGGACGTCAAGAACTTCTACAAGGGCTTCCCGCGCGACGCCCACCCGATGGCCATGCTGTCCTCGGTCGTCTCCGCGCTGTCCACCTTCTACCAGGACAGCCACAACCCCTTCGACGAGAAGCAGCGCAACCTCTCGACGATCCGCCTGCTCGCCAAGCTTCCGACGATCGCCGCGTACGCGTACAAGAAGTCGATCGGTCACCCGTTCGTCTACCCGCGCAACGACCTCGGCTACGTCGAGAACTTCCTGCGGATGACCTTCTCGGTGCCGGCGCAGGAGTACGACCTCGACCCCGTCGTCGTCGCGGCCCTCGACAAGCTGCTGATCCTGCACGCGGACCACGAGCAGAACTGTTCGACGTCCACGGTCCGCCTGGTGGGCTCGTCCCAGGCGAACATGTTCGCGTCGATCTCGGCCGGCATCAACGCGCTGTGGGGCCCGCTGCACGGCGGCGCCAACCAGTCCGTCCTGGAGATGCTCGAGGGCATCCAGTCCTCCGGCGGCGACGTCGACTCCTTCATCCGCAAGGTGAAGAACAAGGAGGACGGCGTCCGTCTGATGGGCTTCGGCCACCGGGTCTACAAGAACTTCGACCCGCGCGCCAAGATCATCAAGGCCGCCGCGCACGACGTCCTCTCGGCCCTCGGCAAGTCCGACGAGCTGCTGGACATCGCGCTGAAGCTGGAGGAGCACGCGCTCTCCGACGACTACTTCGTCTCGCGCAGCCTCTACCCGAACGTCGACTTCTACACCGGTCTGATCTACCGGGCCATGGGCTTCCCGACCGAGATGTTCACGGTCCTGTTCGCCCTCGGCCGCCTGCCGGGCTGGATCGCCCAGTGGCACGAGATGATCAAGGAGCCGGGTTCGCGCATCGGCCGCCCGCGCCAGATCTACACGGGCGTGGTGGAGCGGGACTTCGTCCCTGTAGAGCAGCGCTGACGCCTCCGGCGGGGGTGCCGATCGCCTGAGAGGTCGGTGCTGAAGGAGCGTGGGCGGCTGCGGGCCGGCTGTGGCCGGTCGCGCAGTTCCCCGCGCCCCTTGAGGGCGTTGCCCTGAACCCATCTCAAGAGCTGACAAAAGCGGAAGGCGCCCTGGCGCCGGTCCCCCCACGGGCCGACGTCCAGGGCGCCTTCCCATGTCCCGGTGCGGATTCCCCCCACGGGATCCGGCCGGGCGTCTGAGAGGACAGCGCCTGAATCGCTGTTCTTCCACTGCTGCTGGTACTGCCGTTGAGCAGAACGAGCAAAAGTGCCCGTACTACTCGGGTGTGCGGTCTGCCGGGACAACGCACGCTCGGGAGGGCCGCTCAAAGCTTCCCGAGGTGCGTGCCCCGGCAACGCATCTCTGAGGAAGTCCCCCAAGACATCCCCAGATGCCAGTTCGCGCCCCCCAAGACGCTTACTGACATCGCCAACTTAGACCTTCGAACCCCTTCGATGGTTACGTTCGCATCACTGTGATCTGCGTCTCTTGCATTTGTCCGTTTGATACGCAAGAGCCCCGACGCAGCGATCGGGACTCAGGCGTAAGGATGATGCGCGAGCCTTGTGAAGAGCTTATGTGAGCCCGGCGCCGGACTCCAGAGGTCCACTGGTCACGACTTCGGAGTAACCGCCAGTAACTTCTCAGGAGTTCATCGGAATGTCCGCAGTCTGAGACTGTTGGTGACCACGAAGACCGACGAGAACGCCATCGCGGCGCCGGCGATCATCGGGTTCAGCAGCCCCGCGGCGGCCAGCGGCAGCGCGGCGACGTTGTAGCCGAAGGCCCACACCAGGTTGCCCTTGATGGTCGACAGCGTCCTGCGGGACAGCCGGATCGCGTCCGCGGCCACCCGCAGGTCACCGCGCACCAGCGTCAGATCGCCGGCCTCGATCGCCGCGTCGGTCCCGGTCCCCATGGCCAGCCCCAGGTCGGCGGTGGCCAGCGCGGCCGCGTCGTTCACGCCGTCGCCGACCATGGCGACGACCCGCCCCTCGCCCTGCAGCCGCCGTACGGCGTCCACCTTGTCCTCGGGCAGAACCTCCGCGATCACCTGCTCGATCCCGACCTCCCGGGCCACCGCCTCGGCCACCGCCCGGTTGTCCCCGGTCAGCAGCACCGGCGTCAGTCCGAGCGCCCGCAGCTGCCGTACCGCCTGGGCGCTGGTCTCCTTCACGGCGTCCGCGACGGCGACGACACCGCGTGCCGCGCCGTCCCAGCCGACCACGACGGCCGTACGGCCGCCCCGCTCGGCCTCGTCCTTGGCGCGGGCCAGCTCCGGCGGCAGCTCGTCGTAGAGCCGCCCCACGGCCACCTCGCGGCCCTCCACGCGCCCGCGCACACCCCGCCCGGGCACGTTCTCGAAGCCCTCGACCTCCGGGAGCCGTCCGGCCCGCTCCTCGGCGCCCACGGCGACCGCCCGGGCCACCGGGTGCTCGGAGGCGTGCTCGACGGCGCCCGCCAGCCGCAGCACCTCCTTCTCGTCGGCGCCGTCGGCGACGTACACCTCCTGGAGGGTCATCCGGCCGGTGGTGACCGTGCCGGTCTTGTCCAGGACGACCGTGTCGACGCGGCGCGTGGACTCCAGCACCTCGGGACCCTTGATGAGGATGCCGAGCTGCGCGCCCCGGCCGGTGCCGACCATCAGCGCGGTCGGCGTGGCCAGGCCCAGCGCGCACGGGCAGGCGATGATCAGGACCGCGACGGCGGCGGTGAACGCGGCGACGGTGTCGCCGGTGACGCCGAGCCAGACCCCGAAGGTGCCGAGCGCGATCAGGATGACGACCGGCACGAAGACCGCCGAGATGCGGTCGGCGAGCCGCTGCACCTCCGCCTTGCCGTTCTGCGCGTCCTCCACCAGCTTCGCCATGCGCGCCAGCTGGGTGTCGCCGCCCACCCGGGTGGCCTCGACGACCAGCCGCCCGCCGGCGTTCACGGTCGCGCCCGTGACGGCGGAGCCCACCCCCACGTCCACCGGCACCGACTCGCCGGTCAGCATCGACGCGTCCACCGCGGACGCGCCCTCGACGACGGTGCCGTCGGTGGCGACCTTCTCCCCGGGCCGTACGACGAAACGGTCGCCCACGGCCAGCCGGGACACCGGCACCCGGACCTCGCGCCCGCCCCGCAGGACGGACACGTCCTTGGCGCCCAGCTCCATCAGGGCCCTGAGCGCGGCTCCGGAGCGGCGCTTGGCGCGGGCCTCCAGATAGCGGCCCAGCAGGATGAACGCCACGACCCCGGAGGCCACTTCGAGGTAGATCGTGGAGGCGCCGTCCATGCGGGAGACGGTCAGCCGGAACTCGTCGTGCATGCCGGTCATGCCCGCGTCGCCGAAGAACAGCGCCCACAGCGACCAGCCGAACGCGGCGAGCGTGCCCACCGAGACCAGCGTGTCCATGGTGGCCGCGCCGTGCCGGGCGTTCGTCCAGGCGGCCCGGTGGAAGGGCAGCGCGCCCCAGACCACCACCGGCGCGGCCAGGGTGAGGCACAGCCACTGCCAGTTGTCGAACTGCAGGGCCGGGATCATCGACAGCAGGACGACCGGGAGCGCCAGCAGCGCGGAGACGGTGAACCGCTCGCGGTAGGCGGTGAGCTCGGGGTCCTCCGCGTCCTTCACCGTGCCGGCCGCCGTCTCGGCGGGGGGCTGGGGCGGGGGCGGCTCCTCGGCGGTGTACCCCGTCTTCACCACGGTCGCGATCAGGTCGGCGACCTGGATGCCCGCGGGGTAGGTCACCTTCGCCTTCTCCGTCGCGAAGTTCACCGTGGCGGTGACCCCGTCCATGCGGTTGAGCTTCTTCTCGACGCGGGCCGCGCAGGAGGCGCAGGTCATCCCGCCGATCTGCAGCTCGACCTCGGAGGCGTCGGCTATCGGTGTCGCGGTGCTGCCGGTGGTGCTTGTCGTGCTGGTCATGTCCGGACTCCAGACATCGGACCGGGACCGTACGGAGCCAGTATCAGCTGGTCGGCACGGCCGGTCGGAGAACAGGAACGGAAGTGCCGGCTCAGGCCCGGCCGACGAGCTCGAAGCCGGCCTCGTCCACCGCGGCGCGCACCGCGGCCTCGTCGAGGGGGGCCTCGGAGACCACGGTGACCTCGCCGGACGAGGCGACGGCCTTCACCGAGGTGACACCGGCGATCTCGGAGATCTCGCTCGAGACGGACCCCTCGCAGTGCCCGCAGCTCATCCCGCTCACCTTGTAGACGGCGGTGACGGTGCCCTGGGTGTCGCTCTGCGCGGTCATGTCGTTCTCCTCAAGGAGGCGTATGGGGTTGCCGGGACCCACGGTGGGCCCCGCACTCTCCACACTATACCCCTAGGGGGTATCGCTCCAAGGGGTGGCGGCGCCGGAGGACGTGGACCGCCTCACGTTCAGGGCCGTGCCGCGTACGCCAGCAGCAGGGCCAGCGCCGACACGGTGAGCCCGGCCCACAGGAACAGGGCGCGCAGCCGCGAGCGGATGCGCGGGTCCGGCCGCCGGGGCTGCCGTGGGGAGGGGATGCGGGCCCGCGGGGCGCCGGGCGGCGAGAAGTGGGTCACGGCAGGTCCCCTCACTCATGCAGGGCGGATTTACCGGAACTTTATGGAGATACCGCCCGCGGCGCAGTCCGGGGCGCCCGTTGTGATCACACCCCTGGCCACGCGGGTGCCCCCGCCGGGCATCCTGTACGCGCACACGCGGACGACGACGGGAGCAGGTATGCGGGCTGTGGTGTTCGAGCGGTACGGCGAGCCGGCCGAGGTACGCGACCTGCCCGACCCCCGCCCGGCGCCCCACGGGGTCGTCGTCCGGGTCGAGGCCACCGGCCTGTGCCGCAGCGACTGGCACGGCTGGCAGGGCCACGACCCGGACATCACGCTGCCGCACGTGCCGGGCCACGAACTCGCCGGTGTCGTCGAGGCGGCCGGCGAGCGGGTCACCGCCTGGCGCCCCGGCGACCGGGTCACCGTGCCCTTCGTGTGCGCCTGCGGGAGCTGCCCGTCCTGCCAGGCGGGCGACCACCAGGTCTGCGAGCGGCAGACCCAGCCCGGCTTCACGCACTGGGGCTCCTTCGCGCAGTACGTCGCCCTGGACCACGCCGACGTGAACCTGGTGGCCGTCCCCGAGGACCTGTCGTACGCCACGGCCGCCTCCCTGGGCTGCCGGTTCGCCACGGCCTTCCGCGCGGTGGTGCAGCAGGGCCGGGTGGCCGCGGGGGAGTGGGTCGCGGTGCACGGGTGCGGGGGCGTCGGCCTGTCGGCGGTGATGATCGCGGCGGCGTCCGGCGCGCGCGTGGTCGCCGTCGACGTGTCGCCCGCGGCCCTGGAGCTGGCGCGGACGTTCGGCGCGGCGCACGTCGTCGACGCCTCCGGTACGCCGGACACCGCCGCGGCGATCCGTGAACTGACCGGCGGGGGCGCCCACCTGTCGCTCGACGCCCTGGGTTCGCCCGGCACCTGCGCGGCCTCCGTGAACGGCCTGCGCCGTCGCGGCCGGCACGTCCAGGTGGGCCTGCTGCCCTCGCCGGACGGCACCACCCCCGTCCCCATGGCCCGCGCGATCGCCCTGGAGCTGGAACTCCTCGGCAGCCACGGCATGGCGGCGCACACCTATCCGCCGATGCTGGAGCTGGTCCGCGCGGGCGTCCTGCGTCCCGACCTGCTGGTCACCTCCGCCATCGGCCTGGACGCCGCCCCCGCCGCCCTGGCCGCGCTGGGCACGGCGGCGGGAGCGGGGGTGACGGTGATCGAGCCGTGGGGCGGGCGCGCGTAGCACCCGCGCCCGCCGCGGCTCACTCGTCTCTGCGGCCCCGGTTGCCGGGCCGGGAGGCCACCCAGGCCCGCACGGTGTCGGCGTACCAGAACGGCTTGCCGCCCTCGACGTGGTCGGGCGGCGGCAGCAGCCCGTGCTTGCGGTAGGAGCGCACGGTGTCGGGCTGCACCCGGATGTGCGCGGCGATCTCCTTGTAGGACCACAGCCGTCGGTCTGACACGAGTCGCACCTCCCTGCGCGCGCCGCGGGGCGGCCGGGGAGGGCCGTCGGGGGAGCCGGGCGCTGCGCTGGCGATCACAAAGCCTGTGCCCGGTGAACGACGGGGTCCGAAAGCCGGTCAGGGCCTGTGCGCCGGGTGTGACGCAAGACCCGCGTACCCGCGACATGTGTGACACGAAGGGGGCGTTCGTGACAGGAGTGGTGCACGGGCGTACGCGGGCTCCTGGGCGCGGCGCGTTGACATCGCCGGGCGAACGCCCCCGTGACGGCTAGGGCGTGTGTCGAAAGTCCCGCCTGCCCCGCGACGCCTGGCACGCGCGCTCGCGGCGTTGCCGAAACGCCCGAATAGCTCCGCTATTAGGGCGCTCCGGCGCCTTGCGATCGCACGCACCAGACGCCGCGGGGCCCGCCCTTCGGGCGGACGACGGGACTTTCGACACACGCCCTATGCCCCGCAGGACCGGAGGAACGCCCGGGTGCGCTGGGCGATGGGCAGCGGCTTGTCCGGCTCGCAGGGGTACATGTCCTGCTCGACGATCGCGAACAGGTCGACGTCCAGCCGCTGCGCCGCCTCCAGCACGGGCCCCAGCGCGGGGACCCCGGACGGCGGCTCGCACATCACGCCCTGGGCGACGGCCGGCCCGAACGGCGTCCCCTTGGCCCGCACGTCCGCCAGGATCTCCGGGTCCACCTGCTTCAGGTGCAGATAGCCGATCCGCTCGCCGTAGGTCTCGATCAGCTTGACGCTGTCGCCGCCGCAGTAGGCGTAGTGCCCGGTGTCCAGGCACAGCGAGACCAGGGACGAGTCGGTGCCGTCCAGGAAGCGGACGACGTTCTCCTCGCTGTCGATGTGCGTGTCCGCGTGCGGGTGCACGACGATCTGCAGCCCGTACTCCTCCCGCACCCGCTGTCCGAGGCGCTCGGTCAGCGAGGTGAGGTTGCCCCACTGCTCGGGGGTCAGCTCGGAGGACTCCAGCACCTCGCCGGTCTTGTCATCCCGCCAGAAGGACGGGATCACGACCAGGTGCTTCGCGCCCATGGCCTGCGCGAGGACCGCGTTGTCGGCCACGTGCGCCCAGGTCTTGTCCCAGACGGACTCGCCGTGGTGCAGACCGGTGAAGACGGTGCCCGCCGAGACCTTCAGCCCCCGCCGGTTCACCTCCTCGGTGAGCACCGCGGGATCGGTCGGCAGGTACCCGTACGGGCCCAGCTCGATCCACTCGTAGCCGGACCGGGCGACCTCGTCGAGGAAGCGCTGCCAGGGCACCTGCCGGGGGTCGTCGGGGAACCACACACCCCATGAGTCGGGAGCCGACCCGATCCGGATGCGGGACAGTGAGGACTGGGAGGACATCGGCGTCATGCCGGTCAGCTTCAGCGGCACCAGTAAGCGCTGTCAAGGTCTCGTCCGAATGTCTGGACAAAACATTGACAGGGCCGCGCGGACAGGGCTACAAACGGCGGGGAGAGCCGTGACGAAGGGAAGCCGATGGCGTACGACCTGATCACCATGGGGCGGATCGGGGTGGACCTGTATCCACTGCAGACCGGCGTTCCGCTGCCGCAGGTGACGAGCTTCGGCAAGTTCCTCGGCGGCTCGGCGACGAACGTCGCGGTGGCCGCCGCCCGCCTCGGACACCGGACCGCGGTGATCACCCGCACCGGCGACGACCCCTTCGGCACCTACCTCCACCAGGCGCTGCGGGACTTCGGCGTCGACGACCGCTGGGTCACCCCCGTACCGGGCCTGCCCACACCGGTCACCTTCTGCGAGGTCTTCCCGCCCGACGACTTCCCGCTCTACTTCTACCGGCAGCCCAAGGCCCCCGACCTGGAGATCGACGCCCACGACCTCGACCTCGACGCCGTCCGCGAGGCCCGCCTCTTCTGGGTCACCGGCACCGGCCTGAGCGAGGAACCCAGCCGTACGGCGACGCTGGCGGCGCTCGCCCACCGCGCCAAGGCCGGCCCGACCGTCTTCGACCTCGACTGGCGCCCCATGTTCTGGAGCGACCCGGCCTCGGCCCGCCCCTTCTACAAGGAGGCCCTGCGCCACACCACCGTCGCGGTCGGCAACCTCGACGAGGTGGAGGTCGCCACCGGCGTCCGCGAACCCCGGGCGGCCGCCGAGGCGCTGCTGGCCGCGGGCGTGGAGCTCGCGGTCGTCAAGCAGGGCCCCAAGGGCGTCCTCGCCGTCGACAGCAAGGGCGAGTCGGCCGAGGTGCCCCCGCTGCCGGTGAACGTCCTCAACGGCCTCGGCGCCGGCGACGCGTTCGGCGGCTCCCTCTGCGACGGCCTGCTGGCGGGCCGGGACCTGGAGACGATCATGCGCCGCGCCAACGCCGCCGGGGCGATCGTCGCCTCCCGGCTGGAGTGCTCCTCCGCCATGCCGACGGCGGACGAGATCGAGGCCGCCCTCAAGGCCGGAGCGGTCCAGTGAGGGCCGGCCGGGTCGGCGGGACCGAGGGGGAGGGGACGGACCGGGGCGCGAGCGGCGCACCGGCCGTGCGCAGCGTCGACGTCGGCGAGCTGGTCCGGCTGCGGGCCCAGCGCCCCGAGGCGATCGCCGAGGCCGCCGCCCGCCGGGTCCGCCGTCCGCTGCTGAACGACTCCGGCCGGCTGATGATCGTCGCCGCCGACCACCCGGCCCGCGGCGCCCTCGGCGTCGGCGAGCGCGCCTTCGCCATGGCCAACCGCGCCGACCTGCTCGAACGCCTCTGTCTCGCGCTGTCCCGGCCCGGCGTCGACGGCGTCCTCGCGACCGCCGACATCCTCGACGACCTGCTCCTGCTCGGCGCCCTGGACGGCAAGGTCGTCATGGGCTCCATGAACCGCGGCGGACTGCAGGGCGCCAGCTTCGAACTCGACGACCGCTTCACCGGCCACCGCGCCGAGGACATCGAGCGGCTCGGCTTCGACGCGGGCAAGCTGCTGCTGCGCATCGACTACTCCGACCCGGGCTCCCTGACCACCCTGGAGTCCACCGCCCGCGCCATCGACGACATGGCGGCGCGCCGGCTCCCCGTGTTCGTCGAGCCGTTCCTCAGCCGCCGCACGGACGAGGGCCGGCTGAGGAACGACCTGTCCGCCGAGGCGGTCACCCGGTCCATCGCCATCGCCTCCGGGCTCGGCGGCACCTCGGCCTACACCTGGCTGAAACTGCCGGTCACCGAGAACCCCGACGACATGGCCGAGGTCATGCAGACCTCCACCCTCCCGGCCGTGCTGCTGGGCGGGGAGGTCGGCGACGACCAGGACGGCGCGTACGAGAAGTGGCGCGGCGCCCTGCAACTGCCCACCGTGCGCGGCCTGGTGGTCGGCCGCTCACTGCTGTACCCGGCGGACGGCGACGTGGCCGCCGCCGTGGACACCGCCGTAGGACTGCTGTGAGGGCCGCATGAGCAGCAAGGAGCTGTACGTTCCGCGGGGCGCTACCGCCGACGCCGATCACGTGCTCGACATCGGCCCCGAGCGGGCAGGCTGGGAGTACTGCAGTCTGCGGATCGTCGCCCTGCCGCCGGGCGGCACCCACACGTTCACCACCGGTGACAGCGAGTGGATCGTGCTTCCGCTGGAGGGCGGATGTAGCGTGCGAACGGCGGACGAACAGTTCCAACTCCTGGGCAGGGGAAGCGTTTTCGCGTCGGTCACCGACTTCGCGTACGTTCCCCGTGACGCCCGGGTCCAGATCGCCTCCGGCGCGGGAGGCCGCTTCGCCCTGGCAGGAGCGAAGTGCGAGCGACGACTCCCCGCCCGCTACGGCCCCGCGCCGGAGGTCCCCGTCGAACAGCGCGGCAGCGGCGCCCAGTTGCGGCACGTCCGCAACTTCGCCTCCGCCGACGCCTTCGACTGCGACAAGCTCATCGCCGTCGAGGTGATCACCCCCGGCGGCAACTGGTCCTCGTACCCGCCGCACAAGCACGACGAGGACCGGCCGGGCGTCGAGGCGGAGCTGGAGGAGATCTACTACTTCGAGATCGACGGCCCGAACGGTTTCGGCTATCAGCGCGTATCTCCCTCCCGTGAGGGCGGATCCGACGTCCTCGCCGAGGTCCGCTCCGGCGACGCCGTCCTCGTCCCCGACGGATGGCACGGCCCGTCCATCGCCCAGCCCGGCCACGACATGTACTGCCTCAACGTCATGGCGGGGCCGGGCGGGACACGGGAGTGGCGGATCTGCTTCCACCCGGACCACACGGAGGGTTACCGATGACTCCGACCACCTCGACGACGAGGCTGACGGTCGCCCAGGCGCTGGTGCGCTTCCTGTCCGCGCAGTACACCCGACGCGACGGCGTACGGCAGCGGCTGATCGGCGCGACCTGGGGCATCTTCGGCCACGGCAACGTGGCCGGCATCGGCCAGGCGCTCGTCGAGTACGCGGACGACATGCCGTACCACCAGGGCCGCAACGAACAGGCCATGGTGCACGCGGCCGTCGGCTACGCCCGCCAGTCGGGCCGGCTGTCCACCCACGCGGTGACGACCTCCATCGGCCCGGGCGCCACCAACCTGGTCACCGGCGCCGCCCTTGCCACCATCAACCACCTTCCGGTCCTGCTGCTGCCCGGCGACACCTTCGCCGGCCGCCCCGCCGACCCGGTCCTGCAACAGCTCGAAGTCCCCTT
>NZ_JAMGBF010000073.1 GCF_023516615.1 Streptomyces panaciradicis
ACAGGCCATGGTGCACGCGGCCGTCGGCTACGCCCGCCAGTCGGGCCGGCTGTCCACCCACGCGGTGACGACCTCCATCGGCCCGGGCGCCACCAACCTGGTCACCGGCGCCGCCCTTGCCACCATCAACCACCTTCCGGTCCTGCTGCTGCCCGGCGACACCTTCGCCGGCCGCCCCGCCGACCCGGTCCTGCAACAGCTCGAAGTCCCCTTCGCGGGCGATGTGTCGGTCAACGACTGCCTGCGCCCGGTGTCGAGGTACTTCGACAGAATCACCCGCCCCGAGGCGCTGATCCCGTCCGCCCTGAACGCCATGCGCGTGCTGACCGACCCCGTCGAGACCGGCGCCGTCACCCTGGCCCTGCCGCAGGACGTGCAGGCCGAGGCGTACGACTGGCCCGAGGAGTTCTTCGCCGAGCGCACCTGGGTCGTACGGCGTCCGGGCGCCGATCCGACCGAGCTCGCCGAGGCCGTGACCGCGATCAGGAACGCGCGCAGGCCGCTGGTGATCGCCGGCGGCGGCGTCCACCACAGCCGCGCCGAGGCGGCGCTCGCCGAGTTCGCGCAGAGCACCGGCATACCGGTCGCCTCCACCCAGGCCGGCAAGGGCTCCCTGCGCCACGACCACCCGCAGGACGTCGGCGGGGTCGGCCACACCGGCACCGCCACCGCGGACGAACTCGCCCGCACCGCCGACCTGGTGATCGGCGTCGGCACCCGCTACACCGACTTCACCACCGCCTCCGGCACCCTCTTCACCGGTGCGGGAGTGCGCTTCCTGAACGTCAACATCGCGCCCTTCGACGGCCACAAGCTCGCCGGCCTGCCGCTGATCGCGGACGCCCGCTCGGGCCTGCAGGAGCTGACCCAGGCGCTGGGGATGCACGGCCACCGGGTCGCCGCCTCCTACCTCGCCGAGTACACCGAGGACAAGGAGCGCTGGGAGCAGCGCGTCGACGCCTGCTACGAGGCCGAGGAGCCGGACGTACGGCCGACCCAGCCCCAGGTGCTGGGCGCGCTGGACGCGATCGTCGACGAGTCGGACATCGTGATCAACGCGGCCGGCTCCCTCCCCGGCGACCTGCACAAGCTGTGGCGGGCCCGCTCACGGGACCAGTACCACGTGGAGTACGGCTACTCCTGCATGGGCTACGAGATCCCGGCCGCGATCGGGGTGAAACTGGCGGCGCCCGACCGCCCCGTGTGGGCGCTGGTCGGCGACGGCACCTACCTGATGATGCCGACGGAGATCGTGACGGCCGTGCAGGAGGGCATCGCGATCAAGGTCGTGCTGATCCAGAACCACGGGTACGCCTCCATCGGCGGCCTGTCCGAGTCGGTGGGCGGCGAGCGGTTCGGCACGGCGTACCGCCACCGTTCGCCTGCCGACGGTTCCTTCACGGGCGCCCCGCTGCCCGTCGACCTCGCCGCCAACGCGGCCAGCCTGGGCATGCGCGTGCTGCGCGCCAAGACGGTGAGCGACCTCAGGGACGCGCTCGCCGAGGCCCGGGCCGCCGACACTCCCACATGTGTCTACGTCGAGACCCAAACGGCAGACACAGTGTCGGGCGCGCCTCCGGCGCAGGCCTGGTGGGATGTTCCTGTGGCCGAGACCGCGACCAGGCCGTCGGCGGTCAAGGCACGTGAGCTGTACGAACGGCACGTCTCCACCCGACGCCGCCATCTGTGAAGGAGTAACTGGGCATGACGAAGATCGTCAACCACTGGATCGGCGGCAAGACCGCCGAGGGCACGTCGGGGAACTACGGCCCGGTCACCGACCCCGCGACCGGCGCGGTGACGACGAAGGTCGCCTTCGCCTCGGTCGACGAGGTGGACGCGGCGGTCGCCGCCGCCAAGGACGCCTACCTGTCCTGGGGCCAGTCCTCGCTGGCCAGGCGCACCGAGATCCTCTTCCGCTTCCGCGCCCTGCTGGACGCCAACCGGGACGCGATCGCGGAGCTGATCACCGCCGAGCACGGCAAGGTCCACTCCGACGCGCTCGGCGAGGTGGCCCGCGGCCTGGAGATCGTCGACCTCGCGTGCGGCATCAACGTCCAGCTCAAGGGTGAGCTGTCGACGCAGGTCGCCAGCCGCGTGGACGTCTCCTCGATCCGCCAGCCGCTGGGCGTGGTCGCCGGCATCACGCCGTTCAACTTCCCGGCGATGGTGCCGATGTGGATGTTCCCCCTCGCCATCGCCTGCGGCAACACCTTCGTGCTCAAGCCGAGCGAGAAGGACCCCTCGGCCTCGATCAAGATCGCCGAGCTGCTGGCCGAGGCCGGTCTGCCCGACGGCGTCTTCAACGTCGTCCACGGCGACAAGGTGGCCGTCGACCGCCTCCTGGAGCACCCGGACGTCAAGGCCGTCTCCTTCGTCGGCTCGACCCCCATCGCCCGCTACATCCACACCACCGCCTCCGCCAACGGCAAGCGCGTGCAGGCCCTGGGCGGCGCCAAGAACCACATGCTGGTCCTCCCGGACGCCGACCTCGACGCCGCCGCCGACGCGGCCGTCTCCGCCGCCTACGGCTCCGCGGGCGAGCGCTGCATGGCCATCTCCGCGGTCGTCGCGGTCGGCGCGATCGGCGACGAGCTCGTGGAGAAGATCCGCGAGCGCGCCGAGAAGATCAAGATCGGTCCCGGCAACGACCCGGCCTCCGAGATGGGCCCGCTGATCACCAAGGTCCACCGCGACAAGGTGGCCTCCTACGTCTCCGGCGCCGCCGCCGAGGGCTGCGAGGTCGTCCTGGACGGCACCGGCCACACGGTCGAGGGCTTCGAGGACGGCCACTGGATCGGCATCTCCCTGCTGGACAAGGTGCCCACCTCGGCGAAGGCGTACCAGGACGAGATCTTCGGCCCGGTGCTGTGCGTCCTGCGCGTGGACACCTACGACGAGGGCGTGGCCCTCATCAACGACTCGCCGTTCGGCAACGGCACCGCGATCTTCACCCGGGACGGCGGCGCCGCCCGCCGCTTCCAGCTGGAGATCGAGGCCGGCATGGTCGGCGTGAACGTCCCGATCCCGGTCCCCGTCGGCTACCACTCCTTCGGCGGCTGGAAGGACTCCCTCTTCGGAGACCACCACATCTACGGCAACGACGGCACGCACTTCTACACCCGCGGCAAGGTCGTCACCACCCGCTGGCCCGACCCGGCCGACGCCCCCGCCGGCGTCGACCTCGGCTTCCCGCGCAACCACTGACCGAGGCGCCCGGGGCCGTCCGCACTGCGGACGGCCCCGTTTTTTTGTCCGCGCGCGCTGCGGTTCCCGTACGGGCCAAATTCGGTGACCAGCCGGAGCGGACTGATGTATTCGGGCCCCTGGTAGTGATCGATCAACGGATTCCGTAGGTAAACACCTATTGACGCGCTGGTTTTCGTCGGGGTTCCATGCACCAACCCCAGCCGCCGGAGGAATCCGCGCCAGTCGATCGGAACCGCTTCATGACCGACACGCTCCGCCCTGTCGACACCGCCGTCCCCGAGGCAACGGACGGCAATCCCAAGGCGCTCAAGCGCTCCATCGGGGTCGTCGGCGGAACCCTCCTCACCCTCTCCTGCGTCACCCCGGCCTCCACCCTCTTCGTCGTCGTCCCGGACCTGTTCGGCACCCTCGGCACCGCCACCGCCCTGACGATCGCCATCGGCTCCCTCCTCTGTATCGCCGTGGCGTTCTGCTACTCCGAGCTGGGCACCCTCATCCCCAGCGCGGGCGGCGAGTACGCGATGGTCTCGACGATGGCCGGGCGGCTCGCGGGCTGGCTGGTCTTCGTCCTGTCGCTGCTGGTGGTGATGATCGTCCCGCCGGTGATCGCCATGGGCACCGCGGACTACCTCGCCCCGGTCGTCCACCTCGACCCCTCGATCGCAGGCGCCGGCGTGATGCTGCTGGCCACCCTCGCCGGTCTGCTCGACCTGCGCGCCAACGCCTGGATCACCGGCATCTTCCTGGTCCTGGAGGTCATCGCGGCGGCCGTCGTGGCGGTCCTGGGCTTCGCCCACAGCGAGCGCGGCGCGGGCAGCCTGGTGTCGATGCAGGTGGCCGACGCGCACGGGCACACCGACACCGTCACGGCGATGCTGGTCGTCTCGGGCCTCGCGATCGCCCTCTTCGTCACCCAGGGCTTCTCGACCGCGGTCTACCTCTCCGAGGAGCTGGAGCACCCGCGCCGCAACGTCGCCCGTACGGTCCTCGCCACCCTCGCCATCTCGACGGTGATCATCCTGGTCCCGGTCGCGGCGATCACCATGGGCGCCTCGAACATCGCCGAGCTGAGCGGCGGCGACATCAGCTCCATGGTCACCGCCTGGTCCAACTCCGCGGTCGGCACCTTCGTCAGCCTCTGCGTGGCCCTCGCGATCATCAACGCGGGCATCGTCATGGTCATCCAGAACTCCCGTGTCCTGTTCGCCTCGGCCCGCGACAAGGCCTGGCCCACCCCGGTCAACACCGCCTTCTCCCGGCTCGGCCGCTTCGGCTCCCCCTGGGTCGCCACCCTCGCCGTCGGCGTCCCCGGCGCCCTGCTCTGCTTCGTCAACCTCGACACCCTGTACGGCGTCACGGGCGTCTCGGTGACCGGCATGTACCTCCTGGTCGCCGTCGCCACCCTGCTCTCCCGCCGCGGCTCCCACCAGCACACCCCGGCCTGGCGGATGCCCCTGTGGCCTGCGATGCCGGTCCTGCTGATCGTGGTCCTGGCGTACATCCTGACCCAGCAGGAGACGAGCTACCTGCTGTGGACCGGCGGCATCACGGCGGCGGCCACCCTGTACTGGGCCTTCTACCTCCGCCCCCGCAAGGACACCCGCTGGCTGGTCTCCATCCCGGAGGACGCCCGGATCTGACCGCCCCGCAGGGGCCGGTCAGGGGCGCGGGGAACTGCGCGACCAGCCCCCACACACCCGCACCCGGCGAACCACCGGGCATCCTGAGCCGGTAGCCGTACAGCACCTGCGGTACAGCTGATCGCCCCGTACTCCTACGGGATGGCCCACGGTTCCCACCGAGGTCTGCTCCAACTGTCAGAGACACCTCGTACCGTTGACGCATGGATCTTCGACCGCCCCGCCTGCGAGGCCTGCTGCGAACCCCCCGGCGGGCCCTCGCCGCCGGGGCGGCCGTCGTCGTCCTCGCGGGCGCGGGGACATGGACGGCCGCCGCCTCGGACGACACGTCCCCGGTGCACCGCTCGGACCGGGTCATGTCGATGGACGGCGTCCGCATCGACACCTCGTACTTCACCTCCGGCCCGAGCGGCCGCAGGCCGGCCGTGCTGCTGGCGCACGGCTTCGGCGGCAGCAAGGACGATGTACGCAAGCAGGCCGAGGACCTGGCCAAAGACGGATACGCGGTCCTCACCTGGTCCGCCCGCGGCTTCGGCCGCTCCACCGGCAAGATCGGCCTGAACGACCCCCGGGGCGAGGTCGCCGACGTCTCCCGGCTGATCGACTGGCTGGCGAAGCAGCCCCAGGTGCGGCTCGACAAGGCGGGCGACCCGCGCGTGGGCGTCGCCGGCGCCTCCTACGGCGGCGCGATCGCCCTGCTCGCCGCCGCCCACGACCACCGCGTGGACGCCATCGCCCCGTCCATCACGTACTGGAACCTCGCGGACGCCCTGTTCCCGAACGGCGTGTTCAAGAAGCTGTGGGCCGGCATCTTCGTCAACTCGGGCGGCGGCTGCGACAAGTTCCAGGCCGACCTGTGCCGGATGTACCAGCGCGTCGCCGAGTCGGGCAGGCCCGACGCCCAGGCCCGCGCCCTGCTGCAGTCCCGCTCCCCGTCCGCCGTCGGCGACCGCATCAAGGTGCCCACCCTGCTGCTGCAGGGCCAGACCGACTCCCTCTTCCCGCTCGGCCAGGCCGACGCCGCCGCGAAGGCGATCAAGGCCAACGGCGCCCCCGTCGACGTCGACTGGATCGCGGGCGGACACGACGGCGGCGACCTGGAGACCGCCCGCGTCCAGTCCCGCGTGCGGACCTGGTTCGACCGCTACCTCAAGGACGAGCGGGGCACCGACACCGGCCCGGCCTTCCGCGTCACCCGCACCGGAGGCGTCGACTCCACCGACGGCGCGGCCCAGCTGCGTGGCGCGACCGACGACACCTACCCCGGCCTGGAGAGCGGCCGGCGCTCCGTCGCCCTGCGCGGCACCGAGCAGAGCTTCGACAACCCGGCCGGCTCCAGCCCGCCCGGCGTCTCCGCCCTGCCGGGCCTCGGCGGCGCGGGCGGCCTCGCCCAGCTGTCCTCCCTCGGTGTCGGCGTCTCCCTCGACTTCCCCGGCCAGTTCGCGCGGTTCGAGTCGGCGCCGGTCCGCAGCGGCCTGCGCGTCACCGGATCGCCGACGGTCACCGTCCACGTGAAGTCGACCAGCGACGACGCCGTCCTGTTCGCCAAGGTGTACGACGTAGGACCGGGCGGCGGCACCCCCGTGCTGCCCTCCCAACTCGTCACTCCCGTCCGGGTCCAGGGCGCGAAGTCCGGCAAGGACGTCACGATCACCCTCCCGGCCATCGACCACGAGTTCGAGCAGGGGCACCGGCTGCGCCTGGTCCTCGCCTCCACGGACCTCGGCTACGCCTCCCCGGCCGCCCCGGCGAAGTACACCGTCTCCCTCGCCGGCGACCTGCAGGTGCCGACCGCCCCCGGCGTGACGACCGCGGCCGCCCCCCTGCCGTCCTGGGTGTGGTGGCTGCCGCTGACCGGCGCCCTGATCGCCCTGACCCTCCTGATCACCAGCCGCCGCCGCACGACCGCGGCCCCGCCCCCCGACCCGGAGCTGGCCGACGTCCCGCTCCAGATCACGGACCTGAGCAAGCGGTACGCCAGGTCCGCGGACCGCTACGCCGTCCGCGACCTGTCCTTCCGCGTGGAGAAGGGCCAGGTCCTCGGACTCCTCGGCCCGAACGGCGCGGGCAAGACGACGACCCTGCGCATGCTGATGGGCCTGATCAGGCCGGACGGCGGCGAGATCCGCGTCTTCGGGCACGCGATCCGCCCCGGTGCCCCGGTGCTGTCCAGGGTCGGCGCGTTCGTCGAGGGCGCGGGCTTCCTGCCGCACCTCTCCGGCCGCGAGAACCTGGAGCTGTACTGGCGGGCGACCGGCCGCCCGGCCGAGGACGCCCACATGGAGGAGGCCCTGGAGATCGCGGGCCTGGGCGACGCGCTCGCCCGCGCCGTGCGCACCTACTCCCAGGGCATGCGCCAGCGCCTGGCCATCGCCCAGGCCATGCTGGGCCTGCCGGACCTGCTGATCCTCGACGAGCCCACCAACGGCCTCGACCCGCCGCAGATCCGCGAGATGCGCGAGGTGATGATCCGCTACGCGGCCGCCGGCCGCACGGTGATCGTCTCCAGCCACCTCCTGGCGGAGGTCGAGCAGTCGTGCACCCACCTGGTGGTCATGGACCGCGGCCGCCTGATCCAGGCGGGCCCGGTGAGCGAGATCGTCGGCACGGGCGACACCCTGCTGGTAGGCCTGGCATCCGACATCACGGACCCTGTCCTGGAAAAGGTCACGGCCCTGCCGGGCGTGGAGTCGGCAACCCGAACCGACGGCGGCTTGCTGGTAAGGCTGGCACCAACGCCGCCAAGGGGCGCGGGGAACTGCGCGACCAGCCCCCACGGCGCCGCACCCGACGAACAACGAACACCCCCCTCCACCTCCGCCGACCTCCTCGTCGAACTGGTTCGCCTGGAAGTCCCCGTCGCCTCCCTCGGCCCCCACCGCCGCCTGGAAGACGCCTTCCTCACCCTGATCGGAGGCAACGCATGAGCACGCTCACCGAGCCCACGGCGGAAGCCGAAACCGCCTCCGGTTACCGCGCCGCCCGCACCCTGCCCCTCCGGGTGGAGCTGGTACGCCAGCTGAAGCGGCGCCGGACCCTGGTCATGTTCGGCATCCTGGCCGCGCTGCCGTTCGTGCTGGTGATCGCGTTCGCGATCGGCGGCACCCCGGGCGAGCGCAACGGCCAGGTGACGCTGATGGACACGGCCACCGCGTCCGGCGCCAACTTCGCCGCCGTCAACCTCTTCGTGTCGGCCGGCTTCCTGCTGGTCATCCCGGTCGCCCTGTTCTGCGGGGACACGGTCGCCTCGGAGGCCGGCTGGTCCTCCCTGCGCTACCTGCTCGCCGCCCCCGTGCCACGGGCCCGTCTGCTGTGGTCCAAGCTCGTCGTGGGACTCGGGCTCAGTCTGGCCGCGATGGTCCTGCTGCCCGTGATCGCGCTGGCCGTCGGCACCGCCGCCTACGGCTGGGGCCCGCTGCAGATCCCGACCGGCGGCTCGCTGGACTCCGGCACGGCCGCGCAGCGCCTGCTGGTGGTCGTGGCGTACATCTTCCTGTCCCAACTGGTCACCGCGGGGCTGGCGTTCTGGCTGTCCACGAAGACCGACGCCCCGCTGGGCGCGGTCGGCGGCGCGGTGGGCCTGACCATCGTGGGCAACGTCCTGGACGCCGTGACCGCACTCGGTCACTGGCGCGACTTCCTGCCCGCGCACTGGCAGTTCGCCTGGGCGGACGCCGTCCAGCCGCACCCCGAGTGGTCCGGCATGATCCAGGGCACGGCGATTTCCATAACGTACGCCCTGGTGCTGTTCGCCCTGGCCTTCCGGGGTTTCGCCCGCAAGGACGTGGTCTCCTAGGTCAACGGAGGATCTCCCACCGGTCTCGGCGGACCATGATCGTGGCCGCTTCGAGATCCATCCGCAACGAACGGTCACGCACGTTCCGGCCCCCCGCGCCGTCACAGTCACAGAGAGTCCGGGGCTTCGCCCGGGCCTCGGAGACGGCTAACGCCAAAGGGGGGCACGGAAGATGGAGCACCGGCACCGGACACCACGGCAGGGCACGGCACCCGGCCGCACCCGGCGGCTGCGGGCCGCCCTCCTCGCCCTCACGGCGACGGGCGGCCTGCTGCTGACGGCGTGCAGCGCGAGCGAGAACCACCGGTCGAGCGCGGACGGCTCGTACCACTCCGGAGGTCTCCCCGCCCCGTACGGCACCGGCGCCGACGGCAGCCGGAGCGTGACCTCGGACGAGAGCCGCTCCCCGTCGGCCGGCCACCTGTCCACCTTCGCCCTGGACGTCGACACCGCCTCCTACGGCTACGCCCGCCGGGTCCTCGACGAGGGCGGGCTGCCCGACCCCTCGCAGGTCCGCCCCGAGGAGTTCGTCAACAGCTTCCGCCAGGACTACGAGCGCCCGGACGGCAACGGCTTCACGGTCTCCGTCGACGGCGCGCACACCGACAGGACCGACTGGTCCCTCGTCCGCGTCGGCCTCGCCACCCGCGCCGCCCACACCGACGACCGTCCGCCCGCCGCCCTGACCTTCGTCGTCGACGTCTCCGGCTCCATGGGCGAACCGGGCCGCCTCGACCTCGCCAAGCGCTCCCTGGCCGAGATGACCGACCGGCTGCGCGACGGCGACTCGGTCGCCCTGGTCACCTTCAGCGACGAGGCACGGACGGTCCTGCCCATGACCCGCCTCGCCGGCCACCGCGGCAAGGTCCACGACGCCATCGACGAACTGGAGACACAGGACTCCACCAACCTCGGCGCCGGCGTCGAGAAGGGCTACGCCACCGCCACCGAGGGCCTGCGCGAGGGCGCCACCAACCGGGTCGTCCTCGTCTCCGACGGCCTGGCCAACACCGGCGACACCGACCCGGACTCCATCCTCGAACGCATCTCCCGCGAACGCCGCGACCACGGCATCACCCTCTTCGGCGTCGGCGTCGGCAGCGACTACGGCGACGCCCTGATGGAACGCCTCGCCGACAAGGGCGACGGCCACACCGCCTACGTCTCCGGCGACGAGGACGCCCGCAAGGTCTTCGTCGAACAGCTCCCGCAGAACGTCGACCTCACCGCCCGCGACGCCAAGGCCCAGGTGGCCTTCGACCCCGAGAACGTCGCCGAGTTCCACCTCGTCGGCTACGAGGACCGCAAGGTCGCCGACGAGGACTTCCGCGACGACAACGTCGACGGCGGCGAGGTCGGCCCCGGCCACACGGTCACCGCCCTCTACGCCGTCCGTACCCGGCCCGGCGCCGACGGCCACCTCGCCACCGCGAGCGTCCGCTGGCTCGACCCGCGCACCCGCGCCCCGCACGAGGAGTCCGGACAGCTGGAGACCGGCGCCCTGCACGACGACCTGTGGACCGCCCCGCCCCGCCTCCAGGTCACCGCGGTCGCCGCCTACTTCGCCGACGCCCTGCGCACCCGCGACACGACCGACGACCTGCCCGGCAACCCCGGCCTCGACCGGCTCGGCGAACGCGCCCACGCACTGGCGGACGCCACCGAGGACCAGGACGTCCGCCACCTTGCGCGGGCCATCGACGAGGCCGGCCGCCTGAAGTGACGCCGGGGGAAAGGGAGCGGGCCCCCTTGACCTTTCCTTACTCGCGAGTAAGTTGACCTCCCAGTCCGACTCGACGGGGAGCCGCCATGGGCGTACGCAAGGATCTGAAGCGGGCCAGACAGCGCACCGACCTGGCCGCCCGCATCAGGGTCGAGGTCGTCAGGGACGACAGCGGCGTGGTGCGCGAGGCCCGCACCGCGCCGCTGGCCGCACCCACCACCACCGGCAGCATCGCCGACCTGCCCTTCACCAACGCGGCCGAGGCCCCCGACGCCGTCGTCCTGCGCCGCCGCGGCCCGGACACCTGGCAGCCGGTCACCGCGGCGGCCTTCGCCCGCGAAGTCACCGCCGCCGCCAAGGGGTTGATCGCCGCCGGCCTGGAACCGGGCGGCCGGGTCGCCGTGATGTCCCGCACCCGCTACGAGTGGACGGTCCTGGACTTCGCGATCTGGGCGGCCGGCGGCCAGACCGTCCCGGTCTACGCCACCTCCTCGGCCGACCAGGTCGACTGGATCGTCCGCGACTCCGGCGCCCGGTTCGCGGTCACGGAGACCGCGCAGAACACGGCCACGGTGACGACCGGCACCGCCGGGCACGAAACCCCGCCCCGCGTGTGGGAGCTGGACGCCGGTGCCCTCGCCGACCTCACCGCACTCGGCCGGGACGTCCCGGACGAGGAGGTCACCAAGCGCCGAACGGCCCTCACTCCCGACGCCGTCGCGACCATCTGCTACACCTCCGGCACCACCGGCCGGCCCAAGGGCTGCGTCCTCACCCACGCCAACCTGCACGCCGAGGCCGCCAACACGGTCGAACTGCTCCACCCGATCTTCAAGGAGGTCACCCACCAGACGGCCTCCACCCTGCTCTTCCTGCCCCTCGCGCACATCCTCGGCCGCACCCTGCAGATCGCCTGCCTGATGGCCCGCATCGAGATCGGCCACTGCTCGAGCATCAAGCCCGACGAACTGCGCCCCGCCCTCAAGGAGTTCCGACCCACCTTCCTCGTCGGCGTCCCGTACCTCTTCGAGAAGATCCACGACACCGGCCGGGCCACCGCCGAGAAGCTCGGCCGGGGTGCCTCCTTCGACCGCGCGGACCGCGTCGGCGTCCGCTTCGGGGAGGCGTACCTGGACAGGTTCCTCGGCCGCGGCAAGGGCCCGGGCCCCGCCCTCTACGCCGCCTGGGCGCTGTACGACCTCCTGGTCTACCGCCGCGTCCGCAAGGAGCTCGGCGGCCGGATGCGCTACGCCATCAGCGGCGGCTCCCCGCTCGACCGCAACCTCAACCTGTTCTTCTACGCCGCCGGGATCATCGTCTACGAGGGCTACGGCCTGACGGAGACCAGCGCGGCCGCCACCATCGTGCCCCCGCTCAGACCCCGCCCCGGCACCGTCGGCCAGCCCGTCCCCGGCACGGCGGTCCGTATCGCCGACGACGGCGAGGTGCTCATCAAGGGCGGCATCGTCTTCGGCTCGTACTGGAACAACCGGGCGGCGACCGACGCCGTGCTGCGCGACGAGTGGTTCGCCACCGGCGACCTCGGCTCCCTCGACGAGGACGGCTACCTCACCATCACCGGCCGCAAGAAGGACATCCTCGTCACCTCCGGCGGCAAGAACGTCTCACCGGCCGTGCTGGAGGACCGGATGCGCAGCCGCCCGCCGGTCGGCCAGTGCATCGTCGTCGGCGACAACCGGCCCTTCGTCGCCGCCCTCGTCACCCTGGACCCCGAGGCGGTCGCCCACTGGCTGTCCGTCCGCAGGCTGCCCGCCGACACCCCGATGTCCGAGGTGGTCCGCGACCCGCGGGTCCGCGCCGCCGTGCAAAGGGCCGTCGACTACGCCAACGAGGCCGTCTCCCGCGCCGAGTCGATCCGGGCGTTCACCCTGGTCGACGGCGAGTTCACCGAGGAGAACGGGATGCTCACCCCGTCCCTGAAGGTCAAGCGGCACGCCGTGCAGGCGGCCTACGGGGACGCCATCGAGGAGCTGTACCGGCGCTGACACGCCGAAGGGGCCGCCGAGAAGCTCGGCGGCCCCCAGGACCTCGACCGGAACCGCTGATCAGCGGCCGCCCTCCTGGGCGCTGGACAGGATCGACACGTCCTCCAGCAGGTGGGCCAGCGCACCGTCGCGCTTGGCCTGCGTCGAGTTCTCCGCGCACTGCTGGGTCTGCTGGTCCGACAGGATCGGCACGTCCTGGACGTTGACGACCTGCAGCACACCGATGGGCAGGTCGCTGACCGCGATGCAGGGCTTGTTGAACGACCCCTGGATCAGAGCCATCTGCGGGCTCATGTTCCCGTAGGTGCTGGAGTTGCCGAAGCTCTGCCAGGAACCGTTGCCGTTCGCCGCGGTCGGGCCCTTGTCGTTGCCGATCGCGAGTGCCTGCGGAGCCGCGGCGGCGGAGGCACCCACGGCGGACGCGGCGATGGCCGCGGTGGCAACAATCTTCTTGATCACTGGCCAGTCCTTTCTGAGGAAGCCCCGTGGACCGGAGCGTTCTGGTCAACTGCCCGCGTGCGTGAGGGTTTCTCCCATTCACTCCTACGGCCGACACGCGAGCCCCCGCGGAACCCCGGTGTCCACGGGGCACCGGCGAGTGCGACAGGGCCAATTGAGTGAATGCCCGCAACCATTCCTCACAGGCCCGGTTGATGTGGCCGTAGGGCATTGCGTCGCTACGAGGAAAGGAACGCGAAGTGCTCAAGAAGGCAATGGCCGCCGCCGCGGCCGCCGCTTCTGTCGTCGGGATGTCGGTGGCGGCAGCTCCGACGGCGCTTGCCATCGGCAACGACAACGGACCGACCGTCGCGAACGGTAACGGCGCCACGTCGTCGTTCGGCAACTCGGCGACCAAGGGTGACATGAGCCCGCAGCTGTCGCTGGTCGAGGGCACGCTCAACAAGCCGTGCCTCGGCCTGAGCGACACCAACGTCGGCGTCCTGCAGATCGTCAACGTCCAGGACGTGCCGATCCTGTCGGACCAGCTCACCCAGCAGTGCTCCGACAACTCCACCCAGTCCAAGCGGGACGGCGCGCTGTCGCACGTCCTGGAGGACCTGTCGGTTCTTTCGGCCCAGGGCGAGTCGTAAGCCTCTTCCGGCCAACCGGACGGCCCGCGGTTTCCTCCGCGGGCCGTCCGGGCTTTTTTCCACCTTGTTCACCAGGTGATCGAAAGGGAAACGTGTGATGGTCCGGGGCAATCGAGTGAATTCCCCCGCGCCACGCGTTCCGTAGTTTCTCCTTCGGCTATTCCTCGTTCTACAGCCTGCAGGTCATGGCGCGAGCCGTTCCGGCTGTGCTCGCTCGGCCACAGGCCGACAAAGGGGCATGACCGCAGAGAAGGGAAATCTCATGAAGAAGACCGCCGCTGTCGTCGCGGGCATGATCATGGCCCTCGGCGTGGCCGCTCCGGCCTTCGCGGACGCCGGAGCCGAGGGCGCCGCCATCGGTTCCCCGGGCGTCCTCTCCGGCAACGTGATCCAGGTTCCGATCCACGTGCCGATCAACGTGTGCGGCAACACCGTGAACGTCATCGCCGCGCTGAACCCGGCGTTCGGCAACCACTGCATGAACGACTGATCACGTAACGCCGCAGCCGTACCGGCTGTGTCATGGCCGGCCCCGGACCGCTTCCACGTTCCGAGGCCGGCTTTTCCCACTTCTCCAAGCAGGAAGACAACGAGATTGCGACAGACCCTGAGTAGGGGAATGGTCGCGGCCGCCGCCGCGACAAGCATTCTGTCCCTGTGCAGCAGCCCTGTCTTCGCCGACACGCACACGACCGGCGGTGCCAAGGATTCCGCCGGCGTCGCGTCCGGCAACGGCGTCGCGGCCCCCGTCGAGGTACCGCTGAACGCCTGCGGCGACTCCGTCGACGTGGCCGCCGCCCTCAACCCGGCCTTCGGCAACTCCTGTGCCGGCGCCACCGGTTCGGGCAAGCACCGCGCGCACGGCCACGGCGGCCACCACGGCGCCGGCGACTCCGGTTACGGCGACGACTCCGGGTACGGCGGGGGCGGGGGCGGGGGCGGCGGGTACGGCGACCAGACGCCTCCCGGCGACCACCAGTCTTCACCGCCCTGCGACCACGACACGCCGCCGCCCGGGGACCACCACACCCCGCCGCCCGGCGACCACCACACGCCACCTCCCGGGGACCACCACACGCCCCCTCCCGGGGACCACCACACCCCGCCGCCCGGTGGGGATCACACGCCGCCTCCCGGTGGTGGCGGTGGCACGCCCCCCGGTGGCGACCACACCCCGCCCCCCGGCGACCACCACACCCCGCCTCCCGGGGACCACCACACCCCGCCGCCCGGTGGGGATCACACGCCGCCTCCCGGTGGTGGCGGTGGCACGCCCCCCGGTGGCGACCACACCCCGCCCCCCGGCGACCACCACACGCCGCCTCCCGGCGGTGACCACACGCCGCCTCCCGGCGGTGGTGGGAGCACGCCTCCGCCCGGTGGGGATCACACGCCGCCGTCCGGTGGTGGTGGGGGCACTCCGCCCGGTGACCACCACACGCCGCCGCCCGGCGGCGGTGGCCACACGCCTCCGCCTCAGCTGCCGCACACCGGTGCCCAGGCCATGCTGGCCGCCTCGGGCGCCAGCGCGGCGATGATCGCGGGCGGCGTCATCCTGTACCGCCGGGGCCGGGCCGCCTCGCGCCGGTAGTGCGCCGGGTGCCGGACAGGCAACGTCCGGCACCCGCGCTCCGGCCGCACAGCGGCCCGTCGGGGGTGGTCAGCGGCGCGCGCCCGCCGGCGCCTCGCTGCGGCCACCCCTGCCGGGAGCGGGGATCGCCGCGCCCGCGCTCCCGGCCCGCAACCGGCGCCGTACACCCCGTACGAGGGTCTCCGCCGTGTACGTCGCTCCCTGGACGAAGCGCATCGCCGGGCCGAAGTCCGGTGCGGTGATCAGGCCGGCCAGGAAGAGGCCGGGGTGGGAGGACTCGAAGCCGGAGGTCACCCGCGGCGAGCCGCAAGCCGTCCTGGTGAGAGTGGTGCGCAGGTCGGGGGAGAGAAGGGCCAGGCGGTCGCACGTGGCGGTGAAGCCCGTGGCCGCGATGACGTGGTCGGTCTCCAGGGACCGCACCACTGCCGAACCCTCGGCACCGCCCCGGTGGACCACCTCCAGGCGCACCCCCGCCCCGTCGTTCACCGACCGCGCCGCCGTGATCTCGTGGCCCGGCAGGACCTCCACCGCCCCTTCCACCCGCTCCCGTACCCACCACGCGCCCGCCGGGCCGAGGGCGGTCTCGGTGATGCGGATCCGGGTCCGTTCGGGCAGGCGGTGCAGCAGGCCGGGGCGTTCGGCGTAGAACCAGTTCCGCCAGCCGCAGCCCAGGCCGCTGTGCGGGGCACGGGCCGACTGCCACCACGGGCGCTGCCAGGGCGGTGGCACGTCGTTCCAGGCAAGGCGGTCGGCGCGCGCCAGCACCCGTACCCGGGTGCCCTGTTCCGCGAGCAGGGCCGCCGTCTCCAGGGCCGCCTGGCCACCGCCGACGACCGTGACGTCCCGGTCGCGGAACCGGGCGAGGTCGTCGTGGTCGACGCTGTGCGAGACCAGGGACGCGGGCAGGCCGCGCAGGGCCGGCGGGATCTCCGTGAAGGGTGTCACGCCGACCGCCAGGGCGACCGTGCGGGCCGGCAGCACCTGTCCGTCCTGCGTCACCGCCTCGAAGCCGCCGGGGCAGGCGGAAACGCGGGTCACCGTGCGCTCGTCGACCTCCGGCACGGCCCGCTGCGCGAACCACAGGCCGTACGCGGCGAACATCTCCACCGGGATCGGCTCCCCGTGCCGGGCCGTGACCCCCTGGCTCGCGCAGTATCCGTCCAGGCGCCAACGGCCGGACGGGTCCGAGAGATTGGACGCCCACGGCTCCGACTTGAGGAACATGCCGCGGGGCATGTGGTCACGCCAGGAGGCCATGGGTCGGCCGAGGACACGCAGCCGCAGTCCGGCGGCCGCGGCGTGGGACGCGATGGACAGGCCGTAGGGCCCGGCGCCCACCACCAGCAGGTCGTACATCAGCAACTGCTCGCTTTCTCGTCGTCGGAGACGTCGTCGCGGAGGTCATCGCGGACGTCGGCGGGTGCGGGTGCGGGTGCGGGCAGGGGCGCGGGTGCCTCGGGGCCGCGGACGCGAGCCAGCAGCCGGCCCGCCACATGCCGGCCCCACAGGCCCCACAGCGCCCTGCCGGGCCCCGGGTCGTCGTACGCGTGCCAGGCCAGTTCGCGTCCGGCCGGAGCGGGCCGCAGGGCGTTCAGGGGGGCGTAGTTCTCCACCACGAACTCCCTTCCCGGCAGCGGCAGTCCGTCCGGCAGCGGACGGTGGGTCAGATCCAGGTGCAGGGCGCGGACCACGTCCAGTCCGGCCGAGTCGGTGAACAGCCGGAACTGCGCGCCGGGGCGCGGGTTGAAGTCGAGGAGGTGGTAACGCCCCGTGGCGCCGCAGCGGCGGAAGTCGAGGTCGAGGATGCCCCGGTAGCCCAGTTCGGCGCCCAGCCGTTCGGCGAGCAGCTGCACCTGCGGGTTCGGCGTCCAGCTGCCGACCGCCGTCAGCCCGGCCCCGCGCGGCCAGGCCAGCGACTTCACGCCGGGGCCTCCGCCGCGCACGGTCCCGGACCGGTCGGCGTAGCCGTGGAAGAACCAGTCCCGGTCGGGCCCCGGAGGCAGGAACGCCTGCAGCAGCAGCCGGCTGCCGGCCTCCGCGCTGCGCAGGTACAGCTCCCCGGCCTCCTGTGCCGAGCGGAGCACGACCGTGCTGCGCAGCCCGGCGCCGGTGGGCACGAGCCAGGGCCGGCTCCACTTGGCGACCACCGGCAGTCCCAGTCCCCAGGCGGCGCGCACCGCGTGGGCGGCGCTCTCCGGGACGACCGTCTCCGGGTGCGGGACGCCCACGGACGCGCACAGCGCGGCCAGTTCCGCCTTGTCGGCGACGCGTTCGGGAAGCGTGGCCGGCTGCTGCGGCAGCAGATAGGCGGGGGCCAGCTCCTCGCGCAGCCGGCTCACCGCGACGGCGCTCGCGTCGTCCATCGCGATCAGCACGGCGGGACGCGCGATTCCGGCGGCGATCCGGCGCAGCACGACGGCGATGTCACCGAGGGACGCGCCGGGCGGTGGCGGCGGATGCATCCGCCGTACGAAACGGGAGGTGCGCACCGGACTTCCGGTGGAATCCGCGACGAGATGGACCTCGACTCCCGCCCTGCCGAGCGAGCGAACGGCCCCCAGCGTTCCGTGATGAAAGGGATTCCGGTCGATCCGCAGCAGAACCGCGGGGACTCGGGTGTCGAGCAGCGACACGGGCATTTCCTTCGGTCGTTTCACTCGGGCGGGCGATCGGTGCACTCGAAAGCCGTAATGAGGTGGCGAACTTCATATTTTCGTGACTGAGTGTCAGGTATCGGAGAGAAAGGAGCAGGCATGTCCTCACAGCAGCGACGGGCCCGTCTGCGACGGTTGGCGGTCATCACGGTGACGGCCGCCGCGTCGGCCGCCCTGGCGGCGGGGCCGGGATGCGCGGCGGGGACGGCACGGGTCACCGGCCCGCCCGCTCCGGCGCCCACGACCGGCCCGCTCGCCCCTCCGGTCCCGGCCACCCCGGCCGCCCCGGTCACACCGGCCCCGGCGACCCCGGGCACACCGGCCAAGGCCACTCCCACCACACCGGCCCCGACGTATGCCCCTTCCTTCGGCGCCTTTCTCGACTCCGGTCCGCAGGGCGTGGCCCGGATCGCCGATCTCAGCCGCTGGCTGGGCGGGGCCGACCTGCGCGTCGGGCACACCTACCTGCCCGGTGACCGCTGGTCCAACATCGAGGGCGCCCACGGCTTCCTCGACGCCTGGGCGGACTGGCGCGCGCAGAAGGCCGACCGGATGCTCGTGCTCAACGTGCCGATGATGGAGCGCAACGAGAACGACGTCTCCGACGAGGAGGTGCGGCTGCTGCTGCGCCGGGCCTCGACGGGCCAGTACGACCACCACTTCCGCGCGCTCGCCGAGCGGCTGGTCGCGCTGAAGGCGCCGGACACGGTCATCGTGCTCGGCTGGGAGATGAACGGCACCACCTACACCCACCGCTGCGGGCCCGACCCGCAGGCGTGGAAGGCCTACTGGAACCGGATCGTCGCCACCATGCGCGCGGTGCCGGGGCAGAAATTCCGTTTCGACTTCGCGCCCAGCCGCGGCCGGGACGCCGTTCCCTGGACCGAGTGCTATCCCGGGGACGACACCGTCGACATCATCGGAATGGACTCGTACGACCAGCCGCGCGGAATGCCTTTCGAGCAGCAGGTGAAAGAGCCGTACGGCCTGCAGGCACAGGTGGACTTCGCCAAGGCCCACAAGAAACCCATCTCCTATCCGGAGTGGGGGCTTTTCCGCAACGGCGACAATGCCGCGTACATGCGGGACATGCTCGCCTGGATGGACACGCACAAGCCGCTGTACAACACGGTCACCGACTACTGCCCGCACGGCGTCTGGCAGTGCGCCGACAACCCCATGTCCTCGGAGGTCTACCGGTCCGTGCTCTCCGGCCGCACCGGCGAGCCGACCCCGCAGCCGACCGGGCCCACCACGCCGGCCCCCACACCCACACCGACCCCGAAACCCACCCCCAACCCCAGCTGTTCGCCGCTCAACCTGGGCGACTGGGTCGAGTACTGGCTCGGCGGGAAGCTGTGCCTGCGCCTGGACTGGTGGTCGCGCACCCGGTGAACCCCGGCGGGCGGCGGGTCGGTCACGGCCCGTCGCCACCGCGCTCCCTCCACCGTCGCACCACGTCCTTGCCCCGCCGCCGGGCCGCCACGTCGCACAGGGCCGCCGACAGCAGCGGGGCGGTACGCCGCCGGGCGAGCAACAGCCGCTGGTTGCCGACCTGTTCGGGGCGCCAGTGGCGTTTGTACGGCTCGTCGCCGCGCAGCAGGCTCAGCGTGTCCCGTCCGCCGTCGCACGCCTGCTCGGCGCACGCGTCGAGCAGCATCACCGCCACGTCCGCCTTGCGTTCGCGCAGGCACGGATGGGCGCCGTAGAGATAGCCGCCCGCGAGCCGCCCGGACAGCAGGGTCAGATCGACGGCCACCACGTCGTCCTCCAGCCGGAACTCGGTGACCACCGCGTCCCCGGACTCGACCATCGCCCCCACCGACCGCACCAGGTGCTCGCGGAAGCGGGGGCGCAGGTGCTCACCCGTCACCTTGCGGCCCTGCCACTGCAGCCGGTGCAGTTCGACGAGCCGGCGCAGCGCCTTGTCCACCTCGCCGGGCGGTACGACGTGCCGTTCGACGCCGAGCGCGGCGAGCTTGCGCAGCTTGGCCCGCACCCGCTGGGCCTTCGCCGAGGGCAGCCGGGCGACCAGTTCGTCCATCGGTACGGCGGGCAGCTCCAGGCACAGCGAGTCGTCCACCCGGCGGCGCGGGCCGCCCCAGCGGGCGTACACCTGCTCGGCGGCGGCTCCGGGCCGCACCTCGCGCAGGTCGATCAGCGCGGTGCGGGCGGCCGACCAGAGCGCTTCGGTCAGCGCGCCCACCGCCTCCTCGCCGCGTGCGTCGTCCACCAGCACGTCCCCGTAGTCGGAGATCGCGCCGCCGAGCGGCACGAGCGCCGGCACCGGCCGCCGTACCCGCATCAGCGGGGCGACGGCGACGAGGTCGCGGCCGTCGCGGACCAGCAGCAGGCGCAGCCGGCCGGGGCGGCCGTAGGACAGCCACCACGAGTGCAGCCAGGCGTGGCTCTGGAACGGGGTGGCCGCCGCGCACCCGCGGTACAACCGGCCCCACTGCGGGCCCAGTTCGGCGAACGCGGGTTCGTCGGTGACGACCTCCACGGAGTACTTCACAGCTGTCCGTGGACATCGGCGGCGGGGGCCGGGCTCGGTACGGAGGCCGGCCGCCCGGGTGCGTCCGTGGTCCGCCGGGGCCGGACCAGCAGCGCCAGGCCGCCCAGCAGGCCGCCCGCGCTGGCTCCCACGAGACCCGTCACGCCGGGGGAGGCCGAGGACGGCTCGGTGGGTTTGACGGCGCGGGCGAACTGGCGCAGCTCCACGTCGGTGTCGGCCTTGGAGTCGTTGGCGTGCCGGGTCAGCGCCCGCGAGACGGCGTCGGCCATGTCGGCGGCGAGTTCGGGGCGCGAGGAGGTCGCCGTGATCGCCACCATCGGCGCGTCCGGCGAAGTCTCCGCCTGCACGCTCGACTTCAGCGTCTGCACCGGCACGCCCGCCCATACCTGGGCGTCCCCGAGCACCGCGAGCTGCGTGGCGACCCGTCCGTAGGCCTGCGCGAAGCCGAGCGCGGTCGCGGAGTCGGACTTCTGCGTCGGTACGGCGACGACATAGCTCGTGGCCGTGTACGTCGGCGTCCTGACCAGGCCGTACGTGCCGCCGAGCAGGCCGCCGGCGACGACGCCGGCCGCGAGCAGGGACCAGGCCGGCAGCGAGCCGGCCCGGGTGTGGGCGGGGGACGTGCGGCGGGGGCCGCTGGGGTTCTCGGTCATGAGGAACTGACTCCGTGAGGTGACGGGGGTGAGGAGTGGGCCGCCGCGTAGACGTCCATGAGCCGTGCTGCGCTGCGGGTGATGCTGTAGTGGTGGGCGGCCTCGGGCGCGGTGCGCGGGCGCGGGCCCTCGGCGCGGGCCGCGGCCAGGGCCCGGGCGAAGGCCTCGGCGTCGCCGGTCACCCGGTGGGCGGCCGGGGCGGTGTGCGAGGGGAGGTCCTCGATCGCCGGGCAGGAGGCGTAGCGGACGGGCAGCCCGGAGGCCAGCGCCTCCACGACCGCCAGACCGAAGGCCTCCTCCGGGGAGGGCGAGGCGAGCAGGTCCATCGCGAAGGTGAGCGACGGCAGGTCCGGGCCGGGGGAGCCGTCGGCGACGTAGGGCCGTTCGCCGGTGAACAGGACGCGGTCCGCCACCCCGGCCTCGTGCGCGGTGCGCCGCAGGACGTGCTCCTCGGGCCCGCCGCCGACCAGTAGCAGCCAGCAGCTGTCCGGCAGGTGCGCGAGGGCGTGGATGAGCACGTCGAACCGCTTGGCCCCGGTGAGCCGGCCGATGCCGCCGACGACGTAGGCGTCCTCCGGCAGGCCCAGCCGCTGCCGGGTGCGCAGCCGCTGGGCTTCGTCGAAGCGGAAGCGGGTCAGGTCGATGCCGTTGGGGACGACCTCGATGCGCGGCGCGGGCACCCCCCAGCGCCTGAGCCGCTCGGCGACCGTGGGGGAGACGGCGACCGTGGACCGGCCCAGCCGCTCGCTGGCCAGGTACAGCGCGCGGACGCCCGCGGTGAGCCTGCGCCCCTCCATCTGCGTGTCGCCGAGGGAGTGCTCGGTGGCGACGATCGCCCGGACGCCCGCGAGACGCGCGGCGAGACGGCCGTAGACGCAGGCCCGGTAGAGGTGGGTGTGCACGAGGTCGTAGCGGCCCCGGCGGATCAGCCGGACCAGGCGGGGCAGGGCGCCGAGGTCGCGGTTGCCGGCCATGCCGAGGTGGGTGACGCGTACCCCGTCCGCGGTGAGCCCGTCGGCGACGGCGCCCGGGTTGGTCAGGGTCACGACGTCGCTGTCGACGGGCAGGTGGCGCAGCAGAAGGCGCAGTTGCTGCTCGGCTCCGCCGACGCCGAGGCCGGTGATGACATGCAGGCTCCGCATGTCACAGGCCCTCTGCGGGACGGCGGCGCAGCCGGTGCAGCCGGTGTTTGAGGAGGAGGCGTACGGCGTTGTCCTCCTGCCCGATGTGCAGGCGGGGCAGGGCGAGCGGACCGGTGAGCGGGCCCGGGTCGATGGCGCAGGCGTAGCGGTACCCGGCGTCCCCGACGGCGTCGACGGCCCGCTGGTCCACCGAGCCGTAGGGGTAGCAGAAGCCGTCGACGGGGGCGCCGAGCAGGTCCTCCAGCAGGGCCCGGCTCTCGACGGCCTCCGCCTTCACCCGGACGTCGTCCGCCCTGGTCAGGTCGGTGTGCGTCAGTCCGTGCGAGCCGATCTCGATGCCCGCCGCGGCCGCCTGACGGATGCCGTCCGCCGTCAGCAGCGGCTTGCGCGGGCCGAGCGGGTCCCAGGCGTTGTCGCCGCCGAGCCGGCCCGGCAGCACGAACAGGGTGGCGCCGAACCCCAGGCGGAGCAGCGCCGGCAGGGCGTCGGTGAGGAAGTCGGCGTAGCCGTCGTCGAAGGTGAGCCCGACCAGGCCGCCGCCCCGGCCGCGGGCGCGGGCGGCCAGCAGGTCGGCCACGGACACGCCCCGCAGTCCGCGCCCGGCCATCCACCGCAGCTGCCGCTCGAACCGTTCGGGAGTGACCGTGACGCGGTACGGGTCGTCCGAGCGGTCGCCCACCGAGTGGTACATCGCCACCCAGGGGACGGGTTCTTGACGGCGTGCCGTGCGAGTGGAGCCGGCGGCCGGGTGCGGGGCCCTCGGTGCCGTACGGGTGCGGTCGGAGTCAGCGGCCATGGGGGAGCCTTCGGGTGACGGCACGGGTGGCGGCCCGTACGGAACGGAGTGCGGATGCGCAGCCCTGGTCGCCCAGGGCCAGGCCGAGCAGCAGGAACACGGCGCCCACCGTCGCCGCCCCGGCCACGAGTGCCGGCAGCGGCGCCGGGACCAGGCTCGCGACGAGCCGGCCCGCCGGTGCCGCGACGGCGGCCGCGGCCAGCGGGCGGCCGATCTCGGCGAGCACCGTGCGGACGCGCACCGGGACGCCGCGGCGGCCGCCCCGGTGTGTCGAGCCCATGCCGGCGAGGAGCAGGGCGGCGGTCACCGTGATGCCGGCGGCGTTGGCGGCGGCGATCCCGGACACCCCCCAGGGGCCCACCGCCCAGGCGCCGCACCACGAGGTGACGACGATGCCGCCGGTCATCGCGCAGACCGGGTACCAGGTGGCGCGGCCCGCCGAGAAGTAGGAGCGGATCAGCACGCCGACCAGCGTCTGGCCGAGCAACCCGAGGGTGTACACGCGCATCACGCCGGCGGTCGCCGCCGTGTCGCGCGCGGTGAACGCCCCGCGCTGGAAGAGGACTTCGATGATCTGCGGGGCGCAGGCGATCACCGTGGCCGCGCCGAGCAGCACCATGCACGCGGCGAGCGCCAGATCCCGCTCCACGCGGCCGCGGGCCCGTTCGGTGTCGCCGTCGGCCAGCGCCCGCGCGACCACCGGGAAGGTGACCGTGCACAGCATCAGCGACAGCGTCATCGGGATCTGGGCCACCTTCTGCGCGTAGTTCAGGTGCGAGATGGCCCCCGCCGGGAGGGTGGAGGCGAGGAAGCGCTCGACGAGGACCTGGGACTGTCGGCACAGCGCGAAGAGCAGGACGCTGGCCACCAGCGCCAGCGGCACCGCCCGCTCCGGATCCTCGACGCGCTCCCGCGGCCCGACCGGCCCACGCCGCAACTGCCGCCACAAAGCGGGCAGTTGGACGGCCACCATCAGCGCCCCGCCCACCGCGACACCCGCGGCGGCCGAACGCACCCCGAAGCGGCCGCCCAGCGCGAACATCGCCGCGATGATGCCGGTGTTGTACGCCACGTAGATCGCGCCCGGCATCAGGAAGCGCCGGTGCGCCCGCAGCATCGCGCTGCAGTACCCGGCGAGCCCGAAGCTCAGCACGCAGGTCGCGGTCAGCCGGGTGCAGTCCACGGCGAGAGCGGGATGCGGCAGGCCCGGCGCCAGGGCCTCCACGAGGTAGGGGGCGGCCGCGACGAGCAGCGCCGACGCGGCGGCGAAGCAGAGGGCGAGCCGGGGCAGGGTGGCGGCGACCAGCTCGCGCACCGGGTCCCCCGGCGCACCCCGCGCCCGCCTGGACAGGGCCAGGCTGAACGCGGGGATCAGCGCGAAGGCCAGCCCGTCCTCGATGAGCAGCGTGGCCGCGAACTCCGGCACGGTCCACGCCACCAGGAAGGCGTCCGTCGCGCTGCCCGCCCCGAACAGCCGGGCCAGCGACTGGTCCCGCACCAGCCCGAGCAGCGCCCCGGCGATGGACAGGGCGGCGGTCACGGCGGTGGCCTTGGCGAGGAAACGCCGTGAGACGGGCGCCAGTTCGGCCTGTTCCGCGGGCCGGGTCCGCGCCGCGGGTACGGTCACCGCGTCCTCGGCGCCGGAGGTCCCCGCGCCCGGGGAAGGCGTCACCGTCATGCGGCGGGCACCTCTCGGGAACCGTTCAGCGCCCACCACGCCATCACCCCGAAGCACACGGCCGTCAGCACCGTCGAGGGCCCGCCGATGTCCGCGTACGCGAAGTCGGTCAGCTGCCACACCAGCAGCCCGCAGCCGACGAGCGCGCAGTCGAGCCCCGGCCCGTGCCGGCGCACCCGCGCCAGCCCCCGCAGCCCGCACACCAGCAGCGCCAGCCAGCTGCCCACCAGGGCGAGAAGCCCGATCAGGCCCTGCTCGGCCAGGACGAGGAAGTACATGTTGTGCGGGGACAGCAGGGGCTGCTTGCGGAAGGCGGCGCCCGCGCCCTCGGTGTCGCTGCCCGCGGACAGCGCCAGCGAGGCGTGCGCGTCACGATGCTCGGGGAAGCCCTTCAACCCGACGCCCGTAAGCGGCCGTTCACGCCACATGTCGGCGGCCGCCGCCCACATGGTGTACCGGTCGGTCACGGACTGGTCGGGCGCGTCGGTGACCTGCGTGATGCTGTCGACCCGCTCCTGCAGCTGCGTCGACCCGACGCCGAAGCCGCCCACCAGGATCACGCCGACGGCGACCGCGGCGGCCCCCACGGCCAGCGCCCGCCGCAGCCCGGCCAGCACCAGCTGCGCCGAGCAGGTCACGGCCGTGGCGATCCACGCGCCCCGGCTGAACGACAGCGCGAGTGGCACGAGAAGCGCGAGCGCGCAGCCGGCGGCGATCATCCTCTGGCGTAAGGGCGTGCGCCCGAGAGCCAGGCCCAGCGCGCACACCAGGCCGAAGGAGACCACCGTCGCCATCCCCATCACGTCGGTCACCCCGAAGGTGCCGACGGCCCGGATGTCGCGGCCCTGGTAGGAGGCGCCGGTGCCGGTCAGGTACTGGTGCACCCCGATCGCGCCCTCCCAGCCGGCGAGGGCCACCAGCGCCCAGGCCAGCAGCCGGAAGTCGCGCCGGTCCCTGACGAGCAGCAGCACGGCCGCCGGGACGAGCACGAAGACCTGCAGATAGCGGCCGAGGCCGGCGAGCCCGGCCGACGCCGTGGACGCCCCCGTCGCCGCGACGGCCAGCCCCACCACGGGCAGCCCGAGGATCACCGCCGCCCGACGCGACAGGGGCCGCCGCCGCTCCCGCAGCAGCCGGACCACGCAGTACAGCACCACCAGGCCCGACACCGCGTCGGCCGGTCCGGCACCGCCCTCGGCGGTCGGTGACACCGGCAGCGCCAGCAGGGCCACGACGGCCAGGACCGGCAGCACCGGGGAGAGCCGCCCCGCCCGGGGCAGGGTCAGCGCGTGACTCATCCGCGCTCAGCTCCCCGTCGGACGCACGAGCGTGGCCGCGGTGCGCAGCAGGATGCAGATGTCCTGCCACAGCGACCAGTTGTCGATGTAGGCGTTGTCGAAACGGCAGCGGTCCTCGATCGAGGTGTCCCCGCGCAGCCCGTGCACCTGCGCGAGCCCGGTGATACCGGTCCGCATCCGGTGGCGGGCCGCGTAGCCGGGGTAGGTCTGGCTGAACTTGCCGACGAAGTACGGGCGTTCGGGCCGGGGCCCGACCAGGCTCATGTCGCCCCGCAGGACGTTCCACAGCTGGGGAAGCTCGTCCAGCGAGGTGCGCCGCATCAGCCGGCACAGCCACGGCATGTCCTGCTCGTTCGCCACGCTCCAGCGGGTCGCCGCCTCGTGCGCGTTCACCGGCCGGTGCGTGCGGAACTTCAGCAGCGTGAACGGCTTGCCGTCCTTGCCGATCCGCTCCTGCCGGAAGACGACGCCCGGCCCGCCGCTCAGCCGCACCGCCACCGCGCACATCAGCAGCAGCGGGCCGGCCAGGAACAGCAGCGTCCCGGACACGGCCACGTCCAGCGCCCGCTTGCCGGCGGTGCCCCGCCGCCGCGATCCCATCACCAGTCGCCGGCAGGAGAACCCGGCGAGCCGCTCACCCGCCTCGTACGAGGGTGAGTCCGCGTCGATCTCCCACACCGCGCAGCCCGACTCGGCGAGCGCCCGCAGCAGCGGTCCCTGCCGGGACCGTACCGAGGGGTGCACGGTCAGGATGTCGCTCACGCCGTTCTGGACGAGGGCCCGCTCCACCGCCTCGCCGGTGGTCAGCACCGGCAGGCCCTCGCCGCCGTCCGGCTGCTCGGCGACGATGCCCACCGGCCGCACCCCGCACCGCGGGTGGCGCAGCACGGCGGCGGCCACCCGCTGGGCGGTCGCGGCGGGGCCGACGACGAGAGCGGCGCGCGGGCGGGCGAGCAGGGCCACGCGCTGCTGCCGGCGCACCGCGCCGCGGCCCACGCAGCCGGCCGCCGACTGCAGCAGGAATCCCAGCACGAGGGTGGCCGGGCCGAGCGCCCGGTCCGTGTCGTACGCGGCCAGCGCGGCGGCGAGGACCAGCCAGGCGACGCCGATCCGGGCGCAGACGGCGGGCAGTTCGTCGAGGATCCCGCTCACCGCCGCGGACGTCTGCGGGCGCAGCAGTATCGACGCGGCGACCAGCAGCGCCACCACCAGCGGCCGGCGCTGGGCCTCGCCGAGGGCGAGCGCCCCCGCGAGGGCCGCGACGAGATCCGCGGTGAGCAGGGGGAGCGGTGAGGAGGGACGGGCCGGGGGGCGGCGGGCCGGGAACCGGAAACCGGCCGCCGGGCCGCGCGGCGGCAGAACCGAGACGGACGAGAATCCGAGGTCCCGTGCCTGCCCGCCGGGGGAGGGAACGGTGCTTTCCGCGGTCACGAGTGGATGGGCTCCCTGCACTCGGTGGACACGAGGCGCGCGGCGGCTTCGGCTCCGAGCAGGTCGCGGTACAGACCCGCCACCGCCTCGGTCGTGCGCCGCACGTCGTGCGTGGACAGGACGTAACGGCGCCCGAGCCGGCCGAGCGACTCGCGCCGCGACGGGTCGAGCAGCAGTGCGGCGACGGCGGCGGCCAGCGCCGACGGGTCCTCCGGGGGGACCAGGCAGCGGTCGGCGAGTGCGGACGGCAGGCTCTCCCGTGCGCCGTCCACGTCGCTGACCACCACGGGGCGGCCGCAGGCCATCGCCTCCAGCGGCGCGAGCGCCATGCCCTCCCAGCGGGACGGCAGGACGACCAGGTCGGCGGCCTGGTACCAGGGCACCACGTCGGCGAACGACCCGGCGAACAGCACCGGTTCGGGGGCGGCGGCGCGCAGCCGGTCGTGCTCCGGCCCGTCGCCGACCAGCACCAGCCGGGCGTCCGGCACCCGCCGCAGCACCGCCTCCCAGGCCCGCAGCAGGACGTCCTGCCCCTTCTGCCGGCACAGCCGCCCGACGCACACCACGAGCGGCGCGGCCGGATCGACGTCGGGAAGGAGTCCGGCCCGCACGGCGTGCACGGGCGCGGGACGGAAGCGCTCGGTGTCGACGCCGTTGGGGATCACGCTCCACCGCCCCCGGACACCGGCCCGCAACCCCGTCCGGCGCTCCGCCTCGCTGACGCACACCGTCCGCGAGGCCCAGCGCGCCGCGCGCCGTTCCCACTGGAGCGCGAGGGCCGCCATGGCCCCGCCGACCGCCTCGAACGACCAGGCGTGCGGCTGGAACACGGTCGGAATCCGCCCCCGTACGGCGAGCCGCCCGGCCAGCCCGGCCTTAGCGCTGTGCGCGTGCACCAGATCGGGCCGCACGTCCTCGATGACCCGGGCGAGCCGGCGTACCTCGCCCACGAGTGCCGGGCCCGGGGAGCGGGTCGCCTCCCAGCGCCGTACGTCCGCGCCCAGGGCCCGCAGGCCGTCCTCGAGGGGCCCGGCCGGAGAGGCGACCGTGACGTGCAGGCCGGCGGCGAGCTGGGCCCGCGCCAGGTCCGTCACCACCCGGGCGACCCCGCCGTCCACGGGCTGCGTGAGGTGCAGGACCCGCGGCCCGGGGCCGGTTGCTGACTGGTGCATTGCGGGGCTTCCTCGCTCACGGACGTGCTCGGGACGGCGGGACGCGTCTACTGCCGGGCGTCGACGGCCACGAAGAGTGCGCCGGCCCACGCCGCGTCCCGCTGGGAAACGAGCCGGAAGGCCAGCTGGTCACCGCCACGCCGCAGAGCGGTGCCGAGTTCGAACACGTCCGAGTCGTAGCCGAGCGTGTTCGCGTACGACGGCTCGCGCTCCGGCGCGGACGCCCCTGCCTCGGAGATCGTCGAGTTCAGGACGTCGTCGCGCGGGTCGTCCGGTCCGGTGAGAGACGTCGTCCGTCCGGGGCCGGTCGACACCGTGACCGAATCACCCGTACGGCCGCGGTCGCCGTCGTACGCGACGAGCCCCACCCGGCCGGTGCCGTGCGCAGGCAGGCGCAGCCCGCGCAGCCGGACCTCCAGGGGGCTACGCGGGCCGAGGGCGTCGAAGCCGTCCCACAGGGCGAGCCGGCGCAGCGGCTGCCGGGGGTTCTCGTAGGCCACCACCAGCGTCCAGCCGCCCCACGCCCCGGCCGCCGACCTCCCCATCGCGGCGTTGACCTGCGCCACGGTGTAGAGCCCCGAACCGCTGTCCCGGACCAGCCGCGTGACGTCCGCCGACGCCTGGAAGGCGTCCGCTCCCCGCGCCACCCGGTGGCCCACCACCGTGTCGGCGAGGAGGGCCTTGTACGCGCCGCCCGGCTCGGCGATCAGCACCCGCCCGTTGTCCCGCGCCGGCTTCTGCTCGCCCACCCGCAGGTTCCCGCCCCAGTACAGACGGGCGTACGTCACCCGGGAGCCCGCGGGCATCCGGACCTCCGCGCGGGAGGAGTTGTAGGTGTCGGGGTTGTCGTCCACGTCGACGTAGAACATGTCGAAGTCCCCGTTGGCGCCGCTGCCGCCCGCCCGGACCACCGGACACGCGGGCGCGGCGGCGGTACCCGTCGTGCGGCAGCTGACGGAGGTGTTGGCCGCGCGCACGATCCCGCCGTGCTGGAGCGCGCGGTAGCGCTCGGTGAACGGCAGGCGCTGGACCTGGGCGGCCGGCGGTCCGGGTGCGGCCGCCTCGGCGTGGGCCGGTCCGCACAGGGCGGCGACGGCGGCGACTCCCGCCGTCGCACGGCGCAGCAGGGGGACCGGGGAGATACGCATGACCGGCGGTGCCCTTTCGGGAGACGACGGCGCAGGTGCGGGCGAAGTACCGCCCGTGGGGCGCCGGGAGGCCGCAACTCTAGCCGCTTTCGCGACTAATCAGGCGAAAACGGTCAGTTGTGTCGGGTCCGTGAAGGCGGCCCCCGGACAGTTCACCCCATCGGCGGCACAACCCGCGTGGACGTCACGCGTTGACACAGCGCCGGGCATCCGCCCGGGTGTTTGCAACAACCCCAAGGAGCACCTCTCCATGTCGCGTATCGCGAAGGGCCTGGCCCTGACCTCCGTTGCCGCCGCGGCCGTCGCCGGTGGTGCGGGCATCGCCGCCGCCGACAGTGACGCGCACGGCGCCGCCGCTCACTCCCCGGGCGTGCTGTCGGGCAACGTCGTTCAGGTTCCGGTCCACGTTCCGGTCAACGTCTGCGGCAACACCGTCGACGTCATCGGCCTGCTGAACCCGGCGTTCGGCAACCAGTGCGAGAACGACTGACGTTCGCGCGTCACTTCCCCGGCCGGCCGCCCTCCCGTACTTCCTCCACGGGGGCGCGGCCGGTCCGCTTTGCCCCGGTCCCCTTTGCCCTGGTCTGCTTTGCCCCGAACGGACGATGCAGCGGTTGCAGGGTGCAATGGGTGAACCCACGGTGGGCGTAGATCCGACGCTCATCGAAAGGAACACCCATGCGTGCTCTGCCCGCACGGCGCATCGCGTCCACCGCGCTCTGCGCCGCCCTCCTGGTCGGCGTCGCCGCCCCGGCCGCCGTCGCCGCCGACCCGGCCGGGGAGCGCACCGACACGGCGTCCCGTACGCCCGTCCCCGGCGCGGACACGCGCCTCGGCCAGGTGCGCAGCCTGTCCGACCTGGGCCGCGTGCTCACCCCGGTCACCGACCTGCTGTCCTCCGTCCTCAAGGCCGACAACGGCCGGCTCTCCGACGCCGAGGCGGCCAAGCTCTCCAGCGCGGTGAAGGACGCCCTCGCGAAGGTCACGGCGGCGACGCCGTCTTCATTGAGCACGGGGAGCACGCCGAGTACGGGAAGTACGTCGAGTACGGGGAGCACGCCGAGTACGGGAAGTACGCCGAGCACGGGAAGTACGCCGAGTACGGGGAGTACGTCGAGCAACGCCTCGACTCTGCCCGCGCTGCCCCCCACACCCGCGCTGCCCGCCTCCGAGCCCGTCACCACGCTGCCGGCGCTCGTCAAGAGCGGCGCGGTCACCGAGGTGCCCTCCGCGGACGTCCTGAAGGACGCGCTGGCGTCACTGCAGAAGGCCATCGACGACCTGGTCGGGGCCGCGGCCACCGGCGACGCCGACGAAGCCGCGTCCGCCCTCGACGCCTCCGTGTCGGGGCTCGTCGACGCCATCGCCGCGACACTGATCGACGGCAAGCTGCCCGCACCGACGTTGCCCGCGCCGACGCTGACCGGTCTGCCGAGCCTGCCGAGCCTGCCCAGCCAGCCCAAGGCCGGCCTGCCGCCGAACTGACATCGGGATCTCATATGAGGACTCTGCAGGGGAGTTTCCGCGCCGGACGCACCTCGTTGGGCATGGCGTCAGACTTCCCCGGGTGACGTCGAGTCGCCGAAGAAAGGAACACGATGAAGACCCTCAAGGCCGCCGCCGTCATCGCCGGTTCGCTGGTCCTCGCCGGTGCCGCAGCGCCCGCGTTCGCCTACAACAGCGCCGACCTCACGCCCACCAGCCTCAACGGGGCCGTGAACGCGCTCACCAAGGGTCCCATCGACGTGATGCCGCTGCAGCACCAGTCGGACTCGCTCGACACGGAGAACAAGGACTCCGCGCTCAGCACCGTCAGCGGCGCGACGAAGGCGCTGAACAACAACGGCGGCATCGTCGGCGCGCTGCCCGCCGTGGGCGGCTGAGTCCGCTTCACCGGTCACCGGGACACCCCGGGAAAGGCCGATTCCGGGTGGCCGCCCAAGGGCCACGGGATCGGCCTTCGCGCTGTTCGAGCCCGTCCCCCGTTCGTGTGGACACCCGCCCGGCCCTCCCCCAGTCGGGTGAGAACGCGTCAGGCGCCCGCCGGAGCCGTCGCTATGGTCGCCCGGTGACCTCAACCTCAAGCGAGACCCGGCCCTTCCGCGCCGCCGACCTCGGCACGCTCGTCGTCCTTCCCTGGAGCGGCGAGAACGCCGACGGCGTCGACATCCCCCACCTCCTGGTCTGTTCCCTGGGGAACGCCGAGGGCGGCCCGGAGGCGACGTCCGCCGCCGTCGAGCGGCTGCTGACGGACAACGGTCTGCCGGTCGGCCGGGAGCTGGTCGACGGCATCGCCCGCCCCAGCCTCCCGGTCAGCATGCTCGTCGTCGCGGGCCAGGCCGTCGTCACCATGCCGGGCCTGCGGGCCCAGTGCACCGTGCCGCCGGAGTGGCTGGAGGCCGTCGGGGCACGCGGCTTCGCCTACCTGATCTTCACCGCGCGCCCCTGGCCGGAGGCCGAGCTCGGCAAGTCCGTCGAGCCCGAGCAGCTGGCCGAGTTCGTCAACGCCGACGAGACCCTGGACGCCGCCGCGCACCTCGTGCTGCCGGCCCGCAGCCTGCGCGCCTGACGCCGTCGCCGCGGGGCGGCACCGGCCTCCCGCCCCGCACCGACGGCCGTCCGTTCGTCGTACTACTGCGGCACCCGGGGGATTCTTGCGCTGGTGGACGCCCCAGGATCGTTACGGGGTACGGACGTTGAGCCTCCGAACCCTGGAAGGGACCGCACCTGTCATGAAGTCGACCACCCGAGGAACCCTTGCCGCCGTCGTCGCCGGCGTCGCGGCCGCCGTAGGAGCGGCCGCCCCCGCCGTGGCGGTCGGCACGGTCCCCGTCCCCGTGCCGCTCAAGGGCGCCGAGAAGGCCCTCAACATGGAACTGCCGAGCGTCGGCGGCGAGATCCCGCTGCCGAAGCCGGGCAAGCCGGACGGCCCGCAGTTCGTCGAGGGCCGCCTCCTGCCTGCGCGGACCCTGCCGCAGCTCCCGGTCACCGGCGGTCTGCCCGGCGCCGGCCTGCGCGCGCCCGTGCCGCACGTCCTCGGCGACACCTTCGACCACGTGGGCGTCGAGGCACCCGCCTCCGACCTGCGCACCATGGCGCCCGGCCTGACCGTGGACGCCCCGCTGACCCGGCCGAACCCCGACAACTTCGGCCTGCCGGACACCAAGCTGCCGCAGGCGGGCGTCCTCGCCCCGGTCCTGCAGACCGTGCCCGGCGCCGACCTGGGCCTGGGCCCGGGACTGTAGGACCGCGCCGACGCCTCGCTCCCCGCGCGGGGCCCGGGTCCGTGAACCGGTGCCCCGGCCTCGCCCGGCCGCCACGACCGCAAGGGTGACCAGGCGGCCCCTCGGGCGGTTACCGCTTGTGTACATCGCAACCGGACGAGGAGCACACGATGGTCGTCAGTGTCGGCAGGGAAGCGGTGCGGGCCGAACAGGGGGCGACGAGACCCCGGCCGGCACCGCCCGCGCGGCGGGCCGCGCTGCGCGGGCTGCTCGCCACGGCCGCCGCGGCCGTCACCCTGGTCCCCGTCGTCGCCGCCTCCCGCTCCGGCCACCGGGCCGGGCGCCCGGTGGACCTCCCCTTCGACTTCGACGAGGTCTACCGCGGCCGGCGCATCCGCGGCCGGCGGACCGTCACCCCGGACCACACCGTCGACGCCCACGCCTGGCAGGTCACCGTGGATGCCCGGCCCCTGCACCTGATGCGCCGCGCCGACGGCGGCTGGCTGAGCATGGTCGACCACTACTGCTCGTACCCGACTCCGCTCGAAGCGGCCCGCGCAGCCGTCGACGAACTGGGTCCGGGGGAGCGGCTGCGCGCTACGGACGTCATGGCGGGCCACATGGCGGCCCGTTCGCACGCGGGGGGACACCATGGCGTACACGCGTAAGGACGTCACCACCCTCACCCGCACCGAGCGGCGACGGTTCGTCGGGGCACTGCTCGAGGTGAAACGGCTCGGGGAGTACGACGAGTTCGTGCGGACGCACATCGAGTACTACGTCCCGGACGGCGACCTCGGACTCCGTACGGCCCACATGGCGCCGTCCTTCCTGCCCTGGCACCGCCGGTTCCTGCTCGACCTGGAGCGCGCGCTGCGCCGCGTCGACCCGTCGGTGACCGTGCCGTACTGGGACTGGACGAAGGACCGCGGGACGACGTCGGCGCCCTGGACGGCGGACCTCCTCGGCGGCAACGGACGGCGGCCGGACCGCCGGGTGACCACCGGGCCGTTCGCCTACGCCGAGGGCAACTGGACCCTCAAGGAGAACGTCACCGACGAGAAGGCCCTCACCCGGGACCTCGGCCGCGCACGCGATCCCATCGACCTGCCGACGGGGAGCGAGCTGGAGTCGGCCCTGGCCGAGCCCGTCTACGACACCTCGCCCTGGGACTCCAGGTCGGCGAAGGGGTTCCGCAACCGGCTGGAGGGCTGGGGGAGCGGACGGGGCAGCGCCGCCTGGCGCAACCACAACCGGGTGCACCGGTGGGTCGGCGGGGTGATGGTCGGGGGCGCCTCCGTCAACGATCCGGTGTTCTGGCTGCACCACGCCTTCATCGACCTGCAGTGGTGGCGCTGGCAGCAGCGGCACCGCCAGGCCCGCTACCTGCCCGCGACCCCGCCGGGGCCGGGCAGCGAGCAGTACCGCCGGGTCGTCGCGCGGCACGAGAAGATGCCGCCGTGGGACGTCACCCCGGCGGAGCTGGAGGACGTCAGCGGGATCTACCGGTACGCCTGAGCGGGCGCGGAGGGATTCCGGACAGGGGAAGAGCCCCGGCGCCCTGGGTGCCGGGGCTCTGGTGTGGCGTGCCGGTGGTCAGCCGCCGTAGCCGTAGCCGCCGTTGTCGTGGTCGCTCACGTTGGCGCAGGTGTTGCCGAACGCCGGGTTCAGCAGGCCGATCACGTTGACCGTGTTCCCGCACAGGTTGACCGGGATGTGGACGGGGACCTGGACGAGGTTGCCCGACAGGACGCCGGGCGAACCGACGGCCGCGCCGTGGGCGCCCGCGTCCGCCATGGCCAGGCCGGCGCCGCTGAGCACCACGGCCCCCGTGCCGAGGACGACGCCGGCTGCCTTCGCGATGCGAGACATCACGTACTCCTTCTGATTCGGTGAGCGCGGCGGCAGGACTCGCCGTCGCACTTACCCTTCAACGCCGTGGCTGACGGGGAGTCACGGCGATCATCGGTGCATCACTCCTTTTGAACATCCGCTCGCACCCGTTTGCCTCAGCCCAGCCGTCGCAGGGGTTCGCCGTCGAGATAGGCACGGATGTCCTCCACGGCCTGCCCGTAGTACGTCGCGTAGTTCGCCCGTGAGACATAGCCCAGGTGGGGGGTGGCGAGCAGCCGGGGCGCGGTCCGCATCGGATGGCCGGCGGGCAGCGGCTCCACGTCGAACACGTCGACGCCCGCGCCGGCGATACGGCCCTGCCGCAGGGCCGCCAGCAGGGCGTCCTGGTCGACGATCGCGGCGCGCGAGGTGTTGATCAGGTAGGCGGTGGGCTTGAGGAGGGCGAGTTCGGCGGGGCCGAGCAGGCCGCGGGTGCGCTCGCTCAGGGCGAGGTGGACGGAGACGAAGTCGCTGCCCGACAGCAGGTCCTCCTTGGAGGGCGCCAGTTCGACGCCGACCTCGTCGGTGTACTCCTTGGTGAGGTTCTGGCTCCAGGCGCTGACGTGCATGCCGAAGGCGAGGCCGACCCGCGCGACCCGGCTGCCGATCTTGCCCAGGCCCAGCAGGCCGAGCCGGCTGCCGTGCAGGTCGGCGCCGACCGTCTGCTGCCAGGGGCCGTTCCCGCGCAGGGCGTCGTTCTCCCGGACGATCCCGCGGGCGAGTCCGAGCAGCAGCGCCCAGGTCAGCTCGACGGGCGGCGTCGAGGAACTCGCCGTGCCGCACACGGTGACGCCGTGCGCCGCGGCGGCGTCGTAGTCGATGACACTGTTGCGCATGCCGGAGGCGACGAGCAGTTTCAGCCGGGGCAGGCGGGCGAGCAGGGAAGCCGGGAAGGGCACGCGCTCGCGCAGCGTGACCACGATGTCGAACTCCGCGAGCGCGGCGGCCAGTTCGTCCTCGGAGCCGAAGTGCTCGGCAAAGGACGTTACCTCCACCCGATCGGCCACGGGCGACCAGTCGGCGACCTCCGCCGCCACCTGCTGAAAGTCGTCGAGCACAGCACAGCGCAACCGCACGGCCGGTCCTCTCGTCGGAGTGAGATACCGCTCGCCATGCTCGCGCATCGTCCCGACGGACACCGTCTCGGCCCGCGGTCACCCCGGGCGGCAGCCTTCAGCTCTGAAGGCTTTCGGGAGGGCAAGTGCTCCGGACGGCTCCCGAGACGTGGCCGGAGCGCGGCGAAAGGCGCTTGGCCTCATACGGCCCGGCGAGGGGAGAGGAGAGGGCCCTCCGCCTGAAAGGAGAGGTCAGAGGGTGTGCGCGCCCCCGGCAGGACTCGAACCTGCGGCCAAGCGCTTAGAAGGCGCCTGCTCTATCCACTGAGCTACGGGGGCCGGGTGTGTGGCCTCTGTCGTGGGTGCCCGGGTGTGGGCCGATCCGTGACGTTGCCGGGGACAAGGATAGGGCTCCCGCATCCTTGTCCCTGTTGCTTCGCCTCCGTGGCTCGATGTGGAGGTTCGGTGAAGCGGTCCTGATAATCGCAGGCAGGTACGAATCGTGCATCGCTTTTGAGCCCTCAGGCACCGGGTGTTGTGCACTCGTTATGCCTGGACTATGCCCGCGTCCCAGTCATCCCTTCCGTCCCTTGTGTCCTGTCGGCGCGCAGACATACTCATATGCTTCAGAATTCCCCTAAAATTGGGCATTCTTCACATGTGGTGACCTTGGACGTACGGCCTCAGCTGCTCGACGCACTTTCCGCCCTGCGCGACCGTGTCGCCGCCGCACGCTTCCCGCTGCCCCTGGCGGGGGCGCCACGCGCGCGTGCCAACCGCGACGAGCTTCTCGCGCAGCTCGACGACTACTTGGTGCCCCGCCTGAGAGAGCCTGAAGCGCCCTTGCTGGCGGTGGTGGGCGGATCGACCGGCGCGGGCAAGTCGACCCTCGTCAATTCCCTTGTCGGGCGGCGGGTGAGCGAGGCCGGCGTGCTGCGGCCCACCACACGGACGCCGGTCCTGGTGTGCCATCCGGAGGACCATCACTGGTTCAGCGGCATGCGCGTGCTGCCCGACCTCACCCGCGTGTGGGCACCCCATCGGGAGCCCACGGACGACCTGTTGCTGCCGGGGGAGGACCCCGCGCGCGTGCTGCGCGTGGAGACCGCCGAGACCGTGCCGCCGGGCCTCGCCCTGCTCGACGCACCCGATGTCGACTCCCTGGTGGCCGACAACCGCGTCCTCGCCGCCGAACTCATCTGCGCGGCCGACATCTGGGTGATGGTCACCACAGCCGCCCGGTACGCCGACGCCGTCCCCTGGCATCTGCTGCGCACCGCCAAGGAGTACGACGCCACCCTGGTGACGGTGCTCGACCGGGTGCCGCACCAGGTGGTCTCCGAGGTCTCCCGGCAGTACGGGGCGCTGCTGACCAAGGCCGGCCTGGGCGACGTGCCGCGCTTCACCGTGCCCGAACTGCCCGAGTCCGCCTGGGGCGGTGGGCTGCTGCCGGCCAGCGCCGTGGCGCCGCTGCGGACCTGGCTCGTCCATGTGGCGCAGGACCCGGCCGCCCGTCGGCACGTCATGGCCCGTACCGCCCACGGCGTGCTCGACTCGCTGAAGGCCCGGATGCCCGAACTCGCCGGCGCCGCCGCCGCGCAGTACGCGGCGGCGCTCCGGCTCACCTCGGCCGTCGAGTCGGCGTACGACAGCGAGCACACGCGCGTGCGCGGGCGGTTGCAGGCCGGGGCCGTCCTCGCCGGGGGCGCCCTGAAGCGGTGGCGGGCCTTTCCGCTCGACTGTTCGGCGGGTGAGCTGCTGGACGCGCTCGTGGAGAGCCTGGGCGCGCTGCTGCTGTGCGCCGTCACCGCCGCCGACGAGCGCGTCACCGACGCCTGGCGGCGCGAACCCGCGGCGCGCGCCCCGGAGCTCACGGCGGACGACCCGTCCCTGGAGAGCGCCGAACACCGCATCGGGATGGCCGTACGGCGGTGGCGGCGGGAGCTGGAGGAGTTCGCCGAGGAGGAGGTGCGCGACCTCGACCGCGGCATCGCGCCGGACGCGGAGACGGTCGCGGCGCTCGTCGCCACCACGCTCCTCGGCGGACGCCGGGCCCGTACGGCGGGCGAGGGGCTCGCCGAGCGGATCGGGGCGCACGGGGCGCTGCGCCTGCGCGACCGGGGCGGACGGCTGCTCGCCGAGCATCTCGACCGGGTGCTGCTCACCGAGCGCGAACGCCGCCTCGCGCCGCTGGACGCGCTCGACGTGCACGCCGAACCGCAGGCCGAGCTCATCGCCGCGCTGTCCGTACTGCAGAAGGAGAGGTGACCGGTGACCGCCGTCACTGACCAGGACCACACCGAGCACGCCGACCACGCGGGGGACACGGTGACCGAGAAGGACCAGCACGACACCGACGCTTCGGGCGAGCGCCGCGCGCAGCAGCGCGCCGGTGCGGGTAACGCGGCACACGCGCGCGTGGAGAGCGACGACGCCTCCGGCCGTACGGACTCCGCGGAGGCCGCCGACAACTGGGACGACGGGCTCATCGCGCGGCGCGTCACCGAAGACGCGGCAGCCGAACAGGCCGCCTCCCCGGAGACCCGCTCGCACAGCGCACAGCCCCCGGCCCCGCTCGCGTTCGACGGCGTGCTGCGCCCGCGGCTGGACGCGCTCAGGGAGCTGGTCGGCCTCTCGCGCACCCGGCTCGACAACCGCACCCTCGCCGAGGCCGGCCGCGTCCTGGACGAGGCGTCCGCGCGGCGCAGACTGTCCGGACAGCACACCGTCGTCGCCATCGCGGGCGCCACCGGCAGCGGCAAGTCGCAGCTCTTCAACGCCCTCGCCGGCGTGCCCATCTCCGAGACGGGCGTACGACGGCCCACCACCGCCGCGCCGATCGCGTGCAGTTGGAGCGACGGGGCGGCAAGCCTCATCGAACGGCTCGGCATCCCGCCCCGGCTGCGGCGGCGCCCGCTGCAGAACGGCGACCTCGACGCACAGCTGTCCGGACTCGTCCTGGTGGACCTGCCCGACCACGACTCCGCCGCCGTCCAGCACCGCGAGCACGTGGACCGCATCCTGGCCCTCGTCGACGCGGTCATCTGGGTGGTCGACCCCGAGAAGTACGCCGACGCCATGCTGCACGAGCGCTATCTGCGGCCCATGGCGGGACACGCGGAGGTCATGTTCGTCGTCCTCAACCAGACCGACCGGCTGCCCGGCGAGGCCACCGAGCAGGTCCTCGACGACCTGCGGCGACTGCTCGACGAGGACGGGATCGCGCTCGGCGAGTACGGCGAACCGGGCGCCACCGTGCTCTCCCTGTCGGCGCTCACCGGAGACGGCGTACCCGAACTACGCGAGTTGCTCGGCCAGTTCGTGACGGAGCGCGGCGCCCCGGCGCGCCGGATCTTCGCCGACGTGGACGCCGTCGCGGTCGGGCTGTGGCCCGTGTACGCCACCCGGCGGCGGACCGGCCTGAGCGAGGAGGCGCGCGACGAGTTCGCCGCCCGGCTCGCGGACGCCGTCGGCGCCACCGCGGCGGGCGAGGCCGCCGAACGCGCCTGGGCGCGCAACGCCAACCGCGCCTGCGGGACGCCCTGGCTGCGGCTGTGGCGGTGGTACCAGGACCGGACCGAACCGGCCACCGGACGGCTGCCGTTGCGCGCCCAGGCCGACGAGGAGGCCACGGCGCGCCAGCGGGTGGAGCATGCGGTGCGCACGCTGGCCGACCGGGCCTCCTCCGGGCTGCCCGCACCGTGGGCGCAGGCGGTGCGCGAGGCGGCCGTACGGGGATCGCAGGGGCTGCCGGAGGCGCTGGACGAACTGGCCGCGCGCGCGGGACTGCCCCCCGGGCGGCCGCCCCGGCCGGGCTGGTGGCCGGCGGCCGTGCTCGCCCAGGCCGCCATGACCCTCCTTCAAGTGGTGGGCGGCCTGTGGCTGTTGGGGCAGATCATCGGGTTCATGGCGCCCAACCTGGGGGTGCCGGTGCTGCTGATGGTGGCCGGCATCGTCGGCGGCCCGCTGATCGAGTGGAGCTGCCGGATGGCGGCCAGAGGGCCCGCACGGCGGTACGGCACCGAGGCGGAACGGCGACTTCGCGAGGCCGCCGCCGGATGCGGACGGGCCCGGGTCCTGGACCCGGTGGCGGCCGAACTGCTGCGCTACCGCGAGGTGCGCGAGCAGTACGGGAAGGTCGCGGGGGTGGGCGCGACGGCGGGCAGGTGAATCGGGTCGCGACGGAGGTTCGCTCGTCCGGGTGACGGAGATTTCCACAGGCGGGTGGCCGTCCACAGGGCTCTGCGGGCTCGGCCCGACGGAGGCAGTCTGGCGGTGCGGCGATCGCGAGAGGCGTGGCCGCCGCGGCAGACGCAGCCGTACGGGACGGGCCCGTACGCGTGTCAGGGAGGGATACGCGATGAACGAGACGATCATCTGCGCCGTGGGCAACGTGGCGACCCGGCCGGTGTACCGGGAACTGGCCTCCGGGCCGTCGGCCCGGTTCCGGCTCGCGGTGACCGCGCGGTACCTGGACCGTGAGAACAACACCTGGACCGACGGCCACACCAACTTCTTCACGGTGTGGGCCAACCGGCAGCTCGCCACGAACGCGGCGGCCTCCCTCAACGTGGGCGACCCCGTCGTCGTGCAGGGCAGGCTGAAGGTGCGCAGCGACGTGCGCGAGGGGCAGAACTGGACCTCGGCGGACCTCGACGCGATCGCGATCGGCCACGATCTCGCACGCGGTACGTCGGCCTTCCGGCGGGCGGTCAGGACGGACCCGGCGGCAGCGGCACGGCAGCCCGAGCCCAACTGGGAGACACCGCCCGACGGTGAGGAGCCGGCCCAACAGGAGCCGGAAGCAGCCGCGGTGACGTGATGTCAGACACCGTCCCGAGCTGACCGGACTGCGGCTTATCGGCGAATGCTCCCGAACAACACGGTGGATTTGTCGATAAGCCCCGCCCGTGAACCCTCACGGCGATAACGATTCCGAGTCGGATCGGCCGTCCGATCATCGGACTTGTGAAGGGTGGTGCGTCGGATCCCTAGGATGCCGGGCATGGCTCCCGGGGCGCTCGGGGTCACTGATTCTGCTGGTGGGACCGTCCCCCCACACCGACGGGTCCTGCTCGAAGGGGAATTCGTGTTTTCTGCGTTCTCTGCGCTGTGCGCGCGCAGGCGAGGGGCCACGGCCCGGCTCGCCTCCGCGCTGGTGGTGTCCGGACTCGTGGCGGCCGGCGCGCTGACCGGTGCGGGCGCCGCCGTGGCCGCGGAGACCCCGCAGTCCCAGGGCGGGGCGACCGCCACCATAGGCGGGCTCAAGACATACGGCTCCGCGGTGATCCACGACAAGGTCGCGGGCGACCAGCAGGTCTCGGCGGGCCTGTTCGAGATGTCCGTCGACGGCGGCGGCACGCTGCAGACGTACTGCGTCGACCTGCACAACCCCACCCAGCGCGACGCCCGGTACCACGAGACCTCCTGGCGGGGGACCTCGCTCGGCGCCAACCGCGACGCCGGCAAGATCCGCTGGATCCTGCAGAACTCCTACCCGCAGGTCAACGACCTCGCGGCGCTCGCCGCCAAGGCGGGTGTCCGGGGCGGCCTGAGCGAGCAGGACGCGGCGGCCGGCACGCAGGTGGCCATCTGGCGCTACTCGGACGGCGCGGACGTCGACGCCGTCGACCCGCAGGCCGAGCGGCTCGCGGAATACCTGCAGAAGAGCGCCGTCGACGTGGCGGAGCCCAAGGCGTCGCTGACGCTCGACCCGCCCGCGGTCTCCGGGCACCCCGGCGAGCTCCTCGGCCCGGTGACCGTGCACACCGACGCGGCCGGGGTGACGGTGACCCCACCCGCCGACGCGGCCATCACGGGCGTGGAGATCGTCGACAAGGACGGCAAGCCGCTCACCACCGCGGCCGACGGCAGCCAGATCTTCTTCGACGTGCCCGAGGACGCGGCGGACGGCTCGGCCGAGCTGACCGTGCAGGGCTCGACCACCGTGCCGGTGGGCCGTGCCTTCACCTCCGAGAGCCGCAGCCAGACGCAGATCCTGGCCGGTTCCAGCGAGTCCACGGTCTCCGCGACCGCGAGCGCGAACTGGGCGAAGAAGGGGGCCGTGCCGGCACTGTCGGCGGCGCGGGACTGCGCCAAGGGCGGTGTCGACCTCACCGCGGCCAACAAGGGCGACGAGGCCTTCACGTTCTCCCTGATGGGGACCGAGTACAGCATTCCGGCGGGCGCGTCGCGCACGATGACGATCCCGCTGCAGGAGGACCAGCCGTACGACTTCGCCATCAAGGGGGCGGGCGGTCTCGAACAGCGTTTCAGCGGGATCCTCGACTGCAAGACGCAGGGCAGCGAGAGCGGCGACGCCGTCCAGACGCTCAGCGAGCCGAGCCCGGCGACGGTGGGCGGCATCGCCGACGACACCAACCTCGCCGCGACCGGTGGCAGCAGTACGACCCCGCTCATCGCGGGCGTCGCGATCGGCTTCGTGGTGATCGGCGGGGCGGCGCTGATCGTGATCCGTAAGAAGGAGGAGGCGCGGTCGCGGGGCTGACGTGGCGGCTGCGCGGGGTTTTCCGTGCGAAGCGGTCGGGTCGGCGGGCAGGATGACCCCATGACCAAGCCGTCGGCGTCACCGGAACACCGCCCTTCCTCGGGCTCCGTGCTGTCCCTGTGGTCGCAGGACTCCGTCCTGTCGATCGGCTCCGTGGGATCGGTCCTGTCGATCGGCTCTATCGGCTCGGCCCTCTCCGTCGCCTCGGTCGGCAGCACGCTGTCCGTGGGCTCCATCGGGTCGGCACTGTCGCTGATCTCGGCCGGGTCGTGGCTGAGCACGGGATCGCTGCTGTCCGCACAGTCCAGGTGGTCCGTCCTCTCCTTCCGCTCCACCCGAGCCTTCCGCGCGGCCGGAGCCGTGGGCGCCGTGGCCGTGGCCGCGGCGGCCCTCACCGCCCTCTCGCCGGGGCGACGGGGATGACGGCGGTACGCATGGCGGGGGCGGTGCTGGCCACATGGGTCACCCTGATCGTGCTCCTCCTCGCCCCCTCACTCCTGCCGGAACGCTGGCAGTACTACATCTACTCACCGGCCAGCGTCGGCCTGTGGATGCTGGCGATGCTCGTGGCGCCCTTCGTGGTCTGCGCCGCCGCCTGGCGATGGATCAGGACGGGCGCCGGACGCTCGAAAGAGGGCACCTGACGGCTGTCCGGGCGGTCATCGCGGTGGCGGCCCGACCCCGCCCCACGCTTCGGCATGCTCGCGCAGGTAGTCGGCGAGTTCGGGAGGTTGGAGTTCGAGTGCCGCCAGGGCGGACGCGTCCAGCGCGATCCGGACCGGAGAGAAGTCTCCGGTGTCGGGATCGTTCAGCTCGGGACCGCCACGACGGGTCGGATCGATGTCCAGCACCTCGGCGCGGAAGTAGTGCTGTACGACGGTGACCTTTTCGCCCGGCTCGGTCAGGGTCAGGAACTCGGTGGCAGCGCCGATCGTGGCGCCGATCTCTTCCATGACCTCGCGGCGCAGGGCCGCTTCGAGGTCGGCGTCATAGGGTTCGACGCCTCCGCCGACCGTCGCGTAGTAGGGCGAGCCACCCGGCCATCCCCGGCGCAGGAACACCAGGTGACCTTCATCCAGCAGGACCGCGCGAACCGTGTGACGGACCTTCATACGCGCGACGATAGTGCGCCGGGGCCGGCCGGGAAGTCACCCGGCGCCTGGCGGGCGTCCGCGGGCCGTGCGAGGCCACCGGCGGGCGCGGGGTTGCCCCGGGTCGACCGACAGTGACCGTGAGTTACGGGCCGGGACGCCTGCCCTCGGTGAAGCCGCAGGTCAGAGCGGCACCGCCATACGCGTTTCCGTCCGGGGATGGACGTACGGCAAGATGGGGTGTATCTGCCCACTGCCAGATTTCAAGCTGCCGGACGGTTTCTCTTGGCTGAGTTCATTTACACCATGCGCAAGGCGCGCAAAGCGCACGGCGACAAGGTGATCCTCGACGACGTCACCCTGAACTTCCTGCCGGGGGCGAAGATCGGCGTCGTCGGTCCGAACGGTGCCGGTAAGTCGACCGTGCTGAAGATCATGGCGGGGCTGGAGCAGCCGTCGAACGGCGACGCCTTCCTGTCGCCCGGCTACAGCGTCGGCATCCTGCTGCAGGAGCCCCCGCTGAACGAGGAGAAGACCGTCCTGGAGAACGTCCAGGAGGGTGTCGCCGAGATCAAGGGCAAGCTCGACCGGTTCAACGAGATCGCCGAGCTCATGGCGACCGACTACTCCGACGCGCTGCTCGACGAGATGGGCAAGCTGCAGGAGGAGCTCGACCACGCCAACGCCTGGGACCTCGACGCCCAGCTCGAGCAGGCCATGGACGCGCTCGGCTGCCCGCCCGGCGACTGGCCCGTCACCACCCTCTCCGGTGGTGAGCGGCGACGCGTGGCGCTGTGCAAGCTGCTGCTGGAGGCGCCCGACCTGCTGCTCCTCGACGAGCCCACCAACCACCTCGACGCCGAGTCCGTGAACTGGCTGGAGCAGCACCTCGCCAAGTACGCGGGCACCGTCGTGGCCATCACCCACGACCGGTACTTCCTCGACAACGTCGCCGAGTGGATCCTCGAGCTCGACCGCGGCCGCGCGTACCCGTACGAGGGCAACTACTCCACCTACCTGGAGACCAAGCAGACCCGTCTGAAGGTCGAGGGGCAGAAGGACGCCAAGCGGGCGAAGCGCCTGAAGGAAGAGCTCGAGTGGGTGCGGTCGAACGCCAAGGGACGGCAGGCCAAGTCCAAGGCGCGTCTGGCCCGCTACGAGGAGATGGCCGCCGAGGCCGAGAAGATGCGGAAGCTGGACTTCGAGGAGATCCAGATCCCGCCGGGCCCGCGGCTCGGCAGCATCGTCGTCGAGGTCAACAACCTCAACAAGGCCTTCGGTGACAAGGTCCTCATCGACGACCTGAGCTTCACGCTGCCGCGCAACGGCATCGTCGGCGTCATCGGCCCGAACGGCGCCGGCAAGACCACCCTGTTCAAGATGATCCAGGGTCTGGAGACCCCGGACTCCGGCTCCATCAAGGTCGGCGAGACCGTCAAGATCTCCTACGTCGACCAGAGCCGCGAGAACATCGACCCGAAGAAGACGCTGTGGGCGGTCGTCAGCGACGAGCTCGACTACATCAACGTCGGACAGGTCGAGATGCCGTCGCGGGCGTACGTGTCCGCCTTCGGCTTCAAGGGCCCGGACCAGCAGAAGCCGGCCGGCGTGCTGTCCGGCGGTGAGCGCAACCGGCTGAACCTCGCGCTCACCCTCAAGCAGGGCGGCAACCTGCTGCTCCTCGACGAGCCGACCAACGACCTCGACGTCGAGACGCTCTCCAGCCTGGAGAACGCGCTGCTGGAGTTCCCCGGCTGCGCCGTGGTCGTCTCCCACGACCGGTGGTTCCTCGACCGGGTCGCCACGCACATCCTCGCCTACGAGGGTGACTCCAAGTGGTTCTGGTTCGAGGGCAACTTCGAGTCGTACGAGAAGAACAAGATCGAGCGGCTCGGCGCCGACGCCGCGCGTCCGCACCGTGCCACCTACAAGAAGCTGACCCGGGGCTGATCTTGCGCCATCTCTACCGCTGTCCCCTGCGCTGGTCGGACATGGACGCCTACGGCCATGTCAACAACGCGGTCTTCGTCCGCTACCTGGAGGAGGCCCGCATCGACTTCCTCTTCCGTCCGGAGAAGGACTTCAAGCAGGGGTCCGTGGTGGCCCGGCATGAGATCGACTACAAGCGGCAGCTCGTCCACCGGCACCACCCGGTGGACATCGAGCTGTGGGTCAGTCAGATACGCGCGGCGTCCTTCACCATCACCTACGAGGTGAAGGACGACGACGTGGTCTACGTGCGCGCCTCGACGGTCGTCGTGCCGTTCGACTTCGAGGCGCAGCGGCCGCGCCGGATCACCGCCGAGGAGCGGGAGTTCCTGGAGGAGTACCGGGACGAGGCCGAGGAGGAGGCCGTCGCCGCATGACGGTGCTCCACCTCGCCGACGAGGGGGAGGCGGCGGACCTCGCGGCCTTCCTCTCCCGGCTGATCCACTACGACCGTTCGGCGGCCGTGCGGCTGCAGGCCGCCGGTACCGCGCTCGCCGTCTTCGGGCGGCCCGCCTCCTTCGAGGTGCTGGCGATCCGCGCGGTGCGGCTCGCCAAGCCCTACGAGAACGGTCTCGACGTCACGCTCGACGTGACCGTCTCCGCCGGTGAACTCCTGGAGACGGTCGACGAGTCGGGCGCCACGGCCGCTGTTCCTGGCGCCGTGACCGGGCCGCCGTGGGCCGGCGTGCTGCCGCCGCGCGGCGGCTGGCGGCCGGAGTCCGGGCTGTCCGCGCCCGACGAACTGCGCGCGACGGTCGGCGCGGCGGTGGGCGAATTCCGGTCCCGTACCCAGGAGTTGACGCCCGAGCGGCGTACCAGGGCCGAACTCGACGCGATCGGGCGGGACATCTGGTCGCGCACGGTCGGGGACACGGCCCTGCCGGTCCGGGCCGTGCACGCCGCCCAGTCCCTGGGGTTCCTGCGGCCCGGGGCGCCGGTCGACCTGTTCTCCTCGGGAGCGTGGCTGCGGCTGCGTACGCCCTACGGGTCCGTCGCCGTACGGCGGGCGGGGGTCGGGGCCGCGGCCCTGGGCGTCAGCGTCCGCCGCTGATCACGTCCGGTCCTCGCTGTCGTCCGGGCGTACGGCGATGTGGTCGGGCTCCAGTTCCAGCGCGACGCGGTCGCGCATGCCCAGCGCCTCGGTGTACTCGGCGGGGAGCTGCAGACGGCCGGCGCGGTCGAGCATGGCGTACTCGCGGGCGACGACCGTCTCGTGGCCGGTGGTCTTGTCGACCTCGCTGCGGCGCAGGACCTCCGTGGAGGTGCGGCCGTCGCGGATGGCGACCGTGCGGCGGACCTCGCCGGCGACCGCCTGGTCGTGGGTGACGATCACGATGGTGGTGCCCAGGCGTTCGTTGGCGGTGCGGAAGGCGGCGAAGACGTGTTCCGCGGTGTGCGAGTCGAGTTCGCCGGTGGGTTCGTCGGCGAGCAGGACCGCGGGGTCGTTGGCGAGGGCGACGGCGATGGCCACGCGCTGTTGCTGACCGCCGGACATCTGGTGCGGGCGGCGGTCGCGGCAGTCCGGGATCTCCAGCAACTCCAGCAGTTCCAGGGCGCGTTCGGCGTGCGCGCGGCGGGATGTGCGGGAGGCGCGGGAGCGGGTGCCGGCCAGCTGCATCGGCAGGGCGATGTTCTGGGCGGCGGTGAGGTAGGGCAGGAGGTTGCGGGACGTCTGCTGCCAGATGAAGCCGACGGTGGAGCGGCGGTAGGCGAGGCGGTCCTTCGCGGTCATCGTGAGCAGGTCCTGGCCCGCGACGCGGGCCGCGCCGGCGGTGGGGGTGTCGAGGCCGGCGAGGATGTTCATGAGGGTGGACTTGCCGCTGCCCGACGCGCCCACCAGGGCCATGAGTTCGCCTTCGCGGACCAGGAGGTCGAGGCCCTGGAGGGCCTGGACCTCGATGCCGTCCGTGGTGAAGATGCGGACGAGGCGGTCGCAGGTGATGAGGGCGTCGTGGCCGTAGGCCGGGCGGGTGCGGGTGGATTTGGCGCGGGTCGTCAGGTCGGCGAGCGTGGGGTTGGTCGCGGTCATCGGGGTCATCTCCTGGGCGTCGCGTCGGTGAGGGGCCCGGGGGCGGGGGCGCCGTCACGGGGTTTCGCTCGCCCGCGCGGGCGGGGTGCCGCTGCGCCCACCCGTGCCGCCCCAGCGGCACGACTGCCCGCAGCTGGGTGGGCACGACTGCCCGCAGCTGGGTGGGCACGACTGCCCGCAGCTGGGTGGGCACGACTGCCCGCAGCCGGGGCCAGGTGGGTCATCGGGTGTCTCCCGCCCTGAGTTCCGCCACTGACCCCCGTCTGCCCGTCCACCAGGCCTGGAGGCCGGCGACTCCCACCGTCACCGCCACCACCGCGAGTGCCGGGAGCAGCAGTGAGGTCGTGTCCGTGCGCAGGGCCGCCGGGGCGGTGGGGGCGTCGTGGGCGGCCAGGGCGATGGTCGTCAGGTCGACGGCGGGGGAGAGGAGGCGGATCGTCGCCCAGCCCGTCAGGGCGCCGCCCGCCGCCGCCAGGGCCGCCTGCGGCAGGGACTCCAGGACCAGCAGGCGGCGCCCCTGGGCGCGGGTGAGGCCCATCGTGCGCAGTCTCGCCAGCAGGGCCGCGCGTTCGGGGGAGGCGCGGAGCAGGGACAGGAGCAGGGCGAGGACGGCGTAACCGGCGCCCGCGGCGACGGCGGCCGTGTAGACGTCCTCCGCGCCGGACTGGAGGGGCGAGTCGACGTACCGGGCTCGTTCCGTCGCGCGGAGCCGGACGCTCGCCGTGTCGCCCGCGGCGCGGCGCAGGGCGGGGCCGTCGAGGTGGGCGCCGGTCAGGAGCAGGGCGTTCGGGCGGGCGGCCGTGCGGCTCAGGGCGGCGCGGTCGACGACCAGGAAGTCGTCGCCGGTGACGGCGGGGGTGCGGGGGCGGACGACGGTGACGCGGACGGTGATGGTGCTGCCGTCCTCCAGGCGGACGGGGAAGGGGCGGGAGCCGTAGCGCTCGGTGACGGCCGGGGAGGCGAGGGCGGGGACCGTACCCGAGGACTTGCGGGCCGTCAGGTCGCCCTCGGTGAACGGGCCGAGGCCCGTCCGGTCCGCCAGCCGCGCGTACTCCCACGGGTCCACGCCCGCCAGCGGCACCGACCGCGTGCCGTCGCCCGGCTGGGCCTGGTAGGCGATGCTCACCGCGGCCACCCCGCGCACGCCCGGCATCCCGCGGACCCGCTCGGGCAGTCCCGCCGGCAGCGGCGCCGACGTCTCGACGCGGGCGTCTGCCCCGACCGCGAGGAGGGCCGCCTGGTCGCGGGCCTCGCGCACGCCCGCCAGGACGGAGCCGCCGAAGGCCGCGGTGGTGAGGGCGGTGAGGAGGGCGAGCAGCGGCAGGACGGCCGACGCGGAGGTGCGGGCCGCCCGGGCCAGGGACAGGTGGGCGACCGTGCCGCGCAGCCGGGCGGCCGGGCGGGCCAGGGCGCGCAGCGGCAGCGGGTGCAGCCGGACCAGCAGCAGGGCCGCCACGACTCCGGTCAGCACCGGTGCGAGGGACGTCAGTTGGTTGTCCTGCGCGCCCTGCCGGCGCAGCGTCTCCACCGCGCCCAGGGCGACGGCGGCCAGCGTCAGCTCCGCGACCGTACGGCGCCGGGACGGCCGTACCGACGCCACGTCCGCCCGGCCGCCGTGTACGCGGACGACCCGGTGCGCGACCGCGGCCCGCACCGCGGGTGTCGCGCAGGCGACCGCCGTGACGGTCGCCGCGGCC